>CAIFEY010000001.1 GCA_903789635.1 uncultured Eubacteriaceae bacterium
GACGCTCACGAAGCTCATGGCGCAGGGATTCATCGACCAAGTGATCTACAGCCAACAAACCGCCGAGCTCCTCTCACAGGCCGATGGCATTCGAAAACAAATAGACGCCCTGAAGAACACGACAAGCAGTGAAGCCACAGCTCTGATGCAGGCGGAGGATCTGCTGCGCTTCACCGAGAAAAGCCGAATGCTCGAAGCCTTCGACGACCAGCTTTTTTCACGGTTCGTTGAACGTATTGTCATTCGCTCGCGGCACGAGGCGGCATTCCAGCTCAAATGCGGGCTCACGCTCACGGAAAGGATGTGAAAAAACATGGGACACACGCCATACGGATACAGAATCGAAAACGGGAAGGCAATCATCGACGAACAGAAAGCCCAGCAGATAAGAAACCTCTACAGGAACTACCTTGACGGAATGGCGCTTGCCAGGGCTGCGCACGAAGCAGGAATCGAGACGTGGCACGGCTCGGCAAAACGCCTGCTCGAAAACAAGCACTACCTCGGAGACGACTACTATCCCGCCATCATCGACCAGCAAACCTACGACAGAGCACAGGCCGAACGCCTGCGCCGGGCAAAGGTGCTCGGACGGACGAACAGGAAAAAGCAGTCGCCGGATACACGAAAGCCGCCAACCCGGTTCAAGCTCGCCGCTCCTGAACAGGCCTACGACGACCCGAAGCAGCAGGCGGAATACCTGTACAGCCTGATTGAAAGCGAGGCACGGTGATGGCAAACGTGACAATCATCCCTGCCAGACGGCAGGTCGGAAACAACGTCACGCTCGACTGCCTCAAGTACATCCGGCTCCTCAAGGACAAGAACATCGCGGTCTGGTTCGAGAAGGAATCCATCAACACGATGGACTCCAAGGGCGAGGTTCTGATCACCATCATGGCAAGCCTCGCGCAGCAGGAATCCCAGTCCCTTTCCCAGAACGTGAAGCTCGGACTACAGTACCGCTACCAGCAGGGAAAGGTGCAGGTCAACCACAATCACTTCCTCGGATACACCAAGGACAGCGACGGGCACCTCGTCATCGACCCGGAACAGGCGGAGGTCGTCAAGCGGATCTACCGCGAGTACCTCGAAGGGCTCTCCATGAAGAAGATCGCCGAAGGACTGGAGCAGGACGGCATCCTCACCGGCGCGGGCAAGACAAAATGGTACGACTCCACCATCAACAAAATTCTCCGAAACGAGAAATACATGGGCGACGCCCTGCTTCAGAAAACCGTAACCACGGACTTTCTCACCAAGAAACGCGTACGCAACTCCGGTGCCCTGCCGCAATACTATGTGGAAGATGACCATGAAGCCATCATTCCGAAGGAAATCTTCATGCAGGTGCAGGCGGAGCTTGTGCGACGCAGGAAGGTTCACACCGGGCCGAACGGACAGAAGCGCATCTACTCCGGCAACAACTGCTTCTCTCAGATGGTCGTCTGCGGAGAATGCGGCGAGCTCTACCGGCGCGTCCACTGGAATAACCACGGCTGCAAGAGCATCGTCTGGCGATGCATCAGCCGCCTTGAACCCAGCCGCGCCGCCATGAACTGCATCAGCCGAACCGTCAAGGAAGACCTATTGCAAGAGGTCACGGTCAAGGCCTTCAATCGGATACTCACCGATAGCGACGGTTTCCTCCGGCAGATGCAGGAGAACATAGCAAAAGCTATAATGGCCGCCGACACGATGAGCCCGGACGGTATCCAGGCACGGCTCGACGAGCTGCAGAAAGAGCTCATCCGAAAGGCCAACAGCAAGCAGGACTACGATGCCATCGCCGATGAAATCTTTACGCTGCGCGGGCAGAAATCACAGGCCGAGGCAGACACCCGCAGCCGCAAGGAGACCCGGAAGCGCATCGCCGAGCTGCAGGACTTCATTGGTAGTCAGCAATCCGAAATCACCGAATTCGACGAAAGCCTCGTCCGAAAGCTGATCCAGCAGATCACCGTTTACGACGACCACTTCACCGTCCGGTTCAAATCAGGGCTTGAGATCGACATCAACGAATAAGAGCAGGCTTGCTCATGGGATTGCTCCCGGAGCAGCCTGCTCTCTTTTTATCTTTTATGACATCCAACTGGAACACTACATCCAATCACGAGTCTCAACCTACCAAATATCTAATCACGAGTCTCAACCTTGTAAAATAGCTCGGTCGATAAGTTCCCCCAGAGAGTTTTTCCTTAATTGAACCATCCTTTTGCAAAATGGTCAGGTGTGCAGGAATGGCTTAAAATAAGGCTTTGCTCACCCCTTAGTCCCTGACCCTTGACATCAATACTACCGTCTCAACATGAGCTGGAGCGCGAAGAATACCGCGCAGAGCAGCGTCAGGATGTCGCCCTTCTGGAAGGTCATGTGGCCGCCCTTCAGCGAGATCAGGTAGAGTCCGGAGACGCTGAGCACGCCGCTGACCCAGATGATCGGGCGGACCTTCTTTCCGATGACGACGGAGAAGATCGGGATCATGACGGCGTAGAGCGAGGTGATGAACCCGGATTTAGACGCGGATGTGTACGCGACGCCGAACTGCTGCAGGCTGGACGCGAGAAAATGCGTCACCGCGCAGAGGAATCCGGCGACCAGCAGGATCTTCCACTCCGCTGCTTTCTGCTCGTGCGTGCGGTTCGCCTGTCCGACGTCGGCCCTGTCGGCAAAGAAAATCAGAGGAAGCAGGACGAGTCCGCCGAGCAGGGTCCTGATGCCGTTATACGTAAAGGCTCCGATCTCCCCTCCCATCTTCTGGGCGACGAACGCCGATCCCCAGATGAAAGCTGTAGCGAAAAGCAGAATTGTGCTCTGTGCGCGTTTACTCATTTGTCTCCTCCCTTTCCCTGCGGCACGGTCCGTTGCGTACTGCGGCCTCCCGTGCAGTCTCTGTATCATCCATGCAGGAGCGCGTTCGTGCCGGGCGTCCTGCAAGACCTGTATCATTCGTAATACTTCTTTTCGTAATGATTCTTCGTAAATGAAACGATGGCCAGACGCATTTTGCCGACCACCGCCAGGAGACTACTATACACCTTGTAAAAGGAAAGATAAAGACAATTTTCGAATATTTTACCTAAATATTTTCTGTGAAATTTTAACCTGATAAAGCGTTGATATTTCAATATTTTATCAGGTTAAAGTTTTAGGCAGAACAATAATTTTTCGGTTTAAAACGGTAAAGTGTTAGATGGGAAAAGTGTATGCAAGGTGGAATAATTACCTAGTGTTATTCGACAAAGTTCACCGGTACAGCTATCGGCAAAAGCTCTGATGCAGCAGCCAGTACCGCTGGATGCGCGGCGTGCGCTGCTGCATAAATCTGCCGAAATGCGGCATTCATGGGCGCTGCCGAATAAACAGCAGGGACTATTTTCCCCTGCGCTTGCGGCCTTTGCCGGAAAATGCCGGGAGCCTGCCCGGATCGCTCGGCATCTGGGACAGCACGACGGCGCCGAAGATCAGCGCACAGCCGAGGTATTCGCGCGGCGAAAGAAGTTCGTGCAGCAGGATCGTGCCGGTCAGCGCGCCGAAAACGGCTTCCAGGCAGAGGATCAGGGATGCCTCTGTGGCCGGAGTGTTCTTTTGTCCGATAATCTGCAGAGTGTACGCGATTCCTGTGGAGAAGACGCCGCCGTAGACGATCGGGAGCCAGCAGTGCAGGATTGCGCCGAGGTTTGGGTTCTCGAAGATGAACATGCAGATGATGCCGGCGGTCCCGGAGAACAGGAACTGGATGCAGGACATCTTGACGCCGTTGCACTTCGGCGAGAAGTGGTCGATGACCAGGATCTGCAGGGCAAAGAACAGCGCGCAGCACAGCACGAGCAGGTCGCCGAACTGCAGCGTGAAGTGGCTCCCCTTCATCGAGATCAGGTAGAGGCCAGCGACGCTGATGAGGCAGCTGACCCAGACGAGGGCGCGGATTTTTTTGCCGATGAAGACGGAGATGATCGGGACGATGATCGCGTAGAGCGAGGTGATGAACGCCGCCTTGCTCGCCGTGGTGTGCTCGATGCCGACCTGCTGCAGGTTCGACGCAATGAAGTGCATCAGCCCGCAGAGGAGTCCGCCTGTCAGGACGATCTTCCACTGCACCCTGCGCTCCTCCGGCGTCGACGACTGCCAGCCGCTGTCCGCCCTGTCGGAGAGGATGACCGCCGGGATCAGCACCAGCCCGCCGAGCAGCGTCCTGACGCCGTTGTACGTGAACGGACCGATCTCCCCGCCGACCTTCTGTGCGACGAACGCCGATCCCCAGATGAACGCCGTGATGAATAGAATGATGTTGCTCTGTGCGCGCTTGCTGATTTTCATGAACCCCTGCCCTTTTCTCTCCAGACAAAATAGAAATAACTGGAAATAAACGTTGAAATGACGCCTCCATCCTCTGAAAATGCCGATAAATTGATATTGTGACGGATGCGATAAATGTATTTTCATTTCATAAACTGAATAATTATGTTATCCATTGTACCAAATAACAAAACGCTCTGCAATGCCGGAAGGGTGGCAATTTATGCGGTTTCTGCTACAATAGATACGATTGTGACGATTGCGGAACCGTCGGAAGAAGCCGTAATATCCCTGTTTATGCAGGGGGTTGGATGCACAGGAGGGACAAAATGAATAAATCTCAAGACAGCAGCCTGGACTGCCGGAAAATGAGTGCCGCGGAGATGCGCGCTCGCCTGGATGAGGTGACGGGGAGAATCGAACCCGCGGACGCAACGGCCATGGAGGAAGCCCGCGTTCGGGAGCGCTCCCTCGCGAAGGTCCCGGGCAGCCTCGGCAGGCTGGAGGAGATCGCCGTGAAGATCGCCGGCATCACCGGGAAGTCATGCGGGAATCCGCTGGACAGGCAGGCGGTCCTGCTGATGTCCGCGGACCACGGGGTCACGGAAGAAGGCGTCGCCTCCGCCCCGCAGACGGTCACGACCTCGCAGACCGTCAACTTCACGAGGCGCATCACAGGCATCGGCTCCCTCGCAAAATACTTCGCCATCCCACTCCTCGTCACGGACCTCGGCATGCGCATCCCTGCCCCGCCGGAGTTCTATACGGACCGGATGCTGACGGAAAATGGAAACCTCACAGACCGCATCGTCGACCGACGGATCGCCGCGGGAACGAGAAACCTGTACAGGGAGCCCGCGATGAGCGAGCAGCAGGCCCTGACGGCGGTGCTGACCGGCATCGAGGCCGCCGATGCGGCAGCTGAGGCGGGCGTCCGGCTCCTCGGCGTCGGCGAGATGGGAATCGGGAACACGACGCCCTCCTCTGCCCTGCTCTGCTGCATGACGGGAATTCCGGCGGAGCGGCTCGTCGGCCGCGGCGGCGGCCTGAACGACGAGGGCCTGAGCCGGAAAATCAAGGTCGTCGCAGGTGCCGCCTCCCGCTGCAGAAGCGAAGCGAGCGAGGATCTGACCGCCCTGCTCCGCCTCCTCGATCAAGGCGGCGCGCCTGACAGAAATGCTTCGAATGATACTGGCAGTCCTAAAGAGGACCCGAAGGCGCTTACCAGGGCGCAGCGCGTCCGCGCCGGGATCGAGCTCCTGCGCCAGATCGGCGGCTTTGAGATCGCCGCGATGACGGGCGCGTACCTCGGCGCAGCCGCACACCGGATTCCGGCAGTCGTCGACGGGTTTATCTCCGCCGCTGCGGCCCTGGCTGCCTTTGTCATGGTGCCGGAAACCGCGGACTTCCTGTTCGCCTCGCACTGCTCGACGGAGCCGGGATACCTCGCGGCCGTGCAGATGATGGGCCTGACGCCGGTATTAGACCTTAAGATGCGCCTCGGCGAAGGCAGCGGATGCCCGCTCATGTTCAAGGTCATGGAAGGCGCGTGCGCGACGATGGACCTGATGGGAACGCTCGAGGACGGGCAGGTTGACGCCGCCTACCTCGACGAGATGACCAAGAAGGACTACACCGGCGGCGCGTCGCACACGGAATAACGCCGAACAGCCGAATAGAATATAGGCTGGTCGAATATAGATTCAGCCGATTATATTAAGGATAGGATAAACTGGAAAATCCGGGGAAATCGGATAAGAAAACGGGTAATCGAAAAGAGGAGGAATCATGCACTATTTCATCAGCGGCGGCGCCAAATCCGGGAAGTCCATGCGTGCCCAGCAGATCGCCCGTGATGCGGCGGAGCGCCTGGGCGTGCCGCTCTACTACCTCGCGGTCATGGACCCTAAGGATGAAGAGGACCTGCAGCGTGTCCGCGATCACAGAAAAGCCCGCGAAGGCTGGGGTTTCCGGACCCTCGAGGAGCCGTACGACGTCCTTCGCGCCCTGGACGCGGCTGACGCATCCGGTGTCTTCCTCTTGGACAGCGTCACCGCCCTGCTCGCGAACGTCATGTTCCGCGGCGGCAAAATCAACCCTTCCGCAGGAGAAGAGGTGCTGATGCAGATGCTGAGCTTTGCCGACCGGACGGAAAACACCGTTTTCGTGTCCGACGACATCTTTTCTGATGCGGCGGAGTACGACGAGTTCACGGAAGATTACCGCCGCGCGCTTGGCCGGATTGGCATCGCCCTGGCCCGCCGCTGCGATCAGGTGGAAGAGGTTTCCGCGGGCATCACGAAGGTTTGGAAGAGACCGGAGCGGTAAAACCAACGGCGCATGCGGCGCGCAGCTTTTCTGCGGCGCGCGGCCGCGGCCGTAGAAAAACCGCATTGCTGCGCAATACGGCCGAGGCACTCGAAAATGATTTTCATTCCCTATAGGGATATCTAAGGATACAGTATGGAACAACAGAAAAACAATAAGAAGAATATCACCGCCCTGTTCATGGCCTGGGGCAATTTTACGGTCATCCCCTGCCCTTACAAGCACTGGGACAGCAGCCTGAACCACCGGATGCTGATGTACCTGCCGGCGATCGGCGCGGTCATCGGGTTCGTCTGGGTGCTCTGCCTGTCGGTGCTGAGCTGGATCGGGATCCCGGCCGCCCTGCTCGCGGTCTGCGCGGAATTCCTTATTTTCCGTCTCTGCGGCTACATGCACCTGGACGGCTTCATGGACGTGAGCGACGCCGTGATGTCGCGCCGCCCGCTCGAGGAGCGCCAGCGGATTCTGAAGGATTCCAGGGTCGGCGCGTTCGCGGTGATCTGCCTCGTGTTCCTGCTGTTAGTCTGGTTCGCGGCGGCGGAGAGCCTGTTTTCTTCCCTTCCTTCCTTTTTATCATCGACATCTTCTTCCTTTTTATCATCGACATCGGCGTCATCGGCGTCGGATTTTTCGGCGGCGCGGCGCGGGGCCGGATTCTCGTCGATGATGGACGCGCGGGGCTGGACCGGCGGGCTATCTGCGATGATTGGCGCCGGGATCTGCGGCCGATTGGGACTGGGCACGCCGCACGGCGCAGCGATGGGTTATGCCGCGTATCGCGCGGCCGCGGCACTCCTGCTGCCGGTGCTGCTGTTCCTGGTTCCGGTGTTCAGCCGCGCCTGCGCCGGGCGGATGGTGCTCACGTATGAGCCGATCCGGACGAGCCAGTACGTCGAGGGAAACGCGGATCCGGAGAAGAAAAGCTACCGGATCGGGATCTACGTACTGACGGCGGCGCTTATGGCTGCGGTGTGCGCAGTCTCGGCTCTGGCCGCGGGAGTGCAGCTGGACATCAGTGCGTCTTCCGGGGTTGGGCTCTGGCTTTGCCAGATCGCCTCTGCCGCGGGACTGCTCGCCGTTATGTGGATCGCCGGATGGCTCGCCTGCCGCCACGCGCGGAAGCAGCTCGGGGGCATGAACGGCGACATCGCAGGATACACGATCTGTATCAGCGAGCTCGCGGGGATCGTCCTGCTGGCGCTCGCCTGCATGTAGTCTGCCTGTGGTTGCTAATAACGATACATTTGCGTGCATATTTAATCGATATTGTCCGCGATAGGATTTGGGAATAGTTGTGGCCAATACACAGGAAAAATAATCATGATGATAGCAGAACACATATATAAACGCATGTGATAATCGATATCGTAAAATCCCGGTATACATGAAAACTTGGGCAAAATATTGTACAACATAAATTGGTTCGCGTATGGTATAAATATAATCGGTGAGGATTGCTCGTCGCTGCACTGTGTTAAGAACAACAATTTTGAATGAATTTGTTCGTGAGAAAACATGGATAATTCGGTAATTTCTAAAAAATCGGAGGAAAAATGATCCTAATTTTCGGGGGCGCATTTCAAGGTAAAACAGAATATGTTATAACTAACTACACGGTATCGGATGGGCAGATCTATGACTGTGCATGTCTGAAGACTTGCGAAAACGACGCGGCGGCCGGCGGGGGTGACCTCCTGCGGGCGGCAGATGCGTTTCTCGCAGTCAACCACCTGGAAGCCTGGATCCTCCGAATGATCAGGGAGGGACAGGATCCGTATGCGCGGCTGCAGGAAATTTTGCGGTCAGGTGCATGGCGGGATAAGGCGGTCATCTGCACGGACATCACGCACGGTGTGGTCCCGATCGACGCAGAAATGCGCAGGTGGAGGGATCAGACGGGTCGCTGCCTCCAGCTTCTGGCGGAGCGGGCGGACGAGGTCGTTCGCGTGTTCTGCGGCCTGGGAGAGCATATCCGCTCTTAATTATCTGATACTGGCGAATTGCGAGAATTGTACGGGATGAAGCGAATAATATGCAGTATACACGAGCGCGGGTAAGACAGGTTCACAGGTTCCGCCGGGGTGTGAGGATTCGCTCCGTATTGACGGCGTGCAGGCCGCTCGATGTGCTGTGTTTGGAGGCACGGGGCCGGCTGCGCGCGAACTGGGAGGGAGATTATGAGATCAGAAATCGTATTGCTGAGACACGGAGTTACCGAGGGGAACCAAAAGCACTGGTTTTACGGATGGCTGGACCTGCCGCTTTCCGAGGAAGGCGAACAGGAGCTGAAGGAGCTCGGCGGACGCGGCGTTTACCCGGAGCTTCCGGGCGCGACGCAGGTGTTCACGACGGGGCTTAAGCGCACGGAGCAGACGCTGCAGGCGGTCTACGGCGACCTTCCGCATAAGGAGATCAAGGAGCTGAAGGAATACCGCTTCGGAAAGTTCGAGGGCCACTCCTTCGACGAGCTGAAGGAGGATCCGGAGTTCATGAAGTGGGTGAACGACACCAGCTATGAGGCAAAGCTCGAGGGCGGCGACTCCAGGGGCAGCTTTACCCGCCGTGTGCTGACGGGCGCGGACATCCTGATGTCCAAGCACGAGTCCTTCTGCAGACGCACCGTTTCGCAGAAAAACGCGAAGAACGCGGTCGGCCCGAATGGCGCGGCGTCGTCGGCCAGAGAGGTCATGCCGGAAAAATACCTGGACATGCGCGCGCAGCTCCTCAAGCTCCCGAAGGACATGCCGGCAGAAAAAGAGGCGCCGATCCTCGAGGGACCGACGACTCTGGTGGTCTGCCACGGCGGCGTGATTTCTCAGCTGATGCGCTACTGGTTCGACCGCCCGAACGAGGAGATCTGGGAGTGGGTCCCGGCTCCTGGCGTCGGCTACATCGTGCACCTTGAGGACGGCGAGCCGGCTTCCTACGAGCTGTTCGGTGCGGCAAAGGACACGGTTCAGGGATCTTCCGAAAATTAACTGCCGGAATCCGGGCCTGAAAATAAACAGGATCTGATCTAACGGTGCCTGTCAGCAAACCGTGTTCGGAAACGGACAGCGCCTGCCGGCAGACCGGGTGGTATGAAGCCCCGGTGCGGCTTTTGTCCGAAGAGGAGGCAGAAGCGCTAGCGGCGCGGGATGTTCTCCTGGTCGTAGAGGCGGATCGAGATTTCCCCGGTCCGCAGCACCTTGCGGAGCCCGGCGTTCTCCCCGTCGAGGTATTCGACCAGGAGCCCGCCGTCGTCCTCGATGGACAGGGCCCTGGCCGGGATCTCGGAGCTGGAGCTGAGGGGATGGACAAAGATCTGCTCGCCCAGGATGAAGCACCTCCTGCGGTATTCCTCCAGGAATGTGCGGCTCTCCACGTCGTCCATGATGCTGCAGACCTCGTTGATGATCTCAGCGGCGAGTGCGCTGCGGCTGAATGCGCCCGCGTGGTCGGCGAGCGAGCCGGCCTTGTGCGCGATATCTTCCGGGAAGCTGCCCGGGAAGCAGTTGATGCCGATCCCGAGGATCAGCTTGTCGATAACACCGTTTTCAATGTTCGTCTGCGCTTCCGTGAGGATGCCGCAGACTTTTTTTCTATTGTAATAGAGATCGTTCACCCACTTGATGTCGACGTCGATCCCGACGACCTTCCGGATCGCGCGGCAGACCGCCACCGCCGCGGCCATGGTGACAAAGGGTGAATGGGCAATGGAGAACTCCGGCTTCATGCCGAAGCTGATGTATACACCGGTTCCTCCCGGTGACTCGAACTTCCGTCCGAGGCGGCCGCGCCCGCCGGTCTGGCGGTTGGCGATGACGACGACCGGCCGTCCGGTCCATTCCGCCTCCTTGACCAGGTCGTTGGTCGACGTGACGACGTCCTCCACGACGACGTCGATGTCCGCGGTGACGCCTCTCTCGACTTCTTCCTGCGAGAGGATGTCCGGGAGCGCCGTCAGGCAGTAGCCGGCCTTGGTCCGGCTCTCGATCGGGTAGCCCTCCTCCTTCAGATGGGAGACTGCCTTCCAGACCGCGTTTCGGGACACGCCGAGGCGGTCGGCGGCCTGCTGGCCGGAAACCGGCGTGCCGAGGTTTTCTTTCAATAAGGCAAGTAATTCTGTTTTCGTTGACATCATTCTTCCTCTTTCTTTCCTAGTACTATACCCCTAAGTATAGCACGCGGGGCGGCGGGGCGGTGAGAAAACCGCATGATCTCAATTGGTTTGGAACTTGTAGAGTTTTTGAAGAACAGGATTTTTTCTTTTATTTCCATGCGGGGTATGATAGTATAACTGGATGATGGCTTCTTTTTGCTAATTAGAGTAGAAGCGATCTTTTTAGGGAGGGAAAGAGAGTATGGAATCCCATCAAGCGGGAATATATATTGCAGCAATAGTCGTGCTGGTACTGATGTCGGCGTGTTTTTCCGCCGCGGAGACGGCGTTCACCTCAGCCAATAAAATCAGGCTGAAGAACCTGGCGACGGCCGGTGACAAGCGGGCGGAGCGCGCGTTGAAACTGATCAACCGCTATGACGACCTGCTGTCGACGATTCTGGTCGGAAACAACATCGCGAACATCACCAACACCGCGATCGCGACGGTGTTCTTTGTGGCTGTATTCGGCGCGTACGGAGCGACGATTTCGACCGTCGTCATGACGATCGTCGTCCTCATCTTCGGCGAGGTCACGCCTAAGACGCTGGCCAAGGAGTTTCCGGAATCGCTGTCGATGTTCTTCGCATCGCTGTTTCACGCGCTGGTGCTGATCTTCACGCCGGTCAACTGGCTGTTCCGGGAATGGAAGAAGCTGCTGCTGCACCTGATCAACGGTGAGGCAGACCGCGGAATCACGGAAGACGAGCTGCTGACCATCGTGGAAGAGGCGGAGACGGAGGGAAGCCTCCAGTCCGACCAGAGCGAGCTGATTCAGAACGCGATCGAGTTCAACGAGCTGGAAGCGTGGGACGTGCTGACGCCGCGCGTGGATATCGAGGCACTCGACGTGGAGATGACCGAAGACGAGGTCAGCGACATGTTCCTGAAGACCGGTTTTTCCCGGCTTCCGGTATATGAGGACGACCTGGATAAGATCCTGGGTGTGCTCAGCCAGAAGGACTTCCACAACTACATTTATCACAAGCCTAAGACGATATCGGATTACATCAAGCCTGTCGTTTTCGTAGCGGGCTCGATCAAGGCATTTTCCCTGCTGCAGCGCATGCAGCACGATAAGAGCCAGATTGCGATCGTCGTCGATGAATATGGAGGCACGACCGGCCTCGTGACGATGGAAGACATCATCGAGGAGCTGGTCGGCGAGATATACGATGAGCATGAGGATGTCGGAGCCAGAGACATTACGCCGCTGCAGGACGGGAGTTACCGCGTCCTGGGGCTTGCGAACGTCGAGAAGGTCTTCGACTATTTTGGTGAAGATATTGACTTCGACGAGACCACGGTGAACGGATGGGTAGTCCGCCAGATTGACCGGCTGCCTAAGACGGGAGACACGTTCTCGTACGATACCAATAAACAGATATTTACCGGAAGGGTTACCAAGGCGGACAGTCGAAAGTCGATCGAGATCAACCTGCGCGTGACCAAGAAACCGGATGAAATGGATTAGAAAAGGAGGACTCACCCAGAATGAGTTTAATGGAGAAAATTTTCGGTGACCTGAATAAGAAGGAAATCCGAAAGATCGAGAAGATTGCGGCAAAGGTAGAAGCCTACGATGAGGAGATCTCAGCGCTGTCTGATGACGAGCTGAAGGCCAAGACGCCATATTTCAAGGAGCGTCTTAAGAACGGAGAGACGCTGGACGACATCCTGCCGGAGGCGTTCGCCGTTGCCCGTGAGGGAGCATTCCGAAGCGTCGGAATGAAGCTGTTCCATGTACAGATCATCGGAGGAATCGTCCTGCACCAGGGAAGAATCGCCGAGATGAAGACCGGAGAAGGAAAGACCCTGGTCGCGACCCTGCCGGTTTACCTGAACGCGCTGGAAGGAAAGGGCGTCCACGTCGTCACCGTCAATGACTACCTGGCCAAGCGAGACTCGGAGTGGATGGGAAAGGTATACACCTTCCTGGGACTCTCCGTCGGCTGCGTCATCCACGGAATCACCGAGGAGCAGAGAAAAGCCGCGTACCGTGCGGATGTCACATACGGAACGAACAACGAGTTCGGTTTCGATTACCTGAGAGACAACATGGTGACCTACCAGGAAGAGCTGACCCAGCGTGAGCTCCACTATGCGATCGTCGACGAGGTCGACTCCATCCTGATCGATGAGGCGAGAACACCGCTGATCATTTCCGGAGAAGGCACCAAGTCCACCGACCTCTACCGCCAGGCGGACAACTTCGCCAAGACACTGACGGAGAAGGAAGACTTCGAAATCGAGGAGAAAGACAACCAGATCGGCCTGACCGATGCCGGTGTTGCCAAGGCTGAGGAATTCTTCTCCCTGGACAACTTCGCCGATCCTGAGAACATGGAGATCAACCACAACGTCCAGGAGGCCCTCCGTGCCCAGTACATGATGAAGAGGGACAAGGACTACATCGTCAAGGACGGAGAGATCGTCATCGTCGATGAGTTCACCGGACGTCTGATGTACGGACGCCGTTACAGCAACGGCCTGCACCAGGCGATCGAGGCCAAGGAGCACGTCCTGGTCCGTTCCGAGTCCAAGACTCTGGCGACGATCACCCTGCAGAACTACTTCAGAATGTACGACAAGCTCTCCGGAATGACCGGTACCGCGAAGACCGAGGAAGACGAGTTCCGTGACATCTACAACATGGACGTCGTCGTCATCCCGACCAACAAGCCGATCGTCCGTAAGGACCTGCAGGATTCCATCTATCAGACGGAAAACGGTAAATACAAGGCGATTGCGAACCGCGTAGAGGAAGTGCATAAGACCGGACAGCCGGTCCTGGTCGGTACGATTTCCATCGAGAAGTCCGAGCTGATCAGCGATCTGCTGAATAAGAAGGGCATCGAGCACAACGTGCTGAACGCGAAGCAGCACGAGCGCGAGGCGGAGATCGTCGCACAGGCAGGACGCAAGGGTGCCGTCACGATCGCGACCAACATGGCCGGACGTGGTACCGATATCCTGCTCGGAGGAAACCCGGACTTCGACGCCCGCAAGGAGATGCGCAAGAACGGATATACCGACGAACAGATTAACTTTGCCACAGGATTCGCCAAGTCTGACGACCCTGAGCTGATCAAGGGAAGAGACGCCTACAACGAGTACCACCAGAAGTTCAAGGAAGAGCATGATAAGGAGCACGACGAGGTCGTAGAACTAGGCGGACTCTGCATCATCGGTACGGAGCGTCACGAGTCCAGACGTATCGACAACCAGCTGCGAGGCCGTGCCGGACGTCAGGGAGACCCTGGTACGACACAGTTCTTCATTTCCCTGCAGGACGACCTGATGCGTCTGTTCGGCGGCGAGCGCATGCAGAAGTTCGTCGATAAGATGGGACTGGAGGAGGATGAGCCGATCGAGGCAGGCATGCTGACCAAGTCCATCGAGAGCGCGCAGAAGAAGGTCGAGGGCAGGAACTTCGGAATTCGTAAGTACGTCCTCCAGTACGACAACGTCATGAACAAGCAGAGAGAGATCATCTACAGCGAGCGCAGAAGAGTTCTGTTCGGTGAGGATCTCCGTGAATATATCATGGGCATGGCCCACACCCTGATCGACAACGCCGTAGAGCAGGCGGTCGTCGCGTCCAAGTACCCGGAGGAATGGGACTTTGAGGCGATGAACAAGGCGCTGCGCCGCATCACGCCGCTGTACGTTCCTAAGGAGGAGTACTCCACGGACGAACTCGTCGTGATGACCGAGGATTCCCTGAAGGAAGACCTGTACGACGATTTCGAGAAGCTTTACGAGAAGAAGGAAGAGGAGATCGGCAGGGAGCGTATGCGTGAAGTCGAGCGCATGATCCTGCTCCGTGTCGTAGACAACCTCTGGATGGACCACATCGACGCGATGGATCAGCTGCGTGAAGGTATCGGACTGCGTGCCCTGGGCCAGCAGGACCCGGTTGCTGCTTACGCCAAGGAAGGCTTTGACATGTTCGACGCCATGATCGGCGAGATCACGGCAGAGACCGTCACTTACTGCTACAGCGTCACGCTTGAGACACAGTCAGAGCGTCACGCCGTCGTGGAAATCAGCAGCGAGCGCAAGGACGAGTACGTCGACGACCGTTCCGACCTGCAGGGAGCGCCGGAAGAAGGCTACGAGGTTCCGGACAGGGACGAGAAGCCGGTCACGTATAAGAGAGAGCGTCCGAAGGTCGGAAGAAACGATCCGTGCCCGTGCGGAAGCGGGAAGAAATACAAGAACTGCTGCATGAAGAAGGATCTCGAGGAAGAGAGGAGGAACGGCCATGCTTAAGTTGGAGCCTGTAAAGCAGGAACTCCCGGACCTTAGGGCCGGACTTTTAGAGGTAGGTGAGTCCCTTTGACCTGGCTGGTCTGAAGAGGGAATCTAAGAAACTGACAGAACAGACACTGGAGCTGGACTTCTGGGATGACACGGAACGAGCGCAGAAGGTGATCAAGGATAAGACGGCGATCGACAAGAAGATCGAGCAGTACGAGAATTTGGAGCAGGAGCTCTCGGAAATGGACGAGTATATCGCCCTGGCCGAGGAGATGGAAGACGAGGAGGAGGCAAATGAGATCCTCCGAGCCTTCCGCAGGGTGAAGAAGGATTTTGCCGCATTCCGGAGGGAGACTCTCCTGAACGGAAAGTTCGACCACAACAGCGCCATCGTGACGATTCACGCGGGTGCGGGCGGCGTGGACGCGCAGGACTGGGCAGAGATGCTGCTGCGTATGTACACACGCTGGGCATCGTCCAAGGGCTTCCAGATTCAGGTCGTCGACCTTCAGAGCGACACGGAGGCCGGCATCAAGGGCGCGACGTTCTTTGTCAACGGCGAGAACGCCTACGGCCTGCTGAAGCACGAGAAGGGCGTCCACCGTCTCGTCCGCATCTCGCCGTTCAACACGGCGGGAAAGCGCCAGACCTCGTTCGCTTCGCTGGAGGTCACGCCGCAGATCGACGACGATCTCTCCGTAGAGATCCGTCCGGAAGACCTGCGCATCGACACGTACCGCGCGAGCGGCGCCGGCGGTCAGCACGTCAATAAGACGGACTCCGCCATCCGAATCACGCATCTGCCGACGCACATCGTCGTCACCTGCCAGAACGAGCGAAGCCAGCACCAGAATAAAGAAGTCGCGATGAAGATCCTGTACGCCAAGCTCATGGAGCTGAAGGAGCAGGAGCATAAGGAAACCCTGAAAGAACTGCAGGGAGACTTCTCCCAGATTGCCTGGGGATCACAGATCCGCTCTTACATCTTTCAGCCGTACACCCTGGTGAAGGATCACCGGACCGGGGCAGAAACCGGAAACGTGAACGCCGTCATGGACGGTGACATCGACGATTTCATCAACGAGGAGCTGAAACAGCTGCAGTAGCGGCGGGTGTGATTTATGTTGAATATCTATTTTGGCAGAGAATGCCTGGACAAAGAAAAATTCATGTACAACAGGATCCGGGAGCAGGGGTACAGCCCTGCCCGCCGGGTCCTTATTCTCGTTCCGGACCAGTACACGCTGGAGGCAGAACGGCAGGCGATGCACTTCCTGCAGACGGACGTCCTGCTCGGTCTGGACATCTACAGCGTCTCCCATCTCGGGCATACCGTCATGAAGGAGACCGGGTGGGATCGGCTGCCGTTCGTCGATAAATACGGCCGGCAGATGCTGCTCACCAAGATCATGGCGGACATCGGGGATGACCTGGAGGTGTTCCGCGCGGGCAGAAACCGCAGCTCGTTCATCGAGATGGCGAACAACCTGATCTCCCAGATGAAGCAGTACGGCGTCACGGCCGAGGCGCTGAAGCTGCTCGTGCAGAACATCGAGGCGCGGGAGGGGGAGACGCTCCTGCCGCAGAAGTTAAATGACCTGATCAAGATCTACGAGGCATACCAGGAGGCCATCGCCGGCAAATATACGGATTCAGAAGATTATGTCGGATTGTACGCGAAGCAGATGAGCAGCGCGCGGCTGATCCGTGGGGCCAGGGTCTGGGTGTACGGCTTCGACAGCTTTGCGCCTAAGACGCTGGAGGTCCTGCAGGGGATCATGCAGGCGGCGGAGTCGGTGAACGTCGTTCTGACAAAAGATGAACAGTGCAGGGACGAGGACCTGTTTTCGCTGACCCAGACGGTGCAGACGAACATGATCAAGGCCGCCCAGGAGGTCGGCTGCCCGGTCGGCGAGGTCGCGAGGATCCCGGGCGAGATCGGCGGAGTGTCCCTGAGACGGGAGAAAAAACACCCGGATCTCGAGTACCTGGAGCAGGAGCTCTACGTGCCGGTCCCGAGGCCTTACCGCGGAAAGCCGGAGGGCGTCATGCTCACGGAGGCCGCGAACCCGCACAACGAGGCGGAATCCGCGGCGGCATTCATCCTGCACCTGCTCAGGGACTGCGGATACCGGTACCGTGATATCGCGGTCGTCTGCAACGATTCCGCAAGGGCCGAGGCTGCAGGTCGCGTGTTCGAGGAGTACGGGCTCCCGCTGTTCATGGATGTGAAGCGCAGCATTCTGGATTCCCCGGCGGCCGTGTGTGTTTTGGCGATGCTGAACGCGGTCGAGAAGCGGTGGAACACCAGGGAGATCCTGCGCGCGCTGAAGTCCGGCCTGTCCGACCTCACGAGCGACGAGATCGAGATGCTCGAGAATTACGTGCTGAAGTACAGGGTCCGCGGGAGCATGTGGAAGCGCCCGTTCCAGAAGGGCGAGGCCGAGTACGGGAAGGCCGGGCTGGCGAACCTGGACGAGCTGCGCGCGCGCGTGGACGACATTTTCTCCGGCCTGGAGAAGATCTACCGCGGCAGACGGGGCGAGACCAGGACGAACGAGGAGTTTATCCGCGATTTCTACGGTTTTTTGACAAAGAATATGGACTTCGAGACGCGGCTGGACCGGCTGATGCAGCTGCAGGCGGACAGCGGGCTGCAGACGGCGGCGGACGAGACGGCGCAGGTGTGGAGCATGATGATCGGGCTCTTCGACCAGATCGATGCGCTGATCGGCGACCAGCCGTTCGACGGCGAGTCGTTCATCGAGCTGCTCACAGCAGGGCTGAAACAGGTGGAAATCGGTGTTTTGCCGTCCACGGTGGATGACCTGGTCATGGGTACCATGCAGAGGACGAGGAACGCGTCTGTGCGCGCTCTGGTTGTCCTGGGCGCCAATGAGGGCGTGCTGCCGCAGGGGCCGCCGAATGACGGGCTGTTCGGCATCGACGAAATCGAGAAGCTGGCTGATTTAGGCGAGGAGATCTGCAAGGCGGACAGCGTCCGCGTGCAGGAGGAGCGGCTCGCGATCTACCGGAACTTCAGCGCACCGACGGACGTTCTCTGGATCAGCTGGGCGAACGCGGACTCGGAGGGCGCGCAGAGCCGCGCGTCCGAGCTGGTCGAGGTCCTGCAGGAGCACTTCCCGGACCTGAAGGTCAGCAGGGACATCCTGAACCGCGGCACGGACGAGCCGGAGGTCGCCGGCCGTCTGAGCACGCTGCGCCACCTGACGGAGAAGCTGAACGCCTCGTACCGGAAGGGCGCGCCGCTCAGCCCAATGTGGGCGGCGGTAGGCGGCTGGTACCGGAAGAACATGCCGGCTGAGGCTGAGCGCATCGAAGACGGTCTGCACTTCCAGAACCGCCCGCCGAATCTGAATCCTAAGTATACGGATCTGCTGTTCCGCAGGAGGGAGAGGCAGAACGTCCTCTCGCTGAGCGCGTCGCGCCTGGAGCGGTTCTCGCAGTGCCCGTTCTCCTATTACGTTCAGTACGGCCTGATGCCGGAGGAGCGCCGCGTGTTCGAGGCGGGCGGCCGTGAGATCGGCGACATGTACCACCGCTGCATCATGGACGTCAGCGCGGAGCTGAGCCGCCGCGGCATCTGGGAGAGCGCGACGGAAGATGACTGCAGGAACCTGGTCGAGGAGGCGATCCGGCGCGAGTCGGAGACTTACCGCGAGGGGCTGTTCTACTTCAGCGGGCGTGAGCGTTACCGCTCCTCCCGCATGCAGGAGGCCTGCATCGACACGGTGCGCGCGCTCGTCGAGCACGTCCGTCAGGGGGCGGTCAAAGGCAGCCAGTTCGAGGTCCGGTTCGGAGTGGGTGCGGAGATCCCGCCGATCGAGGTAACGCTGGACGACGGCACCGTCGTGCTGATCGAGGGACAGATCGACCGCCTGGACGTCCTGCAGAACGACCGCATCAAGATCATCGACTACAAGTCGAGCGACCACAAGCTGGACGTCGAGGATATCCGCGCGGGATACCGACTGCAGCTCATGGTCTACATGCAGGCCGCAGAGTCCGCGGAGACGACGGAGACAGAGAAGAGGAAGCCTGCGGGCGTGTTCTACTTCCATATCCAGGAGCCGCGCGTCGACGCGGACGGGTACTCCGTTACGGAGGACTCCGGCGAGGCTGCGGAGGCGCTCGAGGAGCAGATCCGAAAGGAAGTGCAGAGCAAGTTCCGCCTGAACGGACTGCTGCTGGACGACCCGGAGACGGTCAGGGAGGTCGCAGGAGAACTCGGCGTGTCAGAGGCATCCTCCGTTGTGAGCCTGAAGAAGCTGAAGAGCGGCGACTTCGGAAAGAACGACATCCTGATCTCGGAATCCGACTTTGAGAAGCTTCAGGAGGACGTCGCCGCCAAGGTCACCGAGCTCATCACCGAGATGCACCGCGGCGCGATCGATATCCGCCCGATGAAGAGGGGTGACGATACCGCATGCAGATACTGCGAATTTAAGAGTATCTGCAGGTTTGACCCGGCCTTTAAGGGGAATAAATATAATACTATCCGGTAACCTGTCATTCAGGACACCGTATATGTTCATTGTAAAAACGACGTTATCGAGTAAACAAGTTATCAAGACTAACTAAAATCCGGCTTTTACAGCCGGAAGACCTCCGAATGCAGGGAGCCCCGCAGTGTGATGCAGCACTGCGGGGTCCTTCGTCTGATGAGCGGAAATCCTAAATTTCCCCGTTGACGTTTTCCACGGCGATGTGATATAATTCATTTTGTCGCGTGAGGTGCTTCCGTGGCTCAGTTGGTAGAGCAGCACATTCGTAACGTGCAGGTCGCCGGTTCGAGTCCGGCCGGGAGCTCCATAGACGAACAGCGTACTTGTGAAATTCACAGGTACACTGTTTTTATATTATCTTATTATGTATTTGACGTATTTTACATTTACCCCCGGACGCAGATGAAGCTGTGCCCGGGGCTTTTTCATTTTTCGTGTTTTCACGCGGGCTTCGGGGCGCCGTGCGCGCGTTATGCTGCCCGCAGACCGCAAGGGAGCGGACTGCTTACCAGATTCCCAGGACGTGCTGCATCAGCAGGCTGACGACGGTGATGCCGACCCAGCAGCAGGCGCCGAGGAGAATCGGCTTTCCGCCGGTCTTGATCAGCTTGATCATGTTGCTGTTCAGTCCGATCGCGGCCATGGCCATGACGATGAAGAATTTGGACAGCTGTTTCAGCGGAGTGAATACGTCCGCGCTGACACCTGCGTGCATGCAGATCGTGGTAAAGACCGCGGCGAGGATGAAGTACAGGATGAACATCGGGAATGCGCGGCGGAAGCTGAAGTTGTTCTCTGCAGATTCCTCTTTCTTTGCCGTAACGGAGGCCAGGACGAGGGTGATCGGGATGATCGCCAGGGTTCTGGTCAGCTTGACGGTGACGGCCTTGTCCAGTGTCGCGCTGCCGAGGTTCCACATGCTGTCCCAGGTCGATGCGGCGGCGGTTACGGACGAGGTGTCGTTGATCGCGGTGCCGGCGAAGATGCCGAACGCGTGCCCGCTGGTCGTGCTGAAACCGATTGCGTGGCCCAGCATCGGGAAGAAGATCGCGGCAAGGACATTGAAGAAGAAGATTACGGAGATGGCCTGCGCGATCTCGTCGTCGTCCGCGCCGATGACCGGTGCAGTCGCCGCGATTGCCGAGCCTCCGCAGATGGAGGAGCCCACGCCGACGAGCGTCGAGATGTTCCCCGGGATCTTCATTGCACGGTGCAGCACCCAGGCGACGATCAGCGAAGTCGCGATCGTGCAGATGATGATCGGGAGCGATTCCTTTCCCGTCGCCGCGATGACGCCCAGGTTCATGCCGAAACCGAGCAGAACGACGGCGGTCTGCAGGATAAACTTGGATGTCCACTTGATGCCGGCCTCGGCCGATCCCTTATTATCCCGAAACAGGGCGATCACCATGCCCGCGAGAATCGCAATGACTGCGCCGCCGATGATCGGAAACTTCTGCCCGGCCAGCCACGACGGCACGGCGATGAGAAAACAGACGGCAATCCCCTTCAGATTCCTCTTGATAAATTCCATTTTGTCGCAAAACCTCTCTTTCCATCAGAAACAAGTAAATATAGTGTGATTATATCGTGAACTGTTGATAAGTTGAAATTATATATTATAATCTACACATAACAGATTATTATTGATGGGGGGGTATTGAGATGCTGGATTATCGGGTGAAGACGTTTCTGAAGGTCTGTGAGACGATGAATTACACACAGGCCTCGCACGCGCTGAACATCACGCAGCCTGCGGTTTCGCAGCACATCCGCGGCCTGGAGAACTACTACGGGGTGCGCCTGTTCAAGTATGAGAATAAGACCCTGCGCCTGACGCCGGCGGGGGCTGTGCTGCGTGATCGGATGCGGGTTCTGCAGAACGATGAGGAGGCGTTGACAAAGGAGATACAGCAGGGAAATTCCGCCCTGCTGCCGGTCTCGCTCGGGGTGACGATGACGGTCGGGGAGTACGCGGTTGTGCGGCCCTTAGCGAGATATCTGAAGCGGCACCCGGAGCAGAATATCCGGCTCAGGTTCGGAAATACGACGCAGCTGCTGAAGCTCCTGCAGAAGGGCGAGATCCAGCTGGCCCTGGTCGAGGGGTACTACCCTAAGGACAAGTACGAGCACCTACGATACAGCACGGAAGAGTACGTCGGTGTCTGCAGGGCGGAAAACCGGTCTGTGGGCGAAGTAACGGAGTCGTTCGCAGATCTGCTCACAGAGCGCCTGCTCGTGCGTGAAGAGGGCTCAGGGACCCGCAACATCCTGGAGCGCTGCCTGGCCGTGTACGGACTGAAGGTTTCGGATTTTCAGCGGCAGATCCAGGTTGAGAACATGCACACGATTATCGGCCTTCTGAAGGAAGGGTGCGGGATCTCGTTCCTGTATAAGATCGCGGTGGAGGAGGAACTTCGGACAGGGGTGCTCAGGGAGCTTCGGATTCCGGACTTTCACATGACGCACGACTTCGACTTCATCTGGGAGAAGGGAAGTCTGTATTCCGACGGCTGCCGCGCGTTTGGTGAAGAGCTCAGGGCGCTGAGGGGCTAGCGGATGACCGCGCAGCGGCGGCCGTATTCATGGGGGCGCCGTCGCACGGACAGTATCATGAGGCCGCCGCGCCTGATGACGGCCGCTTTCACGCGGAGCGGTGCCCTGATGACCGCGCTGCGCAGACCCCGTAAACTTCGAATCAAAAAGAACAGAAGTTTGTATTTTAATAAAAATAAGAACATACGTTTGACAACGCGGCGGAAATATCGTATGATAGTGTCAGTAAGCGGGAATGGCGGACGTGAACAGCGTGACGTGAAGAGGAAGAATGAAGTGATGCGGATGCAGGAGGCATATATGCAAGTTGTTGCAGAGCCGGTGGATATGATCGCTGTATTCCGGAAGAAAGAGGGGTGCCGGCCGGTACCTTATCGTTTTCGTTACACGGACCGCCGCGGAGACCACGTGGAGGTGCGTGTGGACAAGGTGCTGGAGATCGAGGATTTAAAGATCGGCGGGATAGACACGTATAATTATACGTGCCAGAGTCTGATCGGAGATGTCCTGCGCATGTACGTACTTAAATATTTTCTCAGCCAGGCCAGATGGGAACTTTATAAGATATAACCGGAGGGAAATCCCCGATCGGCCGCTGATTGCAACGGCTTGAATGCATTGCTGGAACGGGCGGAGGCAGGTGAACCGCGGATACCTGACGTTTATGTACGGGATTATTGACAGAAAATGTTGATGTTGACCTCAAAATATGTTATAAATATGAAGACGTAAAGACGCGCGAAGTAATTCTTAACAAATCTTATGATTTTGCTTGAATATCTTTGCGTAGAGATTTATAATATATATATGCAAATAATTGGGGGAGGACTATCTGCAGGAATCAAGCAAAGGTTCTTCCGGTCATTTGCAGATCACAATCTGAGCTTTACATCGCTCGGGCATGGGTGCGGAAACGCGTTCATGGGAGACGGTGTTTTGCTATACGTAGAATAACGACAAGCTTTGTTGACTTCGAGAGCGTATGAAGTGGACGAGGCGGCATGTGTTTCGAGGCGAGCAGTTATTCTTTCCCGTATCTGAAGGGGAGTTCCCGATTATAGTCCCGGTTGATTTGCCTGGTTCAGCCGATTCGGCTGGCTTGGCCGATCCAATGGATTCGATGTATTTCGGTTCGATGGGTTGGACTGAGTCGATTGACTCGGAGGATCACAGAATGATTCCGGATTATAGGAGAGAGTCTTCACGGAGGATGCGTGAGGGGACGGCGGTTCGTTTGGGGATGCATACGCAGCGGACGCGGATTACAATTGAGAATTTGGCATTGTATTCTACGGGGCGAGAGCGGGGGTACCGCTCTTTTTTTTGCCCGATCTTGCAGGCTATGCGTGGAATGTGAGAGGCGCTGCAGAAGAGCACTGCAGGCAGCCGTTCACGGGCCGCACCTGCGAACATGAGAAAAGAGCCGCCTTTCAGGGGAGTTCCTGAGAGAGCGGCTCTTTTTGTGCGCCTGCGGGGCAGCGCGGTGATCAGGCAAGGTGTGCGTAGATCAGGCAGACGACGATGCCGGTCAGGATGCCGGTCGCGATTCCGGCGAGAAGCTCCGGGGTCGTGTGGCCCACGCGCTCGTCCAGGTCGCCGGACTGGACCGGGGTCCTGCCCTCCTGTTCGTCGCGGCGGCGCAGGCGGTTCAGGACGATGGACTGCTGCTGCGTGGTGTAGCGGACGCCGCGGGCGTCGTAGATCACGATGATCGCGAAGAACAGGGCGATCGCGAATTCGAAGCTGCCGGGGCCGTAGACGATCAGCGTGGAGACGGCCAGACCGGAGACCGTGGAGGAATGCGCGCTCGGCATGCCGCCGCCGGAGGTGATGCGGTCCTTCGTGAACTCGCCTTTGATGGCGTAGAGGATCATTTTCACGCTCTGGGCGACGAACCACGAGAAGACGGCCGCGATCAGAACCTGATTGTGAAGAAACTCTGTCAATGCATTCATATCAAATCCGGGTGCCGGAACACGGTGAAAATGTGCGGCATCCTCTCTCCTTTCCGTTGTACTTTACAGGTATTCTATCATTTTTTCCATATAATTGCATCCGGGGTATTTGTGGTTTGAATTTCAGTGCTATACAATGTATACTACATAAGTTGAAGTGCAAGCGAGCGGTGATCCTGCGGCCGTTTCCGGCTTCAACCGAGTTCATCAGCAGACCGCCGTGTATAGGTCCTGAGGGGCTGAACCGCATTTCTTTTGCCAGGCAGAGGGCCGCGTGAGAAAAACAGAGCACGCACAGGCATGCCGCATGGAATACCGGGAAAGCGTTGAAGGATAACGTGTACGACTGCGGGGGAGTCTGCAGTTTGCAGGAAAATAACAGGAGGAAAAGAGTTTGATAGAGACGATTAAGGAAATCGCGCATGATCATGTCGCGTTCCGAAAGCAGCTATTTAAGCTTGCGAAGACGGACATCATCAAGAAGTACCGCGGCGCGGCCTTCGGGTGGGCGTGGGCGGTCATCCGTCCAGCCGTAACCATCTTCGTTTACTGGTTCGCATTCTCCGTAGGACTGCGCCACAACAGGGATATGTATGGATATCCTTTCTTTTTGTGGCTGATCGCGGGAATTATCCCGTGGTTCTACATGCGTGACTCACTGGTGGATGGGGCCAAGTCGATCCGAAGCTACAAGTATCTGGTCAAGCGAATCAAGTATCCGGTCGATACGATTCCGACGTTTATCAGCATTTCAGACCTGCTGATCAACATGATTCTGCAGCTTGTGGTCGTCGTCATCTTCATGCTGGCAGGGCATATGCCGGATCTTTACTATCTGCAGATTCCGGTGTACCTGGTGATGATGTTTGCGTTCTTTACCGTGTGGGGGCTGTTCGCCGGAATGCTGTCGGCGATGAGCAAGGACTTCCTGCACCTGGTGCAGTCCGTCGTCCCGGCGCTGTTCTGGCTGTCCGGAATCATGTACGACGCGAACAGCATCTCGCAGCCGATCATCCGGAAGGTGCTGCTGTTCAATCCGGTCACCATCATTGCGAACGGATACAGAAACATCTTCATCTACAAGCAGTGGTTCTGGGAGAGCTCGGTGGAAATGCGGAATTACTTCATCATGCTGGCACTCATCTTCGTACTCGCGATCTGGGCATACAGGAAGCTGAAGAAGGATATTCCGGACGTACTGTAAGGATGGGACGGTGAATCAATATGGATAAAGATATTGCGATTGAATTTAAAAACGTGAACAAGGTCTATACCCTGTTCCGTGACGATAAGCAGCGCCTGCGTTCCGTGTTCTTCAAGCGGGTGCGCGACCGGGCGACCAAGATCAAGGCCCTGAACAACATCAACTTTCAGGTGCATAAGGGCGAGGCAGTCGCGCTGCTCGGCCGCAACGGAGCCGGGAAATCCACGCTGCTGAAGATGATCACCGGCGTAGCGTATCCGACGTCGGGAGAGATCAATGTCGACGGCAGGGTCAGCGCTCTGCTGGAACTGACGGCGGGCTTTGACCCGGAGTTTACCGGAAGAGAGAACATCTATTTCCGCGGCCAGCTGATGGGCATGAAGGAAGAGGATGTCGCCCGCCTGGAGCCGGCGATCGTCGAATTCGCCGAGATCGGCGAGTACATGGACCAGCCGGTCAGGACGTATTCCAGCGGAATGAAAGCCCGCCTGGGCTTTGCGATCAACGTCAATGTAGAGCCGGAGATTCTGATCGTCGATGAGGCGCTGTCTGTCGGAGACGCCTCCTTCAGGAAGAAGTGCACGGAGAAGGTCAACGAGCTGATCATGGGAAGCAACATCACCTTCATGCTCGTCACGCATTCTGCCAAAACCGCGCAGCTGTTCTGCCAGCGGGGCATCGTGATGAAGAAGGGCCGGATGATCTTTGACTCGGACATCAACTCTGCGGTAGAATATTACAACGAGATGATCGAGAGTGAGGACGCGGCGAGGAAAGAACGCCGCCGCAAGAAGCGTGCGCAGAAGCTTGCCGATGCGCGTGCCGCTGCCGGAAAGGAGCAGAACCTCTACCTCAAGCTCGGAAACACCAAGCTCGAGCTGAAGGCGGAGGACTATAAGGGGAAGACGTATGAGCTGATCGACGCGCTCAATGCCAAGGTCTGCTACGGATACACGTACGAGACGGCAGAGCCTGTCGACGGCGCGACGGTTGAGGTCGATGCGGACGGGCTGGACGGATTCGATCCGCGCCACGTCAGGGCAGGTGTATACAAGCTCTGGTTCGTCGGCAAGAAGGACGATATGACATCCGCACCTCACTGCGTCGACATGACCGTATACGGAAAGCAGGAAGACCTCGACGAGTAGGCGGGAGACACAATCATGAAGAATAAGCGGGTGGCAAAGGGAATCATCAAGGGCATCGGCGCAGCGGTCCTGCTGTGCATCCTGGGATTCCTTCTGCTGCTCGCTTTTTTGACGCTTACGGAGTACCGCCCGGCGAAGCAGATCAACCTCACGGCGGACGGCACGGCGTCGCAGCAGTCGGTCACCCGCGGTCAGTCTCTGCGTCTCGTCACGTGGAACGTCGGCTACGGCGCGCTCGGCGACAACGCGGACTTTTTCATGGACGGCGGCACGCACGTGAAGACGGCGAGCGAGGCGAGGGTTCGGCAGAACCTCCGGGGGCAGAAAACAGACCTGGCAGAGCTCAAGCCGGACTTCGTGTTCCTGCAGGAGGTCGACCGCAGCTCCGCGAGGTCGTACCGAATTGATGAGGCAAAGGAAATCGCCGCCGCGTTCCCGGGATACCAGAACACCTTCGCACAGAACTACAAGGTGGCGTTCATCCCGTACCCGTGGCCGCCGATCGGAAAGGTCGACGCGGGTCTCGTCACGCTGTCGGACCGCAGAATCGTTGAATCCACGAGGATCCAGCTCCCGTGCCCGTTCAAGTGGCCGGTGCGCCTCGGAAACCTCAAGCGCTGCCTGATGGTGGACCGCGTGAACGTGAAGGGTACCGACAAACAGCTCGTGCTCGTCAACCTGCATCTCGAGGCGTACGACAGCGGCGAGGGCAAGGCCGCGCAGACCAGGATGCTGAAGCAGGTCCTGAACCGCGAGTACGAGAAGGGCAATTACGTGGTCGCGGCGGGTGACTTCAACCAGGCCTTCTCGAACGTCGACAGCAGCCGATATCCGGAGCTGAAGGGCACCTGGCACGCAGGGGCTCTGCCGGTGCAGTCGTTCGGAAAGCGGTGGCGCTTCCTGATGGACGCGTCCGTGCCGACCTGCCGCTCCCTCGACAGGCCGCTGAAGGGCGCCGACGCGAGCCCGGAGAAGTTCCAGTACTACATGATCGACGGGTTCATCGTGTCGCCGAACGTGAAGGTGATCCGGACCAGGACGTCCGACTTAGGGTTCAAGGTGTCCGACCACAACCCGGTGCAGCTGCAGTTTTCACTGGATTGATTATGGTGGAGAAGGAGGCTGCACGTTTATGCAGGCAAAATAAAGAGGCTGTGAAAAATGACGGGTCATTTTTCACAGCCTCTTTGCGACGCGACGAAATGATCTAACGAAGGCGGGCCTCGGTATGCAGTACACACAGATTAAATCTATCGAAATACCCTCGGAAGGACATTATTGAATATCGTTTTTCAGTAAGAGGTCAAATCTTGAAGTTTTGTGTAATTGCTTTTCCGAATTTCAGCAATGCGTATTTTCCTGCGCTTTGGTGGAACTTTTTCACTGCCAGAAAGAGAGTGAAGTAGTCTGACAAATTAAAATGGACCTGATGCTGCATGAAAATGGTCCGCAATTAATCCTGTTGTTCCCTCCAAGTGTCAGTAGCGATGAATCAGCGCTCAAGTTAAATGTATATTTGTACAAGGCGTCGAAAATCAGTTCCTCGATGAGTCGCCGCAGAAGACATTTTCCTGAAAAGACCGCGAAAAGCAGATAGATTTCTAAGAGCATAAGAAATTACAACAGCAGTAAATCTATAAGATCAAATAGCTCTCAGAACCTGTTATGTAAGTACGTCGGTTTTTCGCTATTATGGAACTCCGAAAATTGCGTTCCACCGAAATGAATTATTAGTGACACTGCAGAAACGGATACAATATGCATAGACAATTAATTTCCAAGGTATGAACCTCCCTCGAAACTGGCGCGGAGCGCTAGTAGATGGAAGCGCCGAGCTCGCGGGCTTCGTTCTCTCTGCCTGCGCCGAGGACGGTGCCCCAGTTCTTCCAGGCGAGCATGTTCGTGAAGATGCCGTAGAAGTCGAGCGCCTGATCGTAGCTGTCGCCGCGGGCGGTCATCAGCAGCGCGGTCTCCTTCAGGACGCCGGTCCAGCCGAGTTTGTGGAATTCCGCGTAGAGGCGGTCGATCACGATTTTCAGCTGTCCGGTGATGGTGCCCCAGAATTCCGGAGACGCGAAGACGACGACGTCTGCCGTCTCGAACGCGTCAGCGATCTCTGCCATGTCGTCCTTCTGGACGCAGATTCCGCCCTTGGTGCTGCAGGTCTCACAGGCGAGACAGCCGTGGATGTTCATGCCGTTGAGATAGAATTCTTTGACGGTGTTTCCGGCGTCCTGCGCGCCTGCCGAGAATGCCTTAACGAGAGAATCGGTCTTGCCGCCCTTACGCGGGGAACCGTTGAGAATGATGATGTTTTTCATGGTGAATACCTCCCTGTTTTGATGCCTCCATTTTAGGATGGGGTGGGAGAAATTTCCTCACATGAAAACGATTATTCATTCGATTTTCTTACGAAAATGAAATAATATAAGAAGAAAGGAGGGAGAGCCGATGATGAAGGACCGGACAAAGATCATGTTCGCAGAGCAGCTCGAGAAGATGCTGGAGACGATGCCGCTGGAAAAGGTCAGGGTTTCCAGGCTCTGTAAGCTCTGCGGGGCGACGCCGCCGACGTTCTATTACTATTTTCACGACAAGTACGACCTGGTGGCGTGGATGTACATGCAGGATTTCTCCGGTGTGGTCGGGGACCGCGAGCCGGGGTACAGCACAGAGATCCTGAACGCGGTGACGCGGTGCATGGAGAAGCGGAAGGCATTCTATCAGAAAGCCTTCACCGATCAGTCGCAGAATTCTATTGTAAAATACATGCTGGACTTTAACCTCCGCCTGTCCCGGGAGGCGGTGCGGTACGTCACGGGTGAGGCGCTCACGTCGGAGCAGGTTTTCGCGGTGAAATACCACGTGTACGGGATTATCGGGATGTTCCGCGAGTGGCTGTTCGGAAATGAGATGACTGTTGAAGAACTGAACCGCGGTCTATACGAGCGCACCCCGCGGTTCCTGAAGGAGGCGTTCGACGCGTATCCGTATTCCACGGAGGAGCTGCTGCAGCAGACCGGAAAGCAGACGGGGAAGGCTCGTGGTCGTGGGATTTCAGGCTAGACAAAGGTGAAACGGCAGATCAGGAAACGCTGATTGATGGGCATCAAAAAAAGACCGCGACGCGACGAAATGATCTAACGAAGGCGGGTCTCGGTATGCAGTACACATAGATCAAACCTATCGAAATACCCTCGGAAGGACATTATTGAATATCGTTTTTCAGTAAGAGGTCAAATCTTGAAGTTTTGTGTAATTGCTTTTCCGAATTTCAGCAATGCGTATTTTCCTGCGCTTTGGTGGAACTTTTTCACTGCCAGAAAGAGAGTGAAGTAGTCTGACAAATTAAAATGGACCTGATGCTGCATGAAAATGGTCCGCAATTAATCCTGTTGTTCCCTCCAAGTGTCAGTAGCGATGAATCAGCGCTCAAGTTAAATGTATATTTGTACAAGGCGTCGAAAATCAGTTCCTCGATGAGTCGCCGCAGAAGACATTTTCCTGAAAAGACCGCGAAAAGCAGATAGATTTCTAAGAGCATAAGAAATTACAACAGCAGTAAATCTATAAGATCAAATAGCTCTCAGAACCTGTTATGTAAGTACGTCGGTTTTTCGCTATTATGGAACTCCGAAAATTGCGTTCCACCGAAATGAATTATTAGTGACACTGCAGAAACGGATACAATATGCATAGACAATTAATTTCCAAGGTATGAACCTCCCTCGAAACTGGCGCGGAGCGCTAGTAGATGGAAGCGCCGAGCTCGCGGGCTTCGTTCTCTCTGCCTGCGCCGAGGACGGTGCCCCAGTTCTTCCAGGCGAGCATGTTCGTGAAGATGCCGTAGAAGTCGAGCGCCTGATCGAAGCTGTCGCCGCGGGCGGTCATCAGCAGCGCGGTTTCTCATTCTCGCGTTCTAGGTCGGCGAAGAACTGCTCGTAGTAGTCGTCCTCGCCGTCGAGCATCGGGGAGTTCTCGCCGCCGCCGTTGACGGAGCGCTTCATCTGCGCGTACATCTCCTCGCCGGCAGACAGCAGGTCCATCTCGTAGAGTTCAAAGCCGAGGCCGCGGGCGCACTTGCAGAAGGCCTCGAGGGGTTCTTTGTCATCCCTGGTCGCCATCAGCCTGCCGTAAACCTCCGGGTCGCTCAGCGCCTTGGCGCGCAGGCTGGCCAGAATCGTTCCTACATCCATCATTGTTCGTCTCCTTCCGTTTTCAGATGCATAATTTCTGTATATATGCATGCTTTTTGTATATCTATCAGTCGGTATCGCGTGCCGCCGCGGGGGAAGTGCGGGGCCGCGCGTGAAATCGAGTTTCCGCGTACTATTCTATACCTTTATGTATGCGGCAAAATCACAGTGGGAAAGGCCAGGATCAGGGGAAGAAAAGTTCTGCTGCGTGAACAGCGCGAATGCAGTCGTGACAGGGGATGCCGGTCCTGCGTCGTTTTTGTGAAATATGCGTGGAAAGACTGCGGCAGAATTGAACGGGGGTTTTCCGCGTGGTAAAATTACGGTTATGAGAAGCAAGAAGAACAACGGGCGCCGTTACAACACGGCAGACCTACGAAACGAACATTACAGCCCGGAGATCATCCGGGAATACGAGGATCCGGAATACGCGAAGCAGGCGGAGAAGTATGAGCGCGAGGCGCGCAGAAGAGACGCGATCCGCCGCGGCCGTTCCGGGCAGCACCTGAGGCGCAGTGAGAAGCGCGGGTGGAAGGCAGAACGGGAATTTTTGCGCTCGCAGCGGAACAGGGGAAATTCGTCGAGATCAGGTCTGGGAAGTATGGGAGGCGACCTGTTTTCCGAGGGCCGGCACGCGCGTACCGACTCGTCTTTCCGTGCTTCGAGGGGCTCTTCCGAGAGGCATGCGTTCCGCAGCGGCAGCAGCGGCGGAGGCGGAAATTACGGCGGCGGTTACGGCATGGACGGCGGAAGAGGCGGCAAAAGACGCCCGCGCAGGAGGTTCCACGTCGGCGTGCTGATCCGCAACATCATCATCCTGCTGCTGATCCTCGCGATGATTCTGGTCGCGTTCATCTGGAGCATGACCGGAAACTTCGAGAGGCAGGACACGAGCACTGCGGACTGGAGCATCAGCGACAGTGTGGCACAGAGCCTGAAGGGATACCGGAACATCGCGATCCTGGGATCGGACGCCAGGAAGGGCGAGGGCTACGACGGAAGCCGCACGGATGCGATCATCGTGCTGAGCATCCGCAAATCAGACGGCAGGATCCGCCTGATCTCGGTCATGCGTGACTCGTACCTGCAGGTCGGCCTGTCGGACGGGACGCTGGGGCTGGATAAGATCACCCATGCCCACGCGTACGGCGGGGGCGTCGACACCTGTGCGTCGCTGAACCGCAGTCTGGACCTGAACATCAAGGAATACGTCATCTTCGACTGGAAGGCGGTCGCCGATACGGTCGACGCGCTTGGCGGCGTGACAGTCAACGTCCGGCACAGCGAGCTCCGCGACCTGAACCACTACGGCAACGAGACGGCGGTCAATGTCGACGGCCACCACACCAAGATCACGCATTCCGGCAGGCAGCGCCTGGACGGCGTTCAGGCGGCGACTTACTGCAGGATCAGGAAGACTTCCGGCGGCGACACCGGTCGTGCAAGAAGGTATAAGACGATCGTTGCAGCGGTCATCAAGGAGGCAATGGTCTCCCCGATTGGCCTGCAGAAGATGTCTAAGAACGTCCTGCCGGAGATCCGGACGAACATGACCAGGGCCGGCATGATGACGGCGATCCTGGGCGCTCCGGGCTACGACATGGAGAAGAGTGTCGCGTGGCCTAAGAGCTACTGGGGCGGCATCATCGGCGGCGTCTGGTACGCGGTCCCGACCACGCTGAGCAGCGACATCACATGGCTGCACGAGAAGGCGTTCGGGGAGTCCAATTACATTCCGTCTGCGCAGTGCGAGGAGATCAGCTCCGAGATCGTCGCGAGAACCGGCATCACGACGGGAAATAATTAGTATTTTCTCACGTGCAGAAAGAAATAATTGTGTATAGTTTCACAAATAAGTGTATAAAGAATCTATTGGGCACAGCCTATAGTAGCAGTTGAGACGGCCGGCAGGTCAGGGAGCGGCATTGAGGATTACTTTGCCGTATCCCGCGCACCGGGATGGGGCCCCGCCGTCCGGACACGATAACACCATATACGCAATACACAGGGAAATGCAGGAGAGAAAAACAATGGCAGACAATAACACGAATGAAAGCGCCGCCATCAGAGAGCGTGCACGCAAAGCAGTAGAACAGTACGATCTGGGTGATCTTTGCCGCTATTGTGAGGGAGAGATCAACGAGGATGAGGTCGATCAGGAGATGAACCGGATCGTCAAGACCGTCGTCAAGGACTACGAGAAGGGCCGCGACATCGACCACATGAACGTCTACGAGCAGCCGAACCAGGACGTCGTAATCGACATCTTCCAGAAGCTGATGGTCATCCTCTATCCGGCTTACTACAACGACGGAACGTACCGGACGAGGAGCATGAGCAGCAAAGTGGAGGTCCTGATCGACGACGTCATGTACCACCTGCGCAAGCAGATCGAGGTCGCGCTGCTGTACGATGAGCACTTCAAGGACGCGTCCAAGGCCGTCCGCAAGAAGGCCGCGCAGCAGATCAGTCTCGAGTTCTTCCGCCAGATCCCTAAGATCCGTGAATACCTGGATACGGACCTTCAGGCGACGTACGACGGCGACCCGGCAGCGAACAATAAGGATGAGATTATCCTGGCGTACCCGGGACTCTTTGCCACCACGGCGTACCGCATCGCGCACGAGCTGTTCCTTCTGAACGTGCCGCTGCTCCCGCGCATGATCACGGAGTACGCACACCGCGAGACGGGCGTCGACATTCACCCGGGCGCGACGATCGGAAAGTACTTCTTCATCGACCACGCGACGGGCATCGTCATCGGATCCACATCCATCATCGGTGAGCACGTCAAGGTCTACCAGGGCGTCACGATCGGCGCACTGTCCACCCGCGCCGGCCACAAGCTGCACGGTCATAAGCGTCACCCGACGATCGAGGACAACGTCACGCTCTACTCCGGAGCATCGATCCTGGGCGGCGACACCGTCATCGGCGAGGGTTCCATCGTCGGAGGAAACGCGTTCGTCACACAGTCCATCGCGCCGAACACCCGCGTCTACGTCAAGACCGAGGAGCTCGTAGCGATCGACAGCGGAGACGAGCAGTCGCTGAACAACATCCCGTCCACGGAGGACGCCAAGACCCTGTCCCCGAGCGACGCGTGGTTCTACGTCATCTAATGGGTCCAACAGATCCAGCGGGTCACCCGGATCCGCAAATAACCGATAAACAGCCGGCGGCTCCAGCAGCTGCCGGTTTTGAATGTTTGACAAAAGAAAAAGGACGCGAAAGGATAAACATGAGCTGCCAGCTTGCAATTTTTGATTTAGACGGTACTATTTTAGATACATTGGACGATCTTACGAACGCGGTCAATCACGCGCTTGAGGAGTACGGACTCCCGACGCGCGGCCGCATGGAAATCCGCGAGTTCTTAGGGAACGGCATGACCTACCTGATTTACCACGCCGTGCCGCAGGGGACGCCAAAGGACACCGAGCAGAAGGTATTCGACCTGTTCTGCTCGTACTACGCGGACCACTGCTCGATCAACACCAGGCCGTACGATGGGATCTTTCAGCTGATGGATGACCTGCACGCCCACGGCTGCCGGACTGCCGTCGTCTCGAATAAGGGCGACTTCGCCGTGCAGACGCTGATCAGCCAGTACTTCCCGGGTTGCTTCTCGATTGCGGTCGGCGAGCGCGAGAAGGACGGAATCCGCAGGAAGCCGGCGCCGGACACGGTCAACGCCGTCCTGCGCGAGCTCAACGTGGACCGGGGGAACGCGGTCTACATCGGCGATTCCGAGGTCGACCTCGCGACCGCGAACAACGCAGACATGCGTCACATCCTCGTGACCTGGGGCTTCCGCGACCGCGATTTCCTGATCGAGAGCGGCGGAAAGACGATCGTCGACACGATGCCGCAGCTGGAGGAGGAAGTCCTGAACGGTTAGTTTTGTCCGCGGCGGTTCGCTGCAACGGAGCGGATCAGACCGGCGGCAGCCTGTCCGATGTTGAAGAGGAGGCCGGCCGAGCGGCCGATTTGACGCGGGGTCAGATTGTTTGATATGATAACGGAATAGGAAAAGAACGTTCCTGCGGCGGGCGCATTGCAGCCTGTCACGGGAATTTCTGTTTTTTTCGATCGATTTCGATGCCCCGCCGGGGCGATCGGCCGCCGGAAGTATGAAGGCTGAAATAAAGCTGAAGGCGGGAGGAGCCGCGAAGCCGATCGAAAAGCAGATTCGATAACGGAGATGTGATTAGCGGGGAAATCATGAACTATAAGAAGTATCTGCAGTTTGTCATCCCGTCGGTGCTGTCGATGGCGCTGGCGGGCGTGTATTCGATCGTGGACGGGTTCTTCGTCGGCAACAGCGTCGGCGACCTGGGCCTGTCGACGATCAACGTCGCCTATCCGGCGGAGTGCTTTGTCCAGGCGCTCGGCACGGGAATCGGCATGGGCGGCGCTGTGCACTACATGATCGCGCATGCGTCAAAAAATGATGACAGAGCAAATAACTACGTGAAGTGTATGTCCTGGATGCTGCTGATCGCGAGCATCGCGTCGACGGTCCTCATGCTCCTCCTGATCGACCCGCTCCTGCATTTTCTCGGCGCGCGCGGGGCGATGATCCCGATGGGTGAGACCTACCTGCGCGTCGTGCTGCTCGGCGCGGTCCTGCAGCTCTTCGGAACCGGCGTCGTGCCGATGATCAGGAACTACGGCGGCGCGGCCTACGCGATGCGCGCGATGCTCGCCGGCTTCGGGACGAACATCTTCCTGGACTACCTGATGGTCTGGGTGTTCGAGTGGGGCGTCTTCGGCGCCGGCCTCGCGACGATTCTGGGCGAGGGCGTGACGGCAGCCGCCGGCCTGTACTACCTCTTCAAGCACAAGGCCCCGCTCTTCCAGGTCCCGCACGGGCCGGTGCTTTCCGGCGCGCTCCGGATCATCGGCACGGGAATCGCCCCGTTTGGCCTGACCTTCTCCCCGATCCTCTCGCTCGTCATCATGAACCGGATCTCCATGACCTACGGCGGCGAGAGCGCGGTTGCGGTGTACGCCTGCGTGGCCTACGCGACCTCGATCGTCTACCTCGTGCTTCAGGGTGTCGGCGACGGAAGTCAGCCGTTGATCAGCCGGGCGTACGGCGCGGAGGACCGGGTCACGATGCGCAGCCTGAAGACGGAGACGTACAGCACGGCAGGTGTGCTCGCAGTGATCTGCATCGCCGCGTTCATGCTGCTCAGGAACGACATCGGCAGGATGTTCGGGTCCTCTGCCGCGGTAAACACGATGGCGTCGGAGGTCACTCCGATCTTCTGCATCGGCTTCCTGTTCGTCGCCTTTGTCAGGGTCACGTCCTCAGCGTTTTACGCGACCAACCGAAATTTCCAGTCGTACCTGCTCGTGTACGCGGAGCCGATCCTGCTGCTGATCCTGTCGCTGTTCGTGCCGGCGCGCATGGGGCTTGACGGCGTGTGGTGGAGCTACTGCGCGGCCCAGGTGCTGTCGGGCGCCGCGGCGGCCGTGATGGTGCTGATCGAAAGGCGCAGGAGGGCGGCGGGACGGTAATCACGTTCTTCATGCTGCCGGTGGTGGGGTAAGTTCTGCGGAGCATTCCGGCTGCTCATCAGGTCGGGAGCTGGTTCCTGAGGGCGTGGATTTTGTCAAAATCCACCCGGGCGTCATACAATCCGCCCTGCCGGAATCACGCATGTCATACAGCTGGGTGCTCAGGAATCACACCGATAATGACGAAAAGCAGGTGTGTACTGCTTAATGATCAAACATGGAAAAACGGCCTCGTTTCAATGGAAACGGGGATTTTTCGTGTAGAAGAATACGGACGCAGCGGGAAAAACTCAAAAATGCGCTTGACACTGTATTAAGACATTAATATAATGAGTGTACCAAGAAAGTAATACAGTAATACAGTCGGTCGGGAAACGGCGGGTGAACGGGAAGCGGGAGTGAGACCGCGGAACAGCATCCGCGGCCCGTGCAGAGATATTGATTCAGGGAAAGGACAGCATCAGGAATGCGTGAAACGGAAAAAGGAGGCGCGATGCATGGCATGGGAATTTAAGGACGGTACGCCGATGTACCGGCAGATCGTGCAGATATTTGAGAGAAAGATTGCGTCCGGAGAGTATCAGCCGGAGGAGAAGATTCCGTCCGTGAGGGACCTGGCGATGGAGGCCGGGGTCAACCCGAACACGATGCAGAGAGCGCTCTCGGAGCTGGAATCGGAGGGCCTGGTGCACACCGAGCGGACGAACGGCAGGTTCGTGACGAGCGAGCCCGGGGTTCTGGATGAACTCAGGAGGCGCCTGAGCTACACCTGCATCCAGAGGTTCTTCCGGGAACTGACGGAAATCGGATTTACACGCCCGCAGATCATCGAGGCGGTGCGCAACTGGAATGAAAGAGAGGGAGAATAATCATGGCAGCTGTATTGGAATGCAGAGGATTGACGAAGACATACAGAGGAAAAATCGCAGCACTGGACCACGTGGACCTGAAGCTGGACGCCGGCAAGATCGTCGGCCTGCTCGGCCCGAACGGAAGCGGAAAGACGACGCTGATCAAGACGGCAGTCGGCCTGCTGAAGCCTTCCGAGGGCGAGATCCTGGTCGGAGGACTGAAACCGGGCAAGGTCACCAAGGCGCACGTCGCCTACCTGCCGGACAGGGACTTCCTCCCATCGTACATGACGACGGACCAGCTCCTGGACCTGTACCAGGACTTCTATAAGGACTTCAACCGCTCCAAGGCGCTGGAGATGCTGCAGGGACTGGACCTGAAGCTGAACCAGAAGATGAAGGAGATGTCCAAGGGAACGCGTGAGAAGCTGCAGCTGATCCTGACGATGAGCCGCGAGGCGGCCGTCTACTTCCTGGATGAGCCGATCGCCGGTGTCGACCCGGCCGTCCGCGACTACATCCTGCGCACGATCATCAGCAACTATAACGAGCAGGCGCTCGTCGTGATTTCCACGCATCTGATCGCCGACGTCGAGCCGATCCTGGACGAGGTTGTCTTCCTGAAGAACGGGAAGATCGCACTGCAGCAGGACGCGGAGGACCTCCGTGCGGAGACAGGAAAGAGCGTGGATCACGTGTTCAGGGAGGTGTTCAAATGCTAGGTAAGCTTTTAAAATACGACATCAAGGCGACCGGACGCATCCTGCTTCCGCTGTTCGCCGCGCTGCTCGGAGCCGCACTGCTGATGGGCTTCACCTTCCGCGGGGCGATGCCGAGCACCAGCTTCAGCTTCTACATGATGGGCGGATTCGATATGGCAAGGACGATCACGACCATTCTCTACACCGTCCTGATCGTCGCCGTCGTCATCCTCACCTTCGTGATGATCATCTACCGCGGGTTCTATCAGTCGCTGTTCGGAAACGAGGGCTACCTCAGGCTGAGCCTTCCGGTCAGCACTGGACAGACCCTCATGTCCAAGGTACTGAACGCGGCGATCTGGCTGATCCTGGCGGCGTTCGTCTCGTTCCTGTCCTTCTTCCTGGTCGTGATGCCGGCAGTCGGACTTTCTGAGTGGGCGAGGGGATTCGGAGAACTCATGAACGAGGTCAGCATGACGAGCACGTCGACCGGGCTGGCGTTCAAGGTTATGCTCTTCCTGTTCGTCGCGGGACTTCGGTTCATTCTGAAGGTCTTCGCCTCCATCTCGCTCGGCAGCGCATGGACGGCACACCCGGGCGTCGGCGCACTGCTGGCGTTTATCGGCATCAGCATCGTGGAATCCATCCCGTCGCACTTCCTGTCCGCGGACCTGAGCAATTTCGGCGTGATGTCGGCAGCTTCGGCTGCGGAGTTCGGCCGCTGGCTCGTAGTCGGCAGCCTCGTGTCCGCGGCAGTCGCGGCGATATTCTACGCGATCACCTGGTACATGATCGACCGCAGGGTGAGCCTGCAGTAGGCTGTATAAGCATGCGGGTTTCATATATACAGGGAGGAAATAGAAAATGACAGCTAAACTTTTGAAATATGATTTTAAGTCGACCGGCCGCATCCTGCTTCCGCTGTTCGGGGCACTGCTCGCCATCGCTCTCCTGCTCGGCATATCGCTGGGCGCGCAGGGGAACGCCAACCACATCAATTACACCTTCAATTGGATCACGCAGATCAGCATGATCCTGTATATCGTGCTGATCGCGGCGGTCGGCATCATCACGCTCGTGATGCTGCTGTACCAGGGCTTCTATAAGTCGACGCTCGGCAGCGAGGGGTATTTCCGCCTGACGCTTCCGGTCAGCATCGGCCAGCATCTCGCGTCCAAGACCATCAACGCGGGAATCTGGTTCATCCTGGCGTCCGTCGTCGGGTTCCTGTCCGTCATGTTCGCGATGCTTCCGTCGTTCGGCATGGCCGATTTTCTCGACGGGATGAGGCGTCTGGCCGCGGAGTTCGCCGCCAATGACATCGCGCGCAGGGAGATTCTCCACTACGGTGCGCAGATCCTGCTCCTGGTTCTCGGCGGCGGGGTTGCCTTCATCCTGAAGGCGTTCGCGTCCATCACGGTCGGAAATGAGTGGTCGGCGCATCCGCTGCTCGGCGGCCTGCTCGCGTTCATCGTGTTCAGCATCCTGGAGGGAATCCTGGAAACCCTCATCCCGGGAGATCTGCAATTCGCGAACGCCACGTACTTCGACAACGCGCAGATGCACAGCTTCCTCTGGTTCGTCCTCGCCATTGTCGTCGTGGAGGCGGTGATCTACTACGCGATCACGTGGTTCATGCTCGACCGCAGGCTGAACCTGCAGTAACGGTTATAATAGACAGAAATAGATATAACGGTGATTTTGTACGGTTATAACGTACAGAATTGCCATGTTTTTTAATTTTGTTATGGTATAATATACATACATAACGGCAGAAAGACAGGCGAATCCGACGCAGACACCGACTGCAGGGATAAGGGATAATGGAAAGGAGAAATCGCATGATCGAACGCAGGAGATATTTGGAACTAATAGAGCCGTTTATTGACGTGGACCTCATCAAGGTGCTCGTGGGCGTTCGGCGCAGCGGCAAGACGGTGCTCCTCGGGCAGATCCGCGACCGGATCATCGCACGCGGCGTCGACCCGGAGCAGACGATTACGCTCAACTTCGAGTCCTATGCCAACCGTCAGTACCGATCGGCGGATGCCCTCTACGAGTACGTCATTTCGCAGGCAAAGAAAACTCCGGGCAGGACCTACATCTTCCTTGATGAGATCCAGAATGTGCCCGACTGGCAGGAGGTGGTGAACTCCTTCCGCGTCGACCTGGACTGCGACATCTACGTGACGGGCTCGAACTCCAAGCTGCTTTCCGGCGAACTTGCGACGCTGCTTTCCGGCCGGTACGTGCAGATCCGGATCATGCCGTTCTCGTTCCGTGAGGTGTGTGAGCTCGAGCAGAGCCTCGGCCGCTTTACGACGAATGAGCAGGCCTTTCAGGACTATCTGTCCTACGGTGGTTTTCCGCAGCGGCTGGCGTTTACAGACGAGCACTCCGTCACGACGTATCTGCTCGATCTGTACAGCACGATTATCCTGCAGGACGTGATCAACCGCCACGCGATCCGTGACGTCGGCATGCTGCGCCGTGTGCTGGAATTCGTCCTGGACAATGTGGGCAACCCCTTTTCTGCCAGAAAGATCGCGGGATACATGACCTCCCAGGGAATGAAGGTCAATGTGCAGACCGTGCTCAACTACCTGGAGTACTTTCAGGAGGCGTTCGCGATTTACGGGGCGAGCCGTTACGACCTCAAGGGGAAGGAGATACTCTCTTCTACGGAGAAGTACTATGCGGTGGATTTAGGGCTCAGGAACGTGGTGAAGAAGATCGAGACGAAGGATGTCAGCAAGCTGTACGAGAACGCAGTCTATCTCGAGATGAGAAGCCGCGGCTACGACGTCTATGTCGGTAAGCTGGGTGCGCAGGAAATCGACTTTGTCTGCACGCGCGGAAAGGAGAAACTGTACATCCAGGCGGCATACCTGATCAACAGCAAGGATCAGGAGCGCGAGTTCGGAAACCTCGAGAAGATCGAGGACAACTACCCGAAGTATGTGGTCAGCAGCGACCTCGTGGATATGAGCCGAAACGGGATCATCCACAAGAACATCATCGACTTTCTGCTGGGCAGGTAGACAGCCGCGCCCGATCAGCCGCCGTTGCAGGGTCTCTGAGGAGCGTTCTGCCTAAGCGATCGACGCAGAGCCTCAAGAGGGCGGCGTTCTGCCCGGGCAGTTGATGCAGAACATGAAAACAGAGCCTAAAAAGCCGTGTTCATCGGCGCCTTCCGGACGTGAATTCCGGAGGGCCGATGGACACGGCTTTTCTGTTATTCAGTGATTATTTTCTGGTGACGCCGGCTATTTCTCCTCGAAGTTGAGCGGCTTGGTGTGCCAGATGTTGTCGGCGTATTCCCGGATGCTGCGGTCTGCGGCGAACCGGGAAGCCTTGGCGATGTTGACGATGGACATGTGTGCCCAGCGCTGCTTGTCCTCGTAGGCGTTCTGGATGTCCTCGTGGACGCGGCAGTAGTCGTGGAAGTCGGCGAGGCACATGTACGGGTCGGCGATGCTGTAGGTCTTGTTCAGCAGGTACTGCTTCAGACCGTTGAAGTTCGTGCCCGCGAATCCGGTGCCGAGCGCGTCGACGGCCTTCTTGATGACCGGGTCGCTGTCGTAGAACGTGCGGGAATTGTAGGTGCGCAGGTTCGACTGCACCTCCTCCGCGTTCTGGCCGAAGATGAAGATGTTGTCGTCGCCGACGGCCTCGTGCATCTCGACATTTGCGCCGTCCATGGTGCCGATCGTGACGGCGCCGTTGATCATCATCTTCATGTTTCCGGTTCCGCTGGCTTCCTTTCCGGCCAGGGAGATCTGCTCGGAGATGTCGGTCGCCGGCATCAGGTGCTCGGCCATGGATACGGAATAGTTCTCCAGGAACATCACGCGCAGCTTCTTCCGGATCTTAGGATCCTTCTCGATCTCCTCGCCGATCTTGCAGATCAGCTGGATGATCGACTTGGCCAGGTAGTAGTTCGGCGCGGTCTTGGCGGCGAACAGGTAGGTCTCCGGCCGCATGTCGAGGTTCGGATTGTCCTTCAGCGCCTGGTAGCGGGAGATGATCCTGAGCGCGTTCAGCAGCTGGCGCTTGTACTCGTGCAGCCTCTTGGCCTGAACGATGAAGAGGGAATCCGGGTCCGGCGCGATGCCGGTCCTGGACTTGATCAGGTTGGACATCCGCACCTTATTCTCGCGCTTGATGGCGAGGACCTTCTCTCCGACCGCCGCGTCGTCGGCAAAGTCAGCGAACTTATCGAGGAGATCAGCATTGCTGCGGTATCCCGGTCCGATGCAGGAGTCGATCAGCGCGGAAAGTCTCGGGTTCGACTGGCAGAGCCAGCGGCGGTAGGCGATGCCGTTGGTGACGTTCGTGAACTTGTCCGGCGTCGCCAGGTAGAAGTCGTGGAACAGGCTGTCCTTCAGGATCTCCGAGTGCAGCGCGGATACGCCGTTGACGCAGTGGGATCCCAGGACGCTGAGGTTGGCCATCCGGACCTGTCCCTGCGCGAGCGGGGCCATCCAGTCGATCTTGCCCTCGTCTCCCGGGAAGATTCCCTCCATTTCCGCACGGAAGCGGCGGTCGATCTCCTTCAGGATGACGTAAATTCTCGGCATCATAGTGCGGACGAGCTGGTCGCTCCACTTCTCCAGGGCCTCGGCGAGGACCGTATGGTTGGTGTAGGAGACGGCGTTCGTGACCTGCTTCCAGGCTGCGTCCCAGTCGTAATTGTACTCGTCCATGAAGATGCGCATCAGCTCCGGAATCGTCAGGGCAGGGTGCGTGTCATTGATGTGGATCGCGACTTTGTCGGAGAAGTTGTCCAGCGTGCCGTAGTCACGGAAATGATTGCGTACGATGTTCTGGCAGGAGGCGGAGACCATGAAGTACTGCTGCTTCAGGCGGAGCTCCTTACCCTCCTCGACGTTGTCGGCCGGGTACAGGACCTTGGAGATCAGGCGCGCGCGGTTCTCCTTCTGCGCGGCACGGCTGAAGTCGCCGTTGTTGAAGGAGGCCATGTCGAAGTCGTTCGAGGACTCGCTCTTCCAGAGTCTCAATTTATCCACGACGCGGGAATTGGCTCCGGAGATCAGCATGTCGTACGGGACGGCATCGACGACCTCGGCGTTGTCTACGCTGCACTTCAGGCCGTCCTCGGTCCAGTACTCGTGGTAGTCGCCGTAGAAGCTGACCTTGAAGACGTCCTCGTCGCGGCGGTTCAGCCAGACGTAGCCGCCCGGGAGCCAGTTGTCCGGGAGCTCGGCCTGCCAGCCGTCGACGATCTTCTGCATGAAGAGGCCGTAGTCGTAGCGGATGGAGAATCCGACGGCGTCGTAGCCCTGCGAGGCGAGCGCGTCCAGGTAGCAGGCGGCGAGCCTGCCGAGTCCGCCGTTTCCGAGGCCGGCGTCCGGCTCACAGTCGTAGAGCTCCTGCGGCGTCAGGCCGCGGTCCATGAGTACCTCCGCGACCAGCTCGTCCTCGTCCAGGTTGTAGAGGTTGTTCTTCAGCGACTGGCCCATCAGGAATTCCATGCTGATGTAGTAGATCGTCTTGGTGTCCGCGAGGTTCTTTCCGGCCTTGCGGCGCGCCTTCTGGAATTCGAAGCGGCGGCGCTTCAGCTGCTTGTTGATGATCGTCGCGATCGCCTTATACAGCGTCTCGACCGGGGCCTCGTCGAAGTCTGTGTGGAAGCTCAGCTCCAGCAGCTCGTCGAGCTCGGCGCGGAAGGTTTCCTTGGAGACATTGTAGGCGGCAGCGTTTTTCCATGCTTTCCCGGCGGTCTTTGTCACCGGATCCTGCGGATCGGCAGCAGCCTGCGCCCCCTGAGGGCCCTTCGCGCCCTTCCTGTCTTTCGGTTCATTAGCTTCTTTCGGCTCAGCCGTGTTCGTCTGGGCTTTCGTGGTTTTCGTTTCCGAAGTAATCTTCATGTGCATCATTCCTCTCTAAGTGTGCGGCGTCTCCGTCGGGAGAACCGTTGAAAGGCTGTAACTTTTGTCACTCTGTTATACACTGCATTATACGCTACCAATGTGCTACTTCTGTGTAGAGATCGAAGTAGGACTGTGCGGAATGGGTCCAGCTGAAGTCGAGCTCGAGGTCGTAGGCGACGAGCTTCTCCCAGTTTTCGCGGTCATACCAGCGGTCGATCGCGTTCTGGACGGCGTCGCGGAAGTGGTCGGCGTTGAAGTCGTCGAAGACAAAGCCGTTGCCGGTCCCCAGAGTGCAGTCCCTGATGGAATCGTTGAGTCCTCCCGTCCTGCGGACGACCGGGATGTCGCCGTAGAGACAGCCGATCATCTGGGACAGGCCGCACGGCTCGCTCCTGGACGGCATCAGCAGGATGTCGCCGGCCGCGTAGAGCCTGTGGGAGAGGTCGCGGTTGAACTGAATCAGGGAGCGTACGCGGTCCGGGTGGCGCTGCTGCAGGCCGCGGAACCATTCCTCGTAGCCGAACTCGCCTGTGCCGAGCATGACGAACTGCGCCTCGCTATTATTCAGCAGGCTGTCGAGCGTGCGCGTGATCAGGTCGATGCCTTTGGCCGGAACCAGGCGGCTGATCAGCGTGATCAGCGGGACGTCCTTCACCGGCAGGTTCATCTGCTCCTGGAAGCTCTTCTTGCAGGCTTTTTTGCCCGCGAGGTTCTGTGCACTGTATGCAGCCGGGATGTACGGGTCGATCGTCGGGTTGTAGACCTCGGTGTCGATGCCGTTTAAGATCCCGCGCAGCTTGAACGAGTTGCGGCGGATGATCGGGTCCAGGCCGAAGGAGAAGAACGGGTCCTTCAGCTCCTGCGCGTAGGTCGGGCTGACGGTGCTGACGATGTTGGCCGTCTCGACCGCGCCCTTCATGAGGTTGGCGTCGCCCATGTAGTCCACGAGGTGCTCCGCGCCTTCCGGCAGGCCGATGACGTCGCGGATGACCTCCCTGCCGTAGCGGCCCTGGTACTCGACGTTGTGGATCGAGAAGATCGTGCGCAGGTTACGGTGGTAGACTGCGTCCTGGTAGATCGGCACGAGCGCGCTCTGCCAGTCGTTCGCGTGGATGATCTGCGGGTCAAAGCCCATAATCGGCAGCGCCTCGAACACGGCACGCGAGAAGAACGCGAACCGCTCGCAGTCGTCGAAGTAGCCGTACATCCCGTCCCGTTTGAAGTACTCCTCGTTGTCGATGAAGTAGTAGGTCACGCCGTCCATCACGAGCTTGAAGACGCCCATGTACTTGGATCTCCACGCCACCGGGATGAACTTGTTCCCGAGGTATTCCATCTGGCTGCGCCAGCGATTTCCGATGCTTCCATAAAGAGGCATGATCACGCGGCAGTCGATGCCGTCGCGCCCCGCGAGGTGCTTAGGCAGGGATCCGGCGACTTCCCCCAGGCCTCCGCTCGATGCGAACGGCACGCACTCAGGGGTGACAAAGAGCACGCGGACCGCTTCCTTTTCCTTCTTATTCTCGCCGCGGTCCGCAGCCCCGCCGTCAGAGCTGCCTGCCGCACTGCTGTCCTCCTGCCTTACGGCCGGCTTGCCCGGCGCCTGGTGAACGGCCGGCTTCCCTGCCTCTTCCCTTACGGCCGGCTTGCCCGGCGCCTGGTGAACGGCCGGCTTCCCTGCCTCTTCCCTGACGGCCGGCTTGCCCGGCGCTTGATGAACGGCCGGTTTTCCTGCATCTTCCTTTACCGCCGGTTTACCGAAATCTTCCTTTACCGCCGGTGCGCGGTCAGCGTAAACTTTAAGCGGCAGCGGAGGCTGGGTAACCTTGAGGGCTTCCGGCTGCGCGGCCGCCTGGTCCGCCCGGACATGGAGCGGCAGCGGAGGCTGTGTAACCTTGAGAGCCTCCGGCTGTGCGGCCGCCTGGTCCGCCCGGACATGGAGCGGCAGCGGAGGCTGTGTAACCTTGAGTGCCTCCGGCTGGACGGCCGTCTGATCTGCCCGGACATGGAGCGGACATGGAGGCTGAACAACCTTGACCGCTTCCGGCTGCACGGATTTGCTCGCGGCTGTCTTGGAGGAAGCCTTCCTTGTTGTTTTGGTCGTTGTCTTGGTCGATCTGGAAGATGCAGATTTAGAGGTGCTTCTCTTGGAAGCCGTGGACTTGGCGGAAGAACGCCTGGAAGCCGTCGACCTGGAAGCGGAGCGCTTGGATGCGGACGACTTTTTGGAAGACGTTGACTTGGACGCCGATTTCGCAGTCGATTTGGACGTGCTCCGTTTGGAGGCTGCCGGTTTTTCGGCAGGAGCTTTTTCTGGAGTGGAAGCCGGCGCGGATGCGGCGGCGGTGGATTTTGCCGCGGAAGAGGCAGAAGAGGCCGCCGTGTCTGCGGCGGATGTCTTTGTCGAAGCAGATGCGGTCTTCGCGGCGGTTGAACGGGCTTTTGCCCGGGTAGTATTCTTAGCCATATGATCATCTCCTATGCAAAGCTGGTTTTGCATAATCATGCATTTTTAAAGTTTTTGTAATATACAAACAATGGATTATATGTGATTTCAATTGATTTTTGTTATAGTTAAGGAAAAAACCATTCATATAATTGTAGCTAGTATATCATATTCTTGAATGTACGTCCATGTTAGGCTATAATCAGAAATAGGACATAAATTCTGAAAAGGTCATAAAGTCACACGGTTTCGGTGTGGCTGGGAGGAATAGAATGGCAGTGAATCGGCGCGGTATTTTCGGTCTGTTGGAATCGTTTCATGAAGGTCGGAACTATCGCTGTTATGAGTTTTTGGGTGCGCATCCGGGGAAGAAGCCGGATGAGGGCGTCTGGTTCCGCGTCTATGCGCCGCGGGCAGAAAAGGTTGCGGTCGCCGGGGATTTCAACGATTGGAACCCGGAGAAGGACGAGATGAGACGGATGGAGGAGGATCCCTCAATCTGGGAGCTGTTCTGCGAGCGGGCCAAGGTCGGCGACCTGTATAAATATGTGGTCACCTCCGACACCGGCGAGGCCGTGTATAAGGATGACCCGTACGCGTTCGAGAGCGAGAAGGGCACAATAGAGGACGGCCACCTGATGGCATCGAGGATCAGCGACCTGGCGGAGAACTTCCGCTGGGAGGACAGAGATTGGCTGAAACATCGGGATCATGAGAATCATTATGAATCTCCGATGAATATTTATGAGCTGCATCTCGGGTCGTGGCGGCACAATCCGGACGGGACCGTGATGAACTATCGGAAGATCGCGCAGGAGCTGATCCCGTACGTGAAGCGGATGGGATACACGCACATCGAGCTGCTTCCGGTCATGGAATACCCGTACGAGGGCTCCTGGGGATACCAGATCACCGGCTATTACAGCGTGACCTCGCGCTACGGGACGCCGGAGGACTTCAAATACTTCATGAATTATGCGCACCGCCACGGGATCGGCGTGATCCTGGACTGGGTTCCGGCGCATTTTCCTAAGGATCAGCACGGACTGATCGAGTTCGACGGCCATCCGCTCTACGAGGACAGCGATCCGCTGCGCATGGAGCACAAGGGATGGGGGACCAGAGCGTTCGACTTCGGCCGGCCGGAGGTGCTCAGCTTCCTGATCTCCAATGCATTCTTCTACTGTGAGGAATATCACGCGGACGGACTCCGGGTCGACGCCGTCGCGGCGATGCTCTACCTGGACTACGACCGCGGACCGGGAGAGTGGCGCCCGAACAAGGACGGCGGGAATGAGAACTACGAGGCGATCGCGTTCCTGCAGCAGATGAACCGTGACGTGCTGACCAACCACCCGGGCGTCATCACGATCGCGGAGGAGTCGACCGCATGGCCGAACGTCACCAAGCCGCCGCGCGACGACGGGCTCGGATTCAACTTCAAGTGGAACATGGGCTGGATGAACGACACCCTGGCCTACTTCTCCACCGATCCGATCTACCGCGCGGGTGCGCACAACAAGCTGACGTTCTCCCTCACCTACGCCTACAGCGAGAATTACATCCTGCCGGTCTCCCACGATGAGGTCGTCCACGGGAAATGCTCGATGATAAACAAGATGCCGGGCGAGTACGACGAGAAGTTCGACGGGCTCCGCTCGTTCTACGTATACATGATGACCCATCCGGGTAAAAAGCTCGTCTTCATGGGTCAGGAGTTCGCGCAGTTCATCGAATGGGATGAGAAGAAGGAGCTCGACTGGATGCTGCTGGACTACGAGAAGCACCACAAGATGCAGGCCTTCGTGCGCGAGCTGAACCACTACTACCTGGACACCCCGGCGCTGTGGAAGCGCGACGATTCCTTCGAGGGGTTCACCTGGATCGACGCCGACAACGCCCCGGACAACGTGTATACCTACATGCGGACCGACGGGAAGACGACCGCGGTCATCGCGCTGAACCTGTCCGGACGTGACCTTCCGGTGTACGACATCGGTGTCCCGGAGGCCGCCTGCGCGCTGCCAAAGCTCGATTCCGACATGATCCGGTTCGGCGGCACGGGAAGCCGCAGAAAGCGCAGTTACCCCGTCAAGAAGGGTGCCTGCAACGGTTACGAGAAGCACATCACGCTGTCTCTGCCGGCGAGGAGCGGCATCATCCTGGAGCTTTCCGGAAACAAGCCGGCCCCTAAGCACCGCGCATCACACCATTCCGCGTCCAAGGGTGATTCTTCGACAAAGAACACCTCCGCAGGCAGCAAGACCGCCCGCCGATCGGCGCCCGCCAAAAAGTAATGCGCAGGAATCCCGGCGGACAGCGAATGACGAACAACGAGTAATACCAGCGCCGGATCGGCGGCCGAGCCGCTGATGCCCGGCATAATAACAGGAAAACGCCCGCCCGGCGGCAGAGCCGCCGGCGGACATCATAGAGACAAACCGTCCGGCTGCACCGCGAGCAATCGCGAGCAGCTGGGCAGAAAACAACCCAATAATTTATTTAATTAGCGCAATTTAAATTTAAGGAGAAAAAAGGGAAAAGAGGAACTTACTATGATCAAGAGGAAGAAATGCGTGGCGATGCTCCTCGCAGGAGGCCAGGGCAGCAGACTGATGCCGCTGACCGACAGCGTCGCCAAGCCGGCGGTGCCGTTCGGCGCCCGTTACCGCATCATCGACTTTCCGCTGTCGAACTGCCTGAATTCCGGCATCGACACAGTCGGCGTACTGACGCAGTACCGCCCGATGGAGCTGAACGACTACCTGGGCATGGGCGAACCGTGGGACCTGAACCGCCGTTTCGGCGGTCTGCATACCCTGCCGCCGTACATGACCGGCAAGCGCTCGGACTGGTTTAAGGGCACCGCGAACGCGATCTACCAGCACATCTCGTTCATCAAGAACTACGACCCGGAATACGTCCTGATCCTTTCCGGCGACCACATCTACAAGATGAACTACGACCTGATGCTGCAGGAGCACATCAAGAACCATGCCGACTGCACGATCGCCGTCATCGACGTCGCGAAGGAGGAGGCATCCCGCTTCGGCATCATGAACACCGACGAGCGCGGAAGGATCCTGGAGTTCGAGGAGAAGCCGGCGCATCCTAAGAGCACGCAGGCCTCGATGGGCGTGTATATCTTCACCACCGACGTCCTGCTGAAATACCTCATCGAGGACGAGGCAAACCCGGAATCTTCGAACGATTTCGGAAAAGACATCATCCCGAAGATGCTGGCGGACAACAGGAGGATGTTCGCGTACCTGTACAAGGGCTACTGGCGTGACGTCGGAACTCTGGATTCCTACTGGTCGGCCAACATGGACGCGATCTGCATGGACCCGTCCATCAAGGAGCGCCTGGTGCTGAACGATCCGGGCTGGAAAATCTACTACCGCCATCTGCTGAACGAACCGCAGTACCTCGGCGATCATGCCGATGTCACCGGCTCCATCCTGGGAAGCGGCTGCGATATCTATGGAAAGGTGCAGCACAGCGTACTCTTTGACAACGTCACCATCGAACAGGGTGCGTGGGTCAAGGACAGCGTCATCCTGGGCGGCGCCAGGATCCGAAAGGGCGCGAAGGTGGAGTATTCCATCATCGCGGGCGACGTGGAAATCGGTGAAGACTGCACGGTCGGAGGATCCGTGGAGTCCGGAAAGCTTTCGGTTGTCGCGATGGGCATCCATGTCCCGGACGAGACGAAAGTGGAAGCAGGAGAAATTATCACCGCAGAAGCAGAAGAAGCGGAAGCCGAGGCTGAGAAAAAGGCAGAAAAGAAGGCCGATAAAAAGGCTAAGAAGGCCGCGGCTGATGCTGAAGCTAAGGCAGAGAAATAAGGAGGCGGGATTATGGATGCAGCAGGAATCATTTTAGGAGATACCGGTGCGGTCGATGTGCCGGAACTCATCAGAAACAGAACATTGGCAGCGATCCCGTTTGGAGCGCGTTAGCGACTGATCGATTTTGTTTTGTCCAACATGACGAATTCCGGAATGAGCAACGTCGGAATGGTCGGCAGGGAGAAGTACCAGAGCCTGATGGGGCACACCGGCGGCGGTGCGGTCTGGGATCTGGAGCGCAAGCGCGGCGGACTGACGTTCCTCCCGCCTTTCTCCACGGAACAGAACACGAGCGGACTCAAGCGCAACCGATACAACGCTCTGCTCGAGAACGAGTCGTATATCCGCTCAGTGAAGGAGAAATACATCCTCGTGACCGGGTGCACGCCGGTCATGAACGTGGACTACAACAAGATGCTGCAGTTCCACCAGATGCACAACGCGCGGATGACCATGCGGATGACCATAATGTATACCAACCACCCGATCAACGCGCAGGAAGGCATCGCGAGGACGTGGATGGAAGTCGATAAGGAAGGCCGCGTGTCGGACATTGAGGTTACCCGTGAGGCAAAAGTCGGCGGGCACTGTGCAGTCGGCGCGTTCATCCTGGAGCGCGAGGATCTGCTGGACATCTTATACAGCTACAACGGGCAGAAGAACCTGAGCCTGCGCAAGGACGTGGTTCCGAAGCTGGTAGACCAGGGCGGCGTCTGGGCTTACGGCGTCGACGAGATGGCCCTTTACCTGGACACCCTCTCCGGATACCTGGAGAGCAGCCTGGCACTGCTTAGGCCGGACGTGCGGCGGGCGCTGTTCCATTCCGAGAACGGCCCGGTTATCACCAAGGTCAGCGACAGTGCGCCGACGCATTACGGACCGCATGCGAACGTCACGAATTCCGTGATCGCCGACGGCGCCGTGATCGAGGGCAATGTCAGCAACTCGATCATTTTCAGAGGCGTGCACATCGGCAAGGACGCGATCGTCAGCAACAGCGTGGTCATGCAGGACTCCACCGTTTCCGACGGTGCCCGCCTGAACTACGCGGTTCTGGACAAGTCGGTCTACATCAATTCCGACCGCATCCTGTCCGGATATGTCACGCACCCGTTCTTCTGCAAGAGGGACGATCGAATCTAAATCGAATCGGACAGGTGCAGCCGCAGCGGCTGAAAAAGGACGCAGCTGACCCGGGCAGCCGGAGGCGGCGCGGACGATTGGAAACCGCCGCAGCTGCAATGAAAATCGATACGGCAGACAGAGTCTGCGGCTCCCGGGGATTCCGGCCGCGCCGGGAGCTGGAATCCCCGGCCGGAAAAGAGGAGTTTTGCCTGTGTTGGACACAGAAGGAAAAGTCATTTTCAACTCACGGGATCTGCAGTTTAAGAGTCCGACCGGCGCTGTGCCGGCGGGCTCTCGTGTTCGTTTCCGCATCCTGGCCGCGGAGGACATTCACCCGCAGGACGCCAGGCTGGTCGTGCAGTTCGATAAGAACCGCAGCACGGCAGAGTATCTGATGCATATGTCGGATACTCCGGCGGAGACGGATGCATATAAGGTGTTCGAGACCTCGGTGCGGATCTACGATACCGGGCTGTACTGGTACCACTTCAGGATTCAGACGGATCAGGGATGGGTCACGGCGGGGAAGAGCCAGACCGGAAACCGGGCAGTCATCACCGACATGCCGGCGGCCTGGCAGCAGACCGTCTACCGGAGGAAGTATCCGGCGCCGGAATGGCTGTACGGAGGCGTGTTCTATCACATCTTCGTCGACCGGTTCTGCCACAGCGGAGACTACGTGCCGATGGAGGGCAAAATCATCCGGAAAGAGTGGGGAGGGACGCCGGAATACCAGCCGAACGCCCAGGGGAAGATCCTGAACAACGAGTTCTTCGGCGGGAACCTGCGGGGAATCATCGAGAAGCTGCCGTATCTGCAGCGCCTCGGCGTGACCTGCCTTTACCTGAGCCCGATCTTCAGTGCCTTCTCCAACCACAAGTACGACACATCAGACTACACCAAGATCGATCCGATGTTCGGATCGGAGGAGGATTTCCGGGAGCTTTGCGAACAGGCGCATAAGCGGGGCATGCATGTGATCCTGGACGGAGTGTTCTCTCACACGGGATCGAATTCCGTGTACTTCGACCGTTACGGCGAGTACGGAAACGGCGCGTGGAACCATCCGGATTCCCCGTACCGGAGCTGGTACTACTTCCACAACGGCGAGCGCTACGAGACCTGGTGGGGAATCGATACGCTGCCGAGGATCAATAAGAACGATCCGGGATGGATCCGCTTCATCTGCGGGGATAACGGCATCGCGAGGAGGTGGCTGCGCGCGGGTGCGGACGGCTGGCGTCTGGACGTCGCCGACGAGCTGCCGAACCACTTCATTAAGACGCTCGCGCGCGCGGTGAAGAGGGAGAAGCCGGACTGCCTGCTCCTGGGCGAGGTCTGGGAGGATGCGTCCACCAAGATCTCTTACGATGAGAGAAAAAATTACTTCGAGGGCGACAAGCTGGACTCGGTCATGAATTACCCGTTCCGGGAGGCGGTCATCGACTACATCCGCGTCGGGGACGCCCTGCAGATGCAGGAGCGGATCGAGAACATCCTGGAGAATTACCCGCCGGAGGTCGTTCACTGCCTGATGAACATGATGGGTACGCACGACACGGTCAGGATCCTGACAGCGCTCGGGGAGAGCGACCTGCCGGATCACGCGAGCCGCAGCCAGAAAGCGGAGTTTCGCATGAACCCGGAGCAGATGGAACGCTCTCTGCGCCGCCTGAAGATGGCGGTCGTCATCAACATGACGCTCCCGGGCGTCCCGTGCATTTTCTACGGGGACGAGGCCGGCATGGAAGGGTTCGAGGACCCGTTCTGCCGCCGCTGCTACCCATGGGGTCACGAGAACCAAAACCTTCAGGAATGGTACCGGAAGATCATCGCGATCCGGCGGTCGCACAGCGTCTACGAGCGCGGGCATTACCGGAGCGTCGCAGCGTTCGGCGGCATGTACGCGTTCGAGCGGTACGGCGAGCACGGCGAGGTCAGGATGGTCACCGCGGCGAACTGCGGCGGAAAGGAAGAGGTGCTGATTCTGGGCGGCGTCTGGCGCGATCTGCTGACCGGGATGCTGTTCCACGACAATATTACGGTTTTCCCGGGCGAGGTGCTGCTCCTGGAAAACATCAACGACGAGGGAGAGGATACAATGGGATACAACGAGAATTACGACCTGTGGCTCGCATCGGATGCGGTAGACGCAGTGACAAAGAAAGAACTTCAGGGAATTTCAGCTGATGATGATGAGATCCGGGAGCGCTTCACCGCGATGCTGGACTTCGGCACTGCCGGCCTGCGCGGGATCATGCGTGCCGGCCTGAACGGCATGAATGTATACACGGTGCGCTATACGACGCAGGGGCTCGCGAACCTGATCAACACCTGCGGGGAGGAGATCGGAGGCGGAGTCACGATCGCCTACGATTCCAGAAACCACAGCGCGGAGTTCGCGAGGGAGGCGGCAGCCGTATTCGCGGCGAACGGCATTCCGGTCAACCTCTTCGATGAGCTCCGGCCGACGCCGGAGCTGTCCTTTGCCATAAGGGAGACGTCATCGATCGCCGGAATCAACATCACGGCAAGCCACAACACCAAGGAATACAACGGCTACAAGGTCTACTGGTCGGACGGCGCACAGCTCCCGCCGGAGCACGCCGCGGAAATCTCCGCACAGCTCGAGAAGATCGACTTCTTCAAGGGCGTGAAGCGCATGTACTTCAGCGACGCGGTGGAGCAGGGCATGGTCCGCATGCTCGGCAGTGAGATGGACGAGAAATACCTCGCCGCCGTCCTGGAGCAGAGCGTCGCAAGGCAGTGGGTGGACAAGGCTGCGGACTCGTTCGCGGTTGTATACACACCGTTCCACGGAAGCGGATACCGCCTCGTGCCGGAGGTTTTGAAGAGGGACGGGATCAAGCACGTGATCCCGGTTCCGGAGCAGATGGTCATCGACGGAAACTTCCCGACCGTGAAGTCGCCGAACCCGGAATTCACGGAGGGCTTTGCGATGGCGATCGACCTGGCGAAGAAGAACGACGTCGACCTGATCATCGGAACGGACCCGGACGGAGATCGCTGCGGCGTCTGCGTCAAGACGGACGACGGCTATCAGGCACTGACCGGAAACCAGATCGGCGTCCTGCTGCTCGACTTCCTGATCGAGGCGCGCCGCGAGACCGGCACGCTGGCGGAGAACAGCGCGGTCGTGAAGAGCATCGTCTCCACGGCGATGGCCAACCGCATCTGCGACGTCAACCACGTCAAGCTGTTCGAGACGCTGACCGGGTTCAAGTATATCGGCGAGAAGATCAAGGAATTCCAGGAGTCCGGCAAGTGGACGTACCTGTTCGGATTCGAGGAGAGCAACGGCTACCTCGCCGGCACGTACGCACGCGACAAGGACGCGGTCGTCGCGTCGATGCTGGTCGCGGAGATGGCCTGCCGTTATAAGGAGCAGAAGGGCATGAACCTCTATCAGGCCCTGCTCGCCCTGTACGAGAAGTACGGATTCTATAAGGAGAAGGTCGCGTCCCATGTCATGGAGGGACTCGACGGAAGAGAGAAGATGGACGCCATGATGGCGGGCCTGCGCGAGAGTGCGCCTGAGGAGTTCGGCGGACTGAAGGTCGTCCGGATCCGCGACTACAAGAGCGGCGTCATCACAGACCTCGCGAGCGGTTCGAACACCGCGACCGGCCTGCCGGAGAGCAACGTCCTCTACTACGAGCTCGAGGACGGAAGCGTCGCAGTCATTCGCCCGTCCGGCACAGAGCCGAAGGTGAAGCTGTACGTCATGGTCCACGACACGACCGACGCCGCCGCTGAGAAGAAGCTCGAGGCGGTCACGGAGTCCGGCCTGCAGATCCTGCAGGGATAGGGTTAAGCCTGAATGATCGGGACCCGCGGAAAATCTGACGGCGCACGTTTTGTTTATTGTATGCAGAAACGGCCGCCATTCAAGGATTTCCTTGGATGGCGGCCATTTTCATGTGCATATGAATGCAAGTGCCGCGTAATTTCAGGGAGCGCGCCGCCCCCGTGCGAGACCAACAGCAGAGCTCGCGCAAGTGCGGCAGACGGGGCGGCCCGTTTCTTACTCTTCTCCAGACGCGCTCTAGCCGCTCTTGTTCTGCTGACGGCGTGCGCCTGCAGTCTTTATTCTGCTGTCGGCGCGCGGTCGTACAGCTCCGTCATCTCCCGTATCCTGCCCGCGAGCCCCTCGTCCAGGGCACGGCGGAAGGCGTCACGGTTCAGACGCCATTTCCAGTTGCCGCCGACGGTCGACGGGGTGTTGATGCGGGCAGAAGAGTCCAGGCCGAGCCAGTCCTGGAGCGGGATGATGCAGGTGTCGGCGCGGCTTCCCATCGCGGTCTCGATCAGGTAGTGTGCGATGTTGTGGTTGGCGATCGCGGCGTTCGAAGTCTCGGTGTTGATGCGGCCGGGATAGTGCCTGCGGAACCAGTCGTTGATGTAGTTCGCGGTGAAGCCGCGCTGCCAGACGTCGAGGGACTCGTACCAGCCGCGCGTCGTGTCGTTGTCGTGGGTTCCGGTGTAGACGACGCAGTTCTCGCCGTAATGCTCGGGAAGGTACGGGTTCTGCTCGTCAAAGTCGAAGGCGAACTGCAGCACCTTCATGCCCGGGAATCCGGACGCGTCGATGAGCTCGTGCACCTCCTCCGTCAGGAAGCCGAGGTCCTCCGCGATGAAATTCTGCGGGCAGCCGCTCTCGCGCAGGAACTTGAAGAACGGAAGGCCCGGACCCTTCTCCCAGTGGCCCTCCTTGGCGGATTCGGCATCTGCTGGGATGACGTAGTAGGCCTGGAAGCCGCGGAAGTGGTCGAGGCGGACGACGTCGTACAGCTCGAACTGGTGACGGATGCGGTGCAGCCACCAGTCGTAGACGGCCTTGCGGCCGCTTCGCCAGCGATAGAGCGGGTTGCCCCAGAACTGGCCTTCTTTGGCGAAGGCGTCCGGCGGGCAGCCGGAGACGGATGCGGCGTTCAGGTCCTCGTCGTACTGGAAGATCTCCGGGTAGGCCCAGCTGTCGACCCCGTCCATCGAGGTGTACACCGGCATGTCGCCGATGATCCGGATGCCGTGCCCGTGCGCATACTCGCGCAGCGCGTTCCACTGGATCATGAACTCGTACTGTCCCCACTTCAGGAGGGCGATCTGCTCGAGGTTGTTCCCGGTCTGCTCGGAAAGCGCCTCGGGGTCGCGGTAGCGCAGCGGCTCCGGCCATTCCCGCCACGTCAGGCTGGGGAATTCTTCGGAGATCACGGTGAACAGCGCGTAGTCGTCGAGCCAGAACGCGTTCTTCTCACAAAACTCCCGGAACCCCGCCTGCCTGTCCTCGGGCTGGTTCTTGAAGCGGAAGTAAGCTTTGTCGAGGAGCGGGGTCAGCGCGGCGCGCACGAACGCGTAGTCCGCCTCCTCGGTCTGCACGTTCGCCCTCCGGTACGGCGCGATCTCCTCGTCCGTCAGCAGCCCCTGTTCCCGCAGCTGCAGGGGGTCGAGGTAGCACACGTTCTGCGAGAAGCTCGAAACCGGCTGGTACGGCGAATTTCCTTTTCCCTCAGGGCCGAGGGGGAGAATCTGCCAGCAGCTTTGTCCTGTCTCCGCCAGAAAATCGATGAATCGCCGCGCATCCTCCGAGAAATTCCCGATTCCCCCTTCGGACGGCAGTGAAAAGATAGGTAATAATATGCCGCTTGATCTCATGTTTCCACGCCTTTCCTGTTCGCTTGTCCCCCGTGCCGCATGCACGGGGATCATTTCTATTTTACACTACAACTACACTTTTTGACAAAAGTAAATAGAGCAAGATTTCTGACACGACCGCCGTCCGCTGTGCTATCATGTTGTGTAGAGACCGGGCGCGGATGAACGGGTCCGGCATGAGTATGACAAAGGAAACCTGCGCAGGTGCCGCACCGTAGCTGATGGCAGCGCAGGCAATGGAAAAAAGAGAAAATAACGGAAGCCGCTCGTCTGCCGCTTTTCTATAAAAGGTATAATATGGAAAACAATACGGAAAACGGCGAACAACGGCCGACAGAGGGAACGAAAGGGGACGACAATGAATCTGACGATTGATTTACAGCATTCGGGAATTTCCGAGGAGAAGCTCGCGGCGAGGAGGGAAGAGGCGCAGGCGGCGCTGAAGAAGATCCGCTCGCAGGAGCTCGATTACACGGGCTGGACCAGTTATCCGGAGACGATCGACAAGGCCGAGCTCGACGCGGTCAAGGCGGCGGCCGACCAGATCCGCAAGTCCAGCGATTATTTCCTGGTTTTGGGCGTCGGCGGCTCGTTCATGGGCGCCAAGGCGGTCATCGACCTGCTGAAGCCGGAGGGCTGCCGGACGGAGGTGCTCTTCGCGGGCTACCACTTCAGCGCGCGCTACATCCAGGAGCTCCTGCATAAGATCGAGGGCGGGGACCTCAGCATCTGCGTGATCTCCAAGTCCGGCACGACGACGGAGACGCTGTCCGCGTACGGCATCTTCAAGGAATACATGCTCGAGAAATACGGCGCGGAGGAGACGGCGAAGAGGATGTACGTCATTACCGAGCACCGTTCCAACTACCTGTTCGACGCGGCGACGGCGGAGGGATGCACGATCTTCGACCTGCCGGTTGACATCGGCGGACGCTACTCCGTGCTGACCCCGGTTGGCCTGCTCCCGATCGCCGTGGCCGGAATCGACATCGACGAGATGCTCGCGGGCGCGGCGGAGCTCGCGAAGGACGGCGCGTTCGACGGAGACGGACTCGACTACGCGATCCTGCGCCAGGCGATGTTCGACAGCGGAAAGAGGATCGAGGTGTTCGAGTTCTTCGATCCGTATGCCGCGTACTTCGGCGAGTGGCTGAAGCAGCTGTTCGGCGAGAGCGAGGGCAAGGACGGCAAAGGCATCTTCCCGGCATCCCTGGTCTTCTCCCGCGACCTGCACTCCATGGGCCAGTTTCTGCAGCAGGGCACGCCGTCCTTCTTCGAGACGTTCCTGCTGAACGAGCACCCGGCAGAGGACGTCGAGATCCCGGAGAGCGCGATGAAGCCTTTCGCCGGCAAGACGATCCAGCAGATCAACACCTGCGCGGAGAAGGGAGTCTTTGACGCACACGTCAAGGCGGGCGTCCCGGCGATCCGCATCCTGATCGACTACCTGAACCCGGAGCGCGTCGGCGAGCTGATCTACTTCTTCGAGACGCAGTGCGCCGTCTCCGCGACACTGTCCGGCGTGGACCCGTTCAACCAGCCGGGCGTCGAGGCCTATAAGAAGGAGATGCGCGGCTACATCTCCGAGCTGGATAAGTAGTCTGGGCTCAGACAAATCCTATACGTGAGCTGCATACAACCGGTCTGCCGCTGCCTTGCGGGCATCTCTGCGGTCGGACCGGTTTTTTCTGTGTTCACGGGCTTCGCCGTACCATCATAGCCTCGGCCTGGCCGAATTTTCGGAGTGTGTGGAAGAATGACGGAGCTCATCAGAAGGGTTTCCGTGTGGGAGGCGTCTGCTTTGTCTGAAGGGAAAACGCGCTGGGAATGACGCTTACCTGGCCCGAATTTACCGTATAAACCAGCATAATTGTTGGAAAGTACAGTGTTGCGGTCGATAATTCGTTATGATATAATGACAAATGCGTAAATTTCAGTAAAGAATAGAGGTCAGTCATGGAAATTAAAGATGTTCAGCTCCGCGACCTGTACAAGGACACGGCAGCCTATGCAGATAAGGAAATCACTGTCCGCGGCTGGGTACGCCAGTGCCGCGGTTCGAACAAGTTCGCGTTCATCGCGCTGAACGACGGAAGCTTTTTCACGCCGGTGCAGATCGTGCTGGAGGCGGACAAGCTGGATAACTTCAAGGAGGCGTCCAACGTTTCCCTGTCCAGCGCCATCCGCGTAACGGGAACGCTCGTCGTCACGCCGGATGCCAAGCAGCCGTTCGAGATCCACGCGAGTGAAGTCGTCATCGAGTCGGCGGCAGATCTTGATTATCCGCTGCAGAACAAGCGTCACACGATGGAATTCCTCAGGGAGATCGCGCACCTGCGCCCGAGGAGCAACACGTTCGCGGCCGTATTCCGCGTCCGTTCGCTGGTCGCATACGCCATCCATCAGTTCTTCCAGGAAAGAGACTTTGTATACGTACATACACCAATCATCACGGGAAGCGATGCAGAGGGTGCAGGAGAGATGTTCCAGGTCACGACGCTGGACCTCGACAACCCGCCGCGCACGGAAGACGGCAAGATCGACTATTCCCAGGACTTCTTCGGCAAGCAGACTAACCTGACGGTAAGCGGCCAGCTGGAGGCCGAGATCTTCGCGATGGCATTCCGCAACGTCTACACGTTCGGACCGACATTCCGCGCAGAGGACTCCAACACGACCCGCCACGCATCAGAGTTCTGGATGATTGAGCCGGAGCTTGCCTTTGCCGACATCAACGACGCGATGGACACCGCCGAGGCGATGGTAAAATACATCCTGCAGTACGTCATGGACCACGCGCCGGAGGAGATGGAGTTCTTCAATAAATTCATCGACAAGGGCCTGCTGGACCGCCTGAACCACGTCGTCAGCTCGCCGTTCGCGCGTGTAACGTACACCGAGGCCGTCAAGCTCCTGCAGGAGTCCGGTCAGAAGTTCGATTATCCGGTAGAGTGGGGCATCGACCTGCAGACCGAGCACGAGCGCTACCTGACCGAGCACATCTTCAAGAAGCCGGTTTTTGTCACGGACTATCCTAAGGACATCAAGGCATTCTACATGCGCCAGAACGAGGACGGCAAGACGGTTGCCGCATTCGACATGCTGGTTCCGGGCATCGGCGAGATCATCGGCGGAAGCCAGAGAGAGGAGCGCTACGACGTCCTCCAGAAGAGAATCGACGAGCTCGGCATGGACATGAGCAGCTACTGGTGGTACATGGATCTGCGCAAATACGGATCCGCCGTACATTCCGGCTACGGACTCGGCTTCGAGCGCATGGTCATGTATGCGACCGGAATCGGCAACATCCGCGACGTGCTCCCGTTCCCGAGAACGCCTAAGCACGCGGAGTTTTAGCGGAATTCCGGAATACATCAATAATTTAGGGATTGATTATCGGCCGCGCAGTGGGTTGTCTCACTGCGCGGCGCTTTCTTTGTCCCGGACAAAGGTTACATCTTCTGCATGGCATGAGCCGTACCTGATGCACATGCGACACGCGTGATGCGGCAGCGGTATGCGGAAGAGGGGCGCTTTCCTGCTTATTGATTATTGCCGGAAAATAGAAAAACATTTATAGAAAATTTGAAAAAGGTAGATAAACTGTAAGCGGGCGTATATAATATGATTGTGACAGAAATTTGACGTTCTGCCAACGACGGGTTAAACTGCGGCAATTAAATTTACAGAATCATTTAAAAACACAGAAGACAGTGCCGGAGCAGGATAACGCAGGCAGGACGAATCAATATTATAAAAAATCGCCGGACGGCGCAGAGGGCCTGAAGGCTGAAAAAGAGGAGGACGTATATCATGATGAAAGGCTACACGAGTGAAAACATCCGTAATGTCGCTTTGCTTGGACATGGAGGATGCGGAAAGACCACATTCCTGGAATCCGCACTGCATGCTTCAGGCGTTACCAAGAAATTAGGAAGCATTGAAGCCGGAAATACCGTTTCCGACTACGACAAGATGGAGATCGAGCGCGGCTATTCCATCAACACGACGGTTGTACCGGTAGAGTGGAAAGAGAATAAGATCAACTTTATCGACACACCGGGATACCCGGACTTCGTCGGCGAGGTCAACGCGGCTCTGCGTGCTGCAGACGCGGCTCTGATCCTGGTTGATGCCGGTTCCGGCGTACAGGTTGGAACACATCAGGCATGGGACAACTGCGAGCGCTATCATACACCGAGATTCATCGTCATCAATAAGCGAGACAAGGACGAGTTCGACTTCTACAAGACGTTCGACGAGCTGAAGGAAACTTTCGGCAGCAAGCTGATTCCGCTGAGCTGGCCGCTTTCCGCAGAGATCGACGACGAGCTGAAGGAAGCCATCGCCGGCGCGGACGATGAACTGATGGAGAAATACTTCGAGGGCGAAGAGTTTACCGACGAGGAAATCCGCCGCGGACTGCTGGAGGGCATCTGCGCGGGCGAGATCGTACCGGTCTGCTCCTCCGCATTCAAGATCAACGAGGGTATCGAGGGATTGCTCGACCTGATCGTCACCTACGTACCGACACCGCTGATGCACGGCCCATACCAGGCATTCAACAGCAAGAGCGAGCTGGTGGAGCAGGAGCCGGTTACGGACGCGGGAATGTCCGCCTTCGTATTCAAGACGATCATCGACCCGTTCGTAGGAAAGATCTCCATGATGAAGGTCATCACCGGAAAGATCAACAGCGGAGATGAGGTCTACATCCCTCGTCTGGAGAAGACCGAGAAGATCGGAAAACTGTTCTTCCTGCGCGGAAAATCCCAGACCGAGCTGAACTACGCAGAGGCCGGCGATATCGTAGCCGTCGCCAAGCTGCCGAACGTGGAAAGCGGAGACACCCTCTGCGCCAAGGACATGGACGTCGTCTACCAGCCGCTGGACTTCCCGGAGCCTTGCTACTACATCGCAATTGATGTCAAAGATAAGAACGATGAGGAGAAGATGGGCTCCAGCCTGAAGCGCCTGATGCTCGAGGATCCTTCCTTCGTCGTCGAGAGAAACGTGGAGACGCACCAGACGCTGCTCGGCGGACAGGGAGACATTCAGCTGAGCGTCATCCTCGCCAAGCTGAAGGACCGCTTCGGCGTCACCGTCGATGTCGTTCCGCAGAAGATCGCTTACCGCGAGACCATCAAGGGCAAGTCCGACGTGGAAGGAAGACACAAGAAGCAGTCCGGCGGTGCCGGCCAGTTCGGAGACGTCTTCATCCGCTTCGAGCCTTCCGACGAGGAATTCGAGTTCGATGAGGAAATCTTCGGCGGAGCAATCCCTAAGAACTTCATCCCGGCAGTCGAGAAGGGACTGCGTGAGTGCATGGATAAGGGACCGCTCACCGGATGCAAGGTTCAGGGCGTCAAGGCGACTCTGTACGATGGATCCTACCACCCGGTAGACTCCAACGAGGTCTCCTTCAAGATCGCTGCATCCCTGGCATTCAAGAAGGGCATCAAGGAGGCAGATCCTGTACTGCTCGAGCCGATCATGTCGCTGAACATCTACGTTCCGAACGATGATACCGGAGCTGTCATGGGAGACATGACCAAGAGAAGAGGCAGGATCATGGGAATGGAGCCGCAGGCAGACGGCAGCCAGATGCTCGTTGCGGCAGCACCGCAGGCAGAGCTCTTCGACTACGCACTCGCACTCCGCGCGATGACCAAGGGCAGAGGCAGATTCACCATGAAGTTCGACAAGTACTTTGAGGTTCCTAAGGCAATCGCCGAGAAGATCATGGCTGAGCACGATGAAGAGGAGTAATCGAGAGATCCTGATCGAAATCTGAACATCGAAATCAGAGCATGGAAACCTGAACGGTGAACACACGCGGAAGCGGCGCAGGATGCGGCGCGGACGTGTTTGGAAATGTTTGAAATATGAGGACGCACGGCCGACGCCGTGCGTCCCTTTTCATGCGTAGAAAAATGTTGGAAGCTTCCACGCGCGCGATTGGGTATAATAGAGACATGACAAACACGGGAGAGGGGTAACAAGTATGTCAAAGAAACCACAGATAATTTGGGTATGCCAGGAGTGCGGGTACGAGAGCCCGAAGTGGCTCGGGCGCTGCATCTGCGGCGCGTTCGGCTCGATGGTCGAGGAGACGGTCATTCCGGCGGACGAGCAGGACAGCCGGCGCAGGGTCTCCTCCGGAGGGGAGACGGCAGGCGGCGCAGGCCGCCCGCAGAAGCTGAAGAAGGTCGGCTCGGCGGAGTATGCCAGGATCAAGACCGGGATGCGCGAGCTGGACCGCGTTCTGGGCGGCGGTCTGGTGCCGGGCTCGCTGACGCTGATTTCCGGAGAGCCGGGCATCGGAAAGTCGACGCTGATCATCCAGGCGGCGGCTAAGATCGCGGAGAAGGAGGGCACGGTCCTGTACGTCTCGGGTGAGGAGTCGGAGGAGCAGATCAAGATGCGTGCGGACCGCGTCTGCGAGTCGCTCCCGGATTCCCTGCTGGTCATGGCGGAGACGAACATGGAAAACATCATGGCCGTCAGCGAGGCGTGCAGGCCGAAGTTCCTGATCATCGACTCGATTCAGACGATCTACTCCGATGCGCTGGATTCCGCGCCGGGCAGCGTCTCGCAGGTCAGGACCTGCGGAAACATGCTGATGAAGATCGGGAAGTCATGGAACGTGCCGATCTTCATCGTCGCGCACGTCACCAAGAGCGGCGAGCTGGCCGGTCCTAAGACGGTTGAGCATCTCGTGGACTGCGTGCTCCACTTCTCCGGCGAGCGCGACCACGAGGTCAGGATCCTGCGCGCGTTCAAGAACCGATTCGGCACGACGAGCGAGATCGGCGCGTTTCGGATGGAGGAGAAGGGCATGATCGAGATCCAGGACATCTCCGCGACCTTCCTGGAGAACACGGAGGCGAGTGAAGAGGGATCCGTGATTACGGCGGTCTACGAAGGCAGCCGGCCGGTCTTCCTGGAGGTGCAGGCGCTGACCTCGCGCACGTCGGCGGGATTCCCGCGGCGCACGGCGGTCGGTGTCGACCAGAAGAGGCTCGCGATGATCCTCGCGGTCCTGGAGAAGAAGCTCGGCCTGCCGCTCGGCGACCAGGACGTCTACGTGAACATCGTAGGCGGCCTGCGTGCGGACAGGACGTCCGTGGATCTCGGCATCGCCCTCGCGATCTATTCCACGATCCGCGGGGCGGCGCCGTCCAAGCGCATCGTCGCCATCGGCGAGGTCGGCCTGACGGGAGAGCTCCGTTCGGTGCAGAATGCCGACCGCATCGTCATGGAGGCGGCGCGCCTCGGCTACGAGGAGGTCATCCTGCCGGAGCGCAGCGCGGAACGGATCGATAAGTCCAGGATTCCTAAGACTTGCCGGGTGGCCGGCGTGCGCAACCTGTATGCGGCGGCGCACGTTTTCCTCGATTAGATTTTCTCGATTTCTCGATTAAGGATCAAGGATTTCGGAATGCGGTTGACCTCGCGGCGGTTTCGCATTAGAATAAGGAAGTTGTTTATAAAATTTCGGGCAAATGCTGCACAGGAACGGATCGTTGATGATTTAGGTGATGTTCCTGTGCATGTTGAAGTTAATATGGTACTATAGAAGTTAGTAATTACTGTACTGGTTTGCAATTCAGGTATGGGTAAACATCCGCACAGAAAGGGGAATTTATGGCTGTAAAGTATATTTTTGTAACAGGAGGCGTAGTTTCCGGCTTGGGAAAGGGAATTACGGCAGCGTCCCTGGGCCGTCTGCTGAAAGCGCGCGGCTATAAGGTCACGATGCAGAAGTTTGATCCATACATTAATATCGACCCGGGCACGATGAATCCAGTCCAGCACGGAGAAGTCTTCGTAACGGATAACGGCGCAGAGACGGACCTGGACCTGGGACATTATGAGCGTTTCATCGACGAGTCGCTGACACAGAACTCCAACGTCACGACCGGAAAGGTTTACTGGTCGGTTCTGAATAAGGAGCGCAGGGGCGACTACGGCGGAGGCACCGTTCAGGTCATCCCGCACATCACCAACGAGATTAAGTCCCGCTTCTACCGTCAGCCGGCTGCCGTCGAGGATTATGACGGGCCGGGCGTAGATACCGAGATCGCGATCATCGAGGTCGGCGGAACGGTCGGAGACATCGAGTCCCAGCCGTACCTGGAGGCGATCCGTCAGTTCCGTGCAGAGATCGGACCTGGAAACTCCATGCTGATCCACGTCACGCTGGTTCCGTACCTGGCATGTTCCAGAGAGCTGAAGACCAAGCCGACGCAGTCTTCCGTAAAGGACCTGCAGGGAATGGGAATCCAGCCGGACGTCCTGGTCCTGCGCTGCGAGAAGCCGCTGACCGAGACGGTCCGCAATAAGATCGCGCTGTTCTGCAACGTTCCTAAGGAGAACGTCATCGAGAACATGGACCTGTCGATTCTGTACGAGGTACCGATGGCCCTGGAGAAGGAGCACATCGCGCAGATCGCGTGCAAGTGCCTGCAGCTGCCGTGCCCGCAGCCGGAGCTGGAGGACTGGAAGGAGATGCTGTACAACTGGCAGCATCCTAAGAAGACGGTAAACATTGCGCTGGTCGGAAAGTACGTCGAGCTGCATGACGCGTACCTCTCTGTAGTAGAGGCACTCCACGCGGCGGGCGCATACAACCACGTCGACGTGAAGATCGACTGGGTTGACTCCGAGGAGGTCAGCAGCTACAACGTCAACGACCGCCTGCAGGAGGCAGACGGAATCCTGGTTCCGGGAGGCTTCGGAACGAGGGGACTGACCGGAAAGATCGCTGCGATCCGCTATGCCAGAGAGAACAAGGTTCCGTTCCTGGGACTCTGCCTGGGCATGCAGATGGCCATCGTCGAGTTCGCGAGAGACGTACTGGGACTGTCCGACGCCAACAGCGTTGAGGTCGATCCGGACACTAAGAACCCGGTCATCCACCTGATGCCGGACCAGGAGGGCGTCGTCGATCTCGGCGGAACGCTCCGCCTTGGATCCTATCCTTGCGTACTGCAGAAGGACAGCAAGTCTTACGAGCTGTACGGCACGGACCACATCACAGAGAGACACAGACACAGATACGAGGTCAACAACGACTACCGTGAGGCACTGGAAGAGCACGGCATGAAGCTGGCAGGAAAGTCGCCGGACGGCAGAATCGTCGAGGTCATCGAGCTCGACGATCACCCGTTCTTCGTAGCGACACAGGCCCATCCGGAGTTCAAGTCCAGACCGAACCGCCCGCATCCGCTGTTCCGCGGATTCGTCGCGGCAGTCAGTGAGTACGACGAGAAGAACAACTAATCGGATTTTCGCCGAAAACGCAATATAATTTAGAAATTCAGATAACCTTTTGGGTAATGCATAATTAAGCTGGGGCTGATCGTTTTGATCAGCCCCGTTGCTTTCCGCCGCTTCCTTTCCATAATATAAAAAACAATATAACAAAAAACGGGGCCGCGAAGAAATTTCGGTGATTTCATCGCGGCCTCGCCGCCTAAATTGGTTTACCCTGTTATTTTGCTGTGTTGGAATCGCCGCCCGGCGCCGAACCATAGCTGGATGGAGATGATCCCGATGCTGAATCGCCGCTCGGTGCCATTCCCTCAGGCCCGTCTGCGCCGGCGTGTTTTGCGTTGGTGCCGGACTTCGCACCGGATTTAGCATCGGCCTTGGAATTGGCGCCGATGCTTGCGTTGGCGCTGGTGTTCCAAAGCGTGTTGCGGCGCCGGCCGTTCAGGGTGCGCATGTTGTGGACGAGCGGGAGCTCGAACCAGAAGGTGCTGCCCTTGCCGACGGTGCTTTCCACGTCGTAGGCCGCCTTGTGCAGGTTGAGGATCTCTTTGACGATGGAGAGGCCCAGGCCGGTGCTCTTGGTGTCGCGGGCGTGGTTGGCGCTCGCCTTGTAGTATTTATCCCAGACGTGCGGGAGTTCGTCGGCCGGGATGCCCGGGCCGTGGTCCTCGACGGAGAAGCGGATCTTTCTGCCGATGCGCTTGAGCGTGACGTGGATATATTTATCCTCGCCGCAGTATTTCACCGCGTTGGACATCAGATTGTTCATGACCTGCTTGATCTTTGCCTCATCTGCGTTGACGAACAGCGGCATCTTAGGCGGGGTGAAGATCAGGTTGTAGCCTTCCTTGTCCCTCATGACCTCGTAGGTGCTCATGACCTCGCAGGTCGCCTGTGTCATGTCGAACGGTGCGTTGATCAGGAGCATGCGCTTGGACTGCATGCGGGACATGGTCAGCATGTCGTTGACGAGTGCGTTCAGGCGGTCGGATTCATCGATGATGACTTTCAGGTGCTTGTTCCGCTTCTCCGGGTTGTCGCCGGAGAGGTCACGGATCATCTCGGCGTAGGAGCGGATCATGGTCAGCGGCGTACGCAGGTCGTGCGAGACGTTCGCGATCAGGTCCTGCTGGTACTGGCCGGTGCGCTCGATCTCCGATTCCGCGAGGTTCAGCGTGTCGGCGAGTTCCTGAATCTCTGAGTAGCGGCTGCCCTGGAAGCGGACGTTGTAGTCGCCCTTGCTCATCTTGGTCGCCGTGTCGGTGATCTGGCGGATCGGCTGGCTGATGTGGCGCGCGAGAAGAATCGCGAGCAGCAGGGCCAGGAGAAGTGCGATGATGATGATGTAGAGCAGCTGGTGCTGCAGGATCTGGACGGTGGACTGCATCGGGTACAGAGGCGAGAAGATGTACATGACGTAGGTGTTCGCCGTGATTTTGCTGTCCGGGTCACTCTTTGTCAAAAATCCCGCGTACTCCAAGGTACGGTTCTGCGGATGGGCCTGGCTGCTCGTGATTTCCGTTACGCTATCAAAGTTCGTCGTCTGCAGCCGCGCATTCAGGCGGTACATCTCTGCCTCGTAGCGCGTGTCGTAGAAGATCTGCTGGTCGACCGGTTGCCCGTTCTTGTTGGTCACCGCCTTTCCCGTGACCGTCCGGATGAAGATCGTGAGGTCGTCCTCAGAGGAGACCTTTTTTATGGCGGAGGTCAGGGAGGAGAGGCTGTCCTTGCCCGACTTGTATGAGCCCCGGATCTGGTCGGCGATGCGCGCCGTCTGCCTCGTCTTCATGTCCTCGTAATAGTGGTTGAGGAAGAAGATCTGCAGGAACCAGACGAGAACCATCATGACCACGGCAAAAATCAGGAAGTATGCGAGTAACTTGAACTTGATGCTGTGAAAGTCAATTTTCTTTCGTTCCATGTGAGTTTCCTTTCGCTGAACATCTCTCTTTTTCATGAACGTTCGCGTATGTCTTCGCGGATGCTGACAGGATTCCCGGCGGGATGGACGCAATGGTATAGAAAAACCGGTGCGGACGGCCCTTTGCGGACAGCGTCGTTCACCGGTGCATACGTCAGTGCGTCTTGTCTCCTGCCGGGGTGTTCTTTGTCGACAAAAAATAACCGCGCAGGAAGCCTAGTCCTCCGGACACTCGAATTTATAGCCGACGCCGCGCAGGGTCACGATGAAGCTGCGATACGGTCCGAGTGCGTTGCGGAGATTCTTGATGTGTGTGTCGATCGTGCGGTCATCGCCGAAGAAGTCGTATCCCCAGATGTCGGACAGCAGCTTGTCTCTGGACAGCGCGATGTCGCGGTTCTGGATCAGGTAGAACAGGAGCTCGTATTCCTTAGGGGTGAGGTCGACGCGCTTGCCGTCAACGGTGACGGTGCGGGCAGGGATGTTGATCTCCAGGCCCTTGAAGCGCATGACGTCCGCCTTGGAACGGGTGCTCGCGTCGCGGCGTTTCAGCACGGCGTTGACTCTGGCCATGAGTTCCTTAGGACTGAACGGCTTGACGATGTAGTCGTCGATACCCAGCTCGAATCCGAAGAGCTTATCGTACTCCTCGCCTCTCGCGGAAAGCATGATGATCGGCGTGTCACTGGTCTTGCGGATTTCCTTGCAGGTGGAGAAGCCGTCCAGCTTCGGCATCATGATGTCGAGGATGATGAGGTCGTAGGTGTTCAGTTTACAAAGGCCGATGGCGGTCATGCCGTCCTCAGCCTCGGTGACCTCGTATCCGTTGAATTCTGCGTACTCCCGGATAACCTCCCGGATCTTTGGTTCGTCATCAACAACAAGTAATTTATACATAGAGCTTTACCTCCTTGTGATTTCAAGACTCTTCCCCCTATTTTATCACAAAAGTTTTGTGATATAAAGACATCTGTATCCATGCAGTTCTTGAATGGCGGGGTTTTTTGAATTATACTGGTTTTACGGAATTACAAAGAATGTAGAAATCTTTTTACAGTCCGTTTGGGCGCAGAACCGTGCCCGAAAGAAATTTTTTTCAGAAAGGAGGGAAATAAAATGCTCAGAAAACTTATGCGTGCGATTTTCGCTCTGGTCGGAGCCGGAATCGGATACGGATTTGCCCGTCTGATTCAGGAGGCGATCCAGAAGTCCGGCGCCACTAAGTTCCTGTTGTCGTCCGGTAAACTCACAGCGATTGCAATGTCAGCCGCAATTATTCTTGGATTTATTTTTTTCATGATTGCACCGGCTGTGGGACGCAGGGGACTGAGGCTCAGTGAAAACATCGGGAACGACCTGCAGAACGTCTCCGGCAGTACGATTGTCTCCGGAACGATCGGCCTGATCGCCGCACTCGTCATCGCGTTTTTCCTGTCGCAGCTGGTCAGCTTCGTGCTGAACCGCTACGTGCATGCGCTGATCGTCGTCGTGATCTACGGCATACTCTGCTACCTCGGCATCGTCATAGGAACGACCAAGGGCGCGGAGATTGTGTCGAACATGCACGCGGCGAGGCGCCAGACGGAGGCCGCGCTGGCGGTAGCCACCAAGCCGGGACGCACACAGAAGAAGAAGACGCAGGCGATGCCTAAGATCCTGGACACGAGCGTCATCATCGACGGAAGGATCGCGGACATCATGGGGACCGGATTCCTGGAGGGAAACATCGTCATCCCGGAGTTCGTCCTGGTCGAGCTGCGTCACATCGCGGATTCCGCGGATTCACTGAAGCGTGCGCGCGGCCGCCACGGCCTGGACGTCCTGAACGAGATCCAGACCAAGTACGGCGTGGAAATCTACAACACAGACAAGGAAAAGGCCCTGAACGAGATTCCCGAGGTCGACGTCAAGCTGCTGAAGCTGGCGCAGATCATGGGCGGCGCGGTCGTCACGAACGACTACAACCTGAATAAGGTCGCCGGCATCAACAAGATCAAGGTCCTGAACATCAACGAGCTCGCGAACACCCTGAAACCGGTCGTGCTCCCGGGCGAGGAGATGACGCTGAAGATCGTCAAGCACGGCAAGGATTCCTCGCAGGGAATCGGCTACCTGAACGACGGCACGATGATCGTCGTGGAGGACGGCGTTTCCATGATCGGAAAGACCGCCAACATCCGCGTCACCAGCGTTCTCCAGACGTCCGCCGGAAAGATGATTTTCGGCCGCCTGCATAAATAGCGGTGTCAGTGACAAAGAACACACGGAAAGGAAACGTGCGGTGTGCAGAGTGCATCTGCGCACCGCATATTGATGTGACATGTATAATGGTAAGTATGCGGCGGCGGTGATCACCGCCGGCGGAACCGGGACACGCATGGGCGCCCCGGTCCCCAAACAGTTTCTGTACGTCGGAGGAAAGACGATCCTGCAGCGAACCGCGGAGCGGTTCTCCGGCCAGGGCGTCTTCGACCGCATCGTCGTCACCCTGCCGGAGGCACAGCTTGAGGAAGGCAGGGACATCTTAAACGGGGCGGGAATCCCCGCAGACGTGCTTGCCGGCGGAAAGAGCCGCCAGGATTCGGTCTGGAACGCACTCCGGCATCTTCAGGGAAGCGGATTTCCGGAGGACGGCCTCGTCCTGGTGCAGGACGGCGTCCGCCCGTACACGGAGGACAGCACGATCGAGGATGTCCTGCGGAAGACGGAGAAGTTCGGGGCCGCGATCGCCGCGATCCCGTCAGTCAGCACCGTCCGCCATATCACGGACGGCACGCTCGACCGCTCCAAGCTGTACAGCGTGCAGACCCCGCAGGGATTTCGCTTCAGTCTGCTGGTCCGGGCATTCGAGGCCGCTGCCCGCGACGGCTTCTTAGGAACGGACGAGGCGGGGCTCGTGGAGCGCGTCGGCGTGCTGCCGGAGATCGCGGCAGGAACACCGTCCAACATCAAGATTACGACACCGGAGGATTTACAGAAAATGAGCGGAGAGATCAGAATCGGAACAGGGTTCGACGTGCATAGACTCGTCGAGGGAAGAAAGCTGATCCTGGGCGGCGTGGAGATCCCGTACGAGAAGGGCCTGCTCGGCCATTCCGATGCGGACGTCCTGGTCCACGCGCTGATGGACGCGATGCTGGGCGCCGCGGCGCTCGGCGACATCGGGAAGCTCTTCCCGGACAGCGATCCGGCCTACGCCGGCGCGGACAGCATGAAGCTGCTCGCCCGCGTCACGGAGGTCCTTGCGGAACACGGATTCCGCCTCGGCAATGCCGACATGACGGTGATCTGCCAGAGGCCTAAGCTGGCCGCGCATATCCCGGAGATGCGGTCCCGCATCGCAGTGGTCATCGGCGTCCCGGAGGAGCGGATCAGCGTCAAGGCGACGACGACCGAGAAGCTCGGCTTCACCGGAAGCGGTGAGGGGATCGCCGCGGAGGCTGTCTGCACGATTGTCGGGTAGGCTGTGTGAGCGGGTCGGATGCGTGAGCGAGCTGGCTGTGTGAGCGGGTCGGATGTCAGGGCAGGTTTGCCGGAGGGGCAGCGAATCGCCCCGGCTGAAGTTGGACCGAACGCAGAAATTGACCTTGCGATGACAGCGAGATGAGTATGCGATGACAGCAAGATAAGCATCAGGGCAGGAATTGCCTTGATAGATAATATTTTGCCCGAGAATAGAATAAACTAATAAAAAAAGTGTGTACAACGGTGTCAGGTTTGATATAATAATAACTAACTGTTGTGGCAATGACACAAACTGCAAAGCTTAAGGAGGATTAGACTTATGCGAATGTCTAAAATGTATTTCAAAACATACCACGATGATCCGGCAGATGCTGTGATCCCGAGTCACAAACTTATGCTCAGATCCGGAATGATTCACCGTCAGGCTTCCGGCGTTTATGCGTTCATGCAGCCTGGATGGAGAGCAGTCCGCAAGGTAGAGCAGATTGTCCGTGAAGAGATGGACAGAACAGGTGCACAGGAAGTTCACATGTCAGCCGTAATCCCCGCTGAGCTTTGGCAGGAAACAGGAAGATGGAATGAGTACGGCCCGGAACTTTGGCGCATCAAGGACAGAAACGGCAGAGACTTCTGCCTCGGACCTACACACGAGGAGTGCTTCACAGAGATCGCGAGAAACGATCTGACCTCATATAAGCAGCTGCCGGTCAACCTGTACCAGATTCAGACAAAGTACAGAGACGAGGCACGTCCGCGCTTTGGACTGCTGCGTTCCAGGGAGTTCATCATGAAGGATGCGTATTCCTTCGACGTGGACAGAGAAGGCCTGGATAAGAGCTACATGGACATGTACCATGCTTACGAGAAGGTATTCACACGCTGCGGACTGGACTTCCGTCCGGTAGAGGCGGACACGGGCGCGATCGGCGGAAGCAATTCCCACGAGTTCAGTGCGCTGTCTGAGGTCGGCGAGAGCGACCTGTTCTACTGCGACAAGTGCGGCATGGCTGCGACGGATGAGCGCTGCGAGTGCGTCGATGCACCGGCTCAGGACGACGTCGAGATGCTGCCGCTGGAGAAGAAGGAAACTCCGGGAACCAAGACGATCGAGGCGGTCTGTGATTACCTGCACCTCGATAAGAAGCAGACGATCAAGGCTCTGCTGTTCACCAAGTTTGACGAGGCTACACTGCAGCCGAACGGCTACGTTGCCGCATTCGTCAGAGGCGACCGCGAGGTCAACATGATCAAGCTTGTCAACGCTCTGGACATTCCGGAATTCTGCCTCGAGTTCGCAGAAGAGGAGAAGATGAGTGCAGCGACAGGCTGTGTCGGCGGATTCACCGGGCCGATGGGACTGCACGACTGCACGATCGTCGTCGACAGTGAGCTGACGGGACAGAAGAACCTCTGCGCAGGCGCATGCGAGAAGGATCATCACTACATCAACGTCAACTACGGCAGAGACTATAAGGGTGACATCGTTACAGATATCAAGATGATGCAGGAAGGCGATCCGTGCCCGGTATGCGGAGAACCGGTTAAGCACGCGAAGGGCATCGAGGTCGGCCAGGTCTTCAAGCTGGGCACCAAGTACTCCGAGTCCATGGGCGCTTACTACCTGGATCAGAATCAGCAGAAGCACCCGATCGTCATGGGATGCTACGGAATCGGCGTGACGAGAACCGTTGCGGCGGTCATCGAGCAGCACCACGACGAGAAGGGAATCATCTGGCCGGTATCGGTTGCACCGTACCACGCGATGATCACCGTCATCAATCCGAAGGATGAGAAGCAGATGGAAGTCGCCCTTCACATCCAGGACGAGCTTGAGAAGCAGGGCGTAGAGGTCCTGGTCGACGACCGCGACGAGCGTGCCGGCGTCAAGTTCAACGATGCGGATCTGCTGGGATACCCGGTTATGATCGTCGTCGGCGGCAAGGCTAAGGACGGAATCGTCGAGTACAAGCTTCGCCGTGACGAGGAGAACGTGGACGAGATCTCCGCTGATGAGGCGGTCAAGCGCGCGGCTGAGCTGGTTGCGGCAGAGCGCTTTGGCTGTTAGAATAGAATCTGATGGAAACGCGATCCGGCAGCAGGGAGAAATTTCCTGCTGCCGGATTTTTTTCGAGCGGAAAAGTCAGGGGGAAAGGTGCTTATGGGAAAGAGTGAAACAGAAAAACCAATGGAACAGGCGGCGGCAGCCCCGGAGCTCCGGGACGCCAGCTGCCTGGCCTTGTTCTGGGAGTTCTTCAAGCTCGGGCTGATGACGATCGGCGGCGGGATGGCGATGATCCCGCAGATGCAGTCGCTGATGGTCGAGAAGAACCACTGGGTCAGGGCGGAGGACATCATCGACTGTATCGCAGTCAGCCAGAGCCTTCCGGGCGTCATCGCCATCAACATGGCGACCTACGTCGGCTTTCAGAAGAAGAAATGGCGCGGAGCAGTTTCCGCGACGATCGGCGTCCTGCTGCCGAGCCTGATCATCATTATCGCGGTGACGGAGCTGCTGAACGGGATCGGCGGAAACCCGTACGTCCAGGGCGCGCTGTCGGGAATCAAGGCGGCCGCCGCGGGTCTGATCGGCTGGTCGGCCTACACGATCGCCCGCAGCGTGGTGAAGAACTGGTTCGCGGCGGCGCTCGCCGTGGCGGGGTTCGTGCTGATCGTCTTCTTCAACGTCGACGCGGTCTGGGTGATCCTGGGCAGCATCGTGCTCGGCCTGATCTACTACCAGCTGACGGGGCGCGGGAAGAAGGCCGCGGCTCCTGCACAGTCAGCCGCGGGAACAGCGGAAACAGTGGAAACTGCGGATACAGCAGATACAGCGGGTACAGCAGATACAGCGGGTACAGATGAGACTTCCGTACAGAATGCGGTCCGGGCAGCCGGTGAAGACGCTGCCGGTGCGGATGCGTCCGCAGGTCAGGTCGGAAAGGAGGAAGAATAATGGTATACGTCCTTCTCTTCCTGCAGTTCGCGAAGGTCGGACTGCTCGGATTCGGCGGCGGACTCGCGATGCTGCCGATGATCTACCAGACGGCGCTGACCTTTGGCGCGATGTCGAAGGGGCAGTTCTCCAACCTGGTCGCGATCTCGCAGATGACGCCGGGACCTCTTGCGGTCAACGCGGCGACCTACGTCGGCTACAACACGGCTGGCGTGCTGGGCGCTGTGATTGCGACGCTCGGCGAGGCGACGCCGTCCTTCATCCTGATCTCCCTGGTGGTCAGCCTGCTGACCAAATTCCGGGAGAGCACACTCGTGGAAGGCGCGTTCACGGGCATTCGTCCGGTGACGGCGGGTCTGGTCGGCTCGGCGTTCGTCATGGTCGGCGAGAGCATCTTCACGCCGTTCAATCCGATTCTGCTGGCTATCTGCATCGCGACGGTGTTCATGGTCGGCAAGCTGAAGTGGAGCCCGATTACGATCATGGTGATCGGCGGAGTCGTCGGCGCGCTGTTCTGCAGGCCGTAGTGCGCCTGGTCGGGTGAACTTTGTCGGCAAAGACCGTGCCGGCGCGGAAAAACACCCGAACTGCCGATAAAATCGACGGGCGGTTGAAGAATTTCCCTCTGACAGGGTATAATAGAACGATATGGGCGGTATTTTTCACGCCGAAAGAACGTTAGCAGCAAATAAATGATTAATAATATGCGAAAGCATGGAGGAAAAGATATGAAGAAAGTAACCATTACGATGGAGAACGGCGGAGTCATGACAGGCGAGCTGTACGAGGATATCGCACCGATTACCGTCGAGAACTTCGAGACGCTTGCGAACAAGGGATTCTACGACGGACTGACCTTCCACCGCGTCATTCCGGGATTCATGATCCAGGGAGGAGACCCGGACGGAACAGGCGCAGGCGGCCCGGGATATTCCATCAAGGGTGAGTTCGCGGCCAACGGCGTGCAGAACGACCTGAAGCACACGCTCGGCGTACTGTCGATGGCGAGAACGATGGATCCGAATTCTGCAGGTTCCCAGTTCTTCATCATGGTCGCAGACGCACCGCACCTGGACGGCCAGTACGCTGCGTTCGGAAAGATCACGGAGGGAACAGACGTCGCGCTGGAGATCGCCAACGTTCCGAGAAGCATGTGGAACGACAAGCCGAACGAGCCGGTAGTCATCAAGACGATCACTGTTGAGTAATCCCGCATCGTAAAGAAACCGCAAGGAGTGAACTGTTCACCATGAAAATTTACAACACACTGACCAGACAGAAAGAAGAATTCAAGCCGATTCACGAGAATGAAGCGTTGATTTATTCCTGCGGACCGACCGTATACAACTACATCCACATCGGAAACGCGCGTCCGATCGTCGTCTTCGATACGTTCCGCAAGTACCTGCAGTTCCGCGGCTATAAGGTCAAGTTCGTCCAGAACTTCACTGACGTCGATGACAAGATCATCCGCAAGGCCAAGGAAGAGGGCATCGGCGCGATGGACGTCGCGGAGAAGTACATCAAGGAGTACTTTGAGGACGTTCAGGCGATGAACGTCACCCGCGCAGACGTGCACCCGCGCGTCTCCGAGCACATCCCGGAGATCATCCAGTTCGTTCAGTCTCTGATCGACAAGGGCTACGCGTACGAGGCGGACGGCGACGTCTACTTCAGCACGCGCAAGGCGCACGACTACGGCAAGCTCTCCGGACAGAACATCGATGACCTGGAGGCAGGCGCACGCATCGCGGTCGGAGAGGTGAAGAAGGATCCTCTCGACTTCGCGCTCTGGAAGGCACGCAAGGAAGACAGCGAGATCGCATGGGAGTCCCCGTGGGGCATGGGCCGTCCGGGCTGGCACATCGAGTGCTCGACGATGGCAAAGAAGCACCTCGGCGACACAATCGACGTCCACTGCGGAGGCCAGGACCTGATGTTCCCGCACCACGAGAACGAGATCGCGCAGTCCGAGTGCTGCAACGGCGTTCCGTTCGCGCACTACTGGATGCATAATGCCTACATCACGATGAACAACGTCAAGATGTCCAAGTCCAAGGGCAACTTCATGACCGTCCGCGAGATCAGACAGAAGTACGACGGAGAAGTCATCCGTTTCTTCCTGCTCTCCGGACAGTACAGAAACCCGATCGACTACAGCGACGAGCTGATGGAGCAGTCCGAGGCGGGACTCCAGCGCATGCGCAACTGCAAGGAGACGCTGGAATACCTGCAGAAGAACGGCAAGGACGGCGAGATGACCGCGGACGAGAAGAAGGTCGCGGACGATTTCCCTAAGTACTACGAGGAGTTTTGCAGCGTCATGGACGACGATCTGAACACCGCCGACGGCATCAGCACCGTGTTCGAACTGGTTTCCGCGATCAACGCGGCGAACAGCGCGGACAGCACCAAGGCGTTCGCGAAGGCGGCCGAGGAGCAGCTGATGCAGTACTGCAACGTGCTCGGACTCCTGCAGCAGGACCAGCAGGTCAAGATCGATCCGGAGATCGAGAAGCTCGTCGAGGAGCGTCAGGAAGCGCGTAAGGCTAAGAACTTTGCCCGCGCAGACGAGATCCGCGACCAGCTGAAGGAGATGGGCATCACCCTGAAGGACACCCCGCAGGGCGTGCAGATCATCAAGGATTAGGCGCGATTCAAAAAAGACGAATCAAAGACGAATCAAGATAGACAACACAAGACAAACGAAGCAAGACAAGAAAAACAACAACGAAGGAGCGGCACAGACGCATGACAGAAGAACAGCAGAAGAAACCGGTAAATATATTGTCGGCAAACACGACGGCACTGGCCTACCTGGGCGATGCGGTCTACGAGGTGTTCATCAGAGAGTATGTGCTGAAGGACGGCGGCGTGCGCGTCGACCGTCTGAACCGCAGGGCGATTCAGTTCGTCCGTGCGGACAATCAGGCCGCGATTATCCGTGAGATGTTCGAGTCCGGTTTCCTGACGGAAGAGGAGCAGCACCTCGTGAAGAGAGGGCGCAATCACACGAACACGTCCCACCCGAGGGGCTCTTCTCCGATGCAGTATAAGTGGGCGACGGGCTTTGAGACCCTGATCGGCTACCTGTACCAGGCGCAGCAGACGGAGAGGCTGCATGAGGTCGTCTCCCGCGCGATTGAAATCGGGGAGAAACACATCGACAACGGAGAGAAAGCATAGCCGACGGGCGCGATGCCGCGGAGGCTTGGGACCGGCGGGCCCGGCACAGGTGTCGGCCTTTTCCGGTCTCGTTTTGTCTGAAGGAAGGATTAAGTATGAGTTACGCAGATAAACTGTTCGTGAACATGTGTCAGGACATCCTGGACAACGGCTTCTCGACAGAGGGCCAGAAGGTCCGCCCGCACTGGGAGGACGGCGCGCAGGCGTATACGATCAAGCAGTTCGGCGTGGTGAATCGCTACGACCTCTCTAAGGAGTTCCCTGCGCTGACCCTGCGCCGCACGGCGATCAAGTCGGCGGTAGAGGAGATGCTCTGGATCTGGCAGAAGAAGTCCAACAACGTCAACGACCTGAAGACCAGGATCTGGGATTCCTGGGCGGATGAGACGGGCTCGATCGGCAAGGCCTACGGCTATCAGCTCGGCGTGAAGTATAAGTTCAAGCAGGGCGAGATGGACCAGGTGGACAATGTGCTCTACCTGCTGAAAAACGAGCCGTATTCCCGCCGCATCATGACGAACATCTATAATTTCCAGGACCTCTCCGAGATGGGACTGGAGCCGTGCGCGTACAGCATGACCTTCAACGTGACGGGCGACCGCCTGAACGCGATTTTGAACCAGCGCTCGCAGGACATCCTCGCGGCGAACAACTGGAACGTCGTACAGTATGCGGTACTGCTGATGATGATGGCGCAGGTCTGCGGCTTTAAGCCGGGCGAGCTTGTCCACGTCATCGCCGACGCGCACATCTACGACCGCCACGTGGACATCATCCGCGAGCTGATCCAGCGCCCGCAGTACCCGGCGCCGACCGTGACACTGAACCCGGACGTCCATGATTTTTATGATTTTACGCCGGATGATGTTATAGTAGAAAATTACCAGCACGGCCCGCAGGTGAAGAATATTCCTGTGGCGATTTAAATTTTGCCGACAAAGAACACCCCGGCTCAGAGGCACACTGCCTGCCGGGAAACGGCCTGCCTAAAGCCGGGAGAAGGAGCACGCATGCAGATGATTGCGGCCGCGGACGCGGCATGGGGCATCGGCTACCAGGGCGACCTGCTCTGCAGCCTGCACCAGGATATGAAGTATTTTAAAGAGAAGACCACCGGACACACGGTCGTCATGGGGAGGAAGACGCTGGAAAGCCTGCCGCACAGGCGCGGGCTGCCGAACCGCCGGAACATCGTCCTGACCTCGAGGACGGATTACCAGCCGGAGCGCGCAGAGATCGTGCACTCCATCCCCGAACTGATGGATGCGCTGGGAGAAGACAAGGAGACGGCTTTCGTCATCGGCGGGGCCGGTGTATACGAGGAGCTGCTGCCGTACTGCGACGTCTGCTGGATCACTAAGATCGGGCGGACATTTACCGCAGACCGGTATTTTAGGAACCTGGACGAAGATAAGGATTTCCAGGTCACATGGGAAAGTGAAGAAATGGAGGAAAACGGGATACCATACCGTTTTATGAAGTATGAGCGGAAGAAATAATTACGATGGGCGCGGAGAGCGCGGAAGCAAGCAGGGAAGAGGCAGGAGAAACGACAGCTTCGGCAGGCAGGAAAGCTACGGAAAGGGCGGACGCAGCGACAGAAGAGGCGGCTACAGAGAGGACAGCTACGGCCGGAACGACAGAAGAGGAAGCTACGGACAGAGCCGCGGAAACTACGGAAAGTCCGACCGCTACGGCGATCACGGCGACCGCTTCGAGAGATCCTCCCGCCGCGATGACCGTTACGGAAGGGACGAGCGGAACAGCCGCGGAGGACGCAGCGAGCGCCGCTACAGCGACAGCAGGAACGACCGCCGCGACTTCGGCGGACGTGGTGACAGAAATGAACGTTACGGCAGGAACGACCGCTACAGTAAGAATGACCGTAACGACCGCTACGGCAGAAACGACAGAAACGACCGTAACGATCGCTACAGCGACCGCAAATTCGGCGGTTTCCGCCGCGATGACCGTTTCGGCGGCGAGAGGGACGGACGCAGGAGCTACGGACACTCCGACCGCAAATTCTCCCCGAAGAAGGACTTCCGCGGACGCAGCGAGCGTAAGGAATTCAAGGAGTACAGCGAGTTCGCCGACGAGCCGCGCGTTGAAGAGGCTGTGCTGGACGGTGACTTCCAGCGCGACCACGAGAGCGGCAGCGAGATGCTGTTCGGCAGAAACCCGGTGACCGAGGCGCTGAAGAGCGGCCGCGACATCGAGAAGATCCTGGTTCAGGACACGAGCGGCGGATCGGTCGGACGCATCCTGGCGCTGGCTAACGAGAAGGGCGTGCAGGTGCAGAAGGTCACCAAGCAGATGTTAGACCACCTGGCCGAGGGCGCTGCCCACCAGGGAATCGCGGCGCACGTCTCCGCCCACGAATATGTGAGCGTCGAGGACATCCTGAGCCGTGCCGAGGAGCGCGGCGAGGACCCGTTCATCATCGTGCTGGACGGCATCGAGGACCCGCACAACCTGGGCGCGATCATGCGAAGCGCGGAGTGCGTCGGCGCGCACGGAATCATCATCCAGAAGCGCCGCGCGGTCGGCCTGACACAGACCGTCGCCAAGGCCTCTGCCGGAGCAATCGAGTACATGCCTTGCGCACGCGTGACGAACATCGCGAGGACGGTCGAGGAGCTCAAGGAGAAGAATATCTGGGTCTATGCCTGCGATATGGATGGACAAAATTATACCGGCCAGAATCTCACGGGACCGGTTGCTGTCGTCATCGGAGCCGAGGGCGAGGGCATCAGTGAGAATGTAAAGAAGAAATGTGACGGTGTCGTTTCCCTGCCGATGCGCGGACAGATCACCTCTCTGAATGCGTCCAATGCGGCAGCAGTCCTGATGTACGAGGTAAGGAGACAGAGAGATGCACAGCAAACAGGTGGTAAAGAGTGATCTTGAGACTTTGTCGGACGAGCGGCTCGCGGAGATCGCGCAGTCGGACCCGGAGCTGTCGAGTGCGGCGGAGGAGGTCCTGCTGAGGCGGTATAAGGACCTGGTGCGCCAGGTCTCGCAGCGCTACTTCATCGAAGGCGGCGACCGGGAGGACGTGATCCAGGAGGGCATGATCGGGACGATGAAGGCCGTGCGGAACTTCGATCCGGCGCCGGGTGCGTCGTTTCGGAGCTTCGCCCAGCTCTGCATCAGCCGGCAGATCGTCTCGGCGATCCGCCGCGCCCGGAGGAAGAAGAACGCGATCTTAAGCGAGTCACTCTCGCTGAGCAACATCGCGGACCCGGGACGCGAGGAGGGACTGACCCTGGCGGAAACCATTGCCGCCGCGGACAGCGACCCTTCCGTGCAGCTGTTCCTGAATGACCTGGAGCATTTCCTCCAGAACGAGGGAAACTCGCTCTTCAGCCCACTGGAGCAGGAGGTCTGGGAGGAGATGCGGACCGGCGGAACCTCGCGGGAGATCGCGGACCGGCTCGGCCGCCCGGTAAAGGTCATCGACAACACGATGCAGCGCGTGAGGAAGAAGATTCACCGCTATCTGGACGAGTCGAACGACCGCTGACAGCCGGGTACTGAATTTCAGACAACGGAATCGGACAGCCTGAATCGGAGGCGCGCCGGCAGAACGGCGCGCCCGGATCCGGGCATTTTCGTACACATGACACTGGAAAATCAACCGTTTCAGGGATCCGGGAATCGTTCGGGGATGCGTTTTCGGAAGCGCGGAGTTTTCGCATTCCTTAGGCAGGAAAAAACATTGGAAGATATTCCTCTCAGAAAGCAGAAAACAGTTTGACAAGTTCACTGAAACATAGTAAGATAATCTGCGTAATAAGCTGTTGTAGCTCAGTTGGTAGAGCACTTCCTTGGTAAGGAAGAGGTTCGGCAGTTCGAGTCTGCTCAACAGCTCCAATTTTTTTGTAGTTATTGTAAAAGGAGTATGAGAAATGGCAAAGCAGAAATATGAAAGAACCAAGCCGCATATTAACATCGGAACAATCGGACACGTTGACCACGGCAAAACAACACTGACTGCTGCGATCACATCCGTTCTGCACCAGAGATACGGACTGGGCCAGGACGTCGCATTCAACCAGATCGATAAGGCACCGGAAGAGAGAGAAAGAGGAATCACGATTTCTTCCGCGCACGTCGAGTATGAGACACCGAACAGACACTACGCACATGTAGACTGCCCGGGACATGCGGACTACGTAAAGAACATGATCACAGGAGCAGCACAGATGGACGGAGCGATCCTGGTAGTAGCAGCTACAGATGGACCGATGCCGCAGACCAGAGAGCACATCCTGCTCGCAAGACAGGTAGGAGTACCATACATCATCGTATTCCTGAACAAGTGCGACATGGTAGACGACGAGGAGCTGCTCGACCTGGTAGAGATGGAAGTAAGAGAGCTGCTGAGTGAGTATGACTTCCCAGGCGATGACACACCGATCATCAGAGGATCCGCACTGAAGGCACTGGAAGATCCAGCAGGCCCGTGGGGAGACAAGATCGTAGAGCTGATGGAAGCAGTAGACAGCTACATTCCGGAGCCAGAGAGAGACAACGATAAGCCGTTCCTGATGCCGATCGAGGACATCTTCTCCATCACAGGACGTGGAACAGTAGCCACGGGCCGTGTAGAGAGAGGAGAGGTCAAGGTTGGAGACGAAGTCGAGATCGTAGGACTGAAGGAAGAGAAGTCTAAGACGGTAGTAACCGGAGTAGAGATGTTCAGAAAGACACTTGACTACGCAGAGACCGGAGACAATATCGGAGCACTGCTGAGAGGTGTGCAGAGAGACGAGATCGAGAGAGGCCAGGTACTGGCAGCTCCGGGAACGGTACATCCGCACACGAAGTTCAAGGGCCAGGTATACGTCCTGAAGAAGGAAGAGGGCGGCCGTCACACACCGTTCTTCAACGGATACAGACCGCAGTTCTTCTTCAGAACAACGGACGTAACCGGAGACCTGCAGCTGCCGGAAGGCACAGAGATGTGCATGCCTGGAGACAACGTTACGATGGAGATCGACCTGATCACACCGGTAGCGATGGAAGATGGACTGAGATTCGCTATTCGTGAAGGCGGAAGAACAGTAGGATCCGGCGTTGTAACAGAGATCATCGAGTAATCGAATAACTCTGAGACAGAATAGAGAATCAAGAGCCGTGTGCTCCCGAGAGGGGCGCACGGTTTTTTCGTGTCCGGAGGAGCACCCGACATTTGGCGGCCGTTGGCGTCGGATCGGTTATGCGAACCCGCCAGGTACCGCGTTTATTAAACGGCTTTAATATTTTTTAAGATAGTTGATTTCCGGCGATATGTTGAAACTGTAACCCTGTATTGATATAATGCAATCGTTAACTTTTCCAGGAACAGGAATTTTCATAAAGATAGATTCGAAAAATAAGGAATGCGGGAGGGCTGACCGGTCCGACCGAAAGCTCATAGGAATAAGAGAAACGAGAGAAGGTAAATATGTCAGATCAGCAGAACAGGGAGGCGATGGAGCGCAGGCGCGAGATCGAACGCAGGCGGAAGGCTGCGGAGGCCCGTGCCCGTGAGGCGGATCAGAACGCTCAGGCGGCTTCTGACAGTGCGGGCGCTGCGGACAGTGAGTCCGCGGAGGCGCGCCGGGCATCCGACCAGAGGCACGCCGGAAGAGAGAAGAAGCGCGCGCATAAGAAGCAGCAGGACAATTCCCCGATCTTCTGGATCTCCAGAATCTGGTCGATCGTGTTCGTCGGAATACTGGCCTGGGTGGGAAAGACGGTTTTCTCCTTCGGGCTGCTGCCGACCAAGTGGATGGCGATCATCATCGCCGTGATGGCGGCCGTGGGCATCCTGCTTTTCATCCCGATGTTTTTCCGGCAGTTCAAGCGCTCGCGGAGGGTGCTCAGCTTGATTTTGTCTGTCATGATCGCGGGGGCGGGCGTCTACGCGATGCGGAACATCGACAAGACGACGCAGTTCCTCTCCTCGGTGACGACGGACATGACCACCCAGACGCAGGAATATTACGTCGTCGTGAACAAGGACAGCAATTACGTGACGATTACCGATCTGGACGGAAGCGACGTCCTGGTTTACTCCAAGGCGAGCAGCGGCGATCAGGCGGCGAGGAACAAGCTGAAGAAGGACGCGAAGGTCAGCTACCTGTATAAGGCGAACCTGAGCAAGATCGGGACTACGCTGGAGGATGACACCGAGTCGGCGGCCCTGCTGAGCGCGGGACACTATGCCGGAATCGCGGAGAAGGACAAGTCCTTCAAGGGCAAGACCAAGATCCTGAAGAAGATCACGGTCAAGGCGTCTTCCGTCGACCTGTCCAAGAATGTATCCGTGACGACCACCCCGTTCAACGTCTACATCAGCGGACTGGACACGGCGGGCCCGATCGACACGGTCTCCCGTTCCGACGTCAACATGATCATGACGGTCAACCCGAGGACGCACACCATCCTGCTGACGTCCATCCCGCGTGACTACGTGATCCGTCTGACGCAGAAGAACAACGCCGAGGACAAGCTGACGCACACCGGAATCTACGGCATTCAGCAGACGCTTGAATCGGTGGAGGACCTGACCGGTTTGGACATGAACTACTATGTGAAGGTCAATTATTCGACCGTCAGGCGCGTCATCGATGCCATCGGCGGAGTCGACGTATACGCCAAGCAGGCCTTTGTCACACATGGACAGCGGTACTATGCCTTCAAACAGGGAAAGAATCACCTGAACGGCGCAGAGGCACTGGCATTCGCGAGGGAACGCCACGCGTTCGAGGGCGGAGACCTGCAGCGCAACCGCGATCAGGCAATGGTCATGGGTGCGATGATCAAGAAGATCAGCAGCAGCAAGACCCTGCTGACCCGCTACGCCAAGATCCTCGATTCGACCAAGAATTACATGCAGATCAACATGTCCCAGAGCGAGATCAGCAGCCTCGTCCGCATGCAGCTCGACGGCGGATATAAATGGAAGATCAAGAAGCAGGGCATGGACGGAACGAGCGAGTTCGTGCAGTGCTACTCGACAGGAAACTATCAGGTCTACGCGATGCGCCCGGATAAGAAGAGCCTCGAGAAGGCGGTCAGCAATATCGTCAGCCTCGAGGAGGCGCGTTAGCTCTTTTGACAAAATTTACCCGCAGCCGGAGGGCTCATCTGGGCTGCCGGGATGACGTGATTTAAGCGCGCGGTCATTCGTTTTCCTGCCATGCGGGAAAGCGGGCCGTGCGTTTGCTGTACCGGGTGACTGGCCGTGAGAGACCGTCAAAAATTGATTTTTGATGCCAAAAACTGGTTGACATTGACAGTGCAACATTGTATAGTTAATGAGTGACTTTATGAGAAATTATTGCAGAGCTGGAAACCCGGCTCTGAATTTTAGTTAAAAAACGGAGGCCGAGGTAATGAGAGTAAAGGTAACATTGGCTTGCACAGAGTGCAAACAGAGAAACTACAATACGATGAAGAACAAGAAGAACAATCCTGATCGTATGGAAATGAAGAAGTACTGCCCATTCTGCAAGAAAGAGACAGTTCATAAGGAAACAAAGTAAGAGGGACAGGAAATGTCGAACAAGAATAAGAATCAGAAACCAAAACAGGTCACGAAAGAGGAGATCAAGGAAGAACGTCAGAAGGCCGCTGCCCGCGCAACTCGTGAGCGTGCTGCCAAGAAGAAGAATCCGCACTCCCGCCGTGATTACTGGAAAGGTGTAAAACGTGAGATGGGCAAGGTTGTCTGGCCTACACGCAAGGAACTCGGCAGCTACACGGTAGTAGTAATCGCTACATGTGCACTTTTCGCGCTGGGATTCTGGCTGATCGACACCGGATGGCTGAGTCTGCTCAAGGCAGCACTTGGTGTGACGCTGGGTTAATCGATCGTTCTTGTACACCAGTCAATTGAGTAGAAGAAGGTACGTCAGATGTCAGACACAGAGATGAAGAACACAGGCAACATCGTCTCCCCGCTCGAGGGTGAGGGTGTCCGCGGCGATGGACAGGCGAAATGGTATGTCGTTCATGTATATTCCGGTCACGAGAATAAGGTGAAGGACAGCCTCCTGAAAATGGTCGAGAACAGAAATCTGCAGGACCTGATTATGGACGTTCAAGTACCGACAGAAAGCGTTGTTGAAGTAAAGGACGGCCAGAAGAAGATCAAGACCAGAAAGATGTTCCCCGGATACGTTATCGTGAAGATGGTCGTCACCAATGAGTCCTGGTACCTCGTGCGCAACACACAGGGTGTCACCGGATTCGTAGGACATGGATCTGAACCGATTCCACTGTCGCCGGAAGAAGTCGCGCACATGGGAATCGAGAAGATAGATATCGATCTGGATGTTGAAGTCGGAGATCAGGTACGTGTCATCAACGGACCGTTCGAGAGTTTCATGGGTGAAATTCTTGAAATCAGCCCGGAAAAGCACGTCATGACCGTACGCATTTCGATGTTCGGTAGAGATACCCCTGTCGAGCTCGAGTTCGATCAGGTGGAAAAAATACAGTAGGGAAGGAGGAAACGATTTATGGCAAAGAAAATCGAGGGTTACATTAAACTCCAGATTGAAGCCGGAAAGGCGAACCCAGCACCTCCTGTAGGACCTGCATTAGGACAGCACGGAGTCAACATCATGGACTTCTGCAAGCAGTTCAATGCCAAGACTCAGGATCAGCCGGGAATGGTTATTCCTGTAGTAATTACCGTTTATGCAGACAGATCATTCACGTTCATCACCAAGACTCCGCCGGCAGCAGTACTTCTGAAGAAGGCAGCTGGTATCGACAAGGCATCTGGTGAGCCGAACAAGAATAAGGTTGCTACGGTTACTCTTGAACAGGTTCAGGAGATTGCAAAGACGAAGATGCCGGATCTGAATGCAGCAAGCCTGGAGGCTGCTACATCCATGGTCAAGGGTACTGCTCGCAGCATGGGCATCGTAGTAGAAGAATAGCACATTGTGGGAGAGTTAAAAGCGCAGGCTTTTCTCGTTCGAACCACGAGGAGGAAACATGGCTAAACACGGAAAAACTTACAGGGCCGCTGTCGAGTCCTTCGACAAGTCCAAGCTTTACGATCCAGAAGAGGCAATGAAACTCGTCTGTGAGGTCGGCAAGGCTAAATTCGATGAGACCATCGAAGCTCACATCAAGCTGGGTGTAGATGGAAGACACGCTGACCAGCAGGTCAGAGGTGCAATGGTTCTCCCGAACGGAACAGGTAAGTCTGTTCGCGTTCTCGTATTCGCTAAGGGACCTAAGGCTGAGGAAGCTGAGAAGGCCGGCGCTGATTACGTAGGTGCGGAAGAACTGGCACAGAAGATTCAGCAGGAAAACTGGTTTGACTTCGACGTCGTTGTTGCAACCCCGGATATGATGGGTGTTGTAGGACGTCTGGGACGTCTGCTCGGACCTAAGGGTCTGATGCCGAACCCGAAGTCCGGAACCGTTACGATGGATCTGGAGAAGGCACTGGCTGAGATTAAAGCCGGAAAAGTCGAGTACCGTCTGGACAAGCAGAACATCGTCCACACAGTAATCGGAAAGAAGTCCTTCGGTCCGGAGAAGCTCCAGCAGAACTTTGAAGCTCTGATGGCTGCACTCGTAAAGGCTAAGCCTTCTGCTGCAAAGGGACAGTACCTCAGAAGTGTTACCGTAACACCGACGATGGGTCCTGGAGTAAAGGTTAATCCGGCTGTCCTCGGCTAATTGAGGAAGTCGTTTTAGCAGCGTGTGAAGCGCACACATACAGACCCGTTGTGCGACGCGGAGCATGCAGACATAATATTGAATTTAATCACCTAAGACAGCGGGTGCCTGCGTTAAGGCTTAATTCCCCGCCGAGGTACGATATATAAACGTATTGGCCTCGCTCTTGGCGAGGCTGTTTTATTGAGTACCACATTCGTGAATCGAACTCGTTTCGGTTACAGAAAGGAGAAGCGATGTCTGAAGAAGCAAAGAAGCAGAAACAGGCGGTCATCGACGAAATCAAGGAGAAACTTGACGGCGCTCAGTCCGCAGTAGTTATCGACTACATGGGAACTACTGTAGCAGAGGCTGACGAGATGAGAAAGTCCCTCCGCGAGGCCGATGTTGACTACGGCGTATACAAGAATACGCTGATCAAGAGAGCCATCGAAGGAACAGAGTTTGCTCCTCTCGCTGATTCTCTGAAGGGACCAAGCGCTATTGCGATCAGTAAGACTGACGCTACAGCTCCGGCAAGAATCCTGAAGGCTTCCATCAAGAAGATCAACAAGATGGAGTTCAAGGCTGGAGTCGTAGAAGGCCAGTTCTATGATAAGGATGGAATCGAGCAGATTGCCAGCATTCCTTCCAGAGAAGAACTTCTGGCAAAGTTCCTGGGAAGCATTCAGAGCCCGGTTGGAAAGTTTGTCAGAACACTGGCTGCTATCGCAGATGCGAAGCAGGAGGGCGGAGACGCTCCGGCAGCAGAGGCTGCACCGGCAGAGTAGTTCAGCCAAAAGGCGAAATACCAGTAAGCAATACAGAGGCGGCCGCATAAGCCGTGCCGTATAATAAATTCAGAAAGGAAACGAAAATGGATAAGGATCAGATCATTGAAGCCATTAAGGGAATGTCCGTACTCGAGCTGAACGAGCTCGTAAAAGCATGCGAAGAAGAGTTTGGTGTATCCGCAGCTGCTCCGGTTGCTGTTGCTGCAGCAGGCGGCGATGCTGCTGCTGGGGAGCAGACAGAATTCACAGTAGTTCTGAAGGAAGTTGGAGACCAGAAGATCAAGGTTATCAAGGTTGTCCGTGAGATCACAGGACTGGGCCTGAAGGACGCTAAGGCTTTGGTTGACGGCGCTCCGAACAACGTCAAGGAAGACGTTGAGAAGGCTGAGGCTGACGAGATCAAGGCTAAGCTCGAGGAAGTCGGCGCTACAGTAGAGTTCAAGTAATCGACTCACCGTATGCACGGCAAAGCGATACAGAATAAGGAGATTCCTGCCGGGTATCATTTCGCTTGTACAGCATGTGCCCCGTTAGAAACAGAATAGGTTCTGTATCGATATCATGTCTGAAATAGAGAACTGTATCGGATCACAGGTCTGATGCAGTTCTCTTTTTCTTGTGCGTTATCTTTTTGTCCGCTCCCTCGCAGGGCTGAACAAAAATCTATCCGCAGAAATTTTACAATATGTGGAAGAAAATCGTGATAAGCTATTGCGGTTTTGACGGTTCTGTTGTATAATATTAGACTGCCATGCGAGTACTAAGAGATAGATTGTAAGGAGTGATAGTAATGCCAAAGCCAATTAAAGTTGGTAGAAAAACACGTATGTCATTCGGAAAAATCAAAGAAGTCTTGCCTATGCCGAACCTGGTGGACATTCAGACGAAGTCCTATGATTGGTTCCTCGAGGAAGGCCTTCAGGAGGTTTTTGAAGACATTTCGCCGATCAGCGATTATGCCGGAAAGCTCAGCCTGGACTTCATTGATTACTCTCTGAACGATCCTCCGAAATATGACCAGGAGGAGTGCAAGGAGAGGGATGTTACGTATGCAGCTCCGCTGAAAGTCAAGGTTCGCCTCGTCAACAGAGATACGGGAGAAGTCAAGGAACAGGAAGTGTTCATGGGAGACTTCCCGCTGATGACCGAGCGCGGAACGTTTATTTACAATGGTGCCGAGCGAGTCATCGTTACTCAGCTCGTACGTTCCCCGGGACCGTATTACAGTGTGGAGACCGATAAGTCCAACCAGAAGCTGTATTCCTCCCAGATTATCCCGAACAGAGGTGCCTGGATCGAGTACGACACGGATTCCAACGGAATCATCTACGTTCGTGTCGACCGTACCAGAAAGCAGCCGCTGACGATCCTGCTTCGTGCACTTGGAATCGGCGACAGCAAGGAAGAGCTCATCAGCATTTTCGGCGCGGATGAGCGTCTGATGAAGACGTTCGAGAAGGACACGACAACCGATACGGAGAGCGCCCTGAAGGAACTGTACAAGAAGCTCCGTCCGGGTGAGCCGCCGACAGTAGAGAGCGCGAGATCCCTGCTGAACTCACTCTTTTACGATTCTAAGAGATACGATCTTTCACACGTAGGAAGATATAAATATAATAAGAAGCTTGGTATTCACGACAGACTGGAAAACGTTACTGCCGCACAGGATGTAATCGATCCTAACACCGGAGAGGTCCTGGTCTCCGCTGGAGACACGATCTCCAGGGAGATGGCAATGACAATCGAGGACGCCGGTGTTGCATCCGTATTAGTCGTCGGAAAGACGGACGATACGGTCAAGACCAAGGTCATCGGAAACAGATTCGTCGATATCAACAAGTATCTGGAAGACAGAGATATCGACCTGTCTGACCTGAAGATGCAGGATAAGGTTTACTACCCGGTACTGAAGGAGATCCTGGAAGAGGATCTGGACGACCGCGAGCTGAAGAACCGCATCCGTGAGAGAAGAGATGAGCTTTCTCCTAAGCACATCGTTCCGGCAGATGTCATCGCATCCGTCAGCTATATCCTGAACCTGAACTACGGTGTCGGTGCGACGGACGATATCGACCATTTAGGAAACAGAAGACTGCGTACCGTCGGCGAGCTGCTCCAGAACCAGTTCCGCATCGGACTGGCGAGAATGGAGCGTGTCGTAAGAGAGAGAATGTCCATCCAGGACATCGACGTCACGACGCCGCAGGCTTTAATCAATATCAGACCGGTAACGGCAGCGATCAAGGAGTTCTTCGGAAGTTCCCAGCTGTCCCAGTTCATGGACCAGAACAACCCGCTGTCCGAGCTGACACACAGAAGAAGACTGTCAGCCCTGGGTCCTGGCGGACTGTCCAGAGAGCGTGCCGGACTGGAAGTTCGAGACATTCACCATTCCCACTACGGAAGAATGTGCCCGATCGAGACCCCGGAGGGTCCTAACATCGGACTGATCGGTTCCCTGACCATTTACGGAGTCGTCAACAAGTACGGATTCATCGAGACGCCGTACCGCATTGTAGACAAAGAAAACGGCCGCGTAACCGATGAAGTTCGCTATGTCACCGCTGATGAGGAAGAGCGTCTGATCATCGCCAACGCGAACGAGCCGCTGGATGATGACGGATACTTCATCAACGACGAGGTCGCAGGCCGCGGCGTTGGCGGAGAGATTTCCCTGTTTAAGAAGAATTCCGTCGACATGATGGATGTTTCCCCTAAGCAGGTCGTATCTGTCGCTTCCGCAATGATCCCGTTCCTGGAGAACGACGACGCGAACCGTGCGCTGATGGGATCCAACATGCAGCGTCAGGCAGTTCCGCTGATGGTTACGGAGGCTCCGTACATCGGAACGGGAATGGAGTATAAGGCGGCGAGAGACTCCGGAGCGGTCATTCTGGCCAAGCATTCCGGAACCGTCGAGTTCGTCGATGCGGATAACATCGTCATCGCAAGAGACGACGCCGAGGGTCAGGATGAGTACACGCTGCTGAAGTTCAAGCGCTCCAACCAGGGTGCCTGCATCAACCAGCGCCCGATCGTCAGCCACGGTGAGCACATCGAAGAAGGCGAGGTCATCGCAGACGGTCCTTCCACCAACATGGGAGAGATCTCCCTCGGTAAGAATCTGCTGGTCGGATTCATGACCTGGGAAGGATACAACTACGAGGATGCCGTCATCCTGAACGAGAAACTGATCATGAATGACGTCCTGACGTCCATTCATATTGTAGAATATGAGTCCGAAGCCAGAGATACCAAGCTCGGACCGGAAGAGATCACCAGAGATATCCCGAACGTCGGTGACGACGCGCTGAGAGATCTGGATGAAGAGGGTATCATCCGTGTCGGCGCAGAGGTCGATTCCACCGACATCCTTGTCGGAAAGGTGACGCCTAAGGGTGAGAACGACCTGAGCGCAGAGGAGCGTCTGCTCCGTGCGATCTTCGGCGAGAAGGCGAGAGAGGTAAGAGATACTTCCCTGCGCGTTCCGCACGGTGAGCACGGAATCGTCGTACAGGTCCGTGTATTCACGAGAGCGAACGGCGAGGACCTGTCCCCTGGAGTTACCAAGCTTGTCCGCGTATACATCGCGTCCAAGAGGAAGATCCAGGTCGGAGATAAGATGTCCGGACGTCACGGAAACAAGGGTGTCGTTTCCAGAATCCTGCCGGAGGAGGATATGCCGTTCCTCGAGGACGGAACTCCGCTGCAGATCATGCTGAACCCGCTGGGCGTACCGTCCCGAATGAACGTAGGACAGGTCCTGGAGGTTCACCTGGGACTCGCCGCCAAGAAGCAGGGCTGGTACATCGCTACCCCGGTATTCGACGGTGCCAAGGAGTCCGACATTCGTGAGCTCCTCGTCAAGAGCGGCTACCCGGAGAACGGAAAGCTGCAGCTGCGTGACGGAAGAACCGGAGAATACTTCGCGAACCCGGTAACGGTCGGATACATGTACATGCTGAAACTGCATCACATGGTCGACGATAAGATCCATGCGAGAAGCACGGGCCCGTACTCCCTGGTAACGCAGCAGCCGCTGGGCGGAAAAGCGCAGTTCGGCGGACAGCGTTTCGGAGAGATGGAGGTTTGGGCACTGGAAGCATACGGTGCCGCATATACCCTGCAGGAAATTTTGACAGTTAAATCCGATGATATCGTCGGACGTGTCAAGACATATGAAGCCATCGTCAAGGGCGAGAATATCCCTGAGCCGGGTATTCCGGAGTCCTTCAAGGTACTGATTAAGGAGCTGCAGAGTCTGGCTCTGGATGTCCGTGTCCTGGACGACAATGGTGAAGAAATCGAGCTGAAGGAACAGATCGATGACGATACGCCGAACGGATACGAGAGCGTCATCCGCATGAACTCCAGAGAGAGTGAAGACGGACTGATGAGAAGCGGATTCAGTGAGGAGAACACAGACGCGGGCCATGCGTCCGCTGCGCCGGAAACTCAGGAAGACGCCGAACTGTCAGATGACGAGCAGTAGGAAAGGAGAGTACATCTGTGGCTGAAAATAGCGGATATATTGAATCTAACAATTTTGACTCCCTTCAGATCAGACTGGCATCCACGGACAAGATCCTGGAGTGGTCTCACGGAGAGGTAACAAAGCCGGAAACAATCAATTACAGAACTCTCAAGCCAGAGAAGGATGGACTTTTCTGCGAAAGGATCTTCGGACCGATTAAGGACTGGGAGTGCCACTGCGGAAAGTACAAGCGCATCCGTTACAAGGGCATCGTCTGCGACCGCTGCGGCGTAGAAGTTACCAAGGCTAAGGTAAGAAGAGAGAGAATGGGACACATCAAGCTGGCTGCGCCAGTGTCCCATATCTGGTATTTCAAGGGAATCCCATCCAGAATGGGACTGATCCTGGATATTACCCCGAGAAATCTGGAGCGCGTACTGTACTTCGCTGCGTACGTCGTTCTGGATCCGGGCGACACAGACCAGACCGGTCTGGTCGAGAAGCAGATCATTTCCGAGCAGCAGTACCGCGACCTGAAGGATGCCGGAGCACAGTTCCGTGCAGGCATGGGTGCGGAGGCTGTCCGCGAACTGCTGGAGAAGATCGACCTTGAAGATCTGTCCAAGAAGCTGCGTAAGGAGCTTACCGATGCTTCCGGGCAGAAGAAGGTCAAGATCATCAGAAGACTGGAAGTCGTAGAGGCTCTGCGCCTTTCCGGAAACCGTCCGGAGTGGATGGTCATGGAAGTCGTTCCGGTCATTCCGCCGGATCTGCGCCCGATGGTACAGCTCGACGGAGGCCGTTTCGCTACGTCCGACCTGAACGACCTGTACAGAAGAGTCATCAACAGAAACAACCGTTTGAAGAGACTCCTCGAGCTCGGCGCACCGGACATCATCGTAAGAAACGAGAAGAGAATGCTGCAGGAAGCGGTTGACTCTCTGATCGATAACGGCAGAAGAGGTAAGCCGGTAACGGGACCTGGCGGACGTGCACTGAAGTCTTTGTCTGACCTGCTGAAGGGAAAACAGGGACGTTTCCGTCAGAACCTGCTCGGAAAGCGTGTTGACTATTCCGGACGTTCTGTAATCGTCGTAGGACCTGAGCTGAAGTTCTATCAGTGCGGAGTTCCTAAGACGATGGCACTGGAGCTGTTCAAGCCGTTCATCATGAAGGAGCTCGTTGCCAGAGGCGATGCGCACAACATCAAGAACGCGAAGAGAATGGTCGAGAAGGCTCGCCCGGAGGTTTGGGACGTTCTCGAGAGCGTCATCAAGGAGCATCCGGTCATGCTGAACCGTGCCCCGACGCTGCACAGACTGGGAATTCAGGCGTTCGAGCCTGTCCTGGTCGAGGGTAAGGCGATCAAGCTGCACCCGCTCGTCTGCACACCGTTCAACGCGGACTTCGACGGAGACCAGATGGCTATCCACGTTCCGCTGACCGTTGAGGCTCAGGCGGAGGCGAGATTCCTGATGCTGTCCGTCAACAACATCCTGGCGCCTAAGGACGGATCCCCGATCACGACGCCGACCCAGGACATGATCCTCGGTGCGTACTATCTGACGTATCCGGGAGATGCGACAAAGGTTGTCACCGACGAGGACGGCAATGAGCACACGGAGTACTCACTTGATGAGTTCAACAACCAGGAGAAGGCGAAGTACAACCGCGACAACGGATTCAAGCGTGTCCCGGAAAAGGGAGACGGAAAGGTCTTCACCGACATGGACGAGATGCTCATGGCATTCCAGAACCACGTCGTCGACATTCACGCTAAGGTCAAGGTCAGAATGTACAAGGATAAGAACGATGAGCGCGGCGCTCTGGTAGAGTCCACCGTCGGAAGATTCCTGTACAACCGCGGAATTCCGCAGGACCTCGGATTCATCGACCGTGAGAAGGATCCGTATTCCCTGGAAGTTGATTTCCTCTGCGGCAAAAAGCAGCTGGGAACGATCATCCAGAAGTGCTTCCGCAAGCATGAAAACACAGGAACTGTCCTGATGCTCGACTACATCAAGGGCATGGGTTATAAATATTCTACGCTGGCAGCGATCACCATCGGTATCGACGACATGAAGATCCCGGACAACAAGTGGGAAATCGTAAACGCGGCGCAGAAAGAAGTCGATAAATACGAGAAGGCGTACAGACGCGGACTCATGTCCAACACTGAGCGCTGGGACAAGCAGGAGGCAATCTGGAACAAGGCTACGGACGACGTCGCCGATGCTCTGATGGCATCCCTTGCACCGAACAACAACCTGAACATCATGGCGACCTCCGGAGCGCGAGGCAGTAAGAACCAGATTCGTCAGATCGGCGGAATGCGTGGACTGATGGGAACGGCGACAGGTAAGACCGTCGAAATTCCGATCAAGGCTAACTTCCGTGAGGGTCTGTCCATCCTGGAGTACTTCGTCTCCTCCAACGGAGCGAGAAAGGGACTGGCCGACACCGCGCTGCGTACAGCCGACTCCGGTTACCTGACCAGACGTCTGGTCGACGTATCCCACAACATGATCGTCCGTGAGATGGACTGCGGAACGACCGACGGTGTCGTCGTCCGTGCATTCATCGACGGCAAAGAAGTTCTGGAAACGCTGTACGACCGTATTGCCGGCAGAACGGCTGCAGAAGACGTCAGACATCCTCAGACCGGAGAGGTCATCGTCCACAGCGGCGAGGAAATCTCCGACGAGCAGGCACACGAGATCGAGGACTCCGGAATCAAGGAAGTCAAGATCAGATCCGTCATGACCTGCAAGAGCAAGAGCGGTGTCTGCGCCAAGTGCTACGGCAGAAACCTGGCAACGAGACACGAGGTCAACATCGGAGAGGCTGTCGGAATCATCGCCGCACAGTCCATCGGAGAGCCGGGTACACAGCTGACCATGAGAACATTCCACTCCGGCGGAGTTGCCGGAAGCGATATCACACAGGGTCTTCCGAGAGTCGAGGAGCTGTTCGAGGCGCGTAAGCCTAAGGGACTTGCTGAGATCTGCGAGGCAGACGGTGTCGTCCGCGAGATCAACCCGAGAACAGACAACAAGACCGAGGTCATCGTCGACTGCGACGAACCGGATGAGAAGGGCGAGCTTGAGAAGAAGTACATCGTTCCTTACGGCGCGAGAATCGTCGTCAAGGTCGGTGACCGCGTCCAGGCCGGACACAACCTGACCGCCGGACCTCTGAACCCGCATGATATCTATAAATACTGCGGCGTCGAAGGCGTCTACGATTACCTGCTCCGTGAGTGCCAGCGCGTTTACAGGAACCAGGGTGTAGACATCAACGACAAGCACATCGAGATCATCGTCAGCCAGATGCTTTCCAAGTACCGCGTCGAGGATCCGGGCGATACAGACCTGCTTCCGGGCAGCATGTACAGCATCGGAGAGATCGAAGAGGCGAACAAGGATGCCGAGCGTCCGGCTGAATACAAGAGAATGCTTCTGGGAATCACCAAGGCATCTCTGGCAACCAATTCCTTCCTGTCCGCAGCGTCTTTCCAGGAGACGACAAGAGTCCTGACGGATGCCGCGATCAAGGGCAAGACCGACAACCTTGAAGGGCTGAAGGAGAACGTTATCATCGGAAAACTGATCCCGGCAGGAACCGGAATGCGCAGATACCGCGACATTCAGGTCGACTACGGCGAGAACACCGATTACATGAACTCCTTTAATAAGGAAGAGGAAACCACAGAGAGAAACGACCGCCGCGGAGACAGAGACGGCAGGATGCACGACTTCCACGTCGACACCGACTTCGACTCTGTAGCGAGCGGAGAAGCGGCAGCACCGGAGGAAACCCCTGCGGCAGCGCCGTTCACGGATGCCGAGCCGGCTGGCGGCGAGGCAGAGGGCAGCGAACAGGAATAACCTGCTGAACGGCAGGCCCCGGAGAGGCCCTTCATCAGTGAAATACACATTGGAATTACGGCCGCGCAGGCCCTTGCCGATCATCAGACCGGCGAGGCTGCGCGGTTTCCAATTTTTTCCTTGTGAATTGATTTTTGTCCGTTGCAAAAAGAAATAGCGTGTGTTATGATTATGATTGGTTCAGTCTCGAAGACACTGAAGTACGCTTCAGTGTCGCTTTGACTGTCTGGACAGAGCAAGATGAGCGTATGACTGCGTTAGCGGCCTTCGCACCTTGATCTGTACACCCAAACCAAATTACTCAGGAAAGGAGAAAATAATGCCTACAATTAACCAGTTAGTACGTCAGGGCAGACACAGTTCCGTCAAGAAGTCTGGTGCACCGGCTCTCGGTAAGGGAATGAATTCCCTGAGACGTGAGTTCACAGACAACAACTCACCACAGAAGAGAGGCGTCTGCACGTCAGTCAAGACGGTAACACCTAAGAAGCCGAATTCCGCTCTTAGAAAGGTTGCCAGAGTACGTCTTACGAACGGCATTGAGGTTTCAGCTTACATTCCGGGAATCGGTCACAACCTGCAGGAGCATAGTGTTGTACTGATCCGCGGCGGAAGAGTCAAGGACCTCCCTGGTGTTAGATACCACATCATCAGAGGAACTCTTGATACTGCCGGCGTAGCTGACAGAAACAAGGCTCGTTCCAAGTACGGCGTCAAGAGACCTAAGAAAAAGTAAGAATTTATTTCGAGTAATCGGGATTGTTGTGCTCGGAATATATAGGCATTATTTGCAATATATTGAGCACCGCGGCACCGCGTCCGCATAGCGGGAACCGGTGTCGAGTACCCCCGTCAGACTGGACAGTCACATTCTATTTTTATTGCCGGGCTGTTCAGAGTAATCCTTTGGGAGAGGCTAAGGCTTCCCATCAGAGGGTGAAGAGAAAAGTGCAATAGAAGCAGTAATTGTACGGCGGATTTGCCTGGCGAGTAATCTTTGTCAGGGGAAGACGCAGATAAGGGAGGAAGAGAAGTGCCAAGGAAAGGTAAAACACCAAAGCGTGAAGTGCTTCCAGATCCAGTATACGGCAATGTCGTCGTTTCTAAGCTGATCAACAGCATTATGCTCGACGGAAAGAAGAGCACAGCGCAGAAGATCGTTTACGGCGCATTTGACCAGATCAAGGAGCAGACAGGCGAGGAGCCGCTGGAAGTATTCGAGAAGGCAATGAACAACATCATGCCAGTACTTGAAGTTAAGGCAAGAAGAGTCGGCGGTGCGAACTACCAGGTACCTGTAGAGGTTGGACCTGCTAGAAGACAGACACTGGCTCTGAGATGGCTCACAATGTTCACGAGAGCAAGAGGTGAGAGAACTATGGCTGAGAGACTCGCCAAGGAACTCATCGATGCTTCCAACAACACTGGAGCAACAGTAAAGAGAAAAGAAGATACCCATAAGATGGCAGAGGCAAACAAGGCGTTTGCTCACTTCAGATGGTAGTAGTTTCCTAGTGAAACGCAGAATGGAGGAATAATGGCTGGTAGAGAATTTCCTTTAGCGAAAACCAGAAACATTGGAATCATGGCGCATATCGATGCCGGAAAGACTACCGTCACAGAGCGTATCCTCTTCTATACAGGTAAAACACATAAGATCGGAGAGACTCATGATGGAGCTTCTCAGATGGACTGGATGGAAGAAGAGCGTGAGCGTGGAATCACGATTACTTCTGCGGCGACTACTGCTCATTGGAAGGGCAACCGTATCAACATCATCGATACGCCGGGACACGTAGACTTTACCGTAGAGGTAGAGCGTTCCCTGCGTGTACTGGATGGAGCTGTTACGGTTCTGGCTGCCAAGGGCGGAGTCGAGCCGCAGTCTGAGACTGTATGGAGACAGGCAGAGAAGTACAACGTACCGAGAATGGTCTTTGTCAACAAGATGGACGTTCTGGGTGCGGACTTCTACCGCGTCATCGACCAGATTAAAGAAAGACTTCAGGCCAATCCGGTAGCTGTTCAGCTGCCGATCGGTGCAGAAGACAGCTTCCGCGGAATCATTGACCTGATTACGATGAAGGCTGAAATTTATGAGGACAAGCTCGGAACTCAGATCGACGAGGAAGCAATCCCGCCTGAGATGATGGACGAGGCTAAGGAATGGCACGACAAGCTGCTCGAGTCCGTTGCTGAATGCGACGAGGATCTCATGATGAAGTACCTGGACGGCGAGGAGCTGACCGAGGAAGAGATCAAGACTACGATCAGAAAGCAGACCATCGCAAACGAGATGGTTCCTGTTATGTGCGGTTCCGCATACAAGAACAAGGGTGTTCAGCCGCTGCTGGACGGCATCATCGACTACATGCCGTCTCCGCTCGACGTACCGCCGATCAAGGGTGTAAACCCGAATACAGAGGAAGAGGAAGAGAGACCTTCTGATGATAAGGCTCCGTTCGCTGCTCTGGCATTCAAGATCATGACGGACCCGTTCGTCGGTAAGCTGGCATTCTTCCGTGTTTACTCCGGTACTCTGGAGTCCGGTTCCTACGTTTACAACGCGAACAAGGGCCAGAAGGAGAGAATCGGAAGAATTCTGCAGATGCACGCGAACAAGCGTAACGAGATCGATAAGGTTTACGCCGGAGATATCGCTGCAGCTGTAGGTCTGAAGAACACGACAACAGGTGACACACTGTGTGACGAGAACCATGAGATTCTTCTCGAGTCCATGGAGTTCCCGGATCCGGTTATCGAGATCGCTATCGAGCCGAGAACCAAGGCTGGTCAGGAAAAGATGGGAATCGCGCTGGCAAAGCTGGCAGAAGAGGACCCGACGTTCAGAACATACACGAACGAGGAAACTGGTCAGACCATCATCGCAGGAATGGGAGAGCTCCATCTGGAGATCATCGTAGACCGTCTGCTGCGTGAGTTCAAGGTCGAGGCTAACGTTGGTAAGCCGCAGGTATCCTACAAGGAGACCATTACGAAGGCAGTCGACGTCGACCACAAGTATGCTAAGCAGTCCGGTGGTCACGGTCAGTACGGTCACGTTAAGATCAAGGTTTACCCGAGAGAGCCGGGTGAAGGATACGAGTTCAAGAACTCCGTCATCGGAGGAGCAATTCCGAAGGAATACTTCAATGCTATTCAGGAAGGTATTCAGTCTGCTATGCAGAATGGACCGATCGCTGGATATCAGGTTGTCGATGTCGGCGTAGATCTGTACGATGGATCTTACCATGAAGTCGACTCCTCTGAGATGGCATTTAAGGTTGCCGCTTCCATGGCATTCCGTGAGGCTGCTCAGAAGGCTGATCCGGTTCTGCTCGAGCCTATCTTCAAGGTTGAGGTTACGGTTCCTGATGAATACATGGGAGACGTTATCGGAGACCTGTCTGGAAGAAGAGGCCGCATCGAGGGATCGGACATGGAGAAGGGCGCTGTCGAGATCAGAGCCATGGTACCGCTGTCCGAGATGTTCGGATATGCGACCGACCTGCGTTCCAGAACACAGGGCCGTGGAACTTATGTCATGCAGTTCGACCACTTCGACAAGCTGCCGGCATCCCTGACTGATAAAGTCATTAACAAATAGTTTAGCCTGATGTATTTGTACTGCGGCATGTATGCGTACGTGCCGCGGTTATAAGGAGGATATAGAAATGGCAAAGCAGAAATATGAAAGAACCAAGCCGCATATCAACATCGGAACAATCGGACACGTTGACCACGGCAAAACAACACTGACTGCTGCGATCACATCCGTTCTGCACCAGAGATACGGACTGGGCCAGGACGTCGCATTCAACCAGATCGATAAGGCACCGGAAGAGAGAGAAAGAGGAATCACGATTTCTTCCGCGCACGTCGAGTATGAGACACCGAACAGACACTACGCACATGTAGACTGCCCGGGACATGCGGACTACGTAAAGAACATGATCACAGGAGCAGCACAGATGGACGGAGCGATCCTGGTAGTAGCAGCTACAGATGGACCGATGCCGCAGACCAGAGAGCACATCCTGCTCGCAAGACAGGTAGGAGTACCATACATCATCGTATTCCTGAACAAGTGCGACATGGTAGACGACGAGGAGCTGCTCGACCTGGTAGAGATGGAAGTAAGAGAGCTGCTGAGTGAGTATGACTTCCCAGGCGATGACACACCGATCATCAGAGGATCCGCACTGAAGGCACTGGAAGATCCAGCAGGCCCGTGGGGAGACAAGATCGTAGAGCTGATGGAAGCAGTAGACAGCTACATTCCGGAGCCAGAGAGAGACAACGATAAGCCGTTCCTGATGCCGATCGAGGACATCTTCTCCATCACAGGACGTGGAACAGTAGCCACGGGCCGTGTAGAGAGAGGAGAGGTCAAGGTTGGAGACGAAGTCGAGATCGTAGGACTGAAGGAAGAGAAGTCTAAGACGGTAGTAACCGGAGTAGAGATGTTCAGAAAGACACTTGACTACGCAGAGACCGGAGACAATATCGGAGCACTGCTGAGAGGTGTGCAGAGAGACGAGATCGAGAGAGGCCAGGTACTGGCAGCTCCGGGAACGGTACATCCGCACACGAAGTTCAAGGGCCAGGTATACGTCCTGAAGAAGGAAGAGGGCGGCCGTCACACACCGTTCTTCAACGGATACAGACCGCAGTTCTTCTTCAGAACAACGGACGTAACCGGAGACCTGCAGCTGCCGGAAGGCACAGAGATGTGCATGCCTGGAGACAACGTTACGATGGAGATCGACCTGATCACACCGGTAGCGATGGAAGATGGACTGAGATTCGCTATTCGTGAAGGCGGAAGAACAGTAGGATCCGGCGTTGTAACAGAGATCATCGAGTAATCGAATAACTCTGAGACAGAATAGAGATTCAAGAGCCGTGTGCTCCCGAGAGGGGCGCACGGTTTTTTCGTGTCCGGAGGAGGTTCGTGTCTGGGGGAGCAGGTGCGGGCAGGACGGCAGGTGCGAGTGCCTAGAGACGGCAGGTGTGGCTTTCTGCAGTCCGCGTGTGCTTTGTCTGCGCAGCCTGACACAGCCCGCACATCTCCGCATCGGCATCATACGCAGTACGCAAACACTTCACAGACTCTTCTTCTATGGATGGTTTCGTGATGTGGTACAATGTGTATTAATATTCGTGTGAAAAGTATGTGGCAGTGACATAAATTATCTTAATTTTACACGACGCCGCAAAATAGGCCGTAGAAAGAGGAATTTAGCAAAATGAAAGAAGTGAAGAACCCGAGAAGGCCGATGATCCTGTATTACCTGATTATCCTGCTTGTCATCGTCCTGTTCAACTGGCTGGTGATGCCGTCATTCCAGCAGAGTAAGGTGCAGAGCGTGAATTACAGCACGTTCATGAAGTACACGCAGGAGAAGAAGATCTCGACCGTTCAGGTCAGGACGAACGACATTCTGTTCACCCTGAAGGGCGGATCGTCGGACAACGGGGAGAAAATCGTATATAAGACGGGGAGGATGCCGGACGAGGGCCTGACGGACCGCCTGTATGCTTCCGGCGCGCAGTTCAAGTCCGACCTGCAGCAGACCAGCACCGGGACGTCGCTCCTGGTCAATATTCTCTCGTTCGTGATTCCGCTCCTGCTGTTCATCTGGTTCGGCAGATGGCTGTCCAAGCGGATGATGGACAAGGCCGGCGGGACCAACTCGATGATGTTCGGCATGGGGAAGAGCAATGCCAAGCTCTACGTGCAGTCGACGGAGGGCATTCATTTTGCCGATGTCGCGGGCGAGGACGAGGCTAAGGAGAACCTGGAAGAGATCGTGCAGTACCTGCATGACCCTAAGAAATACACCTCCATCGGTGCGACGATGCCTAAGGGTGTCCTGCTCGTGGGCCCTCCGGGAACCGGTAAAACCATGCTGGCCAAGGCCGTCGCAGGCGAGGCGAATGTCCCGTTCTTCTCGATCTCCGGATCCGAGTTCGTCGAGATGTTCGTCGGCATGGGCGCGTCCAAGGTCCGTGACCTGTTTAAGCAGGCAAAGGAGAAGGCGCCGTGCATCGTCTTCATCGACGAGATCGATGCCATCGGCAAGAAACGTGACAACACGATGTCCACGAACGACGAGCGTGAGCAGACCCTGAACCAGCTGCTGACTGAGATGGACGGATTCGACAACAACAACGGCGTCATGATCCTGGCGGCGACCAACCGTCCGGAGATCCTGGATCCGGCGCTGCTGCGTCCTGGCCGATTTGACCGCCGCGTTCCGGTAGAGCTTCCTGACCTGAAGGGCCGTGAGGAGATTCTGAAGGTTCACGCCCGCAAGGTGAACATGGGAAATGACGTCAACTTCAACACGATCGCGAGAATGGCATCCGGCGCGTCCGGAGCCGAGCTCGCCAACATCGTCAACGAGGCCGCGCTGCGTGCCGTCCGCATGGGCAGAAAGGTCGTCCGCGAGGAAGACATGGAGGAGAGCATCGAGGTCGTCATCGCCGGTTACCAGCGTAAGAACGCGATCCTCTCCGCAGAGGAGAAGAAGATCGTCGCCTACCACGAGATCGGCCACGCGATGGTCGCCGCGCTCCAGAACCACTCCGAGCCGGTCCAGAAGATCACGATCGTGCCGAGAACTTCCGGTGCGCTGGGCTACACGATGCAGGTCGATGAGGGACAAAAGAACCTCCTGACCAAGGAGGAACTCCTGAACCGCATCGCCACGCTGACGGGCGGCCGTGCTGCGGAGGAGACGGTATTCGACTCCGTCACGACCGGCGCGTCCAACGATATCGAGCAGGCGACAAAGGTCGCCCGCGCGATGATCACGCGCTACGGCATGAGCGACGAGTTCGACATGGTCGCGATGGAGCAGCAGACCAATCAGTACCTGGGAGGCGACACATCTTTGACCTGCTCCCCGCAGACGCAGAAGGACATCGACACCAAGGTCGTCGCCCTCGTCAGAGAGCAGCATGAGAAGGCAATCCGCCTGCTGAAGGAGAACCGCTCCAAGCTGGACGAGCTCGCGCAGTACCTGTACGAGAAGGAGACGATCACCGGCGAGCAGTTCATGGAAATCCTGAACCAGCCGCCGAAGTACCGCCTCGACACGAACGGCGCACAGGTCGACGAGCCGCAGCAGCCAGAGACGGAGACGGCGCAGGCTGAGGTACAGGAGTCTGAGGCGCAGGCACCTGCGGCCGCATCCGGAATTGCCGATCGGCGATAGGCGATATACGGACGGGAAACACAACAGAATAGTGCCGGAAACGACAGAATTACAGGGGACCGCGCGTGCAGTCCCCTGTTTTGCAGTTGTTCAGGACTTCTATTCGCTGTATAATATATGCAGTTTGCTTGTGGTGTGCGGACAAAGCCGCCGCGGGCAGAACAGAGAAGAGATTGAGGGATAATCCCCTCGGAAATTCCAAAGGAGTGGAAGGACAGCATGGAGAACATCATCCAAATTAAAAACCTGACATTCGATTACATCAGAGAGAGTGACGAAGGCAGTGAGACGATCCATGCGATCCGTGACGTCTCGCTGGACATCCCGGAGGGCTCGTTCACGGCCATCATCGGCAGGAACGGCTCGGGAAAGTCGACCCTGGCCAAGAACCTGAACGGCCTGCTGCTCCCGACCGGCGGAAAGATCCTGGTCAACGGCTGGGACACCGCGGATGAGGCCCACATCTGGGACGTCCGCCAGACGGCCGGAATGGTCTTCCAGAACCCGGACAACCAGCTCGTCGCCTCGATTGTGGAGGACGACGTCGCGTTCGGACCGGAAAACCTCGGCGTGCCGCCGAAAGAGATCCGGGAGCGAGTCGATGAGGTGTTGAAATCCGTCGACATGTACCCGTTCCGGACCAAGTCCCCGCACCTGCTCTCCGGAGGGCAGAAGCAGCGCGTCGCGATCGCGGGCGTGCTCGCGATGGAGCCGAGGTGCATCATCTTCGACGAGCCGACGGCGATGCTCGACCCGCAGGGACGGCAGGAGGTCATGAGGATCATCCGCCGCCTGCACGAGGAGGGGAAGACTGTGATCCTGATTACGCACTTCATGGACGAGGCCGCGCAGGCGGACCGCATCGTGATCATGGACGACGGGCGCGTGATCGCCGATGGGACGCCGGGAGAGATCTTTGCCGACGAGGAGACTCTGCGCCGAATCAGACTGGATGTCCCGCTCGCGGTCGACATGGCACACCGCCTCAGGGAGTACGGGATTCCCGTGCCTGCCGACATCATCACACAGGAGAAGCTGGTAGAATACATATGTCAATACAAGTAAGAAATCTTTCATACGTATACAACGCCGGGATGCCGGACGAGCAGAAGGCCTTGGACAACGTGAGCTTTGAGGTCTACAACGGGCAGATCGCCTCGATCATCGGCCACACGGGATCGGGTAAATCCACGCTGGTCCAGCATCTGAACGGCCTGCTGAAACCGAGCGAGGGCACGATCATCGTCGGCGGCACCGACATCACGGAGGCCGGCGTCGCGATGCGCGAGATACGCCAGAAGGTCGGCCTGGTCTTCCAGTATCCGGAGTATCAGCTGTTCGAGGAGACCGTCGCGGCAGACGTCGCGTTCGGTCCTAAGAACCTCGGGCTGGATGAGATGGAGATCAACGATCGCGTCCGCGAGGCGCTGAGCCTCGTCGGTCTGGACGTGGACGAGGTCGGTGAGCGCTCACCGTTCGACCTTTCCGGCGGACAGAAGAGACGTGTGGCGATCGCGGGAATCATCGCGATGCGGCCGCAGGTGCTGATCCTGGACGAGCCGACGGCAGGACTCGATCCGGGCGCGCACAGGGAGATCATCGACATGATCCGCAAGGTGCACGAGAAGGAGGAGAACATCGTCATCTTCGTCTCCCACAACATGGATGACGTCGCCGCGCTGAGCGACAAGGTGCTCGTGATGGACCGCGGCCAGCTGATGATGTCGGGGACGCCGCAGGAGATCTTCCACCAGAGGGAGCGCCTCGCCAACGCCGGGCTGGACATTCCGTCCGCGGCCAAGCTGATGATGCAGCTCCGCAAGTCGGGATGCGAGGTTCCGGTCGACGCACTGACGAGAGAGGACGCAGCGAAGGAGCTGGCTGCATATTTACAGGGAAAGAGTAGGAAATGCTGAGAGATATAACATTAGGACAATACTATCCGGGAAGTTCGCCGATCCACCGGCTGGACCCGAGGGTGAAGATTATTGCCACGCTGCTCTTTATCGTGGAATTGTTCATCGTGAATAATTTCATCGGATTCGCGATCTGTGCGGCGGCCATGGCGATCTGCGTGATCGTCTCCAAGGTCCCGCTCAGCTTCATCATGCGCGGGCTGAAGCCGATCATCATCATCCTGCTGTTCACGTTCCTGCTGAACATCTTCATGGTGGACGGCAAGGTGATCTGGACCCTGGGGCCTCTGGAGGTCACCAAGGAAGGGCTGATCACGGCGATCTTCATGGCGATCCGCCTGATCCTGCTGATCATCGGGTCGTCCCTGCTGACGCTGACGACGACGCCGATCCGGCTGACCGACGGCATAGAACGGCTTCTGAGTCCGTTCGAACGGTTCGGGCTGCCGGCGCACGACATCGCGATGATGATGTCGATCGCGCTGAGGTTCATCCCGACGCTGCTGGAGGAGGCCGACAAGATCATGAAGGCGCAGCAGGCGAGGGGCGCCGACTTTGAGTCGGGCAACATCATGCGCAGGGCCAAGTCCCTGATCCCGATTCTGATCCCGCTGTTCGTCAGCGCGTTCCGGATCGCGCAGGACCTCGCAATGGCGATGGAGTCGCGGTGCTACCGCGGCGGCAAAGGCAGGACGCGTCTGCACGAGATGCGGTTCCACCGCAAGGACGTCATCAGCATGATCGTGCTGTTCGTCTTCCTCGCGGGAATCATCGTCGAGAGAATGTTGGTAGAGTCAGATATTTAAGGTGAACAATGAGACAGAGACATATTAAAAACCTGGACGAGCTGCTGAAGGACTACGAGGATCAGCTGATCGCAAGACCGGAGGAGATGAAGGGACACTGGCGCGATGCGTTCCGCGAGCCGTGCTTTGAGAAGGAGCGGGGGCCGCTCTGCGACGGGGACCTCGCTTCCCGTCCGCTGTACGCGGAGGTCGGATGCGGTAAAGGCCAGTTCATCACCAGGCTTTCCTCGCTGCATCCGGAGAACCTGTACCTCGCCGTCGAGGGGCACGAGAGCGTCGGATTCTACGCGCTGAAGAAGACCAGGGCTGCGGAGCGCGAGAACGTGCGCTTCGTCCTGAACTACATCCACGACGCGCGCGATTTCTTTGAGCGCGGGGAGATCGACGGCCTGTACCTGAACTTCAGCGATCCCTGGCCTAAGCCGCGCCACGAGAAGCGCCGCCTGACGAGTCCGAGAATGCTGGGTGAGTTCGCGAGCGTGATCAAGCCGGGCGGATTCATCGAGTTCAAGACGGACAACGATGAATTATTTGCCTACTCAGAGGAGCAGTTCCGCGCGCATCCGATGATGGATGTTGAATTTGTCACACACGACCTGCACCGGGACGTTCCGCTAGATCAGTTGGTCACGACAGAATATGAGGATAAATTTTCGTCGCAGGGTAAAAATATCCATTTCATTCGTGTGAGAATTCTGGAAACCCTTGAAAATGAAGAGGGCTCCGCGTTATAATCGGAAAAAGCAGAGCACATCTGTGCCTGCTGCCAAACAATAATATATTGAGAAGTTACGCAAGGAGGCATTTATATGTCAGAGTATATCTTGGCACAGCAGAACGGCAGAAATATTCCGTCAGAAGATACGATTTTCGCTGTCAGCGGAAGAGCGAATGCAATGATCGAAAAAGTAGGAAAGGATAAGGTCTGCAACGCGACCGTCGGTACGCTGCTGGATGATCAGGGAAATCTGATCGTGCTGTCTTCTGTAGACAAGGTGTTCCACGAACTGTCTCCTGCAGAATACGCAGCCTACGCTCCGATCGGAGGCACGCCGGGATTCCGCAAGGCGGTCATCCAGACGGCGCTGAGAGACTATCAGCCGAAGGGCATCGTCAAGGCCGTCGCCAGCCCGGGAGGAACAGGTTCCATCCGTCTGGCGGTCGGAAACTACACGGAGCGCGGCGATAAAATCCTGGTTGCCGACTGGCACTGGGGTCCGTACGGAAAGATCGCAGGCGAGCTCGGCAGAGGCACCGCGACGTTCCGTCTCTTTGACAAAGACGGACACTTCAACACAGAGGACTTCAAGGCGACGCTGGAGTCGCTGCTCAAGGAGCAGAATTCCCTGCTGCTGATCCTGAACACGCCTGCACAGAACCCGACCGGATACAGAATGTCCGACGACGAGTGGGCACAGGTCATCTCCGTCATCAAGGCACAGCCGAAGGATAAGAAGATCGCACTGCTGGTCGACACGGCTTACATCGACTTTGCCGGCGACGAGAACGAGGTCCGTTCCTTCCTGCCGTTCCTGGAGGACGTTCCGGACAACGTCAAGACGATGCTGGCATACAGCCTCTCCAAGACATTCACGCTCTACGGCCTGCGCTGCGGCGCGCTGATCGGATTCAGCAAGACCGAGGAAGAGGCAGAGGAGTTCGTCCGCGTCTGTGAGTACTCCGCGAGAGCGAGCTGGTCCAACAGCCCTAAGGTCGGCCAGAGTATCATCGAGAGAATTTTCGCAGATCCGGAGCTCCTGAAGAAGGTAACTGCAGAGCGCGAAGAGCTTAGAAACATGCTGCTCGAGAGAGGCCATGCGTTCGAGGAAGAGGCGAAGAAGGTCGGACTTCCGATGATGCCGTTCGACGGCGGATTCTTCGCAGTCATCCCGTGCGAGAACCCGGCTGCCCTGGGAAGAGAGATCGAGAAGGAAGGCATCTTCATCATCCCGTTCGGCGACGGACTCCGTGTCTCCCTGGCCGCAATCCCGATGGATCAGTGCCGCATGATCCCGGCAAAGGTCAAGGCAGTCATGGACGCGCAGCGCTAACCAGGTAAAAATATTATCTCCTTGAAGCGCTCACGAATTGATAGTATAATTAACCGTGTTGATGGAACGAGTTTTCGTCTCCGTCACACGTTCTGCGGGTGTAGTTTAATGGCAAAATACGAGCTTCCCAAGCTCGGGTCGGGAGTTCGATTCTCCTCACCCGCTCCATTATTCAGATGCCCTGGCAACAGGACAGAGCGCACGAGAGTGCGGGAGACGGTCAGCGTCTCATATTTGCATGGCAGTAAAATACTCCTCTTCAGATTCATGGTCTGGAGGGGAGTATTTTCGTCCATAAACGGGTAACAAAGAGTATAAGGAGGGAGGAACGCGCGGCCTTGCGACAGGGCGGCGCGGAGCAGCGAGATGAAACTGATTTCATGGAATGTCAACGGCCTCAGGGCCTGCCTGAAAAAGGGATTTACGGAAGCGATGGAAGCGGAGGATGCGGACTTCATCTGCATTCAGGAGACGAAGATGCAGGAGGGGCAGGCGGATGTCGACCTCCCGGGCTACCAGCAGGTCTTCTGCAGCGCGGAGAAGAAGGGCTATTCCGGAACCGCGATCTTCATGCGGAAGGAGCCGATTTCCGTGAAGAAGAACTTTGGCACGCACACCGACGAGGGCCGCGCGATCATTTTGGAGTACGAGAACTTCTACCTGATCAACGTCTACGTGCCGAACGCGCAGCAGGGGCTGAAGCGGATCGACTACCGCATGCAGTGGGAGGACGACCTGAGGGAGTACCTGCAGGAGCTCGATAAGGAGAAGCCGGTCATCCTCTGCGGCGACATGAACGTCGCGCACGAGGAGATCGACCTGAAGAACCCGAAGACGAACCGCGGCAACGCGGGATTCTCCGACGAGGAGCGCGGCAAGATGACGGAACTGCTCGGCGCGGGCTTCACGGACACGTTCCGCTACCTGCATCCGGATGCGACGGGCATCTACAGCTGGTGGTCCTACCGCTTCCACGCGAGAGACAACAACGCCGGATGGCGGATCGACTACTTCCTGGTCAGCGACCGCCTGCAGGAAAAGATTCAAAAGGCGGAGATCCAGACCGACATTTTCGGCAGCGACCACTGCCCGGTCGAGCTGGATATCGACTTGCCACTTTAAATTTTGAGCGGGAGGAACGGCGGAAGAAGGGCAAAGCCGCCGCCGAGACGGATTGGCTGTGCAGAGGCGCAGCCGGAGGTGTTACAGATGAATGGGATCATTCGGAAATGCAATAAGGATATCGTGACGACGTCGTACGCGTACTACGCGAAAACCATAGAGTGCGGGCGGTCGTTCACGATTGTGCAGGTGTCGGACCTGCAGAGCGAGTATTTTGGGACGGGGCAGCGCGGGCTGCTGGAGGCGGTGAAGGGCTGTGACCCGGATCTCATCGTGTTTACAGGGGACCTCGTGGACCGCGGTCACACGGACTACCTGGCGGCAGAGAAGGCGATTCACGTGCTGCAGTCCGTCGCGCCCGTGTATTACGTCAACGGCAATCACGAGGCGGACCTGTTCTCGGCGGAGGCGGCGGATCTGTACCAGGTGCTGAAGAGGGACGGCGTGCATGTCCTGCTCGACCGCGGCGAGATCGCGGAGTTCAACGGCGTACGAGTGAACATCGCCGGGCTGTCCGAGTACACGATCTTCCAGGCGCGCGGACAGCAGGCGGGGACCGGGCACCGCACCAAGAAGCAGACCCTCGCTGTTTCACCGGTCGTGCGCCAGATCAGGAGGGCGTTCGGCGACCGTGACGCCGCGCACAGATCACAGGAGGGGTCGATCAGGATTCTGCTCGCACACGAGCCGCAGTATCTGCGGTGGTATTCCGCGGCCAAGCCGGACCTGATCTTCTCTGGCCATGCGCACGGCGGGCAGTTCTGTCTGCCGGGCAGGCGCGGCCTGTTCGCACCGGACCAGGGCGTCTTCCCGAAGCTGACCTGGGGCCGTCACCGCTGCGGCGACACGACGATGTTCATCAGCCGCGGCCTCGGAAACAGCTCGTTCCCGCTGAGGCTGAACAACCCGCCGGAGATCGTCCGCGTGCAGGTGATCGGAACCGCGGAAGAGGAGCGGGCCGTTCAGGGACAAAGTTCGGACGCCCAGGCGGAATAAACGGATCTGCCGAACCGACGAACGGCCGAGAGGCCGATTTACCGCCTGCCGGCAGGGCGGACGGATCACCTGAAAAGTGAAATTTTGCCGAAAAACCAACGTGTTCTAACGTATTCCAACGCATTTTACCAAAGGCGCAGAAGGGGAAAAGACGCTCTTTTTCCCGGCTGCGCCTTTTTCGTGTGATTCAATTGACGGGTTCCGGCAGGGTTGGTACGATGTGGTCATCTCGATTGCGGCAGTAAAATTCAGACTAGTGACGAAGGAAGGAGTCAGAATCAGACATGAGCAGAAAGTTTAATAAGAATGACAATGATGAATTCAAGTACACCATCCGCGAGAGACTCGGGGTGATCACCAAGAAGCAGAACGGCTGGAGCAAGGAGCTGAACCTCGTCTGCTGGTTCGACAAGGAGCCGGCGAAGTACGACATCCGCGAATGGTCGCCGGACCACTCGCACATGAGCAGGGGCATCACGATGTACAGCGAGGAGATGGATGCGCTGGTGAAGCTCTACCAGCAGCATTTGGAGGATAATGAGGAGTTCGCGGTTGCCGAGCGCAAGCGTGAGGAAGAGGCCAGACGGGAGGCGCAGCGCAGACTGCGTCAGGAGGAGCGGAACGCGCAGGCGAGCTTTGACCGTCAGAGGGAGCTGACGCAGAAGGCGCTCCTCGAGGCGGAGCGCGAGCAGATGTACCGCGAGATGAAGGCGGACTTCATGAAGGAGATGGCGGCGGAGCGTGAGAAGTTTAGGAATGAGCAGGCTTCTCTGACAGGGACAAAGTCCGAGGAGCACAAGTCTTCCGAGGCTGCCGGAGAGACGGATTTCGGCAGGGATGAAGAGAAGGCAGCTGCGGCTGCGGGCATCGATGCAGATGCGTTCGAGGCGCCTTCGATCGCTGACGGAACGGATGCGGAACTGGAGGCGGCCGCAGAGGAGAGCAGCTGCACAGAGGAAAACGAATTCGACACCGAATCCACCGACATCCCGGCCGGTCTGGTTGCGGAGTCGGAGTTCGCGTCGCTGAATGAGGACGTCCCGTTCTAGCGGCAGCGAGGCCGGTTCACCGTGGCCCCCGGGGCAGGCGTGGGTTTGAATTCGTATCCGGTCAGGCGGCTGGCGGCGGTTTCATGGCGGTATCCAGGCAGTCCGCCGCCTGCCTGCCTTACGACCGAATCCCGGGAGAACTGCGGCCTTGTTTGTAATTCATGTCCGGTGTGGTATCATTAAGATACACTGTTCCGACAAATCGTCAAAAAGTCGGAGAGAAGAGGTAGGACAGAATGAGAATCAGGTTGAAGACTGAACCGAACGGAAAATATCAGAAGGCCGACATCGCGCGGGGGACGAGCATCGAGGAACTGTACCGGAAGCTCGAGGACAAGCTCCCGTACACGGTGCTCGCGGCGCGCGTCAACTGTAAATACGAGGGACTGCGCTTTCAGCTGGAGCACGAGTGTGACGTGGAGCTCCTGGACCTCAGGACGCAGGCGGCGAGCTACGTCTATCAGGACAGCCTGTCGATGATCTTTGTCACAGCGGCGAACGAGGTCCTGGACGGCGTGCGGGTCGAGGTGGCCAACTCGCTGAACCAGGGCCTGTACATCGAACTGAAGGGGTACAGCCCGGTTTCCGATGAGATCGTCGACAAGATCCGCGACAGGATGCAGGAGATGATCGATGCGGACATCCCGTTCGAGAAGACGTTCAAGGCCAGCGCCGAGATCGCCGAGATCGTCGATGAGCAGGGCTACATGAACAACACCGTCCGCCTGATGAACGAGTTCACCAAGGACTTCCGCCTGAAGCTCTACACGCTGAACGGCTATTCCGAGTTCGCCTACGGACTGATGGCGCCGTCGACGGGGTATCTGAAGATCTTCGAGCTCCGCCGCTACAAGTTCGGCGTGCTCCTGCGCTTCCCGAACTGCCACGAGCCGGACAGGCTCCCGGAATACCGCAACCAGCCGAAGCTCTACCAGGCGTTCGGCGAGCAGACGCGGTGGGACCGGCTGCTCGGCATCAACTACGTGGCCGACCTGAACGAGCAGATCCGCGCGGGAAAATCCAGGGACCTGATCCAGGTCGCGGAGGCCCTGCAGGAGAAGAAGATCGCCGAGATCGCCGACCAGATCCGTCAGATGCAGAAGCGCATCATCCTGATCGCGGGCCCGTCCTCCTCCGGGAAGACCACGTTCGCGAGAAGGCTGAAGGTCCAGCTCAGGGTAGTCGGCCTGGAGGCCATCTGCCTGAGCACGGACGACTACTTCCGCGAGCGCGGTGAGACGCCGCTGGACGAAAACGGCGAGCCGGACTATGAAGGATTCGGTGCGATTGACAAAGATCTCTTCACGCAGAACATGAACGACCTGCTGGATGGGAAGAAGGTCGACCTTCCGGTCTTCGACTTCCTGAGCGGACAGAAACAGTACGGAAAGAACGTGACCGAGCTCAGGCCGGGGCAGCCGATCATCATCGAGGGCATCCACGGCCTGAACAGCAGGCTGACCGAGGGTATCGCTGAGGAGGAAAAGTTCAAGATCTACATCAGCCCGCTCACGCAGCTGAACGTGGATGAGCACAACCGCGTGCCGACGACGGACGAGCGCCTGCTCCGCAGGCTGGTCAGAGACTACCAGTTCCGCGGGCACAGCGCGTCGGAGACGATCGCCGAGTGGCCTAAGGTCCGCGCCGGGGAGGACGTCAACATCTTCCCGTACAGCGGCGAGGCGGATGTGCTGTTCAATTCTTACCTGGACTACGAGATCGCCGTGCTGAGGAAGTATGCCGAGCCGCTGCTGCGCTCCGTGACGCTGGATGACCCGTCCTACGCGGAGGCGAACAGAATGATGAAGTTCCTTCACTTCTTCGAGACGATCGAGGACGACGAGGTCATCGTCAACAACTCGATCCTCCGGGAGTTTATCGGCGGCAGCATATTCGTCAGCTAGCGCGGCAGAATATTAACGGGAGAATGAAAATCAATATAAACATTAATCGCGTTATCAGGTATAATAATACCTGAAGCACGGAGGCAGGAGCCATGAACGGGCTTCTGCCTTTTTTTGCCTTACTGAGAAACTGCGGTCCGAACGGCAGTCTGAACTTCCTGTCCGGACCGGGGGCCGAGGGACGCGGCCAAGGGATCCGCGGGGCAGAAATACATATTTACGGAATATGTTTCTGGGTCGGTATGAACCAGGAAAACGATTTACAGGCAAAATAATAGAGCCGCACACGGCGTGCGGCCCTACGCAGAGAAACTATGCGAATTGTGAATTTCGGTGATTATTTAACGTCAACCTTCCAGAGTCCGTGGAGTGTGCAGTACTCATATGCTGCAACCGGCTTCTCGCCAGGAGCGACTGCGAACTGAGCCTCCGGCTTGTCCTCCGGTGTCAGGTATCTTACCTGCAGGCTGCCCTTGTCAGTCTCGAGCATGATCATGGAGATGAAGTGCTCCTCGGTCATCGGATGCTCTACGCTTCCAACCTTTACGGTGACGACGCTGCCATCAACAGTTGCTACCGGAACATGCTTTTCCTGAGCGGCATCTACAGTGTTAGGCTCGAGCAGTTCCATCGGCTTACCGCAGCAGGACGGATCACAGTGTCCCGTGTGTGCCATAAATACCATTGTTCCGCAGCTGTTGCATTTAAAAAGTTTCATGTTAGTTTCCTCCTGTAAGTCTGTGTATGATGTTGACAAAATAGGTTTCATTTATCATTTATTCGGGCTGTCCATCAGGGAGGTTTGGGTCCCTGTCGATTGTATTTTGTCCCGAACTTGATTACAAATCATTTATACCATGATTTCCGAACTTTAAAAGTAAAACTAAATAAAATATTCGAGAAAACGAAATTAAAGTGGCTTGACAAAGGCGTTATAGTAGTTTATTATAATGATAAACATTATCAGAAAGGAGAAACGCGTGAGATATTCGAAGCAGCGGAGCCTGATCATGGACGTGCTGAAGAACACGACTTCGCACCCTACTGCACAGTGGGTGTACGAACAGGCAAAGCAGGACATGCCGACGATCGGAATCGCAACAGTATACCGCAACCTGAACGCGCTCGCGGAGAACGGGGATATCCAGAGGATTATCTCTACGGGAAACGTGGAGCATTATGATGCGGATACGAGTGACCATTGGCACATGGCGTGCATGCAGTGCGGAAAGATCATCGATCTGAAGGCTGATGAAGAACAGCTCGCGGCCTTGCACGGAATGATTGTCGATACTTTCGGCATTCAGGACGAGAATGTGAGGATCGGGAAGACGCTTCTGCAGGGAACCTGCAATGCCTGCCTTCGCCGCAAGCGTGAGGGCTCTGGTAATGGAACGATGCATTGATAGGCGTGCCGGGAGGCGCGACCCGCTGACCGGCGCCCATGCATCTAGGGAAAATGTAACTTTGTCTGAATGAATCTATGAATCTTCAGGGTTCATCGTTCAAAAGGTCAATAACGGAGGAAATGGAAAAAATGAAGGATCTCAAGGGAACTAAAACACTGGAAAATCTGCTGAATGCTTTTGCAGGAGAGTCCCAGGCAACCAATAAATATCGTTATTACTCTTCCCAGGCGAAGAAGGAAGGTTATGAGCAGATCGCTGCAATCTTCCAGGAGACATCCGACAACGAGAAGGAACATGCTAAGCTCTGGTTCAAGCTCGCTCACGGAATCGGCACAACCGAGGAGAATCTGCTCGACGCCGCTGCCGGTGAGAACTACGAGTGGACCGATATGTATAAGAAGATGGCTGAAGAAGCCAGAGAAGAAGGTTTCAACGACATCGCGTTCGCTTTCGAGGGCGTAGCTTCTGTAGAGGCTGAGCACGAGAAGAGATACCGCAAGCTGGCGGAGAACGTGAAGAACGGCGGAGTCTTCGAAAAGAAGGAAAAGGTTCTGTGGCAGTGCAGAAACTGCGGATATCAGGTACTGGCCGAGGAAGCTCCTAAGGTCTGCCCGGTCTGCAAGCACCCTCAGTCCTTCTTCCAGGTAAAGCCGGAGAATTATTAATCGATCCCGGTTTTCCGAATAACTTTCGACAGCCCGTCAGAGCATCGGAGTGTGTGTGACGACGATGCGGCTTATGACGAGATGAGTGATAAAACACATGATTGCTGTAAAAACGAGGCTCCCGGTGGGGTCTCGTTTTTATTATGCCTTCGGTGTTTCTTTCAGGTGGGACAAAGCGGATGCGGGCATGATACGAACGCGGTTGCTGGACAGCTGCGGGGGTTCGGCCGCCGATCTGTGCAGCCCGCCCTGCTGGAAGTGCTCAGCAGTCTTCGGTTTTTACGAGTTTTTCGGGTTATGACTGACAGAGTATGGTCCGGCGGAGTTTGACTGGGCCTGGCGTGCAGGGCGGGCTGCGGTGCTGAAATGGCGCCTTGCCGCTGATTTTGCGGGCCGCGCGGGCTTGGCGCACAGATTTTCAGCAGGGAAATTGGTGATCAGACCAAGTGAATTTTGCCGAAAATGGATACGCGCGGGTGCGTGTTAAAGTATCGGTTTCTGAACACCTTAATTTATAAGGGGTAGCGGAAACGCAGATCGAAAAAAGTCGATAAAAAAGAGCAAAAATCACTTGCATTTGTTTTGTACATCGTTTATACTGGAAAAGCTTGTATAAGGCGAAGACGCGGGAAGTTGCTGAGCTATCAGGTAATTTCCGCCGAGAATTGTCCCCGCGGGACGGGGGCGAAGGAGCTCGCCGGCTTTTCTATTGTGCGTTTTATCATGGAAACGCACGAGAGCGTGTGCAAGGGATACAAGCATAACGCACGTTGAAATTCTGGCGTTGGAGCCCCTCGTACGAGAATAGCGAAAACAGTACCAAACACGAACAGGAGGAACACATGAGCGAATTACAGAAAATCAGAATCAGGCTGAAGGCTTATGACCACGCACTGCTGGATCAGAGCGCAGCCAAGATCGTCGAGACAGCTAAGAGAACGGGAGCTGAGGTTTCCGGACCGATTCCGCTGCCGACAGAGAAAGAGGTCGTAACAATCCTTCGTGCGGTTCACAAGTATAAGGACAGCAGAGAGCAGTTCGAGCAGAGAACCCACAAGAGACTGATCGACATAACCAATGCCACACTGCAGACAACAGACGCGCTGACCAAGCTCGATCTGCCGGCTGGAGTTGACATTGAGATCAAGCTGTAAGGGAAACTCCCTTAGTATGGAGGCGTTCATGACCCGGATGTCTCCCGCTGTAAGAAGGCTCAGAATGACCGGTGCAGCTTCGGTCCGCTATGAGCACTTAGTATGATGAACCCGCAAGGATTCATCCGCTGTAAGAATTGGAGGAACATATATGAAAGCAATTCTTGGAAAGAAAGTCGGAATGACACAGATTTTCGCCGAGTCCGGTGAAGTTATTCCGGTAACGGTTATCCAGGCTGGTCCGGAAGTCGTTACACAGATCAAGACTGTTGAAACCGACGGATACGATGCCGTTCAGGTCGGATATGAAGACCAGAAGCCGCATCGCGTAAACAAGCCGATGACCGGTCACTTCGCCAAGAGTGAGACGGCTCCTAAGAAGTATCTGGCAGAGTTCAGAAACGACGAGGGAGAGACTTACGAACTTGGACAGACGATCACAGTTGCTGACTTCGAGGAAGGCAAGAAACTGGACATCACTGGCGTATCCAAGGGTAAGGGCACACAGGGAAACATTAAGAGACACGGTCACAGCAGAGGACCGATGAGCCACGGCTCCAAGCACAAGAGACTTGCCGGAGGCCTGGCAGCAGCGACATATCCTTCCAGAGTATTCCCTGGAAACGACGGTCCGGGAAGAATGGGCCGCGACACTGTCACTGTTCAGAATGTTAAACTGGTAAAAATCGATACTGACAGAAATCTTATGCTTGTCAAGGGCGCTGTTCCGGGCGGCAGAGGCGGTCTGCTGAAAATCAGATATGCCGTTAAAGGTCAGGATGACAAATAGGAATAGCTGAGAAAGGAGGACGCGCAATGGCAACAGTTAAGATGCTCAACATGGCCGGACAGGAAGCCGGAACAATTGAGTTGAATGATGAATTATTCGGCATCGAGCCAAACGAGAATGCCGTTCATGAAGTTGTAAAGAATTATCTTGCCAACCAGAGACAGGGCACACAGTCCGCAAAGACCAGAGCCGAAGTCAGAGGAGGCGGAAGAAAGCCGTTCAGACAGAAGGGAACCGGCCGTCACAGACAGGGAAGCACGACAGACCCGTCACAGATCGGCGGAGGAATTGTGTTTGCACCGAAGCCGAGAGATTACAGATATGCAGTTCCGAAGAAGGTTAAGAGACTTGCTCTTCGTTCTGCTCTGTCCGCTAAGGTTGCAGACGGCGAGATTATCGTACTTGACGAGCTGAACTTTGACGCTCCGAAGACGAAGGAAATGGCAGAGACACTGAAGAACATCAACGCAGCTAAGAAGGCGCTGATCGTAACAGCTGAGAAGAATGACAACGTCGTTCGTTCCGCTGCCAACATCCCGGGCGTAAGAACAGTCCTGGCTTCCAACATGAACGTATATGAGATTGTTAACCACACAAGCTTCATCGTTACGAAGGAAGCTGTAAAGAAGATCGAGGAGGTGTACTTATAATGAGATCCGCTTACGACGTTATTCTGAAGCCGGTCATCACTGAGAAGAGCATGGACCTGACTGCAGACAAAAAGTACACGTTCAAGGTTGCCGTAGATGCTGACAAGACTGCTGTTAAGAATGCAGTAGAAGAAATCTTCGACGTCACAGTCGCTAAGGTCAACATCATGAACGTTAACGGCAAGTTAAAGAGAATGGGAAGAACCGTCGGAAGAACAGCTGCTTACAAGAAGGCCGTTGTTACTCTTACGGATGACAGTAAAGAGATCGAGTTCTTCTCGAGTCTGTAATATTGAGGAGGTTGTAATCAATGGGAATCAAGAAATATAATCCAACAACCCCGGGTCTCAGAGGAATGACGGTCTCCACGTTTGAAGAAATCACGACCAGCACTCCGGAGAAATCCCTTACGGTCACTCTGAAGAAGCATGCAGGCCGCAACACCCGTGGTAAGATCACCGTTCGTCATAGAGGCGGCGGAGTTAGACCGAAGTACAGAATCATCGACTTCAAGCGTACCAAGGACGGCGTTCCTGGTAAGGTTGCGACGATCGAGTACGATCCGAACAGATCCGCAAACATCGCTCTGATCAACTATGCAGACGGTGAGAAGAGATACATCCTGGCACCGGAAGGACTGAAGGTCGGAGCAACGATCGTTTCCGGACCGGATTCCGATATTCAGATCGGAAACGCACTGCCGCTGGCAAACATCCCGGTTGGTACAATCGTACACAACATCGAGATGAAGCCTGGCAAGGGCGGACAGCTGGTAAGATCCGCTGGAAACGGCGCACAGCTGATGGCTAAGGAAGGAAAGTACGCACTGCTGAGACTGCCTTCCGGAGAGCTGAGAAACGTTCTGGCAGTATGCAGAGCCACAGTCGGCGAGGTCGGCAACGGCGAGCATTCCAACATTCAGATTGGTAAAGCCGGAAGAAAGAGACACATGGGTTGGAGACCTACAGTCAGAGGTTCTGTCATGAACCCGAACGACCATCCACATGGTGGTGGTGAGGGACGTGCTCCTATCGGCCGCAAGAGCCCGGTTACTCCTTGGGGTAAGCCTGCTCTTGGTTATAAGACCAGAAAGAAGAACAAGGACTCCAATAAATATATCGTAAAGAGAAGAAATGATAAATAGTAGGAAGGAGCACGAATAAATGAGCAGATCGATTAAGAAGGGCCCTTTCGTAGATCCTAAGCTGCTGAAGGCTGTAGAAGATATGAATGCAGCGAACGAGAAGAAAGTCGTAAAGACCTGGTCCAGATCCTCCACGATTTTCCCACAGTTCGTAGGACACACCATTGCTGTTCACGACGGCAGAAAGCATGTGCCTGTATATATTACTGAAGACATGGTTGGACATAAGCTCGGCGAGTTTGCTCCTACCAGAACCTATAGAGGTCATGCAGCGGATAAGGCGACAAAGGCTAGATAGAAAGGGAGATAGAAATGGAAGCAAAAGCAACGGCAAAGTATGTCAAAATGTCTCCTATTAAGCTGAAGCCTGTTACCGACCTGGTAAGAGGAAAAGACTTGAACGAGGCACTGAACATTCTCAGATTCACACCGGGAAAAGGTTCTGAAATTGTTGAGAAGGTTGTTGAATCTGCAGCAGCTAACGCTGAGAACAATTTTGACATGAATCCGGATAGTTTATATGTAGCAGAGATCAGTGCAAACCAGGGACCGACCATGAAGAGATGGAGAGCAGGTTCTCAGGGTAGAGCATCGGTAATCCTTAAGAGATCCAGTCACGTGACTGTTACTCTTAAGGAAAGAGATTAGTCAGGAGGTTCATTGAATGGGTCAGAAGGTAAACCCGCATGGGTTAAGAGTAGGCGTTATCAAGGACTGGGATTCCAAGTGGTATGCCGGGAAAACACAGTTCGCTGATTACCTCGCAGAGGATCACAACATCAGAACCTACGTCAAGAAGAAGCTTTACAGTGCCGGTGTTTCTCACATCGTTATTGAGAGATCCGGAGACAATAAGATGCGCATCCTCATCTCCACTGCACGTCCGGGAATGGTAATCGGAAGATCCGGTGCAGGCATTGATCAGCTGAAGGCTGACCTGGAGAAGATGACTGACAAGAAGATCAGCATCTCCATCGAGGAAGTAAGAAGAAGCGAGATGGACGCTCAGCTGACAGCTGAGAGTGTTGCAGAGGCTCTGGAGCACAGAATCTCCTTCAGAAGAGCGATGAAGCAGGCAATCGGAAGAACAATGAAGTCCGGTGCCAAGGGAATCAAGATTCTCTGCTCCGGAAGACTGGGCGGCGCTGAGATCGCACGTAAGGAGCAGTACAGCGAGGGTAATGTTCCGCTGCATACACTGAGAGCGGACATCGACTACGGATTCGCTGAGGCTGATACAACTTATGGACGTATCGGCGTCAAGGTTTGGATCAACCATGGTGAGATTCTCGACAAGGGTCTGCAGAGCACCATCCGCGAGGAGAAGCGTGAGGGCGGCAGAAAGGACAGAAGAGGCGGCAGAAGAGATGATCGTCGCGGCAGAAAGAAATTTGACCGCAACAACAGAGACGACCACAGAGCTGCTAAGGCTGTCAACCCGAGAAAGAGAAAAGCTCCTAAGGCAGCTCCTAAGGCAGAGCAGGTTGAAGCTGCTCCGGCAGAAACTCAGGAGACAAACGAATAATATAAGTTGAAAGGAGGAACATCGCCATGTTGATGCCTAAGCGCGTTAAGCATAGAAGAGTTCATAGAGGTAGAATGAAGGGTAAGGCCACCAAGGGCAATACCGTAACATACGGTGATTTTGGCCTTGTAGCAGAGGAGTGCGGTTGGATCACTGCCAACCAGATCGAGGCTGCCAGAATCGCAATGACCAGATACACCAAGCGTGGTGGTAAGGTATACATCAAGATCTTCCCACATAAGTCTGTAACTAAGAAGCCGGCTGAAGTACGTATGGGATCCGGAAAGGGAGCTCCTGAGTACTGGGTAGCAGTTGTTAAGCCAGGCAGAGTTATGTTTGAGATCGGCGGAGTTACTGAGGAACAGGCTAGAGAGGCTATGAGACTTGCTGGTCACAAGCTTCCGATCAAGACCGAGTTCGTAAAGAAGGAGCCGGAGAAGGCAGAAGGCGGTGAAGCATAATGGATTTAAATAAGATTAGAGAGATGACAGATGCTGAACTGAGCGCAGAACTTGAAAAGATGAAGAAAGAGCTGTTTAACCTCAGATTCCAGCATGTAACTGGTCAGCTTGACAATCCTGTTCAGATGAGAGAAGTCAAGAGAAACATCGCCAGAGTAAAGACAATTATCAGAGAGAAAGAGCTGGACCAGGTCCAGGCATAACCGGAAGGAGGATGTAAAATGGCAGACGAAAGAAACAGCAGAAAAACAAAAGTCGGCGTCGTTGTCAGTGACAAGATGGACAAGACTGTTGTCGTTGCATTCGAAGACTTCGTTAGACATTCTCTTTACGGCAAGTCAGTAAAGAGGACGAAGAAGGTAAAGGCTCACGATGAGAATAACGAGTGCAGAGTAGGCGATCGCATTAGAATCATGGAAACCAGACCGCTGTCTAAGGACAAGAGATGGAGACTGGTCGAGATCGTTGAGAAGGCTAAATAAGGAGGCGCCAGGGCATGATTCAGACAGAAACAAGACTGAAAGTCGCGGACAACTCAGGTGCAAAAGAACTCCTCTGCATCCGCATTCTTGGCGGAACGAGCCGTCAGTATGCGAACATTGGAGACATCATTGTTTGCGCAGTTAAGGAAGCTACACCGGGCGGTGTCGTCAAGAAGGGCGACGTTGTCAGGGCCGTTGTCGTTAGAACCAAGAAGGGTACGAGAAGAGCGGACGGAAGCTACGTTCGTTTCGATCAGAACGCTGCGGTAATCATCAAGAGTAAAGAAGATAAGACTCCGGTAGGAACACGTATTTTCGGACCTGTAGCCAGAGAGCTCAGAGACGCTGGCTTCATGAAGATCGTGTCACTTGCTCCGGAAGTACTGTAGGAGGGAGTAACGAATGCGTATTAAAAAAGATGATATGGTAATCGTTATTACCGGAAAAGACAAGGGCAAGACCGGAAAGGTCCTGAAGGCTATCCCGGAAGAGCACAGAGTAGTCGTTAAGGACGTAAACGTTCAGGCCAAGCATCAGAAGCAGACGAGAACAGAGGCTCCTCAGATCAAGCATGTCGAGGGACCGATCGATGTTTCTAATGTAATGTACTATGACGAGAAGACCAAGCAGGCCATCAAGGTCGGCTATGCGGTTAAGGACGGCGTCAAGGTCAGAGTTAATAAGAAGACCGGCGAAGTATTAGACTAGGAAAGGAGGGGGAACGTATGACAGCCAGATTAAAGGATACTTATAAGAATGAAGTATTTAAGCAGCTTCAGGAGAAGTACCACTACGACAACGTAATGGAAGTTCCTAAGGTTACTAAGGTAACAATCAACATGGGACTTGGTGAGGCAAAGGAAAACGCCAACGTACTTGAGACAGCTGTAAAAGAGATCGCTGCAATCGCAGGACAGAGACCGGTAGTTACGAAGGCAAGAAAGTCCATCGCTAACTTCAAGGTCAGACAGGGACAGCCTGTCGGCGCTAAGGTTACCCTGCGCGGCGACAACATGTACTACTTCATCGACAAGCTTTTCAATGTTTCTCTTCCACGTGTAAGAGACTTCAGAGGCGTTAGCCGTAATTCCTTCGACGGAAGAGGAAACTACTCCATGGGTGTCAAGGAGCAGCTGATCTTCCCGGAGATCAACTACGACGAGGTAGACATGATCAAGGGAATGAACATTGTATTCACTACGACGGCGAAGACAGACGAAGAAGCAGCAACACTGCTTGAGCTCCTGGGCATGCCGTTTGAGAAGTAGCAGGAGGATGTAATGGCTAAAAAGTCTTTAAAGGTAAAGCAGCAGAGAAAGCCTAAGTATGCGACTCGCGCATATACCAGATGTAAGATTTGCGGACGTCCGCACTCCGTTCTGAAGAAGTACGGAATTTGCAGAGTTTGCTTCAGAGAGCTTGCGTATAAAGGAGAAATTCCGGGCGTAAAGAAAGCAAGTTGGTAAACATACCAGAAGGGAGAATAGCGTAATGACAATGACAGATCCAATTGCGGATATGCTCACGAGAATCAGAAATGCCAATTCTGTTGGTCATGAAACTGTCGATTTCCCTGCAACAAGAATGAAGAAGGCAATCGCCCAGATTCTCCTTGATGAGGGATATATCGCAGCTTATGATATTGTGGACAGCGACAACGTTCAGAAGAACATTCACGTAACGCTGAAATACGGCGCGAATAAAGAGAAAGTTATCACTGGAATTAAGAGGATTTCCAAGCCTGGTATGAGAGTTTACGCTCATGCAAACGAGGTTCCGAAGGTTCTCGGCGGACTGGGAATTGCCATCATCTCCACTTCCAACGGAGTGATGAGCGATAAGGACGCAAGAAAACAGGGAATCGGCGGCGAAGTCATCTGTTATGTATGGTAGGAGGTAATTGAGTATGTCTAGAATAGGTAATAAGCCTGTTGAGCTTCCTGCCGGCGTTGAGGTTAAGGTAGACGGCAACGTCGTTACCGTTAAGGGACCTCAGGGCGAGCTCAGCCAGGAAATCAGCGATAAGATTACGGTTACTGTTGAGGGTAACGAGATCATCCTGAAGAGAGCTTCTGACGACAGAACAGACAGATCCCAGCACGGACTGGCGAGAGCTCTGGTCGACAACATGGTCGTCGGTGTAACCAAGGGTTACGAGAAGAAGCTGCTCGTACAGGGCGTTGGATATAAGGTAGAGAAGAAGGGAAACACTCTTGTCATGAACCTGGGATATTCTCATCCGGTAGAGATGGAAGATCCGGAGGGAATTACGACAGAGACTCCTGATGCAACGACAGTACTCGTTAAGGGTATTGACAAGGCGCTGGTCGGCAACTATGCGGCTAAGATTCGCCAGTGGAGAAAGCCTGAGCCTTACAAGGGCAAGGGAATCCGCTATGATGGTGAGATCGTCCGCAGAAAAGAAGGAAAGACCGGAGCTAAGGCATAGTAGAAAGGAGTGTGCGTAATGGCAAACATGAGCAAGAATGACAAACGTCTGAAGAGACATCACAGACTGAGAAAAGACCTGAACGGAACTCCTGAGAAGCCGAGACTGTGCGTATTCCGCTCTAACAAGAATATCGCATGCCAGATCATTGACGACACTGAGCGCAAGACTCTGGTATCGGCATCTACGCTTGATAAGGATATCAAGGCAGAGATCGAGAACGGCGGAAATAAAGATGCCGCAAGAAAAGTCGGCGAAGCAGTTGCGAAGAGAGCACTGGAGAAGGGAATCACAGAGGTTTGCTTTGACAGAGGCGGATTCCTTTATCACGGAAGAGTTAAGGAACTCGCAGATGGCGCTCGCGAGGCTGGACTGAAGTTCTAACGGGAGGAAAAAGAATGCGTAATACAATTGATGCTTCCAAGCTTGATCTGACGGAAACCATCATCAACATCAGACGTGTTGCGAAGACCGTAAAGGGTGGACGCAACATGAGATTCAGCGTAACAATCGTAGTCGGAGACCACAATGGTCACGTCGGCGTTGGTCTCGGAAAGTCTGCTGAAATTCCGGAAGCAGTCAGAAAAGCTACAGAAGCTGCAAAGAAGAATTTGATCTACGTTCCAATGGTTGGAACAACAATTCCACACAGACACATCGGCGAGCACGGTGCTGCAAGAGTTCTCCTGATGCCTGCACCGGCAGGAACCGGAGTACTGGCAGGATCTTCTGCTCGTACAGTTCTGGAAGCTGCGGGAATCCGCGACGTCAGAGCTAAGTCCGTCGGTTCCGACAACTCCGGAAACATCGCACTGGCTACACTGCAGGGTCTGAAGGAACTGAAGACAGTTGAAAGTGTTGCTAAGCTGAGAGGCAAGACACCGGAAGAGATTTTGGGATAATAGGAGGAAGACAATGGCTGGAAAGATTAAGATCACATTGACGAAAAGCCCGATTGGTGCTTCCCCTAAGCAGAAGAAAGTTGTAGAAGCACTGGGACTTAAGAAGATGCACCATTCTGTTGTATTAGATGACACACCTGCTACACGCGGTGCTGTTGCTAAGGTTCCGCATCTTCTCACTGTAGAAGAAGCATAAGGTTAGGAGGTGCGAAGTAGAATGAATCTGCATGAATATATTGCACCAGCAGGTGCTAATAAATCCCGCAAGAGAAGAGGCCGCGGAAATGCTACCGGTCAGGGTAAGACCGGCGGCAGAGGTATGAACGGCCAGAAGCAGAGAAGCGGCGGCGGCGTAAGACTTGGTTTCGAGGGAGGCCAGATGCCGCTGTACAGACGTCTGCCAAAGAGAGGATTTACCAACATCTTCGCTACAGAGTATGCAGCGATCAACGTTGATGTCCTCAACAGATTCGAAGACGGAACAGTTGTTACACCGCAGCTTCTGAAGGACGCTGGCGTCGTAAAGAAGCTCAATGACGGCGTAAAGATTCTCGGCGGTGGTGAGATCGAGAAGAAGTTGACTGTTCAGGCTAGCAAATTCACGAAGAGTGCAAAAGAGAAGATTGAGGCAGCCGGCGGAAAGGCCGAGGTGATTTAAATGGAAATGTTAAAGACCATTCGCCAGGCTTTCGCTGTTAAAGAAATCCGGTCGAAAATGATCTTCACATTACTGATGCTCGTAGTATTCAGAATTGGATCCAACATCCCGGTTCCAGGAATCAACCACGACGTGTTGGCACAGATGTTTACCAGTGGAAACATGGGTATCCTCGAGCTGTTCAACCTGTTCTCCGGTGGTTCCTTTGCAAACTTTACCGTATTTGCACTGAGTGTAACGCCGTACATTACGGCATCCATTATCGTGCAGCTGCTGACCGTGGCGTTCCCGTACTTCGAACGGCTCGCCAAGGAAGGCATGGAAGGTCGCAAGAAGATGGCGCAGATCACGCGTTATATGTCAGTCGTTCTGGCTGTCATCCAGGCGCTTGGTCTGACGTTCGGTCTGTTTAGAAAGGCGATTATTGATCAGTCGGTCTTTAACTTCATTGTAATCACATTGATCCTGACTGCAGGAACAACCTTCCTGATGTGGCTGGGAGAGCAGATTAATGAATATGGAGTAGGAAATGGTATTTCCCTGCTGATTTTCGGAGGCATCATTGCCAGAATCCCGAGCGAGATTTCCGAAATCGGAAGCAAGGTCAGCGGAGGATCCATGTCCGTCATCACTCTGATTCTGTTCATCGTCTTCGCGATCGTTGTTGTCGTCGGTATCATCGAGGTACAGCAGGGAACCAGAAAGATTCCTGTCCAGTACGCTAAGCGTGTGGTCGGAAGAAAGATGTACGGTGGTCAGTCCACACACATTCCGATGAAAGTCAATCAGGCCGGAGTTATTCCGATCATCTTTGCACTTTCACTGCTTCAGTTCCCGCTGACAATTATGTATTTCTTCCCAGGAACTGCATTCTACAGCTTCTGCCAGAAATACCTGTCACCTGCAGGAAGCCCTGGAGTTTGGGTTTATGCAGTTTTGAATGTCGCGCTGATTATCTTCTTTAACTATTTCTACACGGCGATTACATTCAACCCGGTAGAAATCTCTAAGGATATGAAAGCCAACGGCGGATTCATTCCTGGAATCCGTCCGGGAAAGCCGACAACCGAGTATTTGAGCAACGTAATGTCTCGAATCTCCATCGTCGGAGCTATTTTCCTGGCGGTTGTTGCTACACTGCCGACACTGGTATCGCAGTACACAGGTCTGGACATCCGTTTCGGCGGAACATCCATCCTGATTGCTGTTGGTGTTGCGCTTGATACTGTACAGCAGCTGCAGAATCAGATGCTGATGAGAAATTACCGAGGCTTTCTTAATAAATAGTGCGGAAAAGAATGGGAGATGAAATTATGATCAGAACAATTCTTTTAGGCCCTCCGGGAGCAGGCAAGGGTACACAGGCAGCTAAGATCGTGGAGAAGTACAACATTCCTCACATCTCAACCGGAGATATTTTCAGAGAGAATATCAGCAAGGGCACCGCGCTTGGCATGAAGGCAAAAGAATACATGGACAAGGGAGAGCTCGTTCCTGATGATCTCGTCATCGAGATTGCAACCGACCGTCTGCTGGCGGACGACTGCAAGGCAGGATTCATCCTGGACGGCTTCCCGAGAACCGTTCATCAGGCAGAGAAGCTTGATGAATTCCTGAAGCAGCATGATATGCCGCTGACGGTGGTAATCAATCTTGAAGTTGAAGACAGCGTTCTTATGGAACGTATCACCGGCCGCCGTGTGTGCCCGAAGTGTGGTGCAAGCTACCATGTAACGGGCATGCCTCCTAAGAAGGAAGGCATCTGCGATGTCTGCGGATCGGAACTTGTTCAGAGAAAAGATGACAACGTTGAGACTGCGACGAACAGAATCAGCGTTTACAACAAGCAGACGAAACCGCTGATCGAGTATTACGAGAAGGCGGGAATCATCGCAAACATTGACGGCTCCACACCGCTGCCAGTGACGTTTAAAAACGTCTCCGATGCGCTCGAAGCGTAAGCCGCTTCAGAGGCGGACAGAGCCAGAAGTTCACACATTAAAGAGAGAGGTGTAGAATTTGGCGAAAAAAGACGTGATTGAAGCTATGGGAACTGTAGTCGATGCTCAGCCGAACGCAATGTTCAAGGTTAAGCTGGAAAACGGTTTCGAAGTAGAGGCGCATATTTCAGGAAAGATCAGAATGAATTACATCAGGATCCTGCCGGGAGACAAGGTAAAAGTGGAGCTTTCCCCTTACGACCTGGGACGCGGCAGAATCGTCTGGAGAGACAGAGGCTAGGCAGTGCGGCCTTGAGCGGCTGTACTTTGTCTGATCACCGTTCGATCCGGAGCATTTGATAGGAGGTTGACATGAAAGTAAGAGCTTCTGTAAAACCTATCTGCGAGAAGTGCAAAGTTATCAAGAGACATGGCAAGGTCATGGTTATCTGTGAGAATCCTAAGCATAAGCAGAGACAGGGTTAATAGATAAGAACATTATTATAGAAACGCCGGGATGTTTTTTAAAAAGAACAAAAAACATTCTGGCGTTTTTTGGTGTTATATGGTAAACTATGGGAGTTACGCAAGTAACACAGTTTTTTGCTGTCTGCATACTGCAAGCCGATGGCTGGTTAAATTCCGCGGCTGGAGTTACAGTGACAGACGGCGCATGTATGGGGTGCGGTGCCGGGGCTGCATGCCTTTAAATAATACATTGAACACCTGTCTATATCGCTCCCGGAACAGTGACGGAAGATAGGAAAGGAGGAAGCGTATGGCTCGTATAGCCGGCGTAGATTTGCCGAGAGATAAGAGAGTTGAAATCGGACTCACTTATATCTATGGAATTGGCAGAACATCAGCCAAGAAAATCCTCGAGGAGTGCGGAATTAATCCGGACACGAGAGTCAAGGATCTGACAGAGGATGAGGCTGGTAAAATCAGAAAGGTCATCGACAGCGAATACATGGTTGAAGGTGATCTCAGACGTGAAGTTTCCATGAACATCAAGCGTTTGATGGAGATCGGAAGCTACAGAGGAATCAGACATAGAAGAAGCCTTCCTGTAAGAGGTCAGAAGACCAAGACCAACGCTCGTACTCGCAAGGGTCCGAAGAAAACTGTTGGCAGAAAAAAGAAATAAGGAAGGAGGACGTAAGCTATGCCTAAGAATCAGAAGAACAAAACGACTAGAAGAAAGAAGATCCAGCGTAAGAATATTACAAAGGGTCAGGCTCATATTCAGTCCACTTTTAACAATACGCTCGTAACACTGACAGACATGGACGGTAATGCTCTGTCCTGGTCCAGTGCGGGTTCCCTCGGATTCAGAGGATCTAAGAAGTCCACTCCGTTCGCAGCACAGATGGCTGCAGAGACAGCAACTAAGGCTGCTATGGAGCATGGTCTTAAGACAGTTGAAGTTTATGTAAAGGGACCGGGTTCCGGAAGAGAGTCCGCTATCCGTGCTCTGCAGGCAGCAGGCCTGGAGATCACCATGATCAAGGACATCACACCGATTCCGCATAACGGATGCCGTCCGCCGAAGAGAAGAAGAGTCTGATGGAAGGGAGGAGTAAGTAAAATATGGCTAGATATACATGTGCTAACTGCAGACTTTGCAGAAGAGAAGGCCAGAAGATGTTCCTTAAGGGAGACAGATGCTATGGCCCTAAGTGCGCGCTTGAAAAGAAAAACTACGCTCCTGGACAGCATGGTCAGATGAGACATAAGATGTCTGAGTATGGAATGCAGCTCAGAGAAAAGCAGAAGGCGAAGAGATTCTACGGAATCCAGGAGACACAGTTCAGAAACCTGTTCGAGAGAGCAGACAGAGCTGCCGGCGTAACCGGAGACAACCTGCTCGTTCTGCTTGAGCGCAGACTGGACAATGTCGTATACAGACTGGGATTCGCTTCTTCCAGAAAAGAAGCAAGACAGATGGTCGTACACGGACATTTCCGCCTGAACGGCAAGAAGGTAAATTCCCCGGCTCAGGAAGTCAAGCCTGGAGACGTTATCAAGGTTAAGGAGAAGAGCCAGAACTCTCCTAAGTTTAAGGAAATCAGAGACATGCAGATTACTGTACCGTCCTGGCTGTCTGTAGACGTAGACAAGCTGGAAGGTAAAGTACTGGTGCTGCCTACCAGAGAGGATGTTGATACACCGATCGCAGAGCATCTGATCGTCGAGTTGTACTCCAAATAATAGCCTGCTGCAGGTTATAGCGTTTGGATTAAAAGGAGGTTTTTTTAGTGTTAGAAATCGAAAAACCAACGATAAGCAAAGAAATCAGCGACGACGGCAGATATGGAAAGTTTATCGTAGAACCTCTTGAAAGAGGATATGGTACGACTCTGGGCAACGCGATGAGAAGAATCCTGCTCAGCTCCCTTCCGGGAGCCGCGGTGACTTCTGTTAAAATTGACGGTATTCTTCATGAGTTTTCGTCGATTCCTGGTGTTAAGGAAGACGTTACGGAAATTATTCTGAACCTGAAGAATCTGGCAGTCCGCCTGAACGGTGAGGACACCAAGCGTGTCATCATCAACGCGGTCGGACCTAAGGAAGTAACAGCTGCAGACATCGTAGGGGATGACGGTCTCGAGATTTTCAACCCTGATCTGCATATCGCAACACTGGAAGAGAACGCAACGCTGGTTATGGAGATCAACCTGGCCAGAGGACGCGGCTACGTTCCGGCTGAACAGAATAAGACAGAGAGTACACCAATTTCTGTAATTCCGGTAGATTCTATCTATACGCCGGTCAGAAAGGTCAATTTTACCGTAGAAAATACCAGAGTAGGTCAGGTTACTGACTATGACAGACTAGTCCTTGAAATCTGGACCGACGGCTCCGTAGCGCCTGCTGAGGGTGTCTCTATCGGAGCAAAGATCATGCGGGAGCATCTGAACCTGTTTATCGAGTTGGATGACTCCACGGGCAGCATGGAAATCATGGTCGAAAAGGAAGAAGATCAGAAGGAAAAGGCACTGGAGATGACCATTGAGGAGCTGGAGCTCTCTGTAAGATCTTACAACTGTCTGAAGCGCGCCAACATCAACACTGTTGAAGAGCTGACGGAGAAGACAGAAGAAGATATGATGAAGTTCCGCAACCTTGGTAAAAAGTCTCTGGAAGAAGTAAAGAACAGACTCGAAGAACTCGGACTTGGACTCAAGCCGAGCGAAGAGTAAACGGAAGGAGAATTGACATGCCGGGATATAGAAAACTGGGCAGAAACAGCGCGCACAGAAAAGCGATGCTTAGAAATCTTGTCACCGATCTCTTCAGAGAGGAGAGAATCTCCACAACAGATACTCGCGCTAAGGAAGCAAGAAGAGAGGCTGAGAAGCTGATCACACTGGCTAAGCGCGGAGATCTGGCTGCAAGAAGACAGGTTATGGGCTACGTATACGATGAAGACGTTACATCCAAGCTGTTCGACGACATTGCTCCGAGATATGCTGAGCGTAACGGCGGATACACCAGAATCCTCAAGCTGGGACCTCGCAGAGGCGACAACTCTGAGGTTGTTTTCCTGGAGCTCGTGTAGTACGGTTTCAAGAGTGAATTGAACAATCATGCGTCGGGGATTATCCCCGGCGCTTTTTGCATATGCGGATTCAGAAGCGGCGGAACAGGAGCGGCAGCTGCACGGAGAGGGGTCAGCCGAGTGATTTATTTCTTAATCTTCCGGTTGTTGTGTAGTAGAATGATATTGGGAGATATTTCGTATTCGCTCCGCAGATTGGGAGACGCGGGCGGAATTAAGATAAGGACTGAGAGATGAACAATTTTAAGTTAAAGGGGAATGCATTCACAAAGGTCTTCACCGTTCTGATCCTTGTGGATATATTTTTGCCGAATGTGGTCGTGACGGCGGTACTTGGGCTGATGCTGCTGTATGAGCTGCTGACGTTCCTCGCGGTGAAGTCGGCGGGCGAGCTGCGCTTTGGCACGGTCTGCGGCAAAAAAGAAGCGGCCAAGGGGGAACGCGTTTCTGTCCGGCTGAAGGCTGAGGGAAAGGGGCAGACGATCATGTTCGCCTCCTGCCACGCCGACATGAACGTGGAAAACATGCTGACGGGAGAGAACAGCGACACGCCGGCCAACTTCGTGCTGAAGAGAAAGGGCGGAAGCGGCTATCGGATCAACGTCACGGAGGAGCGCTGCGGCGTGGTTCACGTCACGCTGAACAACACGAGAATTCAGGACGCGTTCGGGAAGAAGCAGGGGTATGTGCTCACGGGGTCGCAGGCGGAGATCCTGTACCGCCCGGACGTCCGGACGGTCGAGCTCCCGGAGCGCTTCTTCGCGGCCGGATCTGCGGGCGTCTACCTGTTTGCACGCGGTGACGAGTTCCACGGCGACTTTATCGGAAGCCCGCAGTCCGGCGAGGGCGGCAGTGCAGACGGGACAGGAGGCGCAGCGGGTGCCGGCTGGGGGACCGGGCAGATGAGCGGCGCGGACAGGGCTAAGAACTGGGTCGTCAAGGCTTTTGAGCCGGTCGCGTTTTCGCCGATGGCCAACCAGCCGGTTTCCGGCAGGATCGGCGTCGTGTTCCTGAACTATGTCCAGAGCGGCCACGTCGTCACGCCGGAGCGGAAGAGCCGACTCGCGGAGCTCGCGGTCTCCGCGGCCGACACGCTCACGAAGGCGGGGCTCGCGCACGAGTTCTTCTGGCTCGGCAGGAGCGCGGACGGGTCGGCGGAGTGCCGCCGCCGCGTGCACCGCTCCGCGGATGACGTGCAGCAGACCTCGGACGAGCTGATGCGCACCGGATTCACGGAGGAAAACGGTGCCGAGGTCTTAAAGAACGCCATCCGGCCGGGTGAGCTGGACGCGTTCCTGCTGATCAGCGCCGGCGGAGACCAGGAAGGCGTACTGTTCGGCGAGCTGGGCAGCGTGCGTATGCTGAAGGCGTAGCGCGCGGCTCGGAAGCGCTCCGGAAAGAAGCGCGGATCATCGCGCTGAAGGGAGCCGCAGCGGCACGGCAGCGCTATAGTAAGAAGCGCCGGCAGCGCGCGGTGGAAATTACCTGCATTATCGCGCGGCTCGGTGCGCCGCGGCGGTGTTGTCTGTGCATCAATGCATTGTGGCGGAGGCCAAGGCTTCTCCTCATTTCTTGTGGGATGGGGAGAAGCCGGTTTTCTTTTTTGTCTAATAAATGAGACAGTCCGATAATATAGAAAATCTGAATTTGAAGTAAGTGGTAAGTCGGGATATAGTCAATATGGATGATTATGCATTTTATGATAGATATTGGTAAAAGGAAGAGTGAGAGAAGGGAGCAGGAGACCTATGTTTCATATAAATATTCCGTCGCTGGAGAGGGAAATTACCTGTGAGGCGGGCGAAAACCTGATGCAGGTGCTGCTGAGAAATCAGATCTACGTGGATAACGCGTGCAGCGGAAAGGGGCTCTGCGGGAAGTGCAGGGTCCGCATTCTGCAGCAGGAGGGTGACCAGCCGCTCGGGTTTACGGATGAGGAAGTTCATCTTTTGTCGGAAAAGGAAAGGGAAGAGGGCGTGCACATCTGCTGCATGATGGACGTGCAGCAGGACCTGACGGTCGCGCCGATGCAGAAGGAGAAGAAGACGGAGGTCCTCGCGGGCGGTTACACGCCGGAGTTCGCGCACTGCCCGGACACGAGGAAGATCTCGGTCGAGATCGAGGCGCCGTCGCTGGAGACGCAGACGCCGTTCGAGGAGCTGCTGATGGAGAAGACCGGGGCTGAGTCCGTGGATCCGCTGGCGCTGCCTGCGGGCGGAAGGATGCCGGGGACGTATACGGCGGTTCTGCATAAGGATCGTGTAATTGCGATCGAGGAAGGCGACACAACGGAACGTCTGTACGGTGCGGCCGTCGACATCGGAACGACGACGGTCGTCTGCTCGCTGGTCGACCTGCACACCGGAGAGATCCTCGCCGACGCGTCGCAGGTGAACGCGCAGAAGCACTTTGGACAGGACGTACTGAGCCGTATCACCTATGAGATGGAAAACCCGGAAACGGGCGCAGGAGAGCTTCAGAAGGCCATTTCCGAGTCGATCATGGGCATGCTGGGTGAGGCGTGCCGCAAGGCGGACGTCAAGCTGACGGAGATTTACGAGATTTCCGTCGCGGCGAACTGCACGATGATGCACTTGCTGCTCGGCGTGGACGCGCGTCCGCTCGGCCGTTCGCCGTATGCTCCGGTCTTTACGGCGGCAAAGGACATCCCGGCCGCTTCCATCGGCATTCACGCGGCGCGGGGGGCAAGGCTCTACGCACTGCCGTCCGTCTCGGCGTATATCGGTGCAGACATCGTCGCCGGTGCGAGGGTCTGCGACCTGGTTCACCAGAACGGCAACGTCCTGTTCATCGACATCGGAACGAACGGCGAGATCGTGCTGTCCAACCACGGGAAGCTGCTCTGCTGCTCCTGTGCGGCGGGACCGGCGCTCGAGGGAATGAACATCAGCTCCGGCATGCGCGCTGAGGAGGGCGCGGTCGAGGACGTCCAGATCCTGGAGGATCACGTGGACCTGAAGACGATCGGCGGCACCGATCCGGCGGGACTCTGCGGAAGTGGAATCCTCGCGGCGATCCGCGAGCTGCTGAAGGCGGGAATCGTGAAGAAGAGCGGCGCGTTCGTGAAGGCGGGCCACTTCCCTGAGGAGGACTTCCGCGCGGAGCGTCTGAAGGTCGACGAGGACGGCAAGCGCTCGTTCCTGCTGTCGACGGCGCCGCACGAGATCCAGGTCACCCAGAGCGACGTGCGCCAGGTTCAGCTCGCTAAGGGCGCGATTTTGTCCGGATTCGAGGCGCTCCTGCGCAAGGCGGGAATCGGCATGGCCGACCTCGACGAGGTCCTGATCGCCGGCCAGTTCGGCGCGCACCTCCCGGCGGAGAGCCTGACCGGAACCGGCATCCTGCCGGAAGAGGTCAGCGACCGCCTGAAGTACGTCGGAAACACGTCCCGTACAGGCGCGTACATGGCGCTGATGTCCGGCGAGGTGAAGCAGCAGGTCGAGACACTGTCCCACGAGATGGACTACATGGAGCTCGGCGCTACCGAGAACTACGAGCAGCTGTTCACCAAGTGCCTGATGTTCCCTTCGAACAGGAAGCGTAAGTAATAGATAGTAAGCAAACGGCCGATGGGGCGCGCTTTGCCTGGAATTTAACAATATTAACCTTGGGCAAAGCACAGATGGCGAAACCAAGGGCTTCGGAAGTGCTGCGTGAGTCCGGAGCGGCAGTCACGGCAGGCTTTCAGCACCGGATGGATTTTGTCCGCGCGCGCCCCGGCGGATATATAAACTAAGAGCATGAGAATCAGAAGAATATAGGAGAATGAATGATGGAATCGAATAATCTGGAGAAACAGGAATTCACCCCGAAGAGCCGCCTGCACGCGATCCTGGACGGACGCCGCGTCGACCGCCCTGCATGCATCTGCCCGGGCGGCATGATGAACATGGTCACCGACGGCCTGCAGAAGGAAGCCGGCGTCGGCCTGCCGGAGGCGCACACGGACGCGCGCAAGATGGCAGACCTCGCGGAGGCCGTGATCAAGGACGGCATCTTCGAGAACTGCGGCGTCCCGTTCTGCATGACGGTCGAGGCCGAGGCGATGGGCGCCAAGATCACGCTCGGAAACAACCTCTTCGAGCCTCATGTCGTCGAGTACGCGATGTCGGACGTCGACAACTACGCGGAGCTGAAGCCGATTGACTTAGAGAGCGGCCGCGCCAAGGTCGTCCTGGACGCGATCAAGATCCTGAAGGACGAGGTGAAGGACGCGCCGATCATCGGAAACCTCACCGGCCCGGTCAGCACGGCGGCTTCCCTGGTAGACCCAGAGAAGTTCTACATGCAGCTGCGCAGGAAGAACGAGAACGCGCACAAGGTCATGGACTTCGTCACGGAGCAGCTGATCAAGTTCGGCGTCGCCCAGGTCGAGGCGGGCGCTGACGTCATCACGATCGCGGATCCGTCCGGCACGGGCGAGATCCTGGGACCGAAGTACTTCACCGAGTTCGCGGTCGACTACATCAACAAGCTGACCGACGCCCTGCACGAGGCGGGCGCGGAGGTCATCGTCCACATCTGCGGCCAGATGAAGTACGTCTACGACCAGCTGAAGGACGTCCGCAGCGACGCGCTGAGCTTTGACGCGATCGTCTCCCTGCGTGAGGCGAGAAAGCACCTGCCGGGACGCGTCCTGATGGGCAACGTCAGCACGTTCGCGGTCGAGCTGACCGATCCGGACAACGTCGATTCCCTGACCAGGAAGTGCGTCGACAACGGCGCGGACATCGTCTCCCCGGCATGCGGACTGGGAATGGGCTCCCCGCTGCCGAACGTCAGGGCGATCCTCAAGGCTGTGCGCAGCACGCCGGTATCCGAGGAGTAGTTCGGACAAAATTCAATGGGGCTGGAAGGAAATGGAATGACGAGAAACCTGAAACCGGAAAACACGATACTGATCGCCTGCTCGATGATGGAGGACGAGGTCGGCCGAGTGCTGGAGGAGCAGAACCTCCAGTACCCGGTCGTCTGGATGGAGCGCGGGTACCACAGCTACCCGGACAAGCTCCGCGCCGTCCTGCAGGAGCAGATCGACCTCGCGGAGGAGAAGCTGCCGAAGGACGAGTCCTCGAGCATCCTGCTCGCGTACGGGCTCTGCGGGAACGGGACCGAGAGGCTCGTCTCCCACACGGCGACGCTGGCGATGCCGCGGTTCGACGACTGCATCAACACCCTGCTCTGCTGTGAGCCGCGCACCTGCCGCGCCATGGAGAAGGCCGGCGTCTACTATCTTACACGCGGCTGGACGCTGGACATGGGTGCCGTCCTGCAGTCGCACCAGAAACTGCTGGACAAGTTCGGCGAGAAGAAGACCGATCGGATCATGCGGATGATGTACGACGGCTACAAGCACGTGGCCGTGATCGACGACGGATGCTACGACACCGAGCCGATCTGCGAGTACGCGGAGAAGTGCGCCGACCTGCTGAACGTCGACGCCGGGTGCGTGCCGGGCGGGACGTACATCTTAGAGAAGCTGATGACCGGCGGCTGGGACAGCGACATCCTCGTGAAGAGGCCGGGCGAACAGGTTGAACAGGAAGACTTTTTCTACGAGTCGGTGCGGTAATCCGCCCGGCTCTTTTTTTTCTGCGGCGGCCATCAGGGCGGGTGTGAACCTGGTCGGGCGCGGACTTTGTCCGAGGAGGGACAAAGGCGAAATGGAACTGCAGACCGCGGGCTTCTGCAGCAGCCCACGGCCGACCTGATGTCGATCGGTCAGCCGCTCGGTTACATATAGATAAAATGAATTAGAAGCGCCGGCAGAATCTCTGTAAAATATACTGAGTAAATACTGAATAATTGGAAGATCTGAAGATCTAAGGAGGCGACCAGAGTGTCCAGAAAGACAAAAGACGAGATGACGCCGAAGCAGCGCGCTGCGGCGATCGCAAACGGAGAAGAAGTGGACCGCATGCCGTGCAACCCGAACGTGGCGAACGGCGTGGCGAGAGTCTACGGATGTAAGATTTCAGAGTTCAATACCTCGGCCAAGACGCTGGCAGAGGCGCAGATTGCGGGCTACAGACGCTTCGGATACGACAGCGTCCGCGTATTCACCGACCTTTTCCCGTGGGCAGAGGCGATGGGCGCGGAGGTCACGATGCCGGAGGACGACACGGTCGACCTGAAGACCCCGGCGATCAAGGATCCGGCGGACTATAAGAAGATCCATCCGCTGAATCCGTATAAGGACGGCAGGCTTCCGGTCCACCTGGACGCGATGAAGTACCTGATCGACGGCGTCGGCGACGAGGTGGGAATCTCCGCGGCGATCGTAGGCCCGTTCACGAACGCTTGCTTCCTGCTCGGCGTAGAGAACGTCCTCCGCTTCTGCTACAAGAACCCGGAGGCGGTGCATCATCTCTGCCAGGTATCGCTGGAATCGCTGATCGCCTACGCGGACGCGGCAATCGATATCGGCCTCGGACCGACGATTTCCGAGCCGATGTCCTCCTGCACTGTCATCAGCCCTAAGATCTTCCGCGAGTTTTCCGCGCCGTACCTGAAGCAGCTCGTCGACCACTTCAAGTCGAGGGACCGCGGCGTCGTCATGCACATCTGCGGTCAGACTGCTGATATCTGGGAAGATATCGCGGATATGGGCGTCGCCGGATTCTCCATCGACAACGTCGCGAGCATCGAGGAGTGCAAGAAGAAGATCGGAAACAAGACCAAGATCCTGGGAAACGTGAACCCGGGAACGACGATGTACATGGGCACGCCGGCGGAAGTTCGCATGGCGACGCTGCAGTGCATCAAGGAAGGCTACGACTCCCCGAAGGGCTTCATGCCGATGTCCGGCTGCTCCCTCCCGGTGGAAACGCCGTTCGAGAATATCGACATGATGATGGACACCGTGCGCGAGCTCGGATACCCGGTTGACCCGGAGAAGCTGGACCGCATGATGAAAGAGACTGAGGCGGAACTGGAAAAGGAGAAAGCATAATGGCAAGGAGCAAGGAAGAACTGATCGCGGCGATGGGAAACGCCGTGCTGGAGATGGAAGATGAAGAGGCCGCGGCCCTGGCGGAGGAATACGTCGAGGCGGGCTACGATGCGATGGAAGGCCTGACCGAGGGTCTGGCAAAGGGCATGAACCGGGCAGGAGAGCTCTACGAGGAGAAGGAATACTTCATCCCTGAGCTGCTGCTCTGTTCCGATGCGTTCTACGGAGCCGTCGACGTCCTCCGTCCGCACATCCAGAAGAAGACCGACAGCGGCGAGCAGATGACCGCCGTCATCGGCGTCGTCGAGGGAGACACCCACGACATCGGAAAGAACATCCTGAAGATCATGCTGGAGACCGAGGGATTCGACGTCTACGACCTCGGAAAGGACGTCCCGACGCAGAACTTCATCGATGCGGCCAGGGAGCACAACGCGGACTTCATCGGCATGTCCACGCTGATGACCACGACAATGATCAAGATGAGTGAGATCATCCAGGAGCTGAAGAACAACGGCCTGCGCGACCGCGTCGTCGTCATGGTCGGCGGCGGCCCGATCTCCGAGGCCTACGCGGACAAGATCGGTGCGGACGGCTACGAGCCGGATGCGGCAAGCGCAGCGCGCCGCGCGCGCGAGCTCGTCCTCGCCCACCGTTCGTAACGCTGTACCGGAGCCGCGCATGGCAGATGCTCAGTGCCGCGCGCAGCCGCACGGTGAACGGTGACCGCAGCGAAACCCAATAAACCAACAATACATAAACCAACAAAAACGAAAATACCGAAGCAGGAATCACATTCCAGCTTCGGTATTTTCGTCTGTAACTTTGTATCCTTCAATAATTTAGTGGAATAAGTAAATTTCGATACGCTGTTGTAACCTTCGATGTCTCAAAAAAGGAAAAAAGCAGCCATGCACTCCCACTGACGCAGAGTCGAACCTGTCTGCTTTCCCGTATATGTCCATTTTGTATCCGTTTTCGGCGACCTGCCGCAGACAACCCCGATTTGTCATTGACCTGCCGCGTATATGCGGATTGCTAAAACGATCTTGATTACGTATTTTATTCTACAATCTGAATGGAAATTCATCAAATTCATCTTTTCGATAGGTTGGAAGTGTTGGAAGTGCAGAGGTATTAATTTTATTCAGGGTTGATGCGGGACTTTGCACGCATGTTGTTATCTGGGTGTATAGAGATTTTCTATAGGATGGGGAGAGGCGGAAATACCGGTGTGCAGGGCAGTGAAAAGAAGCAGGCGTTGATATTTGTAGAAAACGAATCTGGGTGCACGCGCCCCAATCGGGCGGGCTTTATGATAGAATAGGAATCAGAAACTTTCATGGCGGTGAGGCTCAGGCTGAAGCCGCCTGTTACGTATATTACGCTGTTGCGCATACGGTGAAGAGGATGCGCATCTGAAGAAGACCGCCGCGGAAAGCGGCGCAGAGGTGAGGGAATACATGGCAAAGTTAAATCCGAAGCAGCAGGAGGCAGTGGAGTACCTGGACGGGCCGCTGCTGATTTTAGCGGGAGCGGGGTCCGGGAAGACGAGCACGATGACGCACAGGATCGCGCACATGGTGGACTGCGGAATCGAGCCGTACCATATTCTGGCGGTGACGTTCACGAACAAGGCGGCGAACGAGATGCGGGAGCGTGTGGAACAGCTGATCGGGGACACGCGCGGGATGTGGATCATGACGTTCCACGCGATGTGCCTCAGGATCCTGCATAAGTACTGCGACCGGATCGGCTACGGCTCGCAGTTCTCTATCTACGACACGACGGACCAGAAGACGGTCGTGAAGAACATCATGAAGGAGCGCGGCATCAGCGACAAGGAGTATAAGCCCCAGTATCTTTTGTCGGCGATCAGTAACTGCAAGGAGAAGGCGCAGTCGCCGCAGGACTTTGCCGAAGTCTCGCTGGAGAGCGTGCGCAGCCGGGTCATCCACATCGTCTACGAGGAGTACGAGAAGCGACTGAAGGAGAACAACGCGATGGACTTTGACGACCTGCTCCTGAACTGCTGGCGCCTGCTGAACAGCGAGCCGGACGTGCTGGAGGAGTATCAGCAGCGGTTTAAGTACATCATGGTCGACGAGTACCAGGACACGAACCACATCCAGTACGAGCTCGTGACGATGCTCGCGAAGAAGAGCCGCAACATCTGCGTGGTCGGCGACGACGACCAGTGCATCTACCAGTGGCGAGGCGCGGACATCCGCAACATCCTGGACTTTGAGAAGGATTTTCCGGAGACAAAGGTGATCAAGCTCGAGCAGAACTACCGCTCCGTCGGGAACATCCTGGCTGCTGCACACTCGGTCATCCAGAACAACACGGAGAGAAAGTCCAAGAAGCTCTGGACGGACCGTGAGCCGGGCGAGAAGGTACATTATTACCGACTGGACAACGATAAGGAGGAGGCGTCGTACGTGGCGCGCCAGATCGCGTTCCTGGAGAAGGACGGGCGGAACTGGAATGACTTCGCGATCCTGTACCGAACCAACGCGCAGTCGCGTCTGTTCGAGGAGGCGATGAGCCGCGAGGGCATCCCGTACCGTGTCCTGTCGGGCATGCGCTACTATGACCGCAAGGAGATCAAGGACGCGATGGCGTACATGCGCCTCGTGGTCAATCCGGCGGACGACCTGTCGGTGCAGCGCATCATCAACGAGCCTAAGCGCGGCGTCGGGGCCAAGACCTGGGAGAAGATCCGCGCGTTCGCGGCGGCCAGAAGGCAGAGCGTGCTGGAGGCGCTGGCGGACTCGGACGGCGAGGTCCTCGGGACGCTGCCGGGCAAGGCCTATGAGAAGGTCAGGGACATGGTGGGGTGCATCATGCTCTGCCGGCAGGAGAAGGATAACCTCAATGTTACGGATATCTTTGACCAATTGATGACCAAGACGGGCTACATGCCTGCCCTGGAGAACGAGCACACGACGGAGGCGGAGGGACGCCTGGACAACCTGATGGAGTTCAAGTCGGTCATCGCGGACTACGAGAGCAGTGCGGAGGAGCCTACGCTCGACGAGTTTATGGAGCAGCTCGCGCTGACGGCGGAGGTCGACAACTACAACGAGTCGGACGCCGCGGTCACGATGATGACGATGCACAGTGCCAAGGGGCTGGAGTTCCCGGTTGTGTTCATGCCGGGCATGGAGGACGGCCTGTTCCCGGGAAGCCGCGCGTTCGACGACGAGAGCAAGATGGAGGAGGAACGCCGCCTCTGCTACGTCGGCATGACCCGCGCCAAGGAGCTGCTGTACCTGACGAGCGCCGAGGTGCGCACGCGCTACGGCCGCACGGACTATACGCGTGAGTCGCAGTTCATGAAGGAGCTGGACCCGAAGCTGGTCGAGGGCGACGCGGTGTTCCGCAAGAAGGCCGGAGATTCCAGCCTGGGCGTTTCGACGGGCAGCATCGACGGGTATTCCCGCCAGCCGGCCGCAAAGCCGTACGACGCGCTGAAATACGCCCGCATGGAGACGCGCAGGCACGCATCCTCATCGGCGGACTCCCTCGACCTGAACGCCGGCGACCACGTCAAGCACAGCAAGTTCGGCGAGGGTCTGGTCATCGAGGCGAGCGACAAGATCGTGACCGTCGCATTCGACTCCGTCGGCATCAAGAAGCTGGCGAGGGGCATCGCGCCGCTGGAGAAGCTCTAGCGACGCTCCGCCCGTCTTCGACAAAGCACACCCGACCAGGTCCCGCGAGTGCGGGGAAAGAAGCGGACAGATGCATACGGCGCCAGGTGCGCGGCACCAGACATCAGGATTATGCGCGGCGTCTGGCGCCCCGGATGATGCGCGCGGCGTCAGGGATCAGGCACCGGGCATCGTGAAGATGCAGACGGTGTAAAATTGACAAAGATTACGTTAATTATAAATAAATACGCTTATAATAATTGGTAACAGTATGGATAACCGGAAGACGACCGGGAAAGGAATCAGCAGAAAGGGGAATTGAGCATGGCCGAGAATAAGAAGGAGAGGATCAAAGAACTTGTCGACGCGCTGAACCGCGCCGCCCGCGCGTACTACATGGACGCGGAGGAGATTATGCCGAACATCGAGTACGACCGGATGTACGACGAGCTTCTGGACCTGGAGAAGGAGACGGGCATCATCCTGTCGAACAGCCCGTCGCAGAACGTCGGATACGAGATCGTCTCAGATCTGCCTAAGGAGCGCCACCCGAGCCGTATGCTGAGCCTGGACAAGACCAAGAGCAGGGAAGAGCTCAGGGACTGGCTCGGCGATCAGGAGGGCCTGCTCTCCTGGAAGCTGGACGGAATCACAATCGTACTGACATACGACGGCGGAAAACTCGTGAAGGCGCTGACCAGAGGAAACGGCGACGTCGGAGAGGTCATCACGAACAACGCCAAGGTGTTCGACAATGTGCCGGTGTCCATTGGATTTAAGGGACACATGGTCCTGCGCGGCGAGGCGGTGATGAAGTACAGCGACTTCGAGAAGATCAACGAGGCGATCGGCGACGCCGACGCGAAGTATAAGAACCCGAGGAACCTCTGCAGCGGCTCCGTCCGCCAGCTGGATCCGCGCGTGACCAAGGACAGGCACGTCAACTTCATCGCGTTCACGCTGGTCGAGGCGGAGGGCGTGGACTTCCAGGAGCGAAGGGACAACCAGCTGAACTGGGTCGGCGAACAGGGCTTCGACGTCGTCCCGTTTAAGTATGTAAACAAGGACAACATCCTGGACACGATCGAGTGGTTCGCGCAGGAGATCGTCAATAACGATTTTCCTTCGGACGGGCTTGTTTTGACCTACAACGACATGGTCTACGGCCGCTCGCTCGGGCAGACCGCCAAGTTCCCTAAGGACTCGCTCGCCTTCAAGTGGGTTGACCAGAAGGAGAAGACGACGCTGCGCCAGATCGAGTGGAGTGCGTCCAGGACCGGACTGATCAACCCGGTCGCGATCTTCGACCCGGTGGAGCTGGAGGGCACGACGGTGAAGAGGGCCTCCGTGCACAACGTCAGCATCATGCGTGAGCTGAAGCTCGGCATCGGCGACACGATCACCGTATATAAGTCGAACATGATCATCCCGCAGATCGCGGAGGACCTGACGGGCAGTGACAATATCGAGATTCCGGATACGTGCCCGGTATGCGGCGGCAAAACCGAGATCCACGAGGACAACGGCGTCCAGACGCTCTACTGCACCAACCCGAAATGTCTCGCCAAGCAGATCAAGAGTTTCTCCCTGTTCGTCTCCAGGGACGCGATGAACATCGACGGCCTGAGCGACGCGACGATCGAGAAGCTGATCGCTAAGGGGCTGATCACGGAGTTTGCAGACCTGTTCAAATTCGATACGTACAGGGATGCGGTCGTCGAGATGGACGGATTCGGGGAGAAGTCGTTCCAGAATCTTGCGGAATCCGTGAAGAGGGCCAGGGAGTCTAACCCGGTCCGCCTGCTGTACGCGCTCGGAATCCCGGGAATCGGGCTCGCCAACGCCAAGGTTATTGCGAAGGCCTGCGGAAACAGCTGGACGCGCATGCAGAACCTGACGGAAGATGAGCTGACCGCGATCGACGGCGTCGGAAGCGTGCTGGCAAAGGCATACACCGACTATTTCGCAGACAGCAGACACCAGAAGATCGTTGCGGACATCCTGGATCAGGTCACCCTGGACGAGACGGTCGAGGACAGCCCGAACTTCCTGGACGGCATGACGTTCGTCATCACCGGTTCACTGAACCACTACGCGAACCGCGAGGAGCTGAAGTCCGAGATCGAGCGCTTCGGCGGAAAGGCAGCGGGCTCCGTCAGCAGTAAGACGACCGCCCTGATCAACAACGACACGACGTCCACGAGCGCCAAGAACAACAAGGCGAAGGAGCTCGGAATTCCGATCCTCGACGAGGAAACCATGCAGAAATGGCTGGAAACAGGAGAAAAACCGACCAACGTCGAGTAGATTGATTGTAACGATATACAAAAATAATGCATAAGTTTGTAACTTGTGCACAATCGAAATGAATAGGCATTGCAGACCGCTGGGTTTTCCGGCGAGAGCAGTGCCTTTTCTTTTGCCTTCAGCGGTCAAATTGATACAGGTAGAACGAAATTGTTGCAAAATTACTTAATTGCGTATTTCATCAGTTTCCTGAGGTAGACGATTCGGGCGGATTTTGTCTGGGAAGGGGGCGGGAAGTGACCTACGAGAGGGTGAGATGGGTATGAAAAGGGCCATTTTGAAAATGAATAAAAAAAGATTTATGTGAATAAAATTGGCTGGAGTGTATAATTGACAGAACATAGCGTGAATAAAGTGAGCAAAAAAAGCATTGGAAAATCAATGCGTTAAAGGGTAATCTGACGTTTTGCCATCGTCAAAAGATTCACAGGGAACATGAATATCCTTCCTTCATAGCAACATTGCAGTGACAACATAGTGCCTTTGCAATGTTGACAATGATATACCCGTATGTGATAATATATGTATAATTTTTATCAATGACGAGATTACGCAATCTAATATTTTGAAATAGGCGTAACCTGTGGAAACCGTCGTTGATCGGTAATTAAACATCATCTATGAAGGGTATTTCTAAAAATCAAGAGTCAAAAAAGGGAGGAAAATGAGTAGCCCCGTTTCCGCGGTTATCATATAAGTCACTATGACCCTAGCATTGGAAGTCGGCACGATAGCCGTATACATGGTTGCCATGATCGCTATCGGTGTCAGCGTATCGAAGAAAAATAAGTCGACAGAAGAATATTACCTGGGCGGACGTCAGCTTGGACCGTTCGTCACCGCAATGAGTGCGGAAGCATCGGATATGAGCAGCTGGCTGCTCATGGGACTGCCGGGCGTAGCGCTGTTCGGACTGATCGGCGGAGGCGGAACCTTCGCAGAAGCATTCTGGACCGCAGCGGGACTCGCAGTCGGAACTTACGTTAACTGGCTGGTCGTCGCTAAGCCGCTGAGAATCTACTCTGAGCATATCGACGCCAACACCATTCCGGATTTCTTCTCTAACCGTTTCCAGGAAAAGAACGGCGTCCTGCTCGCCATCAGCGCGATCATCATCGTCATCTTCTTTATCCCGTACGTAGCATCCGGATTCGCATCCGTAGGAAAGCTGTTCAACACACTGTTCAGCGTTAACTACCACACCGTAATGATCATCGGTGCCCTGGTAATCGCAACTTACACCATCCTCGGCGGATTCCTCGCGTCGTCCTTCACGGACTTTGTACAGTCCATCATCATGACGATCGCGCTGATCGTCGTATTATGGTTCTGCCTCAGCACAGCGAATGGCTGGGACAACGCAATCGGCGCAGCTGCCAACCAGGTTCCGGGATACTTCAAGCTGAACGCTCCGGACGGATCCTACTCACCGCTGACCATCGTATCCAACTTCGCATGGGGACTCGGATACTGCGGAATGCCGCACATCCTGCTCCGTTTCATGGCGATCGAGGATGATAAGAAGATCAAGGTTTCCCGTCGTATCGCATCCACATGGGTAGTCATCTCCATGGGATGTGCGGTACTGATCGGTGTCCTCGGATTCTCCGTTGCCAAGCACTTCAACATGTTTGCTAACGCGCACTTCGACGCAGAGAGAATCATCATCTACATCGCAGACCAGATTGCACAGATCAACCCGATCTTCGCGGTCATCGGAGGTCTGATCCTTTCCGGAATCCTCGCAGCAACGATGTCCACAGCAAGCGGACAGATGCTGGCTGCATCCTCCAGTGTATCGGAGAACCTGATCCACCACTTCTTCATGAAGGACCTGCCTGCTAAGAAGGGCATCGTCATCGCGAGAATCACTGTACTGTGCATCACGATCCTGGCAGTCATCTTTGCCTGGAACCCGAACAGTTCTGTATTCCGTATCGTATCCTTCGCATGGGGCGGATTCGGCGCATCCTTCGGACCGCTGATGCTCTGCTGCCTGTTCTGGAGAAAGACGAACGTTCAGGGCGCGATCGCCGGCGTTCTCTCCGGCGGTGCGATGATCTTCATCTGGAAGTTCGGAATCGCTAAGCTCGGCGGAATCTTCGCCATCTACGAGTTGCTGCCGGCATTCGTCGTCAGTCTCATCGTCATCATCGTAGTCACACTGGCTACGGGCGGTGCCAAGGAAGAGATTGCTGCAGTATTTGACGAGGTTAAGCAGATCAAGAAGAGCGGAATCAACGTCGCAGAACTCGACTAGTTCGCTCGGGAATTTAATCACGTAGAAAGTGCTGTAAGGCAGCCTTTCATAGATGAAAGGGACCGCCATTCCGTTGGCGGCCCTCTTTTTTTCAGTCTTTCTGGGGTTTTCATTCGCCATCCGAACGGGAGATTTTTCGAGCGTCCCGTGCACGGAAATTTGTGGGCAAAGGCGCGCCGCTTCGGCTTTACCGGCGGCGGAAAGTGTGGTAAAGTGTCTGATGATGGACGGTATTCAAGCTCGAAACTGTACCAGTTGTAATAAAACTGAATAAACGGGCTTTCAATCTTAACGTTCATCCGTTGCCGGGGCAGCAGGCTTCCCGGATTCCGCGTCTTCGCGTGATCCGGAGAATAATCAGGCTGCGCGGCAGGCGGATTTTTTTTCTGTGCGCGGACCGACTTTGTCTGAGCGGCCGCAAGCAGGCGTCAGAACGGAAAGGAAGGTTAACACAATGAGAATTCCAATGTTGGTAGGCAAAATTCACCGGGCCACAGTCACACAGGCGGAGCTGAACTATGTGGGCAGCATCACCGTCGACAAGGATTTCCTGGACAAGGCGGGAATCCGCGAGTATCAGAAGGTGGACATCGCGAACGTCGACAACGGCGCGCGCTTCTCCACGTACACGATCGCGGGAGAGCCGGGCAGCGGCATCATCTGTCTGAACGGGGCGGCGGCGCGCTGCGCGAGCACCGGGGATAAGGTGATCATCATGGCGTACGGCGAGATGACGCCGGAGGAGGCCGACGAGTACGCGCCGAAGGTCGTTTTCCTCGGAGAAGGGAATAAAATCGAACGAGTCACCAACTACGAACACCACGGGCGTCTGGAGGACATGCGGTAATTCCGCCTTGACAGTGCCCGTATAAAATCATATAATTGATAAGACAATTTGTCCTTTAACAGCTCCGTCTGTCTGGGTCTGGGTCCTGCGCAATAGGATGCCGTGAACCTTGTCAGGTCCGGAAGGAAGCAGCAATAAGCGGATGTTTCTATGTGCCGCAGATAAGCCTTTTCCTAATTTCATGCGGAGCTGTTAAAGGGCAATTGTTGTATTGCAGGGGAAATTTCTGTACAGGAGGAGGAATGCTGTATGGCGGAATATCGTGCGCTTTACCGGGAAACGAGGCCGGAGGTCTTTTCGGAGATTCTCGGGCAGGATCACATCGTGAAGATTCTTAAGCACCAGATCGCGACGGGGACGGTGAGCCACGCGTATCTGTTCTGCGGGACGCGCGGAACGGGAAAGACGACGACGGCGAGAATCCTCGCGAAGGCGGTCAACTGCACCGCGCCGCAGGGCGAGCGCCCGTGCGGTGTCTGTGATACCTGCAGGGCGATCGCGGCCGGCAATTACCTGGATGTCGTCGAGATCGACGCGGCGTCCAACAACGGCGTCGACAACATCCGCGAGCTCCGCGAGAGCGTCAACTACCCGCCGTCGATCGGCAGGCGCAAGGTCTACATCATCGACGAGGTGCACATGCTGTCCACGGGCGCGTTCAACGCCCTCCTGAAGACGCTGGAGGAGCCGCCGGAGCACGTCATGTTCATCCTCGCAACGACGAACCCGGAGAAGCTCCCGCAGACGATCCTCTCGCGCTGCATGCGGCTGGACTTCCGGCGTGTGCCGGCAGAGATCCTGGCCGCGCACATGGCGGACATCTGCAGACAAAAAGGAGTCGGCATCACAGAGGACGCACTGCGCCTGCTGGCCGGAAACGCGGACGGCTCCGTCCGTGACTCTCTGAGCATCCTGGAGCAGTGCCTGTCGTCCGGCGAGAAGGAACTGACGAGGGACATCGTTCTCGACTTCCTCGGCACGGCGCCGGTGGACTTCTTCCTGGACCTGACCGAGAAGGTCATGACCAAGAACGTCTCGGGCGCGTTCATGCTCCTGGACGACGCGCTGCGCGAGGGCAAGGACGTCCGCCAGCTCATGAAGGACTGGATGGCGCATCTCAGGAACCTGATGATCGCCAAGTACGTGCAGGATCCGGGCGACATGCTGAACCTGTCGAGCGAGAACATCGCGCTGCTGCAGAATCAGGCACTGAAGATCGGCATCTCCGAGCTGAATCACGCGATCGTCACGATCGCGCGGGCGATCAACGACGCGAGATACTCCACACAGGCGAGAATCCTGATGGAGGTCACGATCGTCACAATCGCGTCCGGCATGGACTACGGCAAGGGCCAGATCCCGGCGCCGCAGCACACCGTGATCCCGCAGGCGCGGGCCAGTCAGGCGCCGCAGGGATACCAGCCATCTGCACAGCCGATGCGCGGAGCCCAGTCGCCGCAGGCCTTTGCGCCGGTGCCTCCGCAGGGCATGCCGGTGAACGCGCAGACGCCTGGCATGATGCCAGGCATGGCGCCGGGAATGGATCCGAGTGCTGTTCAGAATCCGCAGTATGCGGGCGGGCAGCCGGTGAACGGGACGGCACCTGGCATGATGCCTGGAGCGGCGCCGGGAACGGACCCGAACGCGGCCCAGAATTCGCAGTATGCGGGCGGGCAGCCGGCGAACGCACCGGCACCTGGCATGATGCCTGGAGCGGCGCCGGGAATGGATCCGAATGCCGCTCAGAATCCGCAGTACGCGGGCGGGCAGCCGGCGAACGCGCCTGCACCAGGTATGACGCCGGGAGCGGCGCCGGGAATGGATCCGAGCGCAGCCCAGAATCCGCAGTATGCGGGCGGACAGCCGGCGAGTGCGCCGGCAGGAGAAGCAGCCCCGGCGGCCCCGCAGGCGGCGCAGCCGCAGCAGGAGCCGGAGCTCTCCGCGCAGGAGCTGCAGGACATCTGGCGCATGACCTTTGAGGAGGTCGAGCACGAGGTCCCGAAGCTGAACGTCATGCGCAGGGCTTCGCTCGCCGCGATCACGGGGAACCAGTACAAGGTGCTCTGCGAGAACAAGCTCGACGCCTCGGTGCTGAAGTCGGAGAAGGACTTCCTCGACGCCCGCATGAGCAGAAGGATGGGCAGGCCGATGGTCATGGTCCTGAAATCGGCGCAGGGCGGCAGGGGAGACGACCGCGAGGAGAAGCTTGAGAAGGAAGCCGAGGAGGCCTCCCGGCTGCTCGGCGTGGACGTCAAGCTCGTGTAACGGGCGCGCGGCGCAGCGCGGCACGTCGCACCGGCGTTCCGCGCGGGAAAAGACGTTCACCGCGGGGACAGCGATTTACGATGCCGCGGATTTAAGATATAATGGTAAGGAAAAACGAACGGTGAACAGCCGTTAACCAGAACGGAGGAAATAGAATGGGAAGAGGAATGAGAGCAGGCCGCGTCAAGAAGACTGGCGGCGGAGGCGGAAAGAAAGCTCAGCAGGCACAGATTCAGCAGCTGCAGGAGATGCAGAAGCAGATGGAATCCATGCAGGAGGAGCTCGAGGAGAAGGAAGTCAGCACTTCCGCAGGCGGCGGAGTCGTTAAGGCGACCATCAACGGAAAGAAGGAGATCGTCAGCCTGACCATCGACCCGGACGTCGTAGACCCGGATGACGTAGAGACTCTGCAGGACCTGGTCATCGCAGCCGTCAACGAGGGCATGCGCCAGATCGACGAGATGAGCAATAACGCATACAACAGCCTGACCGGCGGGCTGAACATTCCGGGACTGTAAAGAGGCGGAGCCATGCAGTATCCGAAACCACTGGGAAGACTGATCGGAGAGCTTTCCAAGCTTCCGGGAATCGGCAGTAAAAGTGCCCAGAGACTTGCCTTTCATATTTTGTCGATCAGCGACAAGGAGGCAGAGGGGCTCGCGGACGCGATCATGCAGGCCAAGCAGACGATGCACTACTGCTCCGTGTGCGGCAACCTGACGGACCGTGACCCGTGTGAGATTTGTACGGACCCGAGCCGGAATCCGGATATCCTCTGCGTGGTGGAGACGCCGCAGGACGTCCTCGCGATGGAGCGGATCAAGGAATATCATGGACGCTATCACGTGCTGAACGGCGTGATTTCGCCGATGGACGGAATCGGACTGGAGGACATCAACCTGACCTCGCTGATCAAGCGGCTGCAGGAGCATCCGGAGATTCAGGAGGTTATCCTGGCGACCAACCCGAACATTGAGGGCGAGGCGACGGCGATGTACATCGCGCGCCTGCTGAAGCCGTCCGGGATCAAGGTCACCCGCATCGCGCACGGCCTGCCGGTCGGAGGAGATCTGGAATACGCGGACGAGGTGACGCTCCTGAAGGCGATGGAAGGACGGACTTCGATCTAGCAGAAACATGAATGATGCGGCAGACTGCGGCCCTGTGGGCGGAGGTCTGCCGTTTTATTGTGTATGCAGGCGGGCATAAATGAAGGTAGACACAAAAAAGTACTGTTCGCCGCGGTGAATTGGCAGAATCTGCTGAAGTTCCCCTTTCTCCCGCGGCAAAAAGTAATCAGCAAGGAGACGAACATGTCTGTGGATAAAGTAAAACAGTATTTCAAGCAGTTCGGGATGGAGGACAAGGTGCTGGAGTTCGACGTGTCCAGCGCAACCGTCGACCTGGCGGCCGAGGCCGTCGGCGTCGAGGGCGCCCGAATCTGTAAAACCCTGACGTTCAAAGATCCGGAGAACGAGGATGGGTGCATCCTGGTCCAGATGGCCGGAGACGCGCGCGTGAACAACGGAAAGTTCAAACGGACCTTTGGATTTAAGCCGACGATGCTGCCGGCGCAGGAGGCCCTGCGCATCACGGGCCATGCCGTAGGCGGGGTCTGCGGCTTCGCGATTGAGAACCCGCTCGTGAAGATCTATGTCGACGACTCTGTCAAGCGCTTCCCATCGGTATTTCCGGCGGCCGGAAGCGGGAACAGCGCGATCGAGCTGACGCCGGACGAGCTGTACCGGTACTCAAACGCCCTGGACTGGGTCGACGTCTGCAAGATCCCGGAAGCTTAGATCGCCCGGAACCAGGAATGAATGCGGACCCGCGATGAAGAGGATCAGCAGGATTCACGGCGCACGGATCTGCGGCAAACGCTCGGGCATATGCTCACATACGAACATAGACGCGTACGATTAGTACGATTATGCACAGGGATAACGAGTAAAACGGATAACTTTTTGCGGCAGGAAGAAGGGAGAACCATGCCTGAATTTAAACTCCATTCTAAATACAAGCCGACCGGCGATCAGCCGCAGGCGATCGAGAAGCTGGTGAAGGGCTTCAAGGAAGGGAAACGGGCGCAGACGCTGCTCGGCGTCACCGGATCCGGAAAGACCTTTACGATGGCCAACGTCATCGAACAGCTGCAGAAGCCGACGCTGATCATCTCGCATAACAAGACGCTGGCGGCGCAGCTGCAGGGGGAGATGAAGGAGTATTTCCCGGAGAATGCGGTGGAGTACTTCATCTCGTTCTACGACTACTACCAGCCGGAGGCCTACGTGCCGTCGACCGACACTTACATCGAGAAGGACTCAGATATCAACGATGAGATCAACAAGCTCAGGCACAGCGCGACCTCCGCGCTGTTCGAGCGGCGTGACGTCATCATCGTCGCGTCGGTATCCTGCATCTACGGATTAGGAAGCCCGATCGACTACTCGACGCAGGTCCTGTCGCTGAGGCCGGGCATGGAGAAGCCGAGGAAGGAGATCCTGCGCAGGCTCGTCGACATCCAGTACGTCAGGAACGACCTCGCGTTTGAGCGCGGCACGTTCCGGGTGCGCGGGGACACGATCGACATTTACCCGGCAGGTTCGGATATTGCGTTCCGCGTGGAGCTCTTTGGCGACGAAATCGACACGATCAAGGAGATGAACCCTCTGACCGGAGAGATCCTGGGTCTGCGCAACCACATCGCGGTCTACCCGGCGACGCACTACATCACCTCGCCGGAGCACATGGAGGCGGCGCTGAAGGGCATCGAGGAGGAACTCGAGGACCAGGTGGCGTTCTTCAAGAGCCAGGGCAAGCTGCTGGAGGCGCAGCGCATCGAGCAGCGCACGCGCTATGACATGGAGATGATGCGCGAGATCGGCACCTGCAAGGGAATCGAGAACTACACCCGCCACCTGACGGGCCTGAAGCCGGGCGAGAAGCCGTACACGCTGCTCGACTACTTCCCGGACGACTTCCTGATCATCACCGACGAGTCGCACGTCATGCTTCCGCAGCTGCACGCGATGTACAACGGAAACCTGTCGCGCAAGCAGTCCCTGGTCGACTACGGATTCCGCCTGCCTTCCGCGCTGGACAACCGCCCGCTGAAGTTCGAGGAGTTCGAGGGCATGGTCAACCAGATCATGTACGTCAGCGCCACGCCGGCAAAGTACGAACGTGAGCAGTCGAACGGAATCAGCGCTGAGCAGATCATCCGCCCGACCGGCCTGCTGGACCCGCCGATCGAGGTGCACAAGACCGAGGGACAGATCGACGACCTGATCGGAGAGATCAACAAGACGATCGAGGCCGGCGAACGCGCCTTCATCACGACACTGACCAAGAAGATGTCCGAGGACCTGACCGACTTCCTGATCAAGGCCGGCGTCAAGGCCAAGTACCTGCATTCCGACATCGACGCCCTCGAGCGCATGCGGATCATCCGCGACCTGCGCCTGGGCGAGTTCGACGTCCTGGTCGGCATCAACCTTCTGCGTGAGGGGCTCGATGTGCCGGAGGTATCCCTAGTCGCGATCCTCGATGCGGATAAGGAAGGATTTTTGCGCACGGAGACGTCGCTGATTCAGACGATCGGCCGCGCCGCGAGAAACGTCCACGGCCGCGTCATCATGTACGCCGACTCGATCAGCCCGGCGATGAAGACCGCGATCGACGAGACCAAGCGCCGCCGAGAGATCCAGAACGCCTATAATGAAGAGCACGGAATCACGCCTAAGAGTGTCGTCAAGGACATCCGTGAGGTCATCGAGGCGACGGTCCCGGCGGAGGAGACCGGCGGAAAGAAGAAGCCGGAGGAGATGACCAAGAAGGAGCTGAAGGACTACGTCAAGAAGCTGCAGCAGGAGATGCAGCAGGCCGCGTCGGACCTCCAGTTCGAGAGGGCAGCGGAGCTCAGAGACATCTTCTTCGAGTACCGCTCGCATATGTAGAGTTCGCATATGCAGCACGGTGATGCAGCCGCGGGCAGCGGCTGCGGCGGAATACACAGTCTTTGCAGACAAAGGCAGAAAGGACAGGAGACCATGAGAATAGCACAGCTCCAGATGCCGGTATACCCGGATAAAGAGAAGAACCTGAAGCAGCTGGAGGACGCCGTGAGAAATCTCTGCGCGGAATCCGGTGGAAACAAGCCGGACCTGATCGCCGCGGGCGAGATGTTCAGCTGTCCGTATGAGACGGACAAGTTCCCGGAATACGCGGAACCGGCGGGCGGTCCGACCTGGAAGCGCCTGTCCGCGCTCGCAGAGGAGAACGGGGTGTACCTGTCGCCGGGGACGATCCCGGAGGTCGATGAAGAGAGACGTGTATACAACACGGCCTTCGTGTTCGACCGCGAGGGACATCAGATCGCACGCCACCGCAAGATGCACCTGTTCGACATCGACGTGCAGGGTGGGCAGAGCTTCCGCGAGTCCGACACGCTGACCGCGGGCAGTGACGTCACGGTTTTCGACACCGAGTTCGGCCGCGGCGGGATCTGCGTCTGCTTCGACTTCCGTTTTCCGGAGCTGGCGCGCCTGATGGTGCTGGAGGGGGCAAAGTTCATCCTGGTCCCGGCCGCATTCAACCAGACGACCGGCCCGGCGCACTGGGACCTGATGTTCAGGAGCCGCGCGGTCGACAACCAGTGCTGGACGATCGGGACCTCGCCGTCGATGAATCCGGAGGCGTCCTATCACGCCTGGGGGCACAGCATGATCGTCTCCCCGTGGGGCGAGGTGGTGAGCGAGATGGATGAGATTCCGGAGTACCGGGTGATCGACATCGACCTTTCAGAGACCGAGCGTGTGCGCGCCCAGCTGCCGCTCCTGTCCGCGCGGCGGGAAGACGTGTATACACTGAAGAAGGTTAAATAGAAGGATCGGCTGAACGACGGCTGCAGATGGGCATCAGGGCAGGCTCGGTGACTTGCGCGCGTGGGCTTTGGCCCTGACAGCGCAGGACGGCCGGGCGAAGCCGGAAATGACCGGAATAAAAGAGGAATGGGAATCAGACTCGGCCTGCGGACTCATGCGGGCCGGGTAATTATTGGAGAGGGAAAGGTGTACGGCTCATGCCGAATGAAATCATCATTAAAAATGCGAATGTGAACAACCTGAAGCATTTAAGCGTGCGGATTCCGCGCGACAAGTTCGTGGTGCTGACGGGGCTGTCCGGCTCGGGCAAGTCCTCGCTGGCGTTCGACACGATCTATGCGGAGGGGCAGAGAAGGTATATCGAGAGTCTGTCGTCGTACGCGCGGCAGTTCCTGGGGCAGATGGACAAGCCGGATGTCGAGTCGATTGAGGGGCTTTCGCCGGCGATCTCCATCGACCAGAAGACGACGAGCAGGAACCCGCGCTCCACGGTCGGAACGGTGACGGAGATCAACGACTACCTCCGTCTGCTGTACGCGAGGATAGGCATTCCGCACTGCCCGGTCTGCGGCAGGGAGATCAGCAGCCAGAGCGTGGATCAGATCGTCGACACCATCATGGGCTATCCGGAGCGGACGCGCCTGATGATCATGGCGCCGGTGGTCAGGGGCCGCAAGGGCGAGCACGTGAAGGTCCTCGAGAGGATTCAGAAGGAAGGCTTCACGAGGGTCAGGGTCGACGGAGAGATCCGGCTGCTGGACGAGGACGAGATCCATCTGGAGAAGCAGAAGCGCCACACGATCGAGATCGTCGTGGACCGAATCATCGTCAAGCCGGGCCAGGAGGGACGCATCTCCGAGGCCGTCGAGCTCGCGATGCAGGAGGGCGAGGGGCTTGCCGTCGTCTTCTTCAAGGACGGGGACTTTGAGAAGGAGCAGACCTTCTCCAGCAAGCTCGCCTGCCCGGAGCACGGCGCGAGCATCGAGGAGCTGGAGCCGAGGATGTTCTCCTTCAACAGCCCGTTCGGCGCCTGCCCGACCTGCAACGGCCTGGGCTTCACCGAGAAAGTCGACCCGGATAAGATGATCTACACCGAGAAGAGCATCGCCGATGGCGCCCTGAACCGCATCTACGCTTCGATGGAATTCTCCGGATTCTACCGCGAGGTCGTGGACATTCTGGCGGCGGAGCACCACGTCGACCTGAACACGCCGTACCGCGAGCTGCCGGAGAAGTTTAAGCAGGAGCTGCTGTACGGAACCGGAAACCGCCACCTGAAGTACACCCACGTGACCAGGAGGGGCAAAGAAGTCAACTTCGACCATCCATTTGAGGGGCTGCTGACCAACGTGGAGCGCCGCTACCGCGAGTACGCGACGGACAACATGCGGTCCCGCATGGAGCCGTTCATGGTCGTGAAGGAGTGCCCGGACTGCGGCGGAAAGCGCCTGAAGCCGGAGGTCCTCGCGGTCACGGTCGGCGGAAAGAACATCGCGGAGTTCTCCGACATGTCGGTCCGCGATTCGCTCGAGTTCGTGACGAACCTTCAGCTCAGCGAGAAGGATCAGATGATCGGAAAGCAGATCCTGCACGAGATCCGCGCCCGCCTGAAGTTCCTGGTGGACGTCGGCCTCGATTACCTGACGCTCTCCCGTGCGGCGGCAACGCTGTCCGGCGGCGAGGCGCAGAGAATCCGGCTTGCGACGCAGATCGGATCCGGCCTGCAGGGCGTCCTGTACATTCTGGATGAGCCGAGCATCGGCCTGCATCAGAGGGACAACGACAAGCTCCTGAAGACGCTGCGCCACCTGACCGATCTCGGCAACACGCTGATCGTCGTCGAGCACGACGAGGACACGATGTACGCGGCGGACCACATCGTCGACATCGGCCCGGGCGCCGGCATCTACGGCGGAGAGCTCGTCGCGCAGGGCACGGTCGAGGACATCAAGGCCTGCCCGGAGTCAATTACCGGCCAGTACCTCAGCGGAAAGAAGAAGATTGCCGTCCCGGCCGTCCGCCGCGAGGGCAACGGGACGTTCATCACCGTCAAGGGCGCGACGGAGCACAACCTGAAGAACATCGACGTCGAGTTCCCGCTCGGGAAGTTCATCGCGGTGACGGGCGTCTCCGGATCCGGAAAGTCCAGCCTGGTCAACGAGATCCTGAATAAGGGCGCGTCGCGCATCGTCAACCGAAGCGAGGACGTGCCGGGCGCGCACGAGGCCATCCTGGGCCTCGAGAACATCGACAAGGTCATCGACATCGACCAGTCGCCGATCGGAAGGACGCCGCGCTCCAACCCGGCGACCTACACCGGCATGTTCACGAGCATCCGCGACCTGTTCGCCAGCCTCCCGGACGCCAAGATGCGCGGCTTCGACAAGGGCCGCTTCAGCTTCAACGTGAAGGGCGGGCGCTGCGAGGCCTGCAAAGGCGACGGAATCATCAAGATCGAGATGCACTTCCTCTCCGACGTCTACGTCCCGTGCGAGGTCTGCCACGGCAAGCGCTACAACCGCGAGACGCTGGAGGTCAAGTACAAGGGCAAGAGCATCTACGACGTCCTGAACATGAGCGTGGCGGAGGCGCTGGACTTCTTCCAGAACCTGCCGTCGATCCACCGCAAGCTGGAGACCCTGCACGAGGTCGGACTCGACTACATCAAGCTCGGCCAGCCGTCCACGGAGCTGTCTGGCGGCGAGGCGCAGCGAATCAAGCTTGCGACGGAGCTCTCCAAGCGCAGCACGGGAAGGACGCTCTACATCCTCGACGAGCCGACCACCGGCCTGCACTTCGCCGACGTGGACAAGCTCCTCTCCGTCCTGCAGAAACTTACGGACGGAGGGAACACGGTCGTCGTCATCGAGCACAACCTGGACGTGATCAAGCAGGCGGACTGGATCATCGACTTGGGTCCGGAGGGCGGAGACCTCGGCGGCAATGTCGTCGTTACGGGCACGCCGGAGGAGGTCGCCGAGTGCGAGGAATCCTATACCGGCCAGTTCCTGAAGAAGATGCTCCCGAAGCCGACGGCAACCAAGGCGACGGTTTCCGCGAAGCCGAAGGCCAAGTCCAGGTCTGCGGCCAAGCCTAAGGCTAAAGCTAAGACAAAGTCGACGGCCAAGGCTGGAGTAAAGACCAGGGTCAAGGCCGAGGCTGCCGGCAAGTAGCGCCGTACGGCTCGGAAAGCCCTGGGACACATTTCGATACAGCGGTGCAGGATGCGGCAAAAAATTAATCCGGCAGGGAAGGCTGACTTCCTTGCCGGATATTTTTTTTGTCCGAAGGAAGATACAACTGTGAGAAAAAACGGTAAACATGGAAATTACTTGTTGGATAGTACCACATGTGTCAATTTGGTGGTTTCTTTGTGCTTGTATTTACAATTCTGTTAGTTTATCCGCCCGGATTTGTTATAATGTAAAGGAGATGTTAAATTGCCTGCTCGTCCGGGGCCGCTCAAGGTCATTGGGACGCGCGGGAACAGACGGAAAACCTGCTCGGCGTATGGGAGTTGACGGCGGGCCGGTACCGTGCGTGCAGGCCGGAGGGGTTGGCCGGGCGCACAGCAGAATTTTGGAGGTATTTTTAAAATGGCACTGAAGGATAATATGACGCTGCTCACCGATTTCTATGAGCTGACGATGGGCAACGGGTACTTCGAGGCGGGCCGAAAGGACGAGATCGCATGGTTCGACATGTTCTTCCGTCACATCCCGGACCGCGGCGGCTATGCGATCATGGCCGGGGTGCAGCAGATTGTTGAGTATATGGAAAATTTGCACTTTTCCGATGAGGACATCGAGTATCTTCGCGGCAAGCACATGTTCAGCGAGGGATTCCTGGAGTATCTGAGGGACTTCGAGTTCGAGTGCGACGTCTGGGCGGTTCCGGAGGGCGTTCCGATCTTCCCGCAGGAGCCGATCGTCACGGTGCGCGGCCCGATCATCCAGGCGCAGCTGATGGAGACGATGATTCTTCTTACGATCAACCACCAGAGCCTGATTGCGACCAAGGCGAGCCGGATCGTCCGTGCAGCCCAGGGCCGCGGCGTCATGGAGTTCGGATCCCGCAGAGCACACGGCACGGCTGCCGCAATCATGGGCGCGCGTGCGGCTTACATCGGCGGCTGCATCGGAACGGCCTGCACGATCACCGACCGCGAGTTCGACATCCCGGCGCTCGGAACGATGGCGCACAGCTGGGTTCAGCTCTTCCCGACGGAGTACGACGCGTTCACGGCATATGCTAAGACGTATCCGGACAACTGCATCCTGCTGATCGACACCTACGACGTCCTGAAGTCCGGACTGCCGAACGCAATCCGCGTCTTCAAGGAGCAGAAGCCTAAGAACATGGGCGTCCGCGTCGACAGCGGCGACATCGCGTACCTGACCAAGCGCGTCCGCAAGATCCTGGACGAGGAAGGCCTGCAGGACTGCAAGATCACGGTCAGCAATTCACTGGACGAGTACCTGATCCGCGACGTGATCATGGAAGGCGCACAGATCGACTCCTTCGGTGTCGGCGAGCGCATGATCACGGCCAAGTCCGAGCCGGTATTCGGCGGTGTGTACAAGCTGTCGGCGGTCGAGGAGAACGGCAGGGTCATCCCGAAGATCAAGATCTCCGAGAACGTCGGAAAGATCAGCAACCCGGCGGCCAAGAAGCTCTACAGAATCTACAGCAGGGAGACGGGAAAGGCGGAGGCCGACCTGATCATGCTGAAGGACGAGCCGATGCCGACCGAGGACGGCTACACGATCTTCGACCCTTGCGTCAACTGGAAGAAGAAGACCCTGAACAACTATTATGCGAAGGACATCCGCGTCCAGCTGTTCGATCACGGCAAGCGCGTCTACGACTGTCCGCCGGTTCAGGATATCCAGAAATTCTGCAAGGAGCAGGTCGAGACCCTCTGGGAGGAGACCCTGCGCTTCGAGAACCCGCAGCGCTACTTCGTCGACCTTTCCGAGGACCTGTACAATACCAAGCAGGAACTCATCCACAAGAACAGAGAGCTGAAGCAGGAACATAAATAACCGAGACATAAACAATCAGAAATACAATAAAAACGGGGGTATGGAAAATGTCCGTTCATTTTTCCACACCCTCGTTTTGCTGTTCTTACATTAATAGCTTGAAGTGATTCCGGTTCGTCTTCAGTACGCCCTCCTGCTGAAGCTTGGAGATCTCCACCGACATGGCGGAACGCTCCACGCACAGGTAGTCTGCGAGCTGCTGCCTGTTGTATGGGATATCAAATTCTTTGGAACCCTGCTTGAGCGATTCTGCGGAGAGGTAAGCCATCAGCTTTTCCTTCGTCGTCCGCTTGCCCATGATGATGGTCTTTTCGTTGAATGCCAGCGCTTTTCGCGAGATCGATATGACGAAGTTCTTAATGAGTGTCTGGTGGTGTTCGCATCTGGTCGTGCAGGTGTTCAGGACCTTGTCTACCTTCAGGAAAACGATCTGCGAGTTCTCTGCTGCGACAAAGTCCACATTGAGAACCGTTTCCTTTTTGGTTGTGTACGGATCTCCGAACGAGTCTCCCGCGCTGAATTTGGTGATGATGTTTCTGTTTCCCCAGATGTCTGTCTGGGTCATCAGGACGGATCCGGTCAATATAACACCGACAGAATCAATGTGTGTTCCTGCCTCATGGATGTATTCATTCTTTTTAACCGTTTTCATTTTTGCGTCCGTACATTTCAGGATTGATAGTATTTCTTGATCAGCAAGACCGCTGAACATATCGCAGCGTTTAAGTGCTGTAATGTATTCTTTCACTTTGTCACCCCTATTGTTGGAATTCAAACATACACCATTACATTTATTATACTATAATTTGCCAAGATGTTAACAGGTAAACACATAGGAGGATTGTCTATGGGCTATGTCTTAAGTAATGAGGGCATCAACAAGGCGTTTGAAGCTCTTCGCAAAGAGTACAGAATCTTTGCGCCCGTTCTCAAGGTAGGCGAGGGCAGATTCAAGGATACGGATGTCATCCGTTATGATTTCGTTGACAGCTATGATGAAGTCGAGATGGACAAAAGATCCGATTTCTCGTACAAGGACATTGTTACACCGCTTTCCGAGTCGATGTTCTTCTTCACAGAAGACCAGATTCGTGAGGCCAACTTCGATGCTTCACCGGTAATTGTTTTGATGAGAGCCTGCGATATTAATGCAGTAGAGCGTCTCGATCAGATTTTCCTCGCAAACGGTGAGCATAACGATTATTACTATGAGAGACGCAGAGAGGTAATCAAGTTCGCACTCATCGGATGCGGCAAGACCTGCGAGGACGGATTCTGCGTAGATATGGGTTCCAACAAGGCTGAGGACTACGTTTTCTCTCTGGATCCGAAAGACGGTAAGGTTTATGTAAACGTAAAGGAAGATGACCTTGACGCTGCTTTCGCTGATAATTCAGAATCCTCTGCTGACGTAGTGCCTCAGTTCGTAACCGAGAATGAGGTTCACGTAGAGAGACCGGAAGAGGTTCCACTCACACTCTTTAAGGATGAGATGTGGGATGAATACAGCAAGAGATGCATTAACTGCGGACGCTGCAACTTTGTCTGTCCTACATGCAGCTGCTTCACGATCCAGGACCTGTTCTTCACGGATAACGGCAAGGTGGGAGAGAGAAGAAGAGTCAACGCTTCCTGCATGGTAGACGGATACACAGACGTTGCCGGCGGACTCGTTCAGCGCAGATCTAACGGTGAGAGAATGAGATTCAAGGTTCTCCACAAGGTTTACGACTTCAGAAAAATCTTTGGATACGACATGTGCGTAGGATGCGGACGCTGCGACACCGTCTGCCCGGAGTACATTTCGTTCTCGAACTGCATCAACAAGCTTAATGCCAGAGTAAAGGAATTGGAGGGATAGAAATGGCCGGCAAGAATGAATACACACCAATGCCATCCAGACTGCAGGATATCATCAAGCAGGCGGAGAATGAATGGACGTTCCGCTTTACCTATGTCGGACCGGTCAAGCCGGGCCAGTTCTTCCAGGTTTCCATTCCTAAGGTCGGAGAGGCACCGATCTCTGTAAGCGGAATCGGAGAGGACTTCGTAGACCTGACCATCAGAAAAGTAGGGAAGGTTACGGATTATCTGTTTGAGAACTTCCAGGCAGGAGATTCCCTCTTCATCAGAGGACCTTACGGAAACGGATTCGATGTTGAGGAGTACGCTAAGGGCGAGATGATCATCGTTGCCGGCGGTACTGCGGTATCCCCGATCAGAGGAGTTGTACAGTACCTCTGCAAGACGGATCATCCTCAGGATACGCACCTCATCGCAGGATTCAAGAATCCGGATGAGATCATGTTCAAGCCTGACTTTGAGGAGTGGAAGGATCTGATCGACCTCACCGTCACCGTAGACGGAGCACCGGAAGGATACGAGGGCAATGTAGGCCTCGTTACACAGTACATTCCTGACATTCCGATCAGAGATATCGAAAGCTGCAAGGCAATCGTAGTCGGACCTCCTCCGATGATCAAGTTCTCGATCATCGAGCTCGTAAAGAGAGGCTTCAACGAGGAGCATATCTGGATTTCCGATTCCCGTAAGATGTCCTGCGGAATCGGTAAGTGCGGACACTGCAGGGTTAACAGCAAGTACATCTGCATCGACGGCCCTGTCTTCAAATATACAGAGCACAGAGCGCTCGTCGACTAGGGGAGGTGCCACATGACTACAAGAGACATTAATACCAAGAAATTTAAGAAGAACGCATTCCGTTACTCCAAGGTTAGAGGCGAGACGGCTTCCAGAGTCAGATGTCCGGGCGGAGAGATCGACGTAGAGTCTCTGCAGCGCGTAGTTGACATCGCTAAGAAGTACGGTCAGGGAACGGTAAATATCACAAACCGTCAGGGATTCGAGATTCCGGGAATCTCTCTGGACGATATCGATGCCGTAAATCACGCTCTTCAGACAATCATCGAGAACCGCGGAGTAAATCAGGAGGAGTACAACGGCGGATATCCAGCCTCCGGTACTCGTAACGTAGTTGCATGTCCAGGAAAGAAGCTCTGCCCGTTCGGATGCTATGACACCAAGGCGTTCGCGCAGGAGATCGACAAGGCGATTTTCCCTAACGACCACCACGTAAAGATCGCTTTCACCGGCTGCTCCAATGACTGTGCCCACGTTCGCCTGAACGACTTCGGCATCATGGGACAGACAGAGCCGCAGTACAACAGAGACAGATGCGTAGGCTGCGAGCAGTGCGTTAAGTACTGCAAGAAGCGTTCCGTAGGAGCTCTCTCCGTGGTAAACGGAAAGATCGTAAGAGATACGAACAAGTGCATCGGATGCGGAGTATGCATCAACTACTGCCCGACAAGAGCATGGACGAGAAGCAAGGAAGAGTACTTCCGCGTAGTTCTGCTCGGACGTACAGGAAAGAAGAACCCGAGACTCGCAGAGGATTTCCTCAAGTGGGCTGACCACGATTCGATCAAGAAGATGATCGTAAACGTATACGCTTACCTCGACGAGTACCTGGATAAGGCTGCCGTAGAGTCCAAGGAGCACATCGGTTACATCGTCGACCGTACCGGATTCGAGGAGTTCCTCAAGTACATCATGAAGGGCGTTGAACTCGGACCTAAGTGCGAGATGCAGGGACGTCTGTACTGGGGCGGCAAGAGATACGACCAGACAAACGAACTCAAGAAATCGATGTTCAGATTCTCTGAGAGAGAAGAGTAATCGAATCGGATTTGAATACATGAAAGAAAGGGCTGTGGAAAATGCATGCATTTTCCACAGCCCTTTTTCGATGCTTAGCTGTATGTGAATTCCGCGGCCCGGAACTCATCACGGCAGGCGCGTCTGGCGCCCCGGAGTGATTTTGTCCGCGCGGTATGGACGGTCTGCCCGCTTCCGACTATTTTCCGGAAGTGTGCAGGACGTCTCTGATCTTGTGCTGAACCATTGCGGTGATGGCGTCTCTGCCAGGACCCATGTATTTACGCGGGTCGAATTCCTCAGGATGTTCAGACAGGACCTTGCGGATGGATGCCGTCATGGCGAGACGCAGGTCGGTGTCGACGTTGACCTTGCAGACGCCGTGCTTGCAGGCTTCTTCGATCATGGATTCCGGAACGCCCTGTGCGCCAGGAACCTGTCCGCCGTACTTGTTGCACTCCTCGACGAACTCCTGCGGTACGGAGGATGCTCCGTGCAGAACCAGCGGGGTGTTCGGGATCAGCTCGTGGATCTTCTGCAGACGCTCAAAGTCGAGGTATGGTGTGCCCTTGAACTTGTAAGCGCCGTGGCTCGTTCCGATTGCGACAGCCAGGGAGTCGACGCCGGTGCGCTCGACGAATTCCTTTGCCTCGTCAGGATCAGTGAAGGTCGCCTCTCTCTCGGCAACGTGAACCGCGTCCTCGACGCCTGCCAGCTTTCCGAGCTCCGCCTCTACGACGACGCCGTGGTCGTGCGCATAGTCTACAACCTGCTTGGTGACGCGGATATTCTCCTCGAACGGGTGCTTGGATCCGTCGTACATGACTGAGGTGAATCCGTCGTCTACGCAGCTCTTGCAGATTTCAAAGTCTGCGCCGTGGTCCAGGTGAAGAACGGCATCGATGCCCGTGTCCTCCAGAGCGGCCTCGACGAGCTTCAGCAGGTATGCCGGCCTTGCGTATTTACGGGCACCAGCGGAAACCTGCATGATGACCGGAGCATTCTCCGCCTTCGCTGCATCGGCGATGCCCTGCACGATCTCCATGTTGTTGACGTTGAACGCGCCGATGGCGTAGTCGCTGTTCAGTGCCTTCTTAAACAGTTCTGTACTGCTGATAAGAGCCATAATAATCTCCTCCTGTATTATTAATATGTTATTAGTTCACAAAAACTTCTATCGTTTTGCATATATTATAATATATGCGTCTCTATTATATACTGGAAACACAGAAACGTGAACGGATTTCCGTCAATTTACACCTACTTTGTAAGCTCTTTAGCAATCTTTGCCTTGGTCCAGCCCTTCTTGAGCTTATGTTCGCCGGCCTTGATGTCGCCTGCCTTCAGTCCCTGCTGGTGGCAGTAGACCTTGAACTCGTGGCGCGTGTCGAATAGCTTGTACTCCTTCAGCTGATCCAGGGCACCGTTCAGAGAGCCGCTTTCGATCGTGATCGTGATCGTCTTGACCAGGTATCCATCTTTATACTGCGCGACGACCTTGTCGGTGTCTTTATTCGTATCGCTATCCTTGTCCGTGGCAGCAGCTGCCTTGTCGGATGAATCGGAAGAAGAATTCTGGTCAGAACTGCTCTTATTCGCGTCCTGCTGAACTTCCGATGTGGTTTTCACACTGCTTGTCGTCATATGCTTAGGGTACTGCATAATGACGTTGACGCGCCAGCCGATGATGATCAGTGCCGCGATCAGGATGAGCACGGTGATCAGCACGTCGTTGGTATCGTACAGGAAATCCTTCCATCCCGACTGGGAATTAGGGTCCTTCTGCTTCATGTGAGAGCCTCCTTTCTCTGTCATCCCTGTATTCTAGCATATTCGCGGACAAAGAACAAACGAGCAGCCGGAAAACCCCATGAATTCAGCCGTTCCTGATGCAATGTTCACCATTTCTTCACGCGCCTTGATCGCCTCTGTATGTCATGTCTATGCAGTCCGCCCGCCGCCATCCCCGGGAAAACTGCTCCTCCGCCGCTGAAAGCCGCGCTTTTCAACCCGTAATGGATTCTTTATTTCTACCTTTCGCTGATGTATAATATGTAAAGTATGGTTACATTAGAAATTGGAAAAAACGAAAAGCAGCAGCGCCTGGATAAATTCCTCCGGAAGTACCTGGACGCGGCGCCGCTCAGCGCGATCTACAAGATGATCCGCAAGGACGTGAAGGTCAACGGGAAGCGCCGGAAACAGGAGTACATCCTGGAGGAAGGCGACGTGCTGACCCTCTACGTGGCGGACGAGGAGCTCGAGAGGCTCAGGAAGCCGCGGAAGGCCGTGCAGGCGAAGAAGCAGTTCGGCGTCGCCTATGAGGACGAGGATCTGCTGATCGTCGTGAAGCCGAGCGGCCTGCTCACGCACGGAAACCGCGAGGAACACAGGAACCACCTGACCAACCAAGTCATTGACTACCTGATCCACAGCGGCGAGTACGACCCGAGGAGCGAGAAGACCTTTTCCCCGGCGCCGGTCAACCGTCTCGACAGGAACACGTCGGGGCTCGTGATTTTCTGCAAGAATTACACGGCCCTGCAGGATTTCAACGCGATCATCAAGGAACGCGGACGGGTGCATAAGAAGTACATCACGCTCGTTTCGGGTGTGATGCGGAAGCCTTTGTCCCTGATCGACCGGATGGAGAAGGACGAGGACAGGAACCGCGTGAGCATCGCGGATGAGGGCAAGGTCATGCACACCGAGGCCAGGCCGCTGTACTCGACGGACAGGTTCGGCGGATTTACGCTCGCGGAGGTCGAGATCGAGACGGGGCGGACCCATCAGATCCGTGTGCAGCTTGCGGCGGCGGGGCACCCTTTGGCGGGGGATCCGAAGTACGGCGATCCCGAGGTCAATCGGCAGGTCCGGAAGCGCTGGGGGCTGACGACGCAGTTTCTGCACGCGTGGTGCCTGGAGTTCGAGGACATGCCGGAGCAGTATGCGCGCCTGAACGGAAAGCGCGTGACGGCACCGCTCCCGCGTAAGCTGGATGCAGTATGCAGAGACCTTTTCGGCAGTGTGAAGCTTTAGAGAGGAAAGAACATGAGTGAGGATAACTTTAACGATCAGAAACAGGGGAGATCAGTGGGAAAAGCAGTTTTGTATTGGGTGATCGAGATCGCCATTGCGGTAGCCATCGCGCTGCTGATCATCCAGGTGATCCGGCCGACCATCGTCAGGGAAACCTCGATGCTGCCGAATTTCCAGGACGGCAATTATCTCTTTGTCTACAGACTCGCATATAAGGGCGACAAGACGCCGCAGAAGGGCGACGTCATTATCTTCAAATCCAACCTTGAGGGCGACAACGGAAAGCCGAAGATGCTGATCAAGCGCGTCATCGGCCTGCCGGGGGACAAGATCACGATCGAGAACAACGACGTCTGGATCAACGGCAAGGAGGACACGCAGTCGTACACGCACGACGGGGAGACGAACGGCACGATCATCAACTACACCGTGCCGAAAAACCACTACTTCTGCATGGGCGACAACCGGCTGGTCAGCATAGACAGCCGCTACGCGAGCGTCGGTGCGGTGCCGAAGAGCAAGATCGTCGGCAAGGTCGTGTTCCGCCTGTATCCGTTCAGCGAGATCGGCACGATCAAGAACCCGTACCAGTCCAAGTAATGCGGCCGCCCCGGGGCTTGTTCGGGACAAAATAAGAGGCGCAGGGCAATACCCGATCTGCCGCCGACCGGCGCTGAGCCGCAGAACGGCAGAACCGCAGAAACGGAAAACTCTCTTCCAGCAAAGGAGGAATGTCGATGAAGAATAAAGACGACGGCTACAAGCTGGCCGCGAATAATAAGAAGGCGCGCCACGATTATTTTATCGAGGAGACGTACGAGGCCGGAATCGTGCTGACGGGCACGGAGATCAAGTCCGTCCGCGAGGGAAAGGTCAGCATCAAGGAGAGCTTTGCGCGCGTGGACAACGGCGAGGTCTGGCTGTACGGCATGAACATCAGCCCGTACAAGCAGGGAAACCGATTTAACGTCGATCCGCTCCGCCCGAGAAAACTCCTCCTGCATAAGAAGGAGATCCGGAAGCTGATCGGCTATGTCACGCAGCAGGGACTGACCCTGGTGCCGCTGAAGATGTACATCAACCGCAAGGGCCTGGCCAAGGTCGAGCTCGCCGTCGCGCGAGGCAAGAAGAACTACGACAAGCGCGACACCATGGCCAAGCGCGACGCCGAGCGCAAGATGGACCGGGCGGTGAAGAACTGGTAATCGGTTGACTTGGGAAGGGCGCGGCCGCGGCATTTACGTCAAAGTACACCTTCAATTTATACTTAAAAGCAAAATATCAATAACGGTAATTTAGCTCTGACCTTGGATGGTCGGAGCTTTTTTTTGTACAATACAGACAATAAATTACCGGGTTGATGGGGATAATAGCGCCTGCATACGGGATGGAAAACCCATTCTGCATTGGAAACAGTGGGGTTCAAGTAAATGTTTGAATTGCAACGAATCGTGATTATAAAACAATCCGAAGTGACGCCATACTCGTATTGAAATTTGCAATTTCTGCATACCGATCTGCTAGTGTATGATCATAGGAATGGTAGGCGTGAAGGATATGTGAAGGAATAGGAAAGAAGGCGTGTATGAAACATCTTTTAGTGCTGTCACATTGCATCCTCAATCATGCAGCTAAGGTGGAGCAGGATGAATCGGAACTGCAGGATGAGTACAGGGTACGCGCGGAACTTCTTCGGTTGATTCTGGAGAAGGATGTCCAAATGATACAGCTGCCCTGTCCGGAATTCCTGATGTATGGTTCTCAGCGCTGGGGTCATGTAAGGAATCAGTTCGAGCATCCATACTACATTGCGCAGTGCAGGAAATTACTTGAGACAACGCTGCTTCAGCTGGAAGAGTATTCACAGCATCCGGAAAGCTTTCACCTGATGGGAATCGTTTCCGTCGAGGGGAGTCCAAACTGCGGATATCGCCTTACCTGCGTGGGAAGCAAGTGGAAGGGCGAAATCGGAGAAGATCCCAAGCATGTTGAAGAGATTCAGCATTCACTTCGAATGGTTGATGAACCGGGCGTCTACATGAAGCTGCTGGAGAATGAACTGAATGAGCGTCAGCTGTCAATTCCGATTATTACGATGGATGAGGCGGTTCAGGCTGTGAAACTGCTCTAGCACAGGAATTATAGAATTTTATGGTAAGAGAGTAAGGAGATTACAATGAAGAAGAACAGAAACGCTTATGTATTGGCATTTTGCGGCGTGTCGGTCGCAATGAATATCGTGCTGGGTATTATTACTTCGGCACTGGGAATTCCGCTGTATCTTGATACGCTGGGCACGGTGCTGACCGCGGCGATCTTAGGACCGGTTCCGGGTATTCTGGTAGGCTGCCTGAGCAACGTGATCACCGGACTGATTTACAGCGTGTCGGACATCCCGTTCTGCCTGGTGAATATGGCAGTAGGTCTGATTGTAGGTCTGGTTGCCAAGAAGTGGAACTTCGGAATCATCCCGGCAATCATTACGGGTCTTGCCCTGAGTATTATCTGCCCGGCAATCGGTACGCCGATTGGCATCTATGTTTACGGGGGAATGAACGGATCCGTTTCCGACGTGCTGGTTGCATCGCTGGTTCAGGGTGGAAAGACCATCTTCCAGGCATCTTTCCTGAGAAACATCGCATCGAACCTGATCGATAAGATCGGTACCTGCGTTATCGCCGCTTTACTGATCAAGGCAATGCCGATGAGATTCCTGGACAACTTCAAGAAGGAGAAGAAGACTGCTTAATTGAATTCCATTTTACTTAAATTGCAGAGATAGGCAAGGCTATGATTAAAATCGACAACATTGTACATAAGTACACAGTGTGGGACGATGAGAATACAAAGAACGAAAAAGTAGTGCTGGACGGAATATCCCTGGATATTCCGTCTAGTACGTTTATGGCCATTTTAGGGCCGAACGGCTCAGGAAAGTCTACACTGGCAAAGCATCTCAATGTCCTGCTTCTGCCGGACGAGGGCACCGTTTGGATTGACGGGATAAACACGGCAGACGTTGATAAACTATGGGACATCCGTTCCCAGGTTGGAATGGTATTTCAGAATCCGGACAATCAAATCATCGGAACGAGCGTTGAAGAGGATGTTGCGTTCGGTCCGGAGAATAAGAATATGGAATCCTCAAAGATACGAACATTGGTCGAATCCTGCCTGAAGAGGGTTGGCCTTTGGCAAAAGAGAAAAGAATCTCCGACAAGGCTGTCCGGTGGACAGAAACAGCGGCTGGGAACGGCTGATGCATTGGCCGGTGTGCCAAAGTGCATCGTTATGGATGAACCGACTGCGATGCTGGACCCGGAAGCACGGAAGGAAGTTATCCGCCTGATTCATGACCTGAACAAGAACGAGGGGATCACCATCGTGTTGATCACGCACCATACGGACGAAGTGGCGGACGCTGATCAAATTGTTCTGATGAAAGAAGGACACATCATCGGAAAAGGAACGCCGATGGAAATCTTCTCGAATAAGGAACTGCTTCGTGCCGCGAAGATGGATATTCCGCCAAGGGTAGAGCTTGGGGATAAACTTCGAGAAGCCGGGATACCTGTCCCGGAATCCATTCTTACGGAAGAAAAGATGAAGAGCGAGATTCTGCGGCTGTACAATGAAACGAAGGGGAAAGGAGAAGCTACATGCTGAAGGGTGAAAATATTTCCTTTTCTTACAATCAGGCTGGTGCTGAAGAAAAAGCCGTGCTGAAAAACATCTCTTTCGAGATTCGGGAAGGCGACTTCATTGGTCTGATTGGATCCTCGGGCTCGGGCAAGACCACATTCGTAAAACACCTGAATGGTCTTCTCAAGGCGACGTCCGGCACCATCACCTATAACGGGCAGAATATCTATGAAAAAGGATATAAGCTCTCCAATCTCAGAAAAGAAGTGGGACTGGTCTTCCAGTATCCGGAGCATCAGCTTTTCGGAAGCACGGTTCTGAAGGATACAATGTATGGACCCAGGAATCTGGGAATGACGGATGAGGAAGCAGAAGAAAGTGCGAAGAGCAGCTTGAAACTGGTGGGTGTCGATGAGTCGTACTATTACGCCAGTCCAATGGAATTATCCGGTGGGCAGAAACGCTGCGTCGCGATTGCCGGCGTATTGGCCATGAAGCCGAAGATACTTGTCCTTGATGAGCCGGCGGCAGGTCTGGATCCTGAGACGAAGTTTATGATCTTTGACCTGATCCGACGCATTCAAACAGAGCGGAATATCGCAATCGTTCTGGTGTCTCATCATATGGAAGATGTGGCGCAGTTCGCGAATCGTGTCTGGGTTCTGCATGACGGAACACTGAAGATGGACGATACGCCGGCCAATGTGTTTGCGAAAGTGGACCAATTAGATGAGATGGGAATCGGTGTCCCACAGATTACGCAGTTGACATACGAGCTGATGAAAAGCGGTATGCCGCTTCCGCATGCTGCGATTTCTGTGGATGAAGCAGCGAAGATGCTGACTCATCTGCTGCGGAAGGGGGCGAATGCATGATACGCGATATTACCATTGGACAGTATTACGATGTGCCGTCCGTAATTCATCGACTGGATCCGAGAGTCAAGCTGATGGGTGTGCTGATCTATATCGTTGCGCTGTTTCTCATTCGCAATCCGGTGCTCTACATCGTCCCGCTGGTCGTTACGATTGTGCTCTATGCGGCAGCTAAGGTGCCGGCATCCTATTTCTTCAAGGGACTCAGGGGAATTATCCTGCTTCTGTTATTCACATTCGTTTTTCGAATGCTGTATACGCCGGGTGATGTGATTGCTTCGTTCTGGATTTTCAATATTACAAGCCAGGGCGTTGTCAAAGCAATCCAAATGACGGCAAGAATTGCGCTGATGATTACCGGAGCGGCATTGATCTCGTATACGTCTACGCCTAAAGCGCTGGCGGACGGGTTGGAAAAGGCCTTCTCCTGCTTTCAGCGAATTGGGATTCCGGTGCACGATATGGCGATCATCGTGATGATTGCTTTCCGCTTCATCCCGATCATGTTTGAAGAGTTGAATTTATTGATGGATGCCCAGGCGGCCCGTGGAGCCAAATTTTCAGAAGGGAACATTCTGCAGAAATGCAAGGGCGTGATTACGCTGCTGCTTCCTCTGTTCATGATGAGTGTCAACCGCTCCTCCGATTTAGCAATGGCCATGGAAGCCCGGGGATACTCCGGAAGCCACGAAGTCTCCAGGATGTACCCGCTTCGGTATCGAACGGCGGATTATGTCTCGTACGTGCTGCTGGCGTTGTATCTGGCGGCGTTTATCTTCATAAGGGTTTTTCTGTAAGGAATAATAAATCCGCAGTGGCGGCTATATCGCTGTCACGCTGAGAATACTTCTCAAATTGACAAACGGAAAAGAATGGAGTAGAATAGCGATGGTTAGAGATATCTAATTAACGACTTTGATACATTATTTTAGTTGTCTGTGTATGAGGTTAGATTAACTCTAACACCTGCCGCGCGGCCTTTATTAAGGGTTTACCCGCCTTGTTTTTCGTGTATAATAATAGTACAAGCGAGAAGTATGATGCCGGATCCGTCCGGCATCACACCGTGGGGATGTAAAGGTTTCGACGGGGGTATAGAAACTTCATAAGCGGGCCGCAGTCGCCAAGTCTGCGTTAAAAATGGCACCTTAAATTTAAACGCTAAAAATAATAATAGCAATTTAGCTCTGGCTGCTTAGTTACAGCCTTAAGCTTGTCATCTCCGGTTCACCTGCAGGTCGGAATCATGGCATCAAATTATGCAGGAAAACTTATCCGAATCTCCCCGATCGGATAGGGACTTAGGGGATAGCGAAATCGCCAGTCTGCTGACGGACGGACGACGGGGCGAATCATAATCCATCAGCTGCGCCCGGAGAAAGTGAGGCGGAAATGTTTTCGGACAGGAGTTCGATTCTCCTCATCTCCATTCACGAAAAAAAAGGACCTGAAAGGTCCTTTTTTTCGTGGAATAACGCGATGAGGAGAGTCGAACTCCGAGAGGCACGAACGTCGTGAGACCGTCCAGTGGACGGTCGAACAGAGAGTGCGCCGAGCGACTGAACGGGGAGAGAGGCGTGCCGGGGAAGGGGCCCCGGCGGACTCTCCTCATGTCCGGCGGGGTCCGAGGGGGTCCTTTTTTCGTGGAGGAGAATCGAACTCCGAGAGGCACGAACGTCGTGAGACCGTCCAGTGGACGGTCGAACAGAGAGTGCGCCGAGCGACCGAAGGGGGAGCGAGGCGTGCCGGGGAAGGGGCCCCGGCGGACTCTCCTCATCTCCGGCGGACCCGAGGGGGGTCCTTTTTTCGTGGAGGAGAGTCGAACTCCGAGAGGCACGAGCGTCGTGAGACCGTCCGGCGATGGCGCACGGGGGCCTGAAATTTGGGAAAAACCACCGTTAGAAGTCTATTTTCCCACTCGCCTCTGGAAATTTAGGAAAATGACACCTATATGGCTCAAATTCCCAAGTCACCTGCAGTGGGAGGGTAGATATTATACCCTATAGGGGTATACGCGGGACGATGATCATCGATGAGCGAGGGGAACACCGCCGCTGCCGCTGGAAAATGGACGACAACACGACGATGTTTTGTGGCGGATTATGCAGTCTGTCCAGAATGACGGCGGTGGTGCAGTCAATGACGGCGGGCGCACTGGTCAAAACGATGATCGTACTCTGCCCGCGGTGACGGAGGCGCCCGCCGACCTCCCCGGAATTTGGGAATATCGGATTTTCGGCGCCGTTTTCCCTAACTTTTTTTGACGAGTTGGGAAACTGGCAAGGAATGGGCCGAATTCCTAACGCTGGCGCGCCATACCCCGCCGAGGCTGGCGGTGTGAGCGTAATCGTGCGATCGTTACAGCAAGAAAATGGTGGATATTATATTACCATCTTCCTCCGCCAAAGTTCCGCAGCAGTGTTGTCAATTCACTGCTGCACCGTCAGTGCTTGTCCCAGTATTGCCACGCCGCCCTAATGTACCAGCTTGATCAAGGCAGAGACGAGTGCGCCGATGTGATTGATGAATCCTGCGAATTCTGATAAAATTAACAAAATAATAAGTTCGTGTTATTGATCGCTCTGCTGAATAAACAGGATGAGAAGGGATGGCCATGAAAGAGTATTATTCTATCGGAGAAACAGCAAAACTGCTGGGTGTATCCACGCAGACCCTGCGGTATTACGACCGGAAAAACATTCTTAAACCCATATATACCAATGAACAGACTGGATATCGTTACTATTCCTACACGCAGTTCCATGTCATTGACCGCATCAAGTACATGCAGGGACTGGGGCTCTCCCTGGAAGAAATCGGGCCGATTATTCATGAGGGCACCATCGATCATCTGCTCCCGCTGCTCTCGGCGAGGAAAGAGGCGCTGCTGGATCAGATTAATCAGACGGTCGAGCAGATCAAGGATATTGATTGGTATATCAACTATTTTACGTTCAGCGGCCAGGGTGACAAAGGTTCGGACTATTACCGCGTTCATCTTCCGGAGCGCTATGTGCTGGAAGTCCCATGTGACCCGGATGAACCGCTCAGCGACATGGAGATCCGGCTGGCTGAAAAAAAGGGAAGTCCCCTCTGCAGTGACCTTACTTTCCGCCGCCAGTACGGCTACCGCGTACACATGGAGGACCTCGTCCAGCAGAAGTTCCGCCCGAGCAGCTATTTTATTCTCATCAAGTCCATGCCGGACTTTGTCAGCCGGGACATTCGGGTAATTCCGGAGGGGGACTTTGTCTGTTTCCGCACGCCTATCCTGAGGGAATGCTGGAACGTCGACCGCCTTACGACGTATTTCACGGGGCTTTCGCATCGTGACACTATTCTGGCCCTGGAATTTGAAGACAATCTGGTTGACTGGTCCGACGCCATGTACGAGGTGCAGATCATGATCTGATCCCGCGAACGGAGCTGCGATCGGAAGGCAGCACCTTGCTCCGGGTATAAGGTTCTTGCTTTCTCATTTGTTAGTTTTTTGGCAATTGATTTTCGCATGTATGACAAAATATACTTTTTCACTTGTATTTTATTAGATACGAGGTTCTTTTGATGCAAAAATTCGCAGTGCAATACCTATTGACATTATTTTAACTATAAGATGTATGCTGGTATTAAGAAAAAAACGGTTCGAGCTGTAATTGTTTTAATAGTTTTAATTATGGAAGGGAGAAGTATGAGCTACAATCTTGACACGGAGGTGCTCTATCAGGGGACCAGACCTCAGGGCATCATCAAAAACCCTGAAACACCGGCAATTTATCCGGCGACAGCATATATCTTAGACGATATGGACGATTATGTCTTTGCGGATAAGGGCGGCAGATACTATTACAATCGTTCGGGCAATCCGAACAGGGATGAGCTCGGCGCAGCGGTTTCTTTCCTGGAGAAGGGGGAGAAGACACTGATCTGCTCATCAGGCATGGCGGCCATCTCTACGGTCCTGCTCTCTTTGCTGAAGTGCGGGGATCACATCGTCATGAGCAGTGCCATCTACGGCGAGACCATTGAAATTGCCGAATGGCTCCTGCCTGACTTCGGAATTGAAGTAAGCTTTGCCGATTTCACGGATGCGGAAGCGGTCAAGAAGGCCGTGAAGAGCAATACAAAAATGTTCTATACCGAGATCATCGCGAACCCGCTGACTCTGGTGACGGACCTGGAGGCGATCACGGAAATTGCCCGTGAACACAGCATCCTCACGGTTGTGGACAGCACATTCACGACACCGTTCGTCTACAGGCCGCTGGAGCACGGGGCTGACATCGTTCTGCACAGCATGACAAAATACTTCGGCGGGCACAGCGATATCACCGGCGGATGCGTGACGGCCTCCGAGGCGCTGATCGATCGGATCTATCCGAAGTATCTGCTCCTGGGGTGCTGCCTGGATCCGGTCAGCTCCTGGATGACGCTGCGTTCGATCAAGACCATGAGCATGCGGGTCCGGGCGCAGAATCAGAATGCCATCCGTATCGCGAAGGCCCTGGCAGAAGATCCGCACGTAAAGGAAGTCTATCACCCGAGCCTGCCGGATCATCCGCAGCATGAACTTGCGTCGAGTATGTTCGACACCGACTACGGGTACGGAGCAATGCTGAGTTTCCGTCTGGAGGATGATCACGAGAAAGTCGCCAAATTCATGAAGAATCTGAAGCTGATCTGCTATCTGGGAACCCTGGGCGGGATCCGCACGACATTCACCCATCCAAGAACCGCCTTCGTCAACAATTTCTCCGCCGAAGAGCTGGACCGCATGGGGCTGTCGGAAGGCCTGGTCAGAATCTCTGTCGGAGCGGAGGACAGCCGCGACCTGATCGAGGACCTGCAGCAGGCCCTGGCTTCCATGGATGATTGATTGTGCAATAACCTATAGGGTAAGTAATCTATATGGAGAATAATCTATATAGTAAATAAAGGAGAGTAACATGAACAACAAGATCAGCTGGAAATCGGTCTTCACTGTCATGGGCGCTGTGCTCGCATTCAACATCGGCACCGGCTTTGCTACAGGCCAGGAAGTTATGCAGTACTTCTCCGTCTTCGGATGGTGGTCCGCCCTGACCGCTGTCGCGTTCGCGGCGACAATGGCGATCGGCATTTACTGCCTGGCATACGCGTCCGAGAGGTTCAATCTCACGACGGGTGAACAGGTACTCAAGTATTATCTGGGCAAGGGACTCGGAACAGTCATCAATTACTTCTACATTTTCTATCTCTATATGTGCGTGATCGTCATGTACACCGGCGCCGCATCTTCCCTGAAAGAGCAGTACGGCGCTCCGATGTGGGTCGGCGCGGCGATTATCGCTGGCACATGCTGCATAACCAGCCTGTTCGGACTTAAGAGCATCGTCAACATCATCAGCAAGATCGGACCGATCCTGATCCTGATCGCGCTCGTCATCTCGCTGATCGCGGTCGTCCGGGGAATCACAAGCGGCAGCCTGGTGAAAGGCGTAGAACTGGTCTCCTCCGGTAAGATCGAGCACATGAAGGCGTCCAACAGCTGGCTCATCGCCGGCATTATCCTCGCGACCAGCACGATTCTGTGGTATCCGAACTTCGCCGTCGAGCTGAAGCAGGAGCACAGCATGAAGAACCTGATGATCGGACAGACGATCGGCAATTCCCTGGTCGGCGCCGCAGAATTCGTCATGGGTCTCGCGATGATCGCGAACATTTCCCAGGTAGCTGACCTGGATGTCCCGTTCCTCTATGTCGCAAGTCATATCGTCAAAGGATTCGGCTCGATCTACGCAATCATGATCTTTGCTGCATTGTTCACGACGACCTGCCCGCTGCTCTGGTCTTCGATCACCCCGTTCGCTAAGGACGGAACGCCTAAGTACAAGGTGATGGTGGTCGTCGGCACATTGATCGGCTTCCTGGTCGCGATCCTGGTGCCGTACGAGGTCATCATGAACTATGTCTGGGTCGTCTCCGGCTGGGTCGGCCTTGGCGTCACGGTTATCATGTTCGTCCGTGTGATCTACAACCACTTCAAGTATGGCAAAAAATAAACCTGTGTATCAGGGTATCCATCAGTAAATAAACCTCAAGCCCTCGAAGACGTGATGTTCTCGGGGGCTTTTTACTTTGTCATAAAGACGATTTCTATTCTTCTGCATGGTGCTCGGAATGCCAGCGCTGCGTGTACATCATGAACACGCGTGCCGCGGGACTTAAGTCCCCCTGCTTCTTGTACGCGACGCCCAGGGTCCGGTTGAAATGCTCGTCGAAGTGCCGTATGCAGACGTCGAACGGGATGTCCTTCAGCAGGAGCTTTGGCAGAATGGTGATGCCGAACCCGGCCTCGACCATCTTGATCGCCGCGTAGTCATCGTTGAGCTCGTAGGTGACGTTCGGCTGTATCTTATAGGCTCTGAAAATTTCTCCCGCCTCGTAGTCCAGTTTATCCGATGTGGAAATATAGTCTTCGTCCCGGATGTCGGTGAGCCGGACGTATTTTTTACTCGACAGTCTGTGTCCGCGGGGCAGGACGAGCAGCAGCTCATCTGTGCCGAGAGAGGTGAAGTCGAGATCTTTGACCGCATATTCTGAAGTGAACATCAAGTCTATTGAGTTTGACAATATCTTATCCTCCAGCTCCTGAAATCCGCCGATGACAATCTCAAATTTTATTTTCGGGTACTGCTCCGAGAAGTCCTTCAGGATTTCCGGAAGCCAATGGTAAGAAATGCTCTGGATCGTCCCGATGCGGATGAATCCGGAGGTCAGGTTGTTCAGGCTCAGCGCGATCTGGTCGATCTTATTCTCGATTCCGCAGATCTTCTGAAGCTCGTCGACGATGTACTTTGCATTCGGCGTAGGCTCAATGCCGTTGTGTTTTCGGTAAAACAGCTGAACACCCAGCTGGTTCTCATAGTTCTTCACGATCTGGCTCACGGCCGACGCGGTGTAGCTGAATTTTTCCGCGGTTACAGAAAAGTTGCAGGTCTTGTAAACATCCAGTATGATCTCATATTTGTTATTCATAGAAATTTCTCCGTAACTCTGCTGTACGTTTTTTCTCCATTCATTATAGCACGTGTAATTTTCAATACTTTGGTCATATGGCGATAACCAGCCTAAAGATTTTTTGGTCAGAGCCCAAAAACCGCGAGGTCGTCAAGAGTTTGACAATGTCCTATAATCAAGCCAACAAGAGATGTCTTCGTGAAAGGAGTTAAATCATGGGCAAAGAATATTGGAACGGAGCAGAGGCTGCTCACCGCCGCGTAATGATGAAAGCCGCAGGATATTCGGATGAGGATATCCGCAAGAAACCGCATATCGGAGTACCGAACTCGTATATGTCCGGTTCCCCTGGTACAGCGCACCTGCGTCAGGTGACGGAAGCCGTGAAGGAGGGAATCTGGGCTGCCGGAGGAATCCCGGTGGAGTTCGGAATCCCGGCGACCTGCGGAAACGTGGCCAACGGTGCAGACGAGATGAAGTACGAGCAGGTCGGAAGAGATATCGTAGCGATGTCCATCGAGTTCGTCTCCAGAGTGCACAACTTCGACGCGATCTGCTGCGTCGCGAGCTGCGACCTGATCATCGCAGGATGCTACCTGGCAGCATGCAGACTGGAAATCCCGGCGATGGTAGTAACCGGCGGATCCATGCAGGCCGGAAATTACTGCGGAAAAACGGTCGTCGAGGCAGACCTGGATGCTGCAAGATTCTCGGGTGCCACAGAGGATGAACTGATGGAGATGGAGGACTGCGTGTGCCCGTCCTTCGGCGCATGTCCATCCATGGGAACCGCGAATACGATGCAGATGCTCGGAGAGGTCCTGAACCTCGTCATGCCGGGAACATCGACGATTCCGGCTTCCGACAATGCGAGAATCAGAGCCGCCAGAGCCGCAGGAAAGTACGTCGTTCAGCTGGCCAAGTCCGGACGGACGCCTAAGCAGCTGATCACCAAGGAGGTGCTGGAGAACGCCATCATGTTCGACATGGCCGTGGCAGGATCGACCAATGCCGTACTGCACATCCTGGCCTATGCGTACGAGCTGGGCATCGACCTCACGCTTGACGACTTTGAGAAGTATGCGAAGGAGATCTACTGCATCAATGCGGTAATCCCGAGCGGCCCGTACACGGTAGTGGACTTCCACTATGCAGGCGGCGTCAAGAACGTGATGAAGATGCTGGAGTCGAAGATGCACACGGATGCGCCGACGATGTATGGAAATACCTGGAAGGACATCCTCGACACCGTCGAGGCGAAGCCGAACGAGGTCATCCACTCGCTGGATAATCCGGTTTCACACGAGCCGGGACTGAAAATCCTCAGAGGAAACATCTCGCCGGCAGGCGCGATCGTCAGACCTACCGCGGTATTCGATGAGGTCAAGTACATCAAGGGTGAGGCCAAGGTATTCGACGGCGACCAGCAGGCATACGATGCCATCATGGCCGGAAAGATCGTGCCTGGTGACATCCTGGTCATCCGCTACGAGGGCTGCAAGGGCGCGCCGGGAATGAAGGAGCTGATGCTCAGCATCGACGCCCTGATCGGAAAGGGCCTGGATAAGAGCGTCGGACTGATCACGGACGCCAGATTCTCCGGATTCAACTATGGAGCCATCGTCGGCCACGTGACGCCGGAAGCATATGACGGCGGCGTAATCGCACTCATCGAGGACGGGGATGTGATCGAGATGGATATCACGAACGGGTTCGTCAATCTGCTGGTTTCCGATGAGGTGCTCGCAGAGAGAAGAAAGAGCTGGGTTCGTCCGCCGCTGAAGCAGCAGAAGGGTGTGCTGAACATTTACGCGCAGATGTGCAGACCGGCGGAGCAGGGCGGCGCTATGCAGCCTTGGGACCTGGATGCGGTTTACAGACCGTAATGTCAGAGAAATGTCAGGAGGGCAATTATGGTACTGTTTTTTCGAGTAATTACCATTTTCTTCATTATTGTGCTGACGATTTACATCTACAGAGATGCCATCAGGAACAGGGAGAAAGATGAGCCGGTTTCACACTTTGTCGCATACGGAATCATGGGAGCGGTTCTGAACTTCCTCGATACACTGGGAATCGGCAGCAATGCCACGCAGATGGTGTTCTTCCGGCTTACCAGGCTCAGTCCGGATGAGGACCTGCCGGGCAACGGAAACGTCATCTTCTCCATTCCGGTCGCGTTCGAGTTCCTGCTCTTCCTGGGGCTGATCGAGGTCGAGCCGGTTACGCTGTTTTCCATGATCGCGGCGTCAATGGTGGGATCGTACGTGGGCGCAAAGATCATGACCAAGCTGCCGGTAAACCAGATCAGAGGCGTGCTGGCGGTGCTGCTGCCGATCGTCGCCATCGTTCTCGTGCTTAAGGTGAACAAGGTCGGACCGTTCGTAATGCTTGGAACCGCAACGGGTCTGACCGGCGGAAAGCTCGTCATCGCGGTTGCGGTGAACTTTGTCCTCGGCGCATTGATGAGCGCTGGAGTGGGACTCTATGCCCCTTGCATGGCACTGTGCGCACTGCTTGGAATGAATTTGACGGTGGCTTTCCCAATCATGATGGGATCCTGCTCACTGCTGATGCCGATCACTTCCATGGAGTTCGTCAAGGCGGGCCGTTACAACAGAAACGCTGCACTTATTGCGATTCCGACGGGCATCGTGGGCGTATGGTTCGCCTACGCGGTCGTAAAATCGATGCCGATCTACTATCTTACGATCATCGTCGCGTGCGTGCTCGTGTATATGTCGATCAGCTTCGTGCTGACTATCCGCAAGAGCAGTCAGAAGGCACAGACGTCGCAGGCGTCATAGACAGGACAAAAGAATTCCTTTACTAAATACATTTTCAGGAGGTTAGAAAATGCTGCTGTTATCCAGAGAAGAAATCAAGAAAGTTGTAGACATGGAAGAGATCATCGACGCTACGGAGCGTGCGTTCGAGATGGTCGCGGAGAATACGGTGGACATTCCGCTCAGGACCAAGATTCCTGCACCGGACGGGGAATTCCTGTTCATGCCGTCTTATGCGGAGAGCATGAATGCCGCCGCGCTGAAGGTCATCAACATCTTCCCGAAGAATATTGACAAGGGCCTCGTCTCCGCGCCTGCCCAGGTCGTCCTGATGGATGGTTCCACGGGATACGTCATCGCTCTGCTGGACGGAAACACGGTGACCCAGTACCGTACCGGAGCGTCGTCGGGCGTTGCATTCCGCCATCTTGCGAGAAAGGATGCGAAGATCGGCGGTCTGATCGGCACCGGCGGACAGGCGGCAACCCAGCTGGAGGCGATGCTGTGTGCCTGCAAAAACCTTGAGGAGGTAAAGGTCTACGACCTGAATGCTGAGAGACTGAACGCTTTCTGCAGCAACATGCAGAAGGAGTTGGCTAAGTATCAGGTAAAGATCACTCCTGCCGGCAGTGCGGATGAGGCAACCGTAGACGCGGACGTATTCATCACCATGACACCTTCCCCGAAGCCGGTCTTCGATGGGACCAAGATTAAACCGGGCTGCACAGTAAGCTGCGTGGGCACATACGAGCCGAACAAGCATGAGCTGGATCCGGCTCTGCTCCCGAGAACGGCAAAGATCTACTTTGATTCAACCGAGGCCGCACTTGCGGAGACCGGAGACCTGCTGATCCCTATCGCGGACGGCATCATCACCGAAGCGGACGTCACCGGAAATATCGGAGACGTCTCCCTGGGCAAGCTCGTCGGCAGAGAGAATGACGACGAGATCATCGTCTACGAGACCGTCGGCGTCGGTGCGCAGGACCTCTGCGCGGCCAAGGTCATCTACGACAAGGCGCTCGCCGCAGGCGTCGGCACTAACTGGGAGTAAGGACCGGGCGTGCGCTGTGAATACGGTATTGCTGATGCTCCGTGCGGCGACGGTGCCGCATGGGGCGGGGAAGGACAGGTAAATCAGATATGCCACATATTAATATCAAGCTGTATCCGGGGAAAAGTGAGCAGAAGAAGCTCGAGATGGCGAAGGCCGTCAGAAAGACACTGAGTGATGTATCCGGCGTTTGGAAGGAGAGCGATATCTCCGTTTCCGTAGAGGAAAAGGCTCCGAACCGCTTCGAGAGTGAGACTAAGGACAGCTTCAGAAAGTCGGAGCTGCTCCTGGATTCGGATTATATCAACTATCGTCAGCCGTCCGGCATGACCGATTACGACATCGATGTCGATCAGTCGCGGTTCGAGTCGAGAATCAAGGTCGTGGATGCGCATACGGAAGGAGAATTCTGCAGGATCGTTGTCGGCGGAGTTCCGGAGCCTCAGGGTGCGACCATGATCGAAAAGAAGAAATGGCTGGAGGAGCACTGCGATCACATCCGCACGGCGCTGATGCTGGAGCCTCGCGGACATCACGACATGTTCGGTGCGATCCTCTGCAAGCCGGTGCATGAAGAGGCTGATTTCGGCGTGGACTACATGGAGACGGGAGAATTCCTGAACATGTGCGGCCACTGCACGATCGGCGCGGTCACCGTGGTGATCGAGGCAGGAATGATCCCTTCCCATGAGGGGGAGAACACGGTCGTGCTGGACACTCCTGCGGGAATCGTCAGAACCAAGGCCATGGTGAAGGGCGGAAAGGTGGAGAGCGTTACCCTGACGAACGTTCCGGCGTTCGTCTACCTGGAGAACCAGTCCGTGAATATCGATGGAAAGGACATTCACTTTACCATCTCGTTCGGCGGAAGCTTCTTTGCGCTGGTGAACACCGCGCAGCTCGACATCGGTGAAATTAACGCGAAGTCCGTGCCGGCATACACCGAGCTTGGCATGAAGATCCTCCGGAAGATTCACGAGGAGATTCCGGTAAAGCATCCGGAGCTCGATATCGACCAGGTCGACCTCGTGGAATTCTACGGTCCTACTCCGAACCCGGATTCTGCGGACATGCGGAACGTCGTCATCTTCGGCGACGCGCAGGCAGACCGCTCTCCGTGCGGAACGGGAACGAGCGCCAAGCTCGCCACCCTGTATAAATGGGGTGAAATTGAGGTCGGCCAGCCGTTCGTCTATGAAAGTTTCATAGGCACGTTATTCAAGGGGGAGATTAAGGAGCTGACGAAGGTCGGTGATTACGACGCCGTGGTGCCAATGGTAACCGGATACAGTAATCTCACCGGAATCGCTACCTATCTCATAGATCCGGAAGATCCGCTGAAATACGGATTCTCAATCGGATAAGAAAATATTTCTTAAGTGTTCCCGGCAGCGATACGAACCGGGAGAGAAACCAACGTTACACTCATACTACTCTTTACAATTATTTTATTCCCATTTGCCCGGAAGGGTTCAAAGGCAGCCGCCCTCTCTGCGGAACACATCGTGTTCGGCGGGGAGGGCGGCTGCCGTCTGCAGGACAGGCTTCAGGTTTTTTCAGAATTCTGAAAGACCGGCTAAGAATTTGCTGCGGTACAATAGAGAAAATCAAATACGGGGCGAGGGATACGGAATGCATCGCAGTGCATCGGAACGCATCGCTGCCCCGTATCATCCGGGGCCCTGTCGATGTGACGGCGGCGATTGCCCTGCCCCCGGTCAAGTGTTAAGATAGAATACTGCGGTGTCCGTGATCTTTATGCGAAAGAACGGCGGCATACGCCGACTGCAGCGGACGAGAAAGAAAGGACGAAGAGAAATATGATGAAATTACACCGGCATAAGAAGGCATTTGCAGCCGCGGCAGCGGTGGTGTTATCGGTCGCGATGATTGTCGGGTTCTTCGGCGGAAACGGATCCCCGGATAAGAACTCTGCGACTGTTGTCAATACAACGACGAACGCGGCGCAGTCAGAGAATGGCGCGCTGGACGTAAGGAACGATTCCTCGGCAAGCTCAGGAGCGGTGCCGGATGTCTCCGGAATCCAGACCATGCCGGCGAATTACGTCACTCCGCTTTCCAACCGCAGGGACGGCGGCACACTGCATGAGTTCAGATACAAGGTCACCTATAAAGGAAAGACCTATAAGCGCCCGGCGATCGTCTACCTGCCGGCCGGCTATGATAAATCGAAGAAGTATGATATTTTCTACCTGATGCACGGCTACGGCGGCACGTACCACACCTTCCTCGGCTGGTGGAAGGGCGCGCGCCCGTTTAAATACGTCATGGACCACATGATCTACGATCACAAGATCAGGCCGACGATCGTCGTCGACGTCGAGTACTTCCCGATGTACGGCGAATACTACTACGACCAGCTCGATACCGTGAGCAAGGAAATCGTCAATAACCTCGCACCGGCCGTCGAGAGCAAGTACTCCACGTACGCGACGTCCACGACGGAGGCAGGCCTCGCCGCATCCCGCGCACACCGTGCGATTGGCGGGTTCTCCATGGGCGGCTGCGCAACCTGGCGCGCGCTGAAGAACTATCCGGACGTATTCAAGTACTATGTGCCGATGAGCCTCGCGATGTACTACAACCCGGGCAGCTACGTGCCGAAGAGAAGCGTACAGACGTCCGATACCATGGCGAATGCGGTCAGGACCAAGGCGCCGGGGCGGAAGGTTTACGTCTTTGCCGCCTCCGGATCCGACGACTTCATGAACCAGGGAACGGAGATGCAGGCGAGAGACCTCGCGAAGTGCAGAGGCTTCAAGTGGGTCGATCCGTCGGGCAGCTTCAGGGACGGAAACGTCACCTACAACTGCTGGGAGGGCCGCTCGCACAGCTTCAAACAGTCCTTCCCGTACCTCTACAACGGTCTGATCCGCTTCTTCGGGTACAGCCAGTCGCAGACAGACGAAGTCAGGAACGCAGACAGCTAAGTATACGGACCGCAGGAAATACCTGCATTTTACAGAAATCCACATTTTCCAATTATAGAAATTCCTATATTACCTACATTACTTACATTATCTGAAGAGGGGGCAGCAGCCCTCTCTTTATTTGTCTGATGCGCGGTATGCACGGCGAGGTTGGGAGAATAAATTTTCAGAATGTGGTATAATATTTGGATAATCGAATTCTTGAAAGCTATGAGGGTTCATGGCGAAGCAGAGCCTTGGGGAGGTTTTGGGAGATGAAAGGAAAGACAGGAATCAGGGGTCGGAAATCGACGATCCTGCTGACGGCGGTGCTGGCGGTGGCGATGGTCGTATGCTGCAGCTGCGGTTCAGGCAGCAGTGACAGTGAGACGGCTAAGGCGTACAGCCCGGCGTCGAGTGCGGCGGCAAAGAAGATGATCAAGAACTACACACAGGACTCGTCTGCTTTGACGCTGGACAAGGGTAAGTGGCAGTACGACAGCACGCACGACGTCTACTGGCGGGTGAAGGTGAAGTACTGCAGCAAGCCGGCGGCGACGGAGTACGAGACCATGGGAATCTACGTCCCGGGCGAGTATTTCCAAGGAAAGAAGAACAGCGACGGCACGTACACCTGCACGGTGAAGAAGGGCGGAAAGTGCGGAAACTACACCGCGAAGACGGCGCCGATCGTGTTCCCGGTCAATACGCCGGGATATTCCGCGCAGGAGGCGCCGACGTCCTACGATTACAGCAGCATCAAGAGCTATATGAAGGCCGGATTCATCTATGTCTACGCGGGCATGCGCGGCAGGGACAACGGCAGCAATTACAGCGGCGGTGCGCCATGGGGCGTGACCGACCTGAAGGCGGCAGTCCGGTACTTCCGCTATAACAGCGGGTCTTTGCCGGGGGACACCGACAGCATCTTCACCTTCGGTCACAGCGGCGGAGGCGCACAGAGCAGCCTGATGGGGGCGAGCGGGAACAGTTCGCTCTACTACAAGTACCTGACCTCCATCGGCGCGGCGATGTATGACAAAGACAAAAATTACATCGACGACAACATCTGCGGAGCGATGTGCTGGTGCCCGATCACGAGCCTGGACCAGGCGGACGAGGCCTACGAGTGGAACATGGGTCAGTTCGCAACGAAGGGCACACGCGCGTCCGGAAAGTGGACGAGCCTGCTCTCTGATGATATGGCGAGGGAGTACGCGACGTACATCAACGCGCTTAAGCTGAAGGACGGAAGCGGAAACACGCTGAAGCTGAAGAAGAGCAGCTCCGGAATCTATCTGTCCGGTTCCTACTATAACTATATGATTTCCGTGATCCAGACCTCGCTGAACCACTTCCTGAAGGACACGGACTTCCCGTACACGGCGAGCAGCCAGACACAGGCGTCCGGCAACTTCGGCGGTTCCATGGCCAGCGGGTCTCTGCCGAGCGGCAGTGCGCCGAGTGGGAGCGCGCCGTCATCGACCGGCAGTTCGTCAGGCGGAAGTGCACCGAGCGGAAGCGCACCGTCGTCATCCGGCAGCACGTCATCGACGTCCGGAAAGACGTATAAGACCGCAGCGGCGTACATCAAGGCGCTGAATAAGGGCGGTACATGGATCAAGTACGATAAGAAGACGAACACCGCTAAGGTGCTGAAGCTCAAGGGATTCATCCGAAACTGCAAGTCGGCGTCCAAGGACGTCGGGGCGTTCGATGCGCTCGACCGCTCGCAGGCCGAGAACAACCTGTTCGGCACGGCCGCGCACGACAGCCTGCACTTCGATTCCGTGATGGCGAAGCTGATGAGCAGGAACGCGGCGAAGTACGCGAAGAAGAGCGGCTGGAAGGCCTCTTACGCGAAGGCCTATGCGAAGGACCTGAAATACAGGGATTCGCTCGGAACCGGAATTACGCAGAGGATGAACATGTACAACCCGATGTACTACCTCGACAATTACTATTCCGGATTCGGAAAGTCGAACGTCGCGAAGTACTGGCGCATCAACACGGGAATCGAGCAGGGCGACACGGCTTTGACGACAGAGATGAACCTGGCGCTCGCCCTCAAGGCGGACAGCAATGTCAGCAAGGTCGACTTCACGACTGTCTGGGGGCAGGGCCACACGATGGCGGAGCGCAGCGGAGACGCGGAGGCGAACTTCATCAAGTGGGTCAAGGGCTGCACCAGGTAGGCCTCGCGGCGCATCGGGGATTTTACGGCGAGGACAGAAGGGCCGGACCGGATTCGTCAATACCGAAAAAATCATGAAAACGGACGATAATGGATAGTAATCCTGGGGGGATGAGGAATGAACGTACAGGCGGCATATGGAATTCTCATTCCGTTCGCGGGCACGACGCTCGGGGCGGCATGCGTATTCTTCATGAAAAATCAGCTGAGCACCCGGGTCGAGAAGATCCTGCAGGGGTTCGCGGCGGGCGTCATGACGGCCGCGTCGGTCTGGAGCCTGCTGATCCCGTCGATGGAGCAGAGTGCGCACATGGGAAAGCTGTCGTTTCTGCCGGCGTTCATCGGATTCTGGATCGGCACGCTGTTCCTGCTCCTGCTGGACCACATCATCCCGCACCTGCACCTGAACAGCGACGAGCCGGAAGGCCCTGATGCGGCAAAGAGCAAACTCACCAAGACCGCAATGATGGTGCTGGCAGTCACGCTGCACAACATCCCGGAGGGAATGGCGGTCGGCGTCGTCATCGCGGGCTGGCTGAACGGAAACGCGGGACTGACCGCGGGCGGCGCGCTGGCGCTGTCGCTCGGCATCGCGATTCAGAATTTCCCGGAGGGCGCGATCATCTCCATGCCGCTCCACTCCGAGGGCATGGGAAAGGGAATGTCGTTCCTGGGCGGCTTCCTGTCCGGCGTCGTGGAGCCGATCGGCGGAATCCTGACGATCGTGCTTTCCGACATGATGGTCCCGGTGCTCCCGTACCTGCTGGGCTTCGCGGCCGGCGCGATGATCTACGTGGTCGTCGAGGAGCTGATTCCGGAGATGTCGCAGGGCGAGCACAGCGACCGGGGCGTGGTCATGTTCGCCGTCGGGTTTACGATGATGATGGCGATGGATGTCGCGCTTGGATAAGAATTTTGTATACAGGAAACGGGCAGCCTGGCCGCCGCCCGTCGGATATCGAATATTGAATATCGGATATTGGATCAGAGAAAGGATACGATGAACAACAAGAAGAAGTATATCATTCACAAGCGGTTTTACGTGTTCGTGGCGCTGGTCATCATCCTGGTGATCGCGCTGTGCGTGCACTTCCTGGGCGGGGGAGCTTTGTCCAGCAAGACAGCCGGGAAGTCGGGCACGCAGACGGAGAGTACGGCAAAGAAGAAGGCTGCGAGCGCGTCGCAGCCCCCGGACATCTCGGGAATCAAGGAGCTGCCGGCGAGCTACACCAGTCCGGTGAAGAAGTCGAGCCACGCGGGCACGCTGCATGAGTTCCGGTATAACGTGAAGATCAACGGCAGGACGTACAAGCAGCCGGCGATCGTCTACCTGCCGGCCGGGTACAAGTCATCGAAGAAGTACGATATTTTCTACCTGATGCACGGCTACGGCGGGACGTACCACACCTTCCTCGGCTGGTGGAAGGGACCGCGCCTGTTTAAGTTTATTCTGGACCACATGATCGCGACGGGGAAGATCAAGCCGACGATCGTCGTCGACGTCGAGTACAACCCGATGTACGGCGAGTACTACTACGGCCAGCTGGACAACGTCAGCAAGGAGGTCGTGAAGAACCTCGCGCCGGCCGTCGAGAAGAAGTATTCGACGTACGCGAAGACCACGACGCTCAAGGGCCTGGAGGCGTCCCGCGCGCACCGCGCGATCGGCGGATTCTCCATGGGCGGCTGCGCGACGTGGCGCGCGCTGAAGAATTACCCGGACGTGTTCCAGTACTACCTGCCGATCAGCCTCGCGATGTACTACAATCCGGGCGGATACGTGCCGGAGCGCAGCAAGGAAAGCGCCAAGATCATGGCCGATGCCGTGAAGGAGAAGGCGCCGGGGAAGAAGGTCTATATCTTTGCCGCATCGGGCACGGCGGACTTCATGAACCAGGGGACGGAGATGCAGGCGAGAGACCTCGCCAAGCGCAGCGGCTTCAAGTGGGTCGACCCGTCCGGCAGCTTCCGCCAGGGCAACATCACGTTCAACTCCTGGCTCGAGCACACGCACACCTACACCGACACCTATCCGTACCTGTACAACGGCCTGATCCGCTTCTTCGGGACGGACAAGGACGAGTAAGGCGTCGGGCGACGTGACCGCTCGCACAGCTCACAGCAGCGATGCCTGCGGTCGATGTGTTATCGAAGGTATGCTTCCGCATAATAGAGAACAGGGCATTGATATTAAAGAGAATATTGATATTGGAGAAACTATGGGGCTGTGAAAAACGCAGCCCCATTTTATGTTTTGATGTGCTGGAAATATGAAGGCGAGTTCGCTGTCGCTCCGCGCCCCATTTCAAGGGAGATTCATACTTGGAGAATTAATTGCCCGTGCATATTGTATTCATTTCTGCAGTGTCGCAAATTCTTCAGTTTGGTGGAACGCGATTTGCGAAATTCAATAATAGCGAAAAACCGATGCACTTACATAACCGGTCCGTAGAGTTATTCGATCTTATAGGCTTGCTGTCATTGTAATTTTTTATGATCAAAGAAATTCATCTGCTTTTCGCGGTCTTTTCAAGAAAAACATTGCCCGCAGTGACCCAATGGAGACTTGATTTTTGACGTTTTATGCAAATATACATTCAACTTAAGCGCTTATCCATTGTCGTGGACACTTACAGTGGGGCATCTCGACCGCTCGCGGACCATTTTCATGCAACATCAAGTCCATTTTGATTTGTCAGACTACTTCACTCGCTTTCTGGCGGTGAAATAGTTCCACCAAGGCGCAGGAAAATACGCATTGCTGAAATTCGGAAAAGCCGTTACACAAAACTTCAAGAGTTGACCTCTTACTGAAAAACGATCGTCAAGAATGTCATTCCGGGGGTATTTCGATAGATCTAATCTATGTGTACTGCATACCGGGATCCGTCGTCGTAGGATCTTTCGTCGAGGCGCGGGAGGCGGTGGGTAAGAGCGGCGAACTGGCCGACCTGCCGTCGTATTATCTCGCTGCCGTCGCCCGTTCACGGAAACTGAAAAAAGGGACCGCGAAAATCGCGGTCCCCTCGTTGGCTTGTATAAATAGAAATACTATCTGTTTGCTAGAAACTATGCAGTAGCAGTCCATCCCATCAGTGGGTTCAGTGCTACGTATCCGCCTGCCAGGTTGAAGATGTTTGCCTCGTCTACGCCTGCCTGCTTCAGGAGTCCATATCCTCTTCTCGCATAGCTGTTTCCGGAGTAGCAGAGTACAACGTACTTGGTTCCTGCCGGCTGGTTCGCTGTGATTGTCTTAATGCTCGCCAGGGCATCAGCATCGGAGACGGATTTGTCCATATCTGCGTTGACTGCAGTATCCGGGTGGCTCAGTTTGCTGAAGTCACTTGCTGTTCTTACATCGATGAGAACGTATCCAGCGGTCTTGTTGTCGATGATGCTCTTAACTTCTGCTGCGCTGATTCCCTGCATGCCTGTCGTTACGGTGACTGTATCGGTCAGCGTAGGAACTTCCTTGCTCGCAACGGTGATGACGACCTTGCCGTTACTAACCGGTGTTACGACGCCCTTGGCATCTACAGTTGCGATTGCCGGATCGCCAGATGTCCAGGTCAGGCCTGCGTTGTAGACGCCGTCTGCTCCCAGCGCTGCTGTCAGCGTCGTTGCCTTGTTGATGGACAGGTATCCGTCGTTGTTCAGTGTGAGGGTTGTCGGTGCTACGTCCTTAACGGTGATCTTGATCGTGCCCTTAACCTTCTTGCTGACGGTGGACTTAGCTGTGATCGTAACGGTTCCGTTCTTCTTTCCCTTGACTACGCCCTTCTTGGTGACGGTAGCGATCTTGCTGTTGCTGGACTTCCAGGTAACCTTCTTGGAAGCCTTGGCCGGCTTGATCTTCTTGATGGAGACAGTGGTCTTAGCCTTGACATCGATAGTCTTAGCGGCAGCTTTCAGTGTGATCTTGGTCGGCTTGACGGTCTTGGTCTTCGCGTAAGTAGGAGCGGACATGCCGGCATAAGCCAGTACCATTCCTGCGGAGAGGGCGATCGCAAGCACACGCTTGGTGAATGTGGATGTGAGTTTCATAAAATTCCTCCCTTAATCTGAAAAATATGAATTTACAGCTGCGTGCCGTACCGATTGACTGCGTGATCGACACGTAACTTAATAACTTTATTATACATGACGCGGCAGGCTGTATATACGAATATCGCCTGTCTATAGAAAATATCTATCGATAGCGCATCAGCCGTTGAAAAATATATGAGAAGTGTGTGCAGGGCAGGTGGATTTTGTCTGAGGCGGGGCGGGAGGATCATGGTATTATAGAGGGTATGATGAAGGGGGATTGCTATGGACAAAAAACACGCGCTCAGACAGCAGCTGATTGATGCAGTAGGTTCGCTGGGATACCCGGGTGAGCTCGGCGCGCTGATTGCCGACAGCCTCGGCTCGGAGAACACGATGACGCGCATGCTCGCCTACCTGCGTGCGGCCAAACCGGGCAGCGAGGAGGAGATCGTGGACGAGATGCTCGCGATCATCAGCGACCGGGACCGCTGGCGGGATAAGAAGATCAACGAGTTTTACAACCGGAAGTACAACGAGTACCTGTGGTTTTACCGTGATCAGGACGACGAATAGAGCTGCGGCGCAGGAATAGAATGCGGGAATAGAAAGAAATGATATAATAACAGTAATGTTCTTACGATATTTAACTAAGTATTTCTATGGTGATCATTGGAAAAGGGAAAAAGAAAGGATAACGGACAATGAGTGAGATTAATCAGGAGCGGCTGATCGATCGGTTTATGGAACTGACGCGCATCGATTCGCCGTCGTTCCGGGAGAGGGACATGGCGGATTACCTGAAGCGCGAGCTGGAGCGGCTGGCGGTCGTGATCCACGAGGACGACAGCGCGGCGCGCATCGGCGGAAATTCGGGAAACCTGTACGGGGTTCTGCCGGCAAAGGGCGGACGTGACCGCAAGGAGGCGGCTCCGCTGCTCTTCCTGGCGCACATGGACACCGTGGAGCCTGCCTGCGAGAGGAAGGCGACCCTGTACGACGACGGAAAGATCATGAGCGACGGCACGACGGTACTCGGCGCGGACGACCAGGCGGCGATCGCGGTGCTGCTCGAGGTCATCCAGGAGCTGCAGGAGGAGGGCGCGGAGCACCCGGAGCTGGAGTTTCTGTTCTCGGCGGCGGAGGAGGCGTACACCGTCGGCTTGTCCGCGATGGACCTGTCCGTGTTTAAGGCGAAGGAGGCCTTTGCCCTCGACCTGAGCGACAAAACCGGCGGCTACTCCATCCAGGAGCCGACCCTGCTGTCATTCACCGTGCAGGTGCACGGCGTGGCAGCGCACGCGGGATTCGAGCCGGAGAGGGGCATCAGCGCGCTGACCGCGGCGGCCCGTGCGATTACCAGGATCCCGCAGGGCAGGATCAACGACCACTCGACGTTCAACATCGGCATCGTCGAGGCGGGAACGGGGACGAACATCATCCCGGAGCTCGCGGTCGTGCGCGGGGAGCTGCGCTCCACCGACCATGAAGAGGCGCTGCGGATGTACGAGGACGCGGTTGCGGTCTTCCGTGAGGAGGCGGAGAAGATGGGCGCGACGATGACGGCGGAGAAGACGCTGCATCTGCATGCATACCACGTCGATGAGGACGACCCGGCGCTTAAGCGCTACAAGCACGCGGCAGAAAAGCTGGGCATCGAGACCTTCCCTGTGGCGACGTTCGGCGGCAGCGACGTCAACGTAATGAGACGGAACGGGATCGCGGGTCTGTGCATCTCCGGCGCGATGCATAAGGTGCACACGACCGAGGAATACACGACGGTGCAGGAGCTGACCGAGGCGGCCCAGATCGTGCGCGAGCTGATGACCGAGTAGGGATTTTTGACCGACGAACAGACACCTGCGGGGCGCCCTGCCGGGAACGAAAGTTTTGAAAATTCAACGGCTGGGAAGGGCGGCGAGAGCGCAGAGTTCAGCGGAAAGGGGCAGGCGAGAATGGAAATTTTCCGCCTGCTTGATATTGATAGATTCAATTGGTCATGGCCCGCCATTCATAAGATAATAAATATAGTGAAAAGAGTAATAACCGTTAGTTTTATGGAGAAAAGAGTATGAATATGGCAGAGAAAATGAACTGGAAGCGCGTGCTCGCGGTCGTGCTGATCGCCTCCACGGCGCTGATTTTCACTGGATGCGGAGCCAAGGGCAAGTCGGAAAGCGATCTGAAATCGACCAAGACGTTCACCGGCAAGTATATCGTCTCCGCCAAGTATGCAGCAAAACAGGTGGGGAAGAAGAACGTCCTCTTTGTCGACTGCAGGGGCGACAAGTTCGCGAATAAGGGCACCGTCAAGGGCGCGATCGCGACGACCTGGCAGGACCTCTGCACGTGCGGACCGGAGTACGGCGAGGCAGGAGACAAGGACTGGGGCAAGATCCCGTCCCCTGCGGACCTGTCCAAGCGCCTGAGCAAGCTCGGCATGACCAAGACCAAGAACATCTATCTCGTCGGCCTTACGCTGACCGGATGGGGCGATGACGCGCGCGTGCTCTGGGAGCTGAACGCAGCGGGATTCACCAAGGCGAGAATCGTCAACGGCGGTTACGAGGGCCTGGTCGACGCAGGCGTGAAGACGCAGAAGGGCGCATCCACACCGAAGCCGGCAGCCGTAAAGATCACCAAGATCAACTACGACCACACGATCACGACGGAGCAGCTGCAGAAGAACTACAAGGACTATAAGATCATCGACGTCCGCACCAAGGCGGAGTACAACGGCGCGACCAAGTACGACGAGGCCAAGGGCGGCCACCTTCCGGGCGCGATCTTCATCCCGTACACGGATTTCTTCCGCGACAACAACACGCTGATCTCCAAGACCGACATCGACGCGATGATGAAGAAGGCCGGAATCACCAAGAACGACAAGATCGTCACCTACTGCACCGGCGGCATCCGTTCCGCGTACATCCAGCTGGTCCTGCAGATGAGCGGCTACAAGCATACGTACAACTACGACCAGTCCTACTGGAGATGGTGCAGAGTCGGCAAAGTCTCCACGACCAAGGTGAAATAACGGTCTGATGGTCAGATGCATTGAAACATACGACCTGCCGAACTGCCGCGCTGACGGCACAGCGAATGGCGGCATTCTGAAAGACGGCCCGGCAGGCCGTCGATGCAATAACGCAATAACAATGTTCACTTAATGCTTTTTCATGTATAAATGGGAGGATAAAGCAATGGTTAAATCAACGAAACTGCGCAAGTTCGCGGTCGGCGCGCTGATCGCGGTCACGACAGTCTGCTTCCTCGGACTCGGACAGCCGGTCAATGCGGCGACTTCAACCTTCACGGGCAAGTACGTATACAGTGCTGCACAGGCGAAGAAGCTGGTCAATGCGAAGAAGGCAGTCCTGGTCGACACCCGCGGTGCGGATGTGGCTAAGAAGAGCGGAACGATCAAGGGTGCGGAGTGCATGGTCTGGCAGCAGATCTCACACTCACCGCTGACGGATGGCACCAAGCCGGGAGAGGCGAACTTCGCACGTTCCCTGTCCGCGAAGAAGATGGCCAAGGCGCTCGGAAAGCTCGGACTGGGAAAGAGTCAGAACATCATTCTCATCAGCTCCGGATATAAGACCGGCGGCTGGGGAGATGACGGACGCGTCGCATGGCAGCTGATCCAGTGCGGATATAAGAATGTACATGTCGTCAACGGCGGTATCCCGGCACTGAAGAAGGCGGGCATGAAGACCACCAAGACGCCGGCAACGTTCAAGGCGAAGAACGTCACGATCTCTAAGGTCAACACGACTTCTCACGACATCACGACGGCTAGGCTGAAGAAGAACTTCTCCAAGTACACGATCATCGACTCTCGTACTGCTACGGAGTACAACGGAGCGAAATTGTACGGCGAGACGAACGGCGGACACCTCAAGGGTGCGATCAACATCCCGTTCGCAAATATGTTCAAGAGCAACGGCCAGCTGAAGAGCAACGCAGCGCTCAAGAAGATGTTCAAGGCTAAGGGCATCGGAACGAACGATTATGTAGTCACTTACTGCACAGGAGGAATCCGCTCCGCATACATGCAGCTGGTTCTGCAGCAGCTCGGCTACAAGCACACGTATAACTACGCAGAGTCCGCATACCGCTGGAGCAACACCGCTTCCGCAGGCACTGCAGATTACTGGGTTCAGCTCGGATAATCGGGTAAAAATGTTTTAGTCCGGCGGGGACACACGCCGGCGAAAAAAGCATAATCAGAATGGGACCGCATGCGGCGCGGCAGCTCGGCTGCCTCGCCCGTGTGAGGGCCCATTCTTTTCTGCTATTTACATGAAGATGCGATGCGGGATAAGGAGAGCGAATGGGGATCGGACGCTGGAAAGATCAATTTAGGCAGCTGGGTCAGGATGCGGCGGAGTCGCTGCGGTTCGGCAAGCGGAACAGGAAGGCCATACGGCAGCTGAAGCAGACCATCCTGGACGAGTTTCAGCGCAGGGACGTCTGGGCGCTCCGCGACGCGGAGGTGCAGCGCCTGGCCGCGGGGCGGAAGATTTGGGCGATCAAGTGCCCGGCTCCGGACAACGAGAAGAAATACGAGTGGGGCGACTACGCCTACTGCCTGTCGCTGAAGGCGGTGCTCGAGAGACTGGGTTACTATGTGATCCTTAACTGCCACGAGGACTGGTACGAGCCGGTTCAGGCGGATGTCGTGCTGGTCATGCGCGGCCGCTACGCCTATCATCCGGACAGGCGGAACGAGAAGTGCACGTACCTGATGTGGATGGTCTGCCATCCGGACATGGTCCCGGACGAGGAGTACGAGCTCTACGACCATGTCTACGTCGACTCGATTCCGCTCGCGGAGAAGCTGAACGCGCGCCTGAACGTCCCGGTCAGCGGGATGATCGTCGGCGCGGACGTGAGGGATTTCCATCCGGCGTCGTCCGCCGATGCTTTTGCAGAGACGGGAGAGACGGGAGAAACGGAAGAGACGGGCCGGGCAGGAGGGAACGGCAGTCCAGTCAATCCATCAGGTGAGGATAAGCCGCTGAAGTACGGATTGATTTTTGTCGGAAACACCAGGGGAGAGAAGCGGAACTGCGTCGCCTGGTGCGAGAAATACGGCATCCCGCTCGAGGTCTGGGGGAACGGATGGGAAAAGTTCTATCCGCGCGACACCAGGTATCTGCACTTCCATGGGCAGGCACAGTACGCGGACCTGCCGGAGCTCTACCGGAATTCAGCCGTCATCCTGAACGATCATTTTCAGGCGATGCGGGAGAGCGGCATGGTGAACAACCGGATGATCGAGGCTTCCGCGTGCGGCTGTCCGATCGTCAGCGACTACAGCCCGGAATATGAAAAACTCCCCGGATCGATTTCGTTCTATCACGGGGAGAAGGATTTCCAGGAGGCGGTCACGAGTGCGCTGGAGCATGCGGCGGAACGGAGAAGGCAGGCCGAGGCCAGCATCCCGCAGCTGCGGGATGGCTACTCCATGGACGCGTGCATCGGGCGCATGATCACGGAGCTGGATTTGTAATTGGCTGTCAGCAGGTCTGATTAACTGAGCTGCAGGGATCAGTCCTTGTTCTGCATCTTCCTGCGGACGGAGAGAGGGACGACCTTGCGGAAGACCCGGCGGTACAGCGGCGCGCGCTTCGGGAGCTTAGGCATCGGGCGCTGTTGCTCGTGCATGATGCGGGAGCAGGAGTGCAGGATGTTCTCCGGCAGTCCGCGGGAGCCTTCGGCCTCCAGGGCGCAGCGGATGAACGTGTCCTCGCGCACGGCGACCGGGATCGTGTTGTTGCGGAAGCGGTGCGAGGTCAGCACGGCGTCGAGCAGGCAGCAGTCCCTGGCGTTGTTTCCGCTGAAGTGGAAGCGTAGGCCGCGGATTGCGGAGGTCCGGAACATCTTGTTCGAGAAGAACGCATCGAGCGGGAAGTACTCCTGCCGGTAGCCGATGTTGACGACGTCGGACTGTACGGTGTGTTTTTTGTCGAGAAGGACCGGGCGGGCGGAGGCCATGTCGAGGATATCGCCGTGCTCCATGTTCTCCAGGCGGTTGTAGAGCTGCCTCAGCAGGCGCATGTCGTAGATGATCGGCAGGTCCAGGAACGCGATGTACGGCGTGCGGGCCTGATCGAGGGCCTTCTGAAAGAATTCCCGCTCCTGATCCTCGGCGATGTACCTGATGTTGACGTTCTGCGGGACATCCTGGAATTTGGTCGGCAGAACCACCTGAAAACAAGGGAAAATCTGACCGATGAGGTTGTCGAGCAGCGTGCGCACCTGGTACTTGGAGTACTTCGGCGACACGGCGATCGTCAGGATCGGGTATTTCACGAAGTCCTCCGGGCTGCGCAGGATGCCGTTCCGGAACATGTCGGAGCTGCTCAGGATGATCTCCTCGCGGCGCTGCTCGTCCAGTCCCTTCATGGCCTCGAGGATCGTCTCGTAGGCGAGATGGGTGGTCTCCGGGTCAAGCTCCCAGATCCTCCGGTAGTAGTCGCCGATCAGGACGGTCGAGACCATGCGCTGGAGCATGTCGTCGTGGTAGATGCGTCCCCAGCCCTCGGTCAGCTTCACCATCTCCTTGTAGGCGTCTACGGCGCTGGTGAGGTTCTCGACGCGGTTCTGCTGGGAGGCAGTCCTTCCGTCGAACGGCAGCGGCTTGTAGTAGTGGTAGACGATGTGCGGGCAGGTTACGATTTTGTCCACGTGCTGCAGGTATTCAAACAGGAAGACGCCGTCCTCCATGTGCAGGTACGGGCGGAAGCGGATGCTGTTCTCGCGGATGATGTCGGCGGAGAACCACTTGTTCCAGAGCGTCTGGCCGTGCATGAAGTCGAGGTCGTTCCTCGGGATGACCGGATCCTGGCACATCTTCACGCTGCGGGGATTCTTATGGACGGTGAACCCGTCCCTGCGGTCGTACTGGCCGGCGACCATCCGGCAGTCCGGCACGAGCCTCCAGTATTCCATCATCTTCTCGTAGGCCTCCGGCGGGACCGTGTCGTCCGCGTCGCAGAACGCGATGATCTTACCCTGCGCCAGGTCGAGGCCGCGGTTTCTCGAGGCGGAGATGCCCTCGTTCGGCTGGGAGAAGAGGCGGAAAACCGGCTGCTTCTCGGTCAGGGTATCCATGAATTCGTGGATTTTCTGGACGGTGTCATCGGTGGATTCCGAGTCGATCAGGATGACCTCGAATTCGCTGAACGTCTGCATGAGCAGGGAGCGCAGGGTTCTCTTGATCGTTCTCGAGCTGTTGTATACAGGAATGATAACGGACAGCTGCATAAGCATGCATCTCCTTTCTATATGAACGCGCGGATCGTGTGCCGCGCAGGAGTGCCCGGCGGCCGTCCGAATAATTTCGTTGGGGTTTTGCGGTGGATTCAGTATGCAGAGCGAATCTCTCCGAATCTCCGCTGTTCTTCCTCTATTGTATCATTAATCATTATACGTCGGAGGAATATTCTGTCGAAAAAATAGCGCCTCGGCGTTCAAACAGGCGTGCATGGCGCGGTGCGATGCACAGAAGGAGTTTGGTGGAAGGAATGAAGCACAAGAAAATCTGGATATTCGTCGGGATCGTCGCGGTGATCCTGGTCTTAAATCACATCTTCGGATGGTCGGACTACCTGAGCGATCCGGACAATATGAACTTTCTGAAGACCATGGTGAAGGAAAACTTTTTGCTGGCGGCGCTGCTCTATATCGGCATCACGATCGTCAGTTCCGTGGCCCTCGCGGTGCCCGGCGTGACGTTTGCGATCCTGGCCGGGCTGATCTTTGGCCCTGTCGTGGGAACGATGCTCTGCTGCATCGCTACGACGCTCGGCGCGATGCTCTCGTTCCTGGTCGGCCGCTACTTCCTGCAGGACTCCATCCGCCCCAAGGCCGTTGGGAATAAATTCCTGAAGAAATGGCTCTTCGATGAGACCGGTCACAACCAGATGTTCATCCTGATGATCACGAGGCTCGTGCCGCTGTTCCCGTACAACCTGCAGAACTTCGCCTACGGCATCACCGACATCGGATTCATCGAGTACTCCGTGGGCTCATTCCTGTTCATGATCCCGGGAACCGCGATGTACACGATCGGCACGGCAGGCCTCGCGGACGCCAAGAACCGATGGCTCTACCTCGGCATCGCGCTCGTGATCGCGGTCGTCGTCATCGCCGTCGGCATGATATTAAAGAAGAAATACGTTCAGCCTGATAAGCCTGAAAACGGAAAGGAAGAAGAATGATGAACGCAGACAAAGAACGGACGCTCGATACGTCTAAATGCATCCGCTGCGGGAAGTGCCGCGACGGCTGTACTTTCCTGACAAAATACAACCTTCTCATCGGAGATGAGGATCAGCTGAGAGACGTCGCCTATCACTGCTTCCTCTGCGGGCGCTGCACCAGGGTCTGCCCGGTCAACATCGACGGCCGCCAGATCTTCATGAACCTGCGCGAGGACATCGCCGCGCAGGAGGAGAAGCGCATCATCAAGGAGCACCGCGCCCTGGTCTGGGAGAAGAACCACTATAAATACCGGAACTACAAGAACGCGGAGTCGAAGCAGGGGAACGTCCACAGCGTCTACTTCCCGGGCTGCAACTTCCCGTCGCTCTTCCCGAAGACGAACGCGCTCCTCTCTAAGATTCTGTACGACGAGGCCGGCATCGGCACGGCGTACGACTGCTGCGGCAAGCCGATCGCGGAGCTCGGCCTGGAGAAGGACGCGCGCAGGATCGCCCGAGAGATCACGGAGAACCTGCAGAAGGTCGGCGTGGACGAGATCGTGACGGCCTGCCCGAACTGCTTCTACCACCTGACGCCGCGCAGCGCCCTGAAGATTACGAGCATCTACGACAAGCTGACCGAGCTCGGAATCGGCGGGCAGATCGACCGCGACCTGCACTTCTACGTGCCGTGCCCGGATCGCGACTCGCATGCCTGGGTACGCTCGATCACGAGATTCGTCAAAGGCAAGATCATCATCGAGGACGAGCCGCAGTGCTGCGGGCTGGGCGGATCCGGCGGCGCCTGTGAGCCGGAGCTGGCAAAGGCCATGGCTTCCGCGTTCAACGGCCGCGATGGCGGCATCGACACCGGCTGCGCATCCTGCACCGGAAGCTTCACCCGCGCGGGCGGGGAGCTGCACCACATCCTCCCGGAGATCCTCGGCATTGAGGAGTCCCCAGACGTCGCCCGCTCCTACATGAACCGCGTCAGGACCAAGTGGAAGCGCTAGGGAACAGCTTGAAATGCAGAACAGAAATACAACGCAGTACAATAATAAGGAGGGAATCGGATATCGTGGAGAAGGAATTGATGGGTGACGAGAAGACAGAGGCGCTGCAGTCCGTGCCGGGACTGGCAGATTACGTGCGGCGCAGCGAGTACCGCGAGGCGCTCGGACTGCCGGAAGAACTCGAGGAGGAATACCGCCTGCTGGCGCAGGGCGAATACAACCGAAACTACGCGTTCGTCCACCCGCGGACGGGGAAGAAGCTGCTCCTGCGCGTCAACTTCGGCAGCCAGATGCACCTGAGCGACCAGATCGGGTACGAATACCACGCGCTGCAGGACCTGCAGGGCTGCGGCAGGACGCCGGAGCCGCTCTACGTGGACGGCAGCCTGCGCTCCCTGGATCACGGGGTCATGGTCATGGAATACCTGCCCGGCGAGGCGCTGCAGTACCGCAGACCGGGTGATCTGCAGAAGGCCGCATATATTTTGGCCGACATCCATGCGGTCAGGCCTGCGCACCCGGACCGCCTCGTGCGCTCCGAGCACCCGCTGAAGGAGATGCTCGAGGAATGCGAGCAGATGCAGTCGGTCTACCAGGAATCCGATCTCGGGTCTGACCGGGTGAAGCGACTGATCCGTGAGTGCCTAGACCGCGGACACGCTGCGGCGGAAAAGTTCGAGGCAGATATCCCGTACCGCTGCCTGATCAACACGGAGCTGAACAACACGAACTTCCTGATCAATCCGGACAGTTCGGACCCGACGGAAGGCGCCGCTTCCGGTGTGTCGGCAAAGGAAACGTACCCAGGGAATTACCTGATCGACTGGGAGAAGCCGCTGTACGGCGATCCCGCGCAGGACCTCGGCCACTTCCTCGCCCCGACGACGACGTTCTGGAAGACGGACGTGATCTTCACGGAGGAGGAGAAGGATGCCTTCCTCCGCGCCTACATGGAGGCGGCCGACGGGCGCTTCTCCCTGGAAGGCCTGGAGGAACGGGCGAACGTCTTCGCCAGGCTGACCTGCCTGCGCGGCATCACCTGGTGTGCGATGGCCTGGGTGCAGTACCGCCGGCAGGAATCAGGCGGACTGAAAAACGCATCGACGGCGGCCAAACTCGACGCCTACGTCGATCCCGAATTCATAGAAAAATACGGACTGCTGTAACAGCAGTCCGTATTTATTTTCCGGAAAATAAGGGGGTTGTCCGGATTTGGTATCAATATTTAGATTTAGGTTTAGCTGAAGATGCCCAGTCCGAAGAAGGTGTCGATCTGGCCGACGAGTACGAGACCCATGACGATCGGAACGATCCACTTCATGCAGAAGTGCCAGTACTTCTTCATCTTGAACTTGTAGCCCGACTGTTCGATATCGTCGTCGAGGTAATTCGGTGTGAACCATCCGAAGACGACCGCGGTCAGGAATGCGCCGAGCGGCATCATGATACCCTCGGAGCAGAGGTCGAATACGTCCAGAGCGGTGCCCTGTCCGAAGATGTGCAGAATTCCGTGTGCACCGAGTCCGTCGAGGGAGATCAGGATACCTTCGATGGTGATGATCAGCGCGACGATCAGGGTAGCCTTGGTTCTGTGAGCCTTCTGTCCATGCGCGATTTCGCGGTCCATCAAGCTTGCGCCTACGGCCTCAACCAGAGAAATGGAGGAGGTGATGGCTGCGATGAATACCAGCGCGTAGAAGATGAATCCGAAGATCGGGCCTGCTTTGCCCATCTCTGCGAATACGTACTGCAGAGTGACGAACAGCATTCCAGGGCCCTGTCCCGGCTCGAGTCCCTTGGCGAATACGGCCGGCATGGTTGCCATAGCGGCCATGACAGCGATCAGTGTATCTGCTACCGGGATGATGACGGAACTCTGCTGGATATCATCGTCCTTCTTCATGTAGGATCCGAAGGTGATCATGATACCCATTGCCAGCGAGAGTGAGAAGAACAGCTGGCTTCCTGCACTCGCCATGACGGTAATCCATCCTACTCCTTTAAATACCGCGAAGTTCGGCTTGAATACGAATGCGAGTCCTGCGCCTGCACCCGGGAGCGTGACGCTGCGGATGATGACGATGACGAGCATGAAGAACAGAGCCGGCATTGCGATGGAGGAGAACTTCTCGATTCCTCCGGATACTCCGCCGAGTACGATTCCTACGGTCAGCGCGGTGAAGATGATCGTGAAGATCACGCTCTGCGACTGGCTGGAATAGAATGCGGTGAAGAACTGTGCACTGTCCGTGCCGTGAACGCCCCAGCCTGCCCCGAAGATATCGCCGAGGTTGGCGATGGAGTACTTCAGGCAGTAGCCGCCGAGCATACAGTAGAATCCCAGGATCAGAAGCGGGGACAGCCAGCCGAGGAATCCGATGAACGTATATTTATTGCTCAACGTCTTCCATGCGTAGATGACGCCCTTTCCGGTCTTGCGTCCGAAAGAAAGCTCGGTCAGCATCATGACGACGCCGACGGTTGCGAACATAAGTAAGTAGATAAGCAGGAAGGCGAACCCTCCGTTTTTTCCCATTTTATACGGGAATGCCCATAAGTTTCCGAGACCGACAGCCGATCCGATGGATGCCATTAAGAATCCGAATCGCGACTGAAATTGGCCCTTCGAGTTGTCCAAATTCTGGTCTGCCATTGTAGTTTCTCCTTTCACGAAAATAAATGCAAATCAATCCCTGCTAATAGATGCCGTGATATTAGCTGTACTCTAAGTTTATATAAATTCGATTTATTCGTCAATAAGATGCTGTGATTTAGAACAAAAATATAATGCATAAATTCTGCATTTGAACTAAATATTCACTTTTAAATGCTATATTTTGAATTATAGATACTAATTAAGTGTGTATTTGCTGGATTCACACGAATTCTCCGGACGTGCGGAGGCGTGGAGGCAGAAAAGCGGTCGGTGACCACGGCAACAGTGCGGGTTTCCGGGGTTTTGGAGCCGGGAGGAGAAGGCCTGGGGAAGAAAGAGTTGATTTATGCGTAAAGAGGTATAATAATAGTTGTAATACGATTCTGTTATCTGTTTCCGTCTGCGGCGCACGGCCGGCGGACGGAATATGGAACCGCCTGAGGGGCAGATCCCCGTGCGCAGGACATGGGTCCGCGGGGACCTCGGGCATAGATAGGGATTAGAGAGGATGGGAGCATGTCGGTCCAGACAGAGAAGGCATTGGCGGCATCGCTGAAGAAGCTGCTGACGAAGAAAACGCTGGAAAAGATCACAGTGAAGGACATAACCGACGACTGCGGCGTAAACCGGCAGACGTTCTATTACCATTTTCACGACGTTTATGACCTGGTCGAGTGGATTTTGACCGAAGAGCTGGAGGAACTGACCGGGGAGATCGACGCGGAGAACTGGCCGGAGCGCATGCGGAGGATCATGGACCGGATGATGGAGGACAAGTCATTCGTCATGAACACTTACTACTCCCTGACCCGCCGCCAGCTGGACCAGTTCCTGCAGAAGTTCATCCACCCGCTGATCGAGGCGCAGCTGGACCGCGCCAAGTCGGGGGATGCGGTCCTGCCGGAGGATAAGAAGTTCCTGGCGGACATGGCGACATACGCGCTGGTCGGCATCATGACGGAGTGGATCGCGTCGGGCATGAAGCCGGAGGACAGCAAGGTGTTCGGCAAGGTCGTCTACCTGCTTGACGGGATTCTGGACTTTGTCGTGGATAAATTCGCCTCGCCTGCGGGGTCCTATTAGACATTTGTCAACAATTGTGTATTGCGGGACTGCACGGCTCTCCGCTAATTTATTATATGTAGAGTAGTAAACTTTGTATTTTTATCTTTAATGTCGTAACAGGTCGGAGTGTTGAAAATCAATGAGTATCGTTGGAAATGAAATTAAGAGACTGGGACTGATGTCCATGTATGAATTTCTGGATAAGGATCCGGAGGAGAATCTGCCTAAGCTCGTAGACTGGCTGGATTCCTACATCCACCCGGACGTGCTGAAGGTGCAGCGCCAGCTGTTCCGCGAAATTATCGAGAAGAAGGACAGCAACTGGTACCAGCTCCTCGTCAGCCTCTGGAGCGACATCGACGATGACGTGCGCAAGACCCTGTTCGAGAACCTGATCATCAATGCCAACGCGCTCGCCGCGGAGACGGCCGAGAAGAGCAGGAGAAAATACGACTGCAACATCCCGTGGGTCATCCTGATCACGTTAGACAAAGAACACGGTCTCGACTTCGATGCCTGGGATGATGTCATCGAGCAGGCTAAGAGTCTGGGAACCTTCGCCTTTGTCTTCCAGGGACACAACCTCTTAGCGAATAAGGAGGAGATGATCGCGCTCTGCAACAAGCACGCGGACTGCGAATTCATGGTCTGCACCACCGGACGCTACCTGGACGACGACTACGCGAGGCAGATCCTGCGCGTGAAGAACCTGATTGTGGCGCTGAACGTGACCGGAACGGACGCCGACCGCGCCCTGGACCGCCCGACGGAGATCCTGAGACGCTTCAAGCTGCCGTACGCCGCACTCATCCAGTATGACCGCGGGAACCAGGAGCGCTTCGCGACGGGGAGCTTCTTCGACTGCCTGATCGAACACGGCGTGAAGATGGCGTTCTTCCTCTCTTCCATGCCTGTGGAGGGCGATCACGTCTGGGAGAAGATTCAGGAGTTCAGGAAGACCAAGCCGATCATGTCGATCAACTTCTGCAAGGACAGGGAATTGATCGGGGGCTGCGTCGCCGGCGGAAGGTACTTCTGCGCGATCGATGCTAAGGGGAACCTGCAGCCGTGCTTCTTCGTCCACGACTCCGACTCCAACGTATGCACGGACACCTTGCTGCACGGGCTGCAGTCTCCGGTGTTCCAGCGCTACCACGTGGACGGTGAGCCGGAGTGCCTGGCGATCAAATAATTGTGAATACGGACAAACGATCACGAAATTACGCTTTGTGTATCGATATATAGGTTGTAAAAAAAGAAAGAAGGATCCGGGTAATACCAGCCTGAAAAGGCGGAGTTTACCCGGATCTTTCTTTCTTTACACGCTCCGGTGATCAGTAAAATGATCTTTACAAGAATATAATGCCTCTGTAAAATAGGGTAGTATGCGATTCACAGGAAAATTATGGTATAATCACGGGAATTGGGTGATTGCAGTCACTCCTGCGAATCGGCGTTAAGATTGCATAACAATGTGAATGTGAGGGTGGAAAACGTATGAGTATTTTCTCTTTTATTACCTTATTCGGAGGACTGGCGCTCTTCCTGTTCGGCATGAACCAGATGTCTTCCAGCCTGGAGAAGCTGGCAGGCGGAAAGATGGAGGCGGTGCTGAATAAGATGACGTCCAACCGCTTCGTCGGACTCGCGCTCGGCGCAGTGATCACGGTCGCGATCCAGAGCTCCTCCGCCGTTACGGTCATGCTCGTCGGACTGGTCAACTCCGGAATCATGGACATCGGCAACACGGTCGGCGTCATCATGGGTTCCAACATCGGAACGACGGTGACCGCGTGGATCATGAGTTTGATCGGCGTGTCCGGCTCGAACGTGTTCGTCCGCATGCTGAAGCCGGAATCGTTTTCTCCGATTCTCGCGCTGATCGGCGTGATCATGATGATGGTCTGCAAGTCGAATAAAAGGAAGGATATCGGAAACAACCTGGTCGGATTCGCCATCCTGATGTACGGAATGACGTTCATGAGCAGCTCCGTAGCACCGCTGGCGGATTCTCCTAAGTTCGAGACGCTGCTGACCGCGTTCAGAAACCCGTTCCTGGGAATCCTGGTCGGACTGGTCGTCACGGCGGTCATCCAGAGCTCTGCGGCGTCCGTTGGCATGCTGCAGGCGCTGGCGCTGACCGGCAGCATCACCTGGGACATGGCGATTCCGATCGTCATGGGACAGAATATCGGAACCTGCGCGACCGCGCTGATCTCCAGCGTCGGCGTAAACCGCAACGCCAAGCGTGTAGCGGCGATCCACATCTCCTTCAACGTCATCGGAACCGTGATCTTCATGGCCGTCTACTTCATCGTCAACGCGACGCTGGACTTGACTTTCCTGAACCGCGCGATCAGCCCAGTCGGCGTGGCGCTGTTCCACAGTATCTTCAATATCTGCACGACGGCGATGCTGCTTCCGTTCACCAAGCAGCTCGTCGCGCTGGCCAAGAAGATCGTCAAGACGGAGCCGGAGAAGCAGATTGCGTTCCTCGACGACCGTCTGCTGAAGACCCCGTCCATCGCGATCGCGGAGTGCGCGAAGCAGGAGTTCGAGATGGCTAAGATCTCCAGGCAGTCCCTGATCGAGGCGATGAACCTGCTGCTGACCTACGACGAGAAGACGGCGGAACACGTGCAGGCGCTGGAGGCGGAGGCCGACGTGTTCGAGGACCACATCGGCTCCTACCTGGTCAAAGTCTCCGGAAACGAGCTGTCCGACAACGACAGCAAGAAGGTCTCCCTGATGCTGCACACGATCAGCAACTTCGAGCGCATCAGCGACCACGCGCTGAACGTCATGCAGACCGCGCAGGAACTGCACGACAAGCGGCTCCACTTCTCGGACATGGCGTACGAGGAGCTGAACCAGCTGATCAGTGCGCTGACAAAGATTTTGACCGTGACCTGCACATCGTTCGAGACTGCGGACTACGGGCTCGCCCAGCAGATCGAGCCGCTGGAAGAGGTCATCGACGGCATGACGGAGAGGATCAAGAGCAATCACACGGAGAGGCTGAAGAACGGCCTCTGCACGATCCAGAACGGATTCATCCTGAACGACCTTCTGAACGACCTGGAGCGTGCGTCCGATCACTGCTCCAACATCGGCGTCGCGATGATCGAGCTCAGGCAGTATTCCTTCGACACGCACGAGTACCTGGAGGAGACCAAGGACATGTCCAACCCGGTATTCCGCGGATTCTACGAGATGTTCATGGATCAGTACTATATTAAAAAGTACGTTCCGGAGAAGAGGGACGGAGAACAGCAGCCGAGGCCTGACGATATTGTCTCTTAATTTTGTCCCTGACGGATCCACCTGCGCCGCGCTGCAGCCCGCACAGACGGAAACCGCAAAAATGAGCGCATTGCGTATCTTGAAATGGTCCGTGAAGTTGTATATAATTATTTAGATATATGGCATACAACACTTAACCAAGTGCAGAGAGAATAATAGACGATAGAGATAAGGAGATCATAATGGCTACAGAAGTTGGAATCGATCTTGGAACGGTCAATGTCCTTGTATACATCAAGGGCAAAGGCATCGTTCTCAATGAACCTTCCGTTGTTGCGGTAAACAGAGATACAGACGAGATTCTGGCAATCGGCGAGGAAGCCCGTCAGATGCTGGGCAGAACGCCGGCGAACATCATCGCGGCCAAGCCGCTGAAGGACGGCGTAGTCTCCGACTATGACATCACGGAGAGAATGCTGCAGTACTTCATCCGCAAGACGTGCGGAAGCTCCCGCTTCTTCAAGCCGGTCATCATGGTCTGCGTCCCGAGCGGCGTAACCGAAGTTGAGAAGCGTGCCGTCAAGGAGGCGGCGACGGAAGCCGGCGGCAAGGAAGTCTACCTGATGGAGGAGCCTCTCGCGGCAGCCATCGGAGCCGGACTCGACGTCACGGAGCCATCCGGAAAGATGGTCATCGACATCGGCGGAGGCACGACGGACATCGCGGTCATCGCACTCGGCGGAATCGTTACCAGCGCATCGATCAAGGTTGCGGGGGACGAGTTCGACGATTCCATCATTAAATACATGCGCAAGGTGCATAAGCTGTACATCGGCGAGCGCACCGGCGAGGACATCAAGAAGGAGATCGGAACGGCATATCCTAGAGACGAGGAAGTCACGATGGAGTGCCGCGGAAGAGACCTGGTAACTGGCCTGCCGAAGACGATCATGATCAGCTCCGATGAGATCATGGAGGCGATGGAAGAGCCTCTGAACACGATCTGCGAGGCGATCCACAGCGTCCTCGAGCGCACACCGCCGGAACTGGCGGCAGACATCAGCAACGCCGGAATCGTCATCACGGGCGGCGGAGCACTGATGTACGGCATCGACAAGAAGGTTGCCGAGCGCACGGGCATGGAAGTCCGCATCGCGGAGGATCCTAAGTCCTGCGTCGCAATCGGCACCGGAAAGGCCTTGGATGAGCTCGACAAGCTGCAGGGCATGAGCCAGGACAGCAAGAAGAAGGGTACGCGTTACTAAACCCGGTTTTGCCGGCGCCTCTGCCGACAAAACGCATATGTAGCGAGGAGATAGAAAAACTGCCGGTCAGCACTGGCAGTTTTTTGTTTGCCTGAAATTCGGCCTCGCGGCCCCGGCGCCTCCCGTAAGGCCCGGCGCAAAGCCCGCGCCCCGGAAAACTGCGCCAGGCCAAAGCCTGCGCCCGGGCCGTTCGCTCATTCGTGACGCGGCCGCTGCTGTGCCGCAGAAACGCCCGCGCATGGCTCGGCGCTCGGGCCGCACGGGGGCCGTACGGCCATGCCGCGCGCGCCGGCTCCAGCGCACGAGAAAGCCGCACCACAGATCGCTCCGTGATGCGGCTCCTCCCCATTTTATGTGTGTAAGTGAAATGGCATTGTATTGTTCCGCGGCAGCCTGCGAAAGAACCAAAACTGCGGGCCGCCCCGGTGCAGCGCTTTACGCTGCCTGCTGCCTTATACTCTGATTGAAATTACTCGATGAAGCTTCCGCCCTTCAGGATCTTCTTTCCGAGTGCCTGCTGGGACTCCGGAACTCCCTCCAGTGCCTGCTTCTGAATGGCACGGATCTTCAGTGGGAGTGCGAACAGGTTGATGAATCCCTGTGCGTCTGCCTGGTTGTATACCTCGTCCTCGCTGAATGTCGCGAACTCCTCGTTGTACAGGGAGTATGGGGACTGGCTTGCTACCGGGTAAGCGGTTCCCTTGTAGAGCTTCATCTTAACCTTTCCGGTCATGTTCTCCTGTGTGACGTCTACGAATGCGCTGATTGCACGGCGCAGCGGCGTGAACCAGAGTCCGTCGTAGAGCAGCTCAGAGAACTTCTGGGAAACGATCTTCTTATATGCGAGTGTGTCGCGGTCGAGAATCAGCTTCTCCAGGTCACGGTGTGCCTGATACAGGATGGTTCCTCCTGGTGTCTCGTATACGCCGCGGGACTTCATGCCGACCAGACGGTTCTCGATGATGTCGATGGTTCCGACGCCGTTCTCGCTTCCCAGCTTATTCAGCTTGGTCAGCAGGTCGATCGGGGACAGCTTCTCGTCGTCGATCGCGACCGGAATGCCCTTCTCGAAGGAGATTGTGATGGTCGTCGGCTCGTTCGGTGCGTCCTCCGGTGTCTTGGAGAGTACGTGAATCGTCGGCAGGTGCTCGTTCCAAGGATTCTCGAGCTCGCCTCCCTCGTGGCTGATGTGCCAGATGTTCTCGTCGCGGGAGTAGATCTTCTTGGTCGTCTGCGCGATCGGAATGTTGTGCTCGTGTGCGTACTCGATCAGGTCTTCACGGGACTTGAAGTTCCATGTTCTCCACGGTGCGATGACCTTGATCGCAGGATTCAGAGCCTGGATGGAAGCCTCGAAGCGTACCTGGTCGTTTCCTTTACCTGTGCAGCCGTGAGCGATGGTGTATGCGCCCTCCTGCTCGGCAACCTCGACGAACTTCTTGGCCATCAGCGGACGTGCCATGGATGTTCCGAGGAGGTAGTCATCCTCGTAGATTGCGCCGGCCTTCAGGGAAGGATAAATGTAGTCGGTGATGAACTCCTCACGCAGGTCCAGGGTGATCGCCTTGGATGCGCCCGTTGCGAGTGCTTTCTTCTCTACTGCATCGAAGTCCTCGTTCTGTCCGACGTTGCAGCAGACTGCGACTACGTCAAAGTCGTACGTTTCCTTCAGCCAGTTCAGAATCACCGATGTGTCCAGCCCGCCGGAATAGGCGAGAATAACTTTTTCCTTTGCCATTTCACTTACCTCCAAATTGATATTTATAAATAAAAAAGAATAATTATCGTGATGAATGTATAGTAACACCGGGGTGAATAAAAATCAAGTATTATTTGTTAATATTCAAGAAGTTTTCGTTCGGAAGAATGTGAAAAAATCGTCAAAAGACGCAGGATGCGCGGAATTGAGGGGAATCCGGGATAAATTATTATCTGCTGCGGACGAAAAATATTGTTGAATATTATACCGTGCTATAGTATACTTTTTGAAAGTGTGAGGAAAGGAGATTAACGTTATGAAGGGAGTTATTTACCTGGAAGACGGAACGGTTTATAAAGGACGCGGATTCGGCTGGTGCGGAACCAAGGTCGGAGAGCTCGTGTTCAATACCGCGATGACAGGTTATCAGAAGACGCTGACGGATCCGTCGTACAGCGAACAGATCATTACGATGACGTATCCTCTTATTGGAAATTACGGCATCAATGATACCGACTATGAATCGGATCGCATTTATGCATTCGGACTGGTCGCAAAGGACGTTTGCTTCCATCCATCGAACTGGAAATGCAAGATGACCATCGATGAGTGGCTGCAGCAGCAGAAAGTTCCTGGCGTGTATGAAGTGGATACACGTGAAATTACAATGAAAATCCGTGAGAAAGGAAGCATGAAGTGCGTGATCAGCACCGAAGGGCTTCCACTTTCACAATTGAAGGAAATGTGCGCAGAGACCGAACTGAAGACGGATCAGATGAAGCGTGCGGGAACCGATAAGGTAATCGAGTGGGAGGCGGATGACCCGCAGTTCCACGTTGCTGTCATGGATCTCGGATGCAAGCGCAGCATTTTAAAAGAACTTCATAACAGAAATTGCAGTTTGACTATCTTTCCTTACGGGACCAAGGCAAAGACGATTCTGGCGTCACATCCGGACGGCGTGTTCATCACGAACGGCCCTGGAGACCCGGAGTCTGCAGAAGAGGACATTATTGTCACGGAGAAGCTGATCACGAACAGCAACTACGGTGAGCATCAGATGCCGATCATGGGAATCTGCATGGGCCACCAGCTGATCGCACTGGCATCCGGCGGTAAGACATACAAGCTGAAGTATGGACACCGCGGCGTAAACCACGGTGTTTTTGATAAGAAGACGGGAAGAAGCTACATTACCTCTCAGAATCACGGCTACGCGGTGGATTCCAACAGCGTCGTCCTGAAGGGGCTGGACATCACCCACCTGAACCTGAACGACGGTACGGTCGAAGGCATGCAGCACATCCGCAAGCCGGTATTCTCCGTCCAGTTCCACCCGGAATCCAACCCGGGACCGAACGACACGGGATATCTGTTTGACCAGTTCATTGCACTGATGAAGGGAGGAACGCTGTAATGCCTAAGGATTTCACATTGAATAAAGTGATGATCATCGGTTCCGGTCCGATCGTAATCGGACAGGCAGCCGAGTTTGACTATGCCGGAACACAGGCCTGCAAGGCGATTTCTGAAGAGGGAATCGAGACGGTTCTGGTGAACTCCAACCCGGCGACGATCATGACCGACCACGGAATCGCGGATAAGGTCTACCTGGAGCCGATCACGGAGGAAGCGGTCGAGCAGATCATCTCCAAGGAGCGCCCGGACGGCATCCTCGCCGGATTCGGCGGCCAGACCGGCCTGAACATCGGCATGTCCCTGTATGAGAAGGGCGTGCTGGATAAGTACCACGTCAAGCTTCTCGGCGTAAACCGCGAGAGCATCTACAAGGCGGAGGACCGCGAGGCGTTCAAGACGCTGATGCAGGAGATCAACGAGCCGATCCCGCCGAGCACGATCGCGACCAACGTGGAGGAGTGCCTGAACTTTGTCAACAAGATCGGATATCCGGTCATCATCCGCCCGGCATACACCTTGGGCGGAACCGGCGGTGGAATCGCGAACAACGAGGAAGAGCTGATCGAGCACTGCAAGATGGGAATCGAGAAGAGCGCCATCGGACAAGTTCTGGTCGAGAAATCCATCGCAGGATGGAAGGAGATCGAGCTCGAGGTCATCCGCGACGCCAAGGACAACTGCATCATCATCTGCTCCATGGAGAACCTGGACCCGGTCGGCATTCACACCGGAGACAGCATCGTCGTCGCGCCGACACAGACGCTGGACGACTGCCAGTACCAGATGCTGCGTGACGCGTCCCTGAAGATCATCAGAGCGCTTCACATCGAGGGCGGATGCAACGTCCAGCTGGCACTGAACCCGGATAAGGACGAGTACGCGGTCATCGAGGTCAACCCTCGTGTTAGCCGTTCGTCCGCGCTGGCGTCCAAGGCGGCGGGCTACCCGATCGCCAAGATTGCGGCAAAGATCGCCATCGGCTACACACTGGACGAGCTGCAGAACTACGTCACCAAGGAGTCGAGCGCCTGCTTTGAGCCTACGCTGGACTACTGCGTCGTGAAGTTCCCGAAGTGGCCGTTCAATAAGTTCAGAACGGCATCCAGAAAGCTCGGCACACAGATGAAGGCGACCGGAGAGATCATGGCGATCGACCGCAACTTCGAATCCGCACTGATGAAGGGAATCGCTTCCCTGGAGATCGAAGGAAACGGACTCCGCGTGCCTTACGTCACCAACCTGGACAACGACCGCCTGATGGCAAAGATGCGCGTCGGCGACGACGAGCGTATCTTCTGCATCGCAGAGGCGTTCAGAAGGGGAATCGCGGACGTCGAGAGCATCCATGAGGAGACTAAGATCGACCGCTGGTTCCTGTATAAGATCTACGGCATCATCGAGATGGAGAGACGCCTCCAGAGCGAGGAGATCACGCCGGAGATCATCTACGAGGCGGAGAGCCACGGCTTCACTGACGACGACATCCTGGACCTGACGCACATGTCCAGAGAGGTCCTGCAGGACATCCGTCTCTACCACGACATGTACCCGGTATACAAGATCGTAGATACCTGCGCCGGCGAGTTCGAGGCGGCGACGCCGTACTACTACCAGAGCTACGGCGGGGAGAACGAGAGCGTTCGCTCCGATAATGAGAAGATCCTGGTCGTCGGCTCCGGCCCGATCAGAATCGGACAGGGAATCGAGTTCGACTACTGCTGCGTACAGGGTGTCTGGGCGCTGAAGGAGCTGGGCTACGAGTCCATCATCATCAACAACAACCCGGAGACCGTCAGCACGGACTTCGATACCTCTGACAAGCTGTACTTTGACCCGCTCCACACCGACGACGTCATGAACGTCATCAAGCAGGAGCACCCGGAAGGCGTCATCCTGCAGTTCGGCGGACAGACGTCCCTGAACCTGGCGGAGAAGCTTTCTGCGCGAGGCATCAACATCCTGGGAACCAAGAACAAGTACATCGACCTGGCCGAGGACCGTGAGAAGTTCCACGCGCTGATGGACGAGCTGAACATCGTCACGCCTAAGGGCTGTGCCGTCCGCACGCATGAAGAGGCAGAGGCCGCGGTTAAGGAACTCGGATACCCACTCGTGGTACGCCCTTCGTTCGTCATCGGCGGCCGCGCAATGCAGGTTGTATACAACGACGACGAGCTGGACACCTACCTGAAGGAAGCCGTCCGCATGTCGCACGAGCACCCGGTACTGATCGACCAGTACATCGAGGGCAAGGAGATGGACGTCGACTGCATCGCAGATGGAGACGACATCCTGATCCCGGGCATCATGGAGCACTTTGAGCGCACCGGCGTGCACTCCGGAGACAGCTGCACGTCCTACCCGCCGTATGATTTCCCGCAGGAGGTCATCGACTCCCTGCTTGAGCACACGCAGAAGATCGCCAAGGCCCTGCACGTCGTCGGACTCATGAACGTCCAGTACGCGTGGGACGGAAAGACGATCTACGTCATCGAGGTCAACCCGCGTGCGTCCCGTACCGTTCCGATCCTGAGCAAGGTCACCAAGGTGCCGATGGTCAGAATCGCCGTCGCCGTCATGACCGGCCAGAAGCTGAAGGACATGGAGTACGGCACGGGCCTGTATCCGGACAAAGACTACTTTGCCGTCAAGGTACCGGTATTCTCGGATTCCAAGCTGACGGATGTCGACGTTGCGGTCGGACCGGAGATGAAGTCCACGGGAGAGGTCCTGGGCATCGATCCGGACCTGGACAAGGCGATCTACAAGGGATTTATCGCCGCAGGCGGAAAGATCCCGACGGAGGGCGGCGTATTCGTCTCCCTGCGCGACCACGACAAGAACGAGGAGAGCGCACAGATCGTCAAGAAGTACCAGGATCTGGGCTTCAAGATCTATGCGTCCAAGGGAACCGGAAAATTCCTCCGCGAGTACGGTGTGGAGAACGAGTTCATGGCGTTTGAAGAGGTCGAGAAGAAGATCGAGGACGGCATCGAGGTCGTGATTAACACGCCTAAGGCGATGAACAAGCTGGGAACGGACACATTCCCGCTGCGCCGTGCGGCGATCGAGCACAACCTCCCGGTACTGACGTGCATGGACACCGCGCACATCTTTACCCGTGCGATCGAACTGAAACAGAAGAACACGCACCTGGAATACAATCCACTGTAACGGCGGTGCGGAACCTGGGGCAGGCGTCACTTCACGCCTGCCCTGTTTATTTTGCTTTCGGTTATAATGGATTCTGCCGGGGTAACAGATATTGTCGGCTGGTATCGTCTATTGCCGATCTTACAGAATGTATATTAATTAATAAATGACTTTATAATTTATAACAACGGAGAGCTTTGGAATATAGAGAGCTTTAGAATAACGGAGTGGAATGAGGAATAGTATGAACAGTAAACACGGGCTTTGCGAGCTTCTGGTTCCCGCCGGGGGCGAGCAGGCGTTCCTGGCCGCGGTCGAGAACGGCGCGGATGCCGTCTACGTCGGCGGAAGCGCGTTCAACGCGAGGGCCGGGGCACAGAATTTTAACCACGAGCAGCTGAGGGAGGCGGTCGCGTACGCGCACCAGAGGGGCGTGCGCGTCCACGTAACGATGAACATCCTCCTGACGGACGACGAGCTCGAGCCGGCGCTGCGCGAGGCGGAGTACTATTATGAGATCGGCGTCGACGCGCTGATCGTCCAGGACCTCGGGCTGGCAGACCTGATCCACAGGGCGATGCCGGACTTTCCGCTGCACCTGTCCACCCAGGCGACCGCGTACGACCTGCGCTGCGTGCAGGAGGCGGAGAAACTGGGCTTCCGCAGGGCGGTCCTGTCGAGGGAGCTGAGCTTGGGCGAGATCGCGGAGATCCGGAGGAATACCGGCTTAGAGCTAGAGATGTTCATCCACGGCGCGCTCTGCATCTGCTATTCCGGGCAGTGCCAGATGAGCCGGTACTTCGGCGGAAGGGGCGGGAACCGCGGGGCGTGCGCGCAGCCGTGCCGCCTCCCGTACACCGTGACAGACGAGGCGAACCGAAAGGTGCCGGCAGGGCGTCATCCGCTGAGCCCGCGTGACCTTTGTCTGCTGGACGACCTCGGGGACCTGATCCACGCAGGCGTCGACTCGTTCAAGATCGAGGGGCGCATGAAGTCGCCGGAGTATGTGGCCGTCGCGACCTCGATTTACCGGAAGTACATCGACCTCTATCTCGAGAACGGCGGGTACACGGTGAGCGAGGAGGACCGCGAGGCGCTGCGGCAGATTTTCAACCGCGGCGACTTCACCGAGGGGTACCTGCACGGCTATCCGGGGAAGAAGCTGATGTGCAGCGGGCTGCCGAAGCACCAGGGCATCCCGGTCGGAACCGTCAACAGCAGGGTCAACCAGATTCTGCTGGATGTGCGGCTGGATCGTGAATTGCAGATAGGCGATGGGATTGAAATTCACAACCCGGAGCTGACCGGCGGCCTCGTGACGTATAAGAAGGAGATGAAGGGCGGGCTGACCCGGATCGGCGACTTCAAGGGCGACGTCAGGCGCGGTGACCAGATCTTCCGGACGTCATCTAAAATTCAGCTCGACGCGGCGAGGAAGACGTTCCGCGAAGTAAGCTTCACGGAGGGCAAGTTCCGCCGCAAGCTTCCGATCGCGATGTCGCTGACAGAGGATGGTGACAGGCTGGTTTTGACGGCGGGAACCGCGGGTGAGCCGATGGAGGGCGATTACGACCGGATGATCACGGCGGGCGTCCGTCGCGAGGCGGGCCCGTTCCCGGAGTCGGAGGAGCACGCGGCGAGCATGGAGCGCATCGACACGGCCCTCCGGAAGACCGGCGGCACGCCGTTTTCCGTGCAGTCCCTCGAGCTTCCGGAGCAGATTCACCTGCACGTGAAGATGTCCGAGCTGAACGCGCTGCGCCGCGAGGTGTTCCGCGCGCTTTCCGACGAGCTGGCAGCAGGGAGGACAAAGCCGGAGGCTCAGGGAAGCACCTCCCCTGCCGCCCCGGTCCCGATGGCAGGCGCCCCGGAGGCGCCGGAATTCCTGCTCGCGGACCACACCGAGGTGTATTTTTATTCCTGGGAGTCGTTCCAGCTGTATACATCGAAGGAGCCGGGGCAGGTCGCACTGCTCCCGCTGATGGAGCTGGAGAGCCATTACGATGAGCTTGATGAGGCGCTCGCGTACACCGGGTTCGCCCACGTCGTCCCGTGGATCTCCAACGTCGCGAAGGGGAAGGAGGCCGCCTGGATCGAGGCGAATCTTTCTAAGGTCGAGGCGCACTGGAAGGAGACCGGTGTATACATCGGCAGCCTGAGCTGGTTCGACCCGCTGATCTCCCGCGGCATCCCGGTCTACGCCGACTACGGACTGAACCTGTACAACCGCAGGACCGGCAGCGTGCTGGAATCCCTCGGCGCGGCGTACTGCATGCCGTCTCTGGAGGAGGCGGAGCACGCGCAGGGCGCTTTCCCGCTGATGACGACGCAGTACCGGCCGGACGGCGATATGCTGATCTCCAGGAAGAAGGACAGGCTGCGCCTGTGGAAGCCGGAGTACGGCGAGCAGACCTGGATTCTGCCGCAGGACGCGCAGGTCAGCCCGGCGCATGTGCCGGTGTTCGACACCGGGAAGGGAAAGATAAAGAGAATTTATATACAGCCATAAAGTGGTGTGCGGGGCAGGTGGATTTTGCCCATGGGAAACGGACGGAAAATTGCCGGGCCGTTGCATAAAGTTCAAAAAATGTGAATAAAGTTCTAAAAATCCATTGACAAGGGACGCGTATGATGGTAAATTTATGCATATAATTTAATAAGTTTTCATTCATGCAATGTTTTTTACGTGTAAGTGGAAAGGAAGTATTCACATGAAAAAGAATCTGGCAATGAAGCTTGCCGTTCTGGGACTCTGCGTCGTGACAGCATTCGCGTTCACCGCATGCGGAAGCTCCAGCAGCTCCAAGAAAACAACTAAGACGTACACCGTAGTCACCGAGCCGACGTTCCCGCCGTACGACACGACGGATAAGGACGGAAACCTGGATGGCTTCGATATGGATATGGTCAAGGCGATCGCGAAGGACCAGGGATTCAAGGTTAAGTTCAAGTCCATGGAATTCCAGTCTCTGATCCCGGCAATTCAGGCTGGAAATGCGGACATCATCGCAGCCGGCATGAACGTCGACAAGGAGCGTTCCAAGAAGGTAGACTTCACCAATACATACAGTGACTCCGGACTGGTCGTCATGGTCAAGAAGGACAACACGACAATCAAGGGCGTTGACAGCCTGACATCCACGATGAAGGTCGCAAGCCAGACCGGAACCTCCGGAGCAACGGAGTGCAAGGACCTGCAGAAGGAAGGCAAGATCAGCGAGGCAGTCATCCTGGACGGATTCGACACCTGCATCATGCAGTTGCAGAACGGCGACGTCAACGCAGTCATCATCGACAAGCCGGTAGCCCAGAACTACATTCAGAAGCACAGCGGCAAGTTCAAGATCGTCGGCAAGACCATGGACGCCGAGAGCTACGCAATGGCAGTCAAGAAGGGCAACACCGCACTGAAGAAGCAGCTGAATCAGGGACTCAAGAACATCATCAAGGATGGAACGTTCCAGAAGCTCTGCGACAAGTGGGGAATCGGCAACAAGTTCGCATCCACGAACTAAGCCTGTAAATTGGGAAACAATATAAGATAACAGATTCGAGAGCAGAACGAATCATGGTTGATCGAAGCGGGGGAGGAAGGTCTTCTCTGCTTCGATTTTCTGCGTGAATGCGCGGGAGTGCGGATGCGCGGCCGTCTGCGTGTGCAGGGACAAAGTAAGAGCCTGCGCGGAAGAAGGACGTGTCTGATGCTCAGTCTGCGAAAATGTGTGTAACAGAAATGGATGTAAGGAGATACTATGTTTTTCAGTAAACTGTGGGAAGGCTTCGCGACGGCGTTTCGCGGGGTGCCAACGACAATGGGGGTCAGCGCGGTCGCCGTACTGATCGGGCTGGTTCTGGGACTGATTCTGGCGCTGATGCGCCTTTCTAAATTGAAGGTCCTGCGCGGACTCGCTACATTGTACATCGATATTGTCAGAGGAACGCCGCTCCTGGTACAGGCCCTGATCGCCGCATACGGAATCCCGGTCCTGATCCAGAGCATGGGCATCGACTGGAGATGGCCGCACCTGGTCATCCCGGCTCTGATGTGCTGCGGACTCAACAGTGCCGCGTACATGGCCGAGATCGTCCGAGGCGGACTGACCGCGGTCGACAAGGGCCAGATGGAGGCCGCACAGTGTCTCGGCATGACGCACCGCCAGGCGATGCGCCTGATCATCATCCCGCAGGCCATGCGCCTGATCCTCCCGCCGCTGGGCAACGAGTTCGTCACCATGATCAAGGAGACGGCAGTCCTGTCCGTAGCCGGCGTCACGGAGATCACGCGCGAGGGAACGCTTTTGTCCGCGAGAACGTTCGACTTCTTCACGGCATACGTCGGCGTAGCGCTCGTATACCTGCTGTTCACGATTTCCATTTCCAAACTCATCCTCTATATGGAGAGAAGACTGAAGACGGATTAATCGGGTTCGTTTGTGACAAAGAAAACACACACAGGGAAATACGACAGAAAGGGAGTCTGCTGACATGCTGGAAATCAAGAATCTGAAAAAATCATACGGAGACCTGGAGGTCCTGAAGGGCATCGATCAGGTCATAGACGATAAAGAGGTGCTCTGCATCATCGGACCGTCCGGAGGCGGTAAATCGACGCTCCTGCGCTGCCTCAACCACCTTGAGGAGCCGACGGAGGGCGAGATCTATATCGACGGGGAGCTGATCTGCGAGAGCAACCTGATCAAGGTCCGCGAGCGCATGGGAATGGTGTTCCAGAGCTTCAACCTGTTCCCGCACATGAGTGTGCTGGAGAACGTGACCGTCGGCCCGATCCACGTGAAGGGCAAGTCCAAGGAAGCGGCCGAGGCGCACGCTAAGGAGATCCTGGGCCTGGTCGGCCTGTCCGACAAGATCGACGCCAAGCCGCGTTCGCTCTCCGGCGGACAGCAGCAGCGTGTGGCGATCGCCCGCGCACTCGCGATGGACCCGGAGGTCATGCTGTTCGACGAGCCGACGTCCGCGCTCGACCCGGAGATGGTCGGAGAGGTGCTGGACGTCATGAAGAAACTGGCCTCGGAAGGCATGACGATGGTCGTCGTGACGCACGAGATGGGCTTCGCCAAAGAAGTCGCCGACAAGGTCATCTTCATCGACCAGGGCGTCATCGCCGAGGAGGGAACGCCGGAGCAGATCTTCGACCACCCGCAGAACGAGAGGACGCGCAACTTCGTCAGCGCGATCTAGTTCTCCTGTTATCGCAATCCATTCGGTTTCACACCCGCGGCTGCGTGGACATCCACGTTTTCGCGGCAAAAAACAGACCGCACATCAGAACATCAGGGGCTGCCGGCCTGCGTTAAGCGCAGAGTCCGCTGCGGCCTTTTTTTTATTTATTCCGTGAACTTAATCGAAATGTGCGTATTACCTGCAAAACGCACGCGCGCCCTGCGCCCGTAAATCTCGTCCGGGCGCTGCCCCGCGCCTGCCGACTGGCGCTTCCGTACATCAAAAACGCCCCGAAGCCTTGCAGTCACCGGGATACGTATCCCGCGCAGGATGGGCCTTACAGGGCATATAATGCGGCCTCCGCGCCTTCAACCCAATTCAGGCAAAAAAGAAATCAAAAAAAGTCAAAAACAGTGTTGACAAAGTTGCCTCCCGGGCGTAAGATATAGAAGTTCGCTCGAGAGAGCGGGCACGAACATAGAAAACTGCATAGACAGGAAATGTAAGTCAAGACAAAATTTGCAGAAGCGAAAGCGACTGCAAGAACCATGAAGTGGTTCACGACAATTTCCAAAAGAAAACAGTAATTTTCGCAGAACGAAAAGACGAAGTCGGCGTTCTGAGGAATGGACGAATTCTTAGGATGATAAAGCAGAGATGCTTTAACATACAATTTTAACGAAGAGTTTGATCCTGGCTCAGGATGAACGCTGGCGGCGTGCCTAACACATGCAAGTCGAGCGGGAAATGAAGTTCAGATGCTTCGGTTGACGAACTTCATGGAGAGCGGCGGACGGGTGAGTAACGCGTGGGCAACCTGCCCCTTACAGGGAGATAGCCGAGGGAAACTTCGAGTAATATCCCATAAAGCCTATTGATCACATGATCGAAAGGCCAAAGATTTTATCGGTAAGGGATGGGCCCGCGTCCGATTAGCCAGTTGGCAGGGTAGCGGCCTACCAAAGCGACGATCGGTAGCCGGCCTGAGAGGGCGGACGGCCACATTGGAACTGAGACACGGTCCAGACTCCTACGGGAGGCAGCAGTGGGGAATATTGCACAATGGAGGAAACTCTGATGCAGCAACGCCGCGTGAAGGAGGAAGGCCTTCGGGTCGTAAACTTCTGTCCTCAGGGAAGAACAAAATGACGGTACCTGAGGAGGAAGCCCCGGCTAACTACGTGCCAGCAGCCGCGGTAACACGTAGGGGGCGAGCGTTATCCGGAATTACTGGGCGTAAAGAGTGCGTAGGTGGCTAAGCAAGCGCGGGGTTTAATTTCACGGCCCAACCGTGAACCGCCCTGCGAACTGTTAAGCTTGAGTACAGGAGAGGAAGGCGGAATTCCTAGTGTAGCGGTGAAATGCGTAGATATTAGGAGGAACACCGGTGGCGAAGGCGGCCTTCTGGACTGAAACTGACACTGAGGCACGAAAGCGTGGGTAGCAAACAGGATTAGATACCCTGGTAGTCCACGCCGTAAACGATGAGCACTAGGTGTCGGGCTCGAGAGAGTTCGGTGCCGGAGCAAACGCATTAAGTGCTCCGCCTGGGGAGTACGCACGCAAGTGTAAAACTCAAAGGAATTGACGGGGACCCGCACAAGCAGCGGAGCATGTGGTTTAATTCGAAGCAACGCGAAGAACCTTACCAGAGCTTGACATCCTCCTGACCGGGGAAGTAATGTTCCCCTTCTCTTCGGAGCAGGAGTGACAGGTGGTGCATGGTTGTCGTCAGCTCGTGTCGTGAGATGTTGGGTCAAGTCCCGCAACGAGCGCAACCCT
>CAIFEY010000002.1 GCA_903789635.1 uncultured Eubacteriaceae bacterium
TCGATCTTTTTGCTGTCTACTTTAGGGTGATCATATCACGCCGGGAATTTGGGAATTCTCTTGATAGTTCGCCATTTTCCCAGGCATCACCGGAAATTTGGGAAAATCGGCTCCTATAGGCTCGAATTCCCAACTCGCCTGCGACGGATCCCAGAATCAGTATACCCTGTAGGGGTATATGTGCCTGGATGATCGTCGATGGGTGATGAAAGCACCGCCGCACCCGAGGGAAAACGGACGACAATACGACTATATTGTGCGGCGGATTGCGCAGTATGTCCAGAATGATGGCGGCGGTGCAGTCAATTATTGCGGGCGCACTGGTTTAATTGATGACTGTGATCTGCGGCAGTGACGGAGGCGCCCGCTGGCTTCGCTTAGCAGTTGGGAAAATGGCCAGTGAATGGGCGAAATTCCCAACTGCGGCGCGCCATACCCTGTTGATCCAGGCGGGAGAATCGCAATCGTAGTCTCGCCGTTGTAATTCTAGGTATGGGAAAAGGGGCTGCGTTATTTCACAGCCCCTTCTGCACTTATAGGGAAGACGCCGCCATCCCAAATCCTTACTTCTTCTCGTACCCGAGTTCCTTCAACGCCCTGCGCGCGGCCTCCTTGTCGGTCATCCAAGGGCGGCGGCCCTCCTCGTAGTACATGTAGGTTTCGGCGCCCTTGCCGAGGGTGAGGACGACGTCGCCCGGGGAGGCGAGGGAAATGGCCTTGGCGATGCCTTCGGCGCGGTCGGTGACAAAGCTGTAACGGCAGCCAGTCTGCTTCACGCCCTCGGCGATCTCGGATGCGATCTCGGAAGGGTCGGCGTCGCGCGGGTCCTGGGAGGTCAGGACGACCTCGGTGCAGAATTCGCCGGCGATGCGGCCCATGACCGGGCGCTTGGCGACGTCGCGCCTGCCCGGGCAGCCGAAGGCGGCGTAGATATGGCCGCCGCTCGCATCGGTGATCTCCTTGGCGTAGCTGAAGATCTTCTCGTAGCCGTCAGGGGTGTGGGCGTAGTCGACGACGACGGTGAACGGCTGGCCCTCGTCGACCCGGTCCATGCGGCCGTCGACCTGCGGGATGTCTGAGAGGAGCGGGATCATCTGCTTGAGCGGCATGCCGCACTCGTGCATCGCCGCGATCGCGCCCAGCAGGTTGTAGATGTTGTATAGTGCTGACATGTTCGTCTGGACAGGGTATTCTTTGCCGCCATGACAAAGGATGAACGAGCAGCCGTCCGGGCGCTGGCTGATGTCTTTCCCGAAGTAGTCGACGGTCTCCGGCGTGCCCGGGGCGGAGTGGCTGCCCTCGATCGGGTAGCCGTTCTCGTCGGTCTCGGATTCGCCCTGGTCGGTGCCGTAGGTGACGTAACGGCACGGGCAGCAGTCCTTCAGGCCCTGGATGGAGATCTCGTCGTCGGCGTTCAGGACCGCGACGGCAGATGGTTTGAGGTTGCGGAAGAGTCGCTTCTTTGCCTCAAAGTAGTTAGCCATCGTCTTATGGTAGTCGAGGTGGTCGTGGGTCAGGTTGGTGAAGACGGCGCAGTCGAAGTCGACGCTGTCCACGCGGCCGCGGTCCAGGCCCTGGGAGCTGACCTCCATCGAGACGGCCTGCATGCCGTGGTCGAGCATTTCCCTGAGGTTGGCGTGGGTCTCGACCTGATCCGGGGTCGTCAGGTTGGCGACGCGGGAGTAGTTCCCGTAGCGGATCGCGATCGTGCCCATGTAGCCGCATGGGCGGTAGTGCGAGTAGATGTCGGCGATCACGCTGGTCATCGTGGATTTGCCGTTCGTGCCGGTCGCGCCGAAGACGGTCATCCTACGGCTCGGCTGCCCGTAGAACAGGTCGCAGACGCGGTTCAGCTCGGCGTTCATGTCGTCGACCCTGACGTAGGTGACGCCCGGCTTCTCGTCGACGTCGTCGGTGATCACGATCGCTGCGGCGCCGTTCTCCGCGGCGGAGGCGGCGAAGCGGTGCCCGTCGAGCTCGTATCCTTTGATGCAGAAGAACATGTATCCCGGCTTAACGGTGCGGGAATCCAGCGTCAGGCCGGAAATCTCCACGTCCGGCTGACCGGGAAAAAGTTCGGATAACAGCATAGGTCATACCTCTTTCTAATTTCTGATGATTATATTCGTTGATTCTTGATTCTTGATTCTGTCGGTTCGTTATCTCGTCAGTGAGTTGATTTTCCGAATGTATTCTGTATTACGCGCGGCGCGCCCCGGAACGAGCACACGCTGCGGAACCCCGCGCCTGCGATGTGTCCGACACGCGCGGCCGCCGTTCGGTATGGAATCTGCGCGGCGAATTTTCGAAAACGGCGCGCGCACGGACTGCGCCCAGCGGCAAAAAACAAAAGTTCAGCCGGCACCCGGTCATGGTTCGGGTGCCGGCTGCGCTGGCTTTATCATATCATAATATGAAGCGGTCTGCTGTCCTATTTTTCGCTGTACTCGGTGTCGCAGTAGGCGCAGCGGTAGATGCGGCGGTCAGGGTCGACGAGGTGGAAGATCTGGTCGATGCCCTGCTCGGTGGATGTGATGCAGCGCGGATTGTGGCAGGAGATGATGTTCTTCAGCGTCTCCGGCAGCTTGACCGAGCGCTTCTCGCAGACCCTGCCGTCCTTGATGATGTCGATCGTGACGTTGCTGTCGACGAACGCGATCATGTCGTAGTTCAGGTCGATCACGGTGTCGAGCTTGATGATGTCCTTGCGGCCGAGTTTGCTGCTGGTCGCATTCTGGATGATGGCTACGGTGCAGTCGAGCTTGTCCAGCTTCAGCATCTCGTAGATCTGCATGCCTTTTCCGGCGGTGATGTGGTCCAGGACGATTCCGTTGTTCAGTCCGTCAATATTCATTTATATGCCTCCCGTTATTTCCTTGCCCTTGTTTACTTTGTCCCTGAAAATGGGGTAAACCCGACTATTTCAGGCCGAGCAGGAACAGAATCAGTGCCTCGCGGATGTATTTACCGCAGTGTGCCTGGTAAAAGTAGCACGCCCTCGGATCGTTGTCGACCTCCACGGCGATCTCGTTGACGCGCGGCAGCGGATGCATGATGATCATGTCCTTCTTGGCCGGCTTGAGGCGGTCTAAGGTCAGGATATAGCTGTCACGCAGGCGGACGTAGTCTTCCTCGTTGAAGAAGCGCTCCTTCTGGACGCGGGTCATGTAGAGGACGTCGAGGTCCGGCATAGCGTCTTCCAGCTTCTCGTACTCGGCCCACTCGGCTCCGGCGGCGTTCATCTTCTCCTTCATGTACTTCGGCAGGCGCAGCTCCGGCGGGGCGATCAGGATGAATTTGACGCCCGTATAACGCATCAGCGCCTCGATCAGGGAGTGGACGGTGCGGCCGAATTTCAGGTCGCCGCAGAGGCCGATCGTGAAGTTGTTCAGGCCGCCCTTCTTGCGGCTGATCGTGAGCAGGTCGGTCAGGGTCTGCGTCGGGTGGAAGTGGCCGCCGTCACCGGCGTTGATGACCGGGACGTTGGAATGCCTGGACGCGACGAGCGGGGCACCCTCCTTAGGATGGCGCATCGCAATGATGTCGGCGTAGAGGCTGACGATCTGGACCGTGTCCGCGACGCTCTCGCCCTTGGCCGCGGAAGATGATGCCGCCTCGGAGAAGCCGAGCACGTCTCCGCCCAGCTCCTGCATCGCCGCCGTGAAGCTCAGGCGCGTCCTCGTAGAAGGCTCAAAGAACAGCGTCGCCAGCTTCTTATGCGCGCAGATTTCCTGGTACGCCTCCGGATTCTCGATGATGTCGTTGGCGGTCTCGATCAGGTGGTCGATCTCGGCGACGGATAAGTCGGTGATGTTGATCAGGCTTCTCGGATTGTTTTTTACTTTAAGTTTATCCATTCTCTCTGCTTCCTCCTCTATTTCATCCAGCTCTCGTCGGACGGGTTCGCGCGGAACTTCAGGATCTTCTCCTTCTCCGCGGCTGTGATGTGTCCGGTCTCTACAGCTACGTCGACCAGGGTGTCGAGGGTGCAGAGGCTGTGGTTGATGACGTCGTGCTCGGCGAGCTTGGCCTCGCTCGCGGAGAGGCCGTAGGTGAAGATGCTGGTGATGCCGACGACATCGGCTCCCGCCTCACGCAGCACGTCGACCGTCTCGCAGGACGAGCCGCCCGTGGAGATCAAATCCTCGATGACGACGACCTTCTGTCCCTTCAGCAGGCGTCCCTCGATCTGGTTGTTGCGGCCGTGGCTCTTATGCGAACCCCTGACGTAGCCCATCGGCAGGCCCATCATCTGCGCCGTGATTGCCGCGTGCGGGATGCCGGCCGTGCTCGTGCCCATCAGCATCTCACACTCCGGATAAAACTTCTGGACCGTCTCCATCAGCCCCTGCTCGATCAGCGTGCGCACGTAAGGCGTCGACAGCGTCAGTCGGTTGTCGCAGTAGATCGGGCTCTTGATGCCGCTCGCCCAGGTGAACGGGTCGCTCGGACGGAGGAAGACGGCCTCAATCGAGAGCAGTCCGCGTGCAATGTCTTTTTCAGCAATCATGTGTAATCTCCTTCTGTTTCTTTAATCTCTATCTCAATTCATTGTTCGACAAAATAGTTACCGGGCCTGCATAATACCTGCCCTGATGCCAAGCTGTTCGGCTGCCGGGGCAGTGTGATTCCCGCCCCTGCTGTCCGGTTGACCTGCTGTCCCGGCAGTCACCTGCCTTCCGCAGCCGCGCGGCGTTACTGTATACAGAATGCAGCGTTCACCGTCGGCACCGCAGTGGATCAGCAGACACTGTGGAAAGCCGCGCGCTTACTTTGCTTCGACGCCCAGGAAATCCCGGACGCAGCGCTCGTAGGCAGCAGCTGGATCGTCCGCCTGGGTGATCGGCCTTCCGACGACGATGTAGTCGGAGCCGAGCAGGCGCGCCTTGGCCGGGGTCGTGACCCTGGTCTGGTCATCCGCCGCGGAGTCCTCGAACCGGATTCCCGGCGTGATGGTCAGGAAGTCCCGGCCGCAGGCCTGATGGATCATGCCCGCCTCGAGCGGAGAGCAGACCACGCCGCCGAGCCCGGCGGCCTTCGCGTTCCTCGCGTACTGCGTGACGACGTCCTGCAGAGGATGCTCGATCAAAAGTTCGTTCTCCATCGTCTCCTGGCTCGTGGAGGTCAGCTGGGTGACCGCGATCAGGAGAGGGGAGCCGCCCTTGGACTCGAGCCCTTCCTTGCCTGCTGCCATCATCTTGATGCCGCCCGCGGCGTGGACGTTGGTCATGTCGACGTCAAGGTCGGCCAGACAGGCCATGGCGCGCTTCACGGTGTTCGGGATGTCGTGAAGCTTGAGGTCCAGGAAGATCTTGTGGCCGCGCCGCTTGATCTCGCGGACGATGGACGGCCCCTCGGCGTAGAAGAGCTCCATGCCGATTTTTACGAATGGTTTCTGTCCGGTGAACCTGTCCAGGAAGCGGAAGGTTTCCTCGGCGGACGGGAAGTCACAGGCGATGATGACGTCTTTACTCATGGTATTCCTCAGTTTTCCTTTCAATTCTACAGCTGTATATCTTCAGCGTTATAGAGTTCTGTCGTTATTCGGATTCGACGGCCCTGCTGACTGGCAGCGGGGGCGCGCACGGGACTTACAGCGCCGCGCCGATGATGTCGGCGAGGCGGTCGATGTTAAGCTCTTTCATGGCGCGCGGGAGGTCCTCGATGATCTCTTTGCAGGCGTACGGGTTGACGAGGTTGGCCGCGCCGACCTCGACGGCGGAGGCGCCGGCCATCATCATCTCGATGACGTCGTCCGCGCTGCTGATGCCGCCCATGCCGATGATCGGGATCTTGACGGCGCGGGCCGTCTGCCAGACCATGCGCACGGCGACCGGGAAGACGGCAGGGCCGCTGAGGCCGCCCGTCTGATTGGCGAGGAGCGGTGTGCGCTTCTTTTTGTCGATCCTCATCCCGAGCAGGGTGTTGATCATGCTGATGCCGTCAGCGCCGGCGTCCTCGCAGGCCTTCGCGATCTCCGTGATGTCGGTGACGTTCGGGGTCAGCTTCATGAAGACCGGCTTATGCGTGACCTTCTTGACCGCTGCGGTGACCTCGGCCGCGGCCTCCGGGCTGGTGCCGAAGCTCATGCCGCCGTTGTGGACGTTCGGGCAGCTGATGTTGATCTCCAGGATGCCCACCTGGTCCTCTGCATCGAGCTTCTCCGCGGTTTCCGTGTACTCGTCGATGGAGAAGCCGCTGATGTTCGCGACGAGCGGCTTGTGGTAGATCTTTTTGAACTCCGGCAGTTCGTGCGCGATGACGTGGTCGACGCCAGGGTTCTGCAGGCCGACTGCGTTCAGCATGCCGGAAGGGGTCTCCGCGATGCGCGGGAGCGGGTTTCCGTACCGCTCGTGGAGTGTCGTCCCCTTGAAGGAGATCGATCCCAGGATATTAATATCGTAGAGTTTGGCGAACTCCTGCCCGTAGCCGAACGTTCCGCTGGCCGGGATGACCGGGTTGTCCAGCTTCAGGCCGCAGAGCTCCGTGGCAAGAGGGTTTTGCTTGGTATTGCTTCCGTTAGGCATTGGTTCTCGTGTCCTTTCCTGTCTCGCGTGTTACCAGATGACTTCGTCTTTCATGAGGATCGGGCCGTCCGTGCAGATGCGCTTGGTCCCGTATTTGGTCCTGCAGCTGCATCCCATGCAGGCGCCGAATCCGCAGCCCATGCGCTCCTCAAAGCTGAGCTGGCCGTCCGGCATGTGCTCGTACACGGCCTTCAGCATCGCCTCCGGGCCGCAGGTGCAGACGTAGTCGTAATCAAGCGTTTCCATGGCGTCGGTCACGAAGCCTTTGACGCCGAAGGATCCGTCCGCGGTCGCGATGACCGGCTCGATGCCGAGATCGCGGAACGGCTGAAGAGGAAGGATGTCCTCCTCAGTATTGAAGCCGAGGGCGACCTGCGGGGTAATTCCCCTGCTGCAGAGCTCTTTCGCGATGCCGTACATCGGCGGCATGCCGATTCCCCCGGCGGCGAGCAGGGTGTGCGGGGTGCAGAGGCTTACGTCGAACCCGTTGCCGAGGGGCAGCAGGACGTCGAGCGTCTGGCCGGGTGTCATCTCGCTCATCGCTCTGGTTCCCTGTCCCAGAGCCTTGTACAGAATGGAGACCCAGCCGTCCTCATGGTCGTAGATGGAGATCGGGCGGCGCAGGAAGAAGCCGTCGAGCCTGATGTTGATGAACTGGCCCGGGGCGGAGATTGCGGCACAGTCGCCGGTGAGCTTCATGTGCCAGGTGTCCGCGGTCACGGGGGTGTTCGCTTCGATCGTGAGGAGTTGTCTGTCCATAGCAGTCCTTTCTATAATTATATCTATTATATCGTATATTGGCGATAGATGATATGGTTGAAATTTCAATGTTAGATCCGCGCGCCGGCGGGGCGGTATTCGCCGCGCCAGTTCCGCCTTTGCCGCCCGCGTGCTGCACCGAGGTCGTTGCCCGAGATGCTTCCGGGCGGTTTCTGTCCGGCGGTTCGCTGTGCTATTTCAGCTTCGTCAGCAGGCCCCGGTCTGCGGCCGTCTTTCCGGCGCAGAAGGTCATGACGGCCTGTCCCTGCACATTCCAGCCGTCGAACGGGCAGGAATGGCCCTTGCTCTTGAATTCGGCGGCGTTCAGGGTGTATGGCGTCTCCAGGTCGAGCACAGTGATGTCCGCGGAGCCGCTGAGCAGCAGCCCGCCGTCTTCCTGGCGCTGTGCATCCTTTGTCTCGAGGGCGGTGCCAGGGAGGTTGAAGCGGCGCTTAGGCGCGAAGCTCATGAGCTCGAGCAGGCGGTCCATGGTCAGGATGCCCGGGAGCACGAGGCGGGAGTAGAGCACCGGGAAGGCGCTCTCCAGACCGACGATGCCGTTCGCGCTGTGGAGCAGGCCCTTCGCCTTCTCCTCGGCGGAGTGCGGCGCGTGGTCGGTCGCGATCATGTCGACCGTGCCGTCGATGATGGCCTCCAGCAGGGCTTTCTTGTCCTCCTCGCTGCGCAGCGGCGGGTTCATCTTGAAGCGGCCGGACGCAGGGTCGTCGATGTCGAGGCCGAACAGGTCCTCCTCCGACAGGACCAGGTAGTGCGGCCCGGTCTCGCAGGTGACGTCGACGCCGGATTTCTTGGCGTCGCGGATGACCTCAAGTGACTCTTTAGAGGAGACGTGGCAGACGTGGTAGCCGCAGCCCGTCTCATCGGCGAGTTTGCAGTCGCGCTCCACCTGCTTCCACTCGCTCTCGGAAGTGATCCCCTTCCAGTTGATCGAGCGGGCAAAACGTCCATCGTGAATAGACGATCCGCCAAGCAGGGACTCGTCTTCCGCGTGTGCGGCGATGAGCTTTCCGAGGCTGCGCGCCTTCTCCATCGCCTCGCGCATGCGATCCCCCGTCTGCACGCCCTTACCGTCGTCGGTGAAGGCGCAGACGTAAGGCGCCAGGGCCTCCATGTCGGCGAGCTCGCTGCGGCCGTCCTGCTTACGCGTAATGGCGCCGTACGGGATCACGTGGATCGCGGCGTCGCGGTCGATGATGTCGAGCTGAGCTTTCAGTCCCTCCAATGTGGAAGGCTTCGGGTTCAGGTTCGGCATCGGGCAGGCGCAGGTGTATCCGCCGTACGCGCCGGCCAGGCTTCCCGTCCGAATCGTCTCCTTATAAGAAAACCCGGGTTCACGAAAGTGCACGTGCACATCCGCAAAACCGGGTACTATTACATGCTGCGCAGCATCAAAGGAACAATCCGCAGCACATTCTGCAGGCGCCGCGTTGTCGGAAGCATATACGGTAATGCCGTCCTCGCTGACGAGGAGATCGGCCTTCTTAAACTCGTGATCGAGATAAACGGATCCGTTCTTCAGCAGTGTTTTCATTTCTGTCTCCTTCCTGTTATGCAGAGGGGGTGAAAACCTTGTCCCTTATTTTTGCCTAAATCTTCAATACGTTACCACAGAAGCGGGTGGTTGTCAAGGCGTCCGTCGTTCGTTCGGCGGACCCCTGCCGTGCGGTCGGCGCGGCCGTTCTGCTTAAGCGGTTCACGCTGCCGGCGGCCGCCGCTGCGGTTCGCCGTTTAGGCCGTACGCCCTACGTGAGCGACTGGAAAAATGCAGTGACGAGGTTGTGGTCGTAGAATACCGAGGCGAACTCGGACGCCTTCAGTTGGGTCTCGATCCACGTCTGCGCGTCAGTGGCGAGGAGCGGCAGCGTGAGCTTCAGCAGGGCAAAGATGATGCTGACGTAGATAATGCCGAGGATGATGCCCACCGCGGCCCCCAGGATGCCGTCGACGACGCCGATGACCCCGCCGCGATGCGACCGCGAGAAGAACGAGATCAGGATCGAGCCGACGATTTTAATACCTATATATATGATAAGAAATGCGAGAATCGTGATGACGATCCCGGTGATGACGTCCGCTGCGTGGTCCGCGGCTGCTGTCGCCGCAGAGTCCGCCGCACTCTGAAGGAAGTCGGGGAGCGACGACGTCGTCCCGCCGGATTCGCGCACGCGCTTCAGCAGCAGGTTCTGAAAAACCGGCTTGAGCACGTCCTCGAGGCCGGTGTGATCGGTCAGGTACTGCGCCAGCGGGTTCGCGTACAGCAGGGTCAGGACCGCGATCGCGATCCACTGCGCCAGGTGTACGGCGGATGCGGCAAAGCCCTTGGAGGCATGCCTTATAATGGTAACCAGCAGAATGATGCCGGTGATGATGTCTAATTTGTCGAAAATCATGAAAAGGCGGCTCCTTGTGCATGGATTTTTGCCGCAGAGGCCATGCAGGGACAAAGATCGAGCCCCTGGGCCACGAAACACTGCCTGCTGCACCGGAACACATCTGTCCATTGTTGATGTGTCTATTGTCGATGCGTCTGTTGCCGATGCGCACACCGGGAACTGCCCGGCCGCTGCAGCGGGTCTGCGGCTGCTTACAGTATATCGTGTTCCGCCTGGTTCATTCAATGGACCGGGGCCATTCTTCTGCACAAATATCGGTACGATGAAGCTTGAATACTGAAAAAAAGTGATGTATACTTTCTAGGTATATGAGCAGAAATATATTTATGGAAGAAGCGCTGAAGGAAGCACAGAAGGCGGCCGCACTGGGAGAGATCCCGATCGGCGCGGTGATCGTGCGTGACGGGGAGATTATCGCCAGGGGGCATAATCTGACGGAGACCGAGAAGGATCCGACGATGCACGCGGAGATGATCGCGATCCGGCAGGCCGCGGCACGTCTGGGCGGCTGGCGTCTGCCCGGCTGTTCCATGTATGTGACCTGCGAACCGTGTGCGATGTGCGCGGGGGCACTGGTCTGGTCCCGCATGGAAAACTTATTTATCGGAACGATGGATCCTAAGGCAGGGGCCTGCGGATCTGTTTTCAATGTTCCGGAGGAACCTAAGCTGAATCACTGCGTCCACGTGGAGCGGGGGATCATGCAGGAGGAGTGTGCGGACCAGCTGAAGCAGTTCTTCAGAGAGCTCAGACTGCGCAGAAAGAAGCGCAGGACGGAAAATCCATCGGCAGAATCGGAGGAATTTAAGGAATGAAAAATACGTTGAAGAGGGCAGGCGCGGTAATGAGTCTGGCCGTGATCCTCGCGATGTTTATGGCAATGTTTTCTTTTGCCGACTCATCACTGGAAATCACCAAGACTTACCCGGCGAATAACGCGAAGAACACGACCAAGGAAAATATGTGTGTAAAGGTCATGTTCTCCTCGCCGGTGGGCAACGCGGCATCTAAGAAGGCCAACGCCGACAAGTTCAAGATCACCGACAAGAACGGTCACAAGCTCCCGGTTAAGGTCTACTACAACAAGCAGAATACCAAGTACGCGCTGATCCTCGTAGACACCGCCAAGGTCCCGCAGAAGGGCGCCAACGCGATCCAGGACAACCAGTACTACACCTGTACGATCGAGAAGGGCTTCCGCGCGGACAACGGCTCCACGCTCGCAGCAGACCGCACGATCCGCTTCAAGACCCTGAACCAGAGAACTTACACGATGGGTTACATGGTCATGATGGTCCTGATGTTCGGCGGAATGATGTTCTTCGGCGTCAGACAGATGCGCAACCAGAACAGCGGCGCGTCCAAGGAGAAGACGGAGGACACCGAGGCACCGTTCAATCCATATAAGGAGGCAAAGAAGACGGGTAAGGATGTCCAGACCGTCATTGCTGAGCACGAGAAGGAAGAAAAGAAGGAAGCCAGAAAGCAGAAGGCCAAGAAGAAAAAGAAGCCGACGCAGGACGAGCTTATTCGCATGGAGGAAGAGAAGGTCAAGAAGGAGCTTCGCGACGACTTCTTCCACGTAAAGAAGCCAATGCCGATCAAGGCCGCCGGTGCCAAATTCACTACAGGAAGGGCTGCCCGTGCGGCGGCGCTGAAGAAGAAGCGTGAGGCGGAGAGAGCCGCACTGAAGGCAAGCGGGTATGGCAAAAAGAAGAAGACCACCGAAAACAACAATAACAACAAGAACCACCACAAGAAGCACAGATAACGCTGAGCGGAGCGGCCGCGCTGCCGAAAGCCGCGGAGGCGGTGACCGAACCGGGAAATCCGGGAGGCCGCAGCCGGACGGGCGAGCGGGGCGCGGAAAGGCCGGAACATCCGGAAAGAAGCGCAGCGGAAGCTGGAGCGGTCAGAAAGGCCGAAGCGGCAGCAGCCGCGGCAGTTACGGTGAGATCGGCGAGGGAAGGATCCTGATCCACTCCTTCGCAAAGATCAACTTTTCCATCGACGCGGGAGAGCCGCGCGAGGACGGGTTCCACCCGGTCGATATGGTCATGCAGCAGCTCGGCTTCCACGACAACGTCACGGTCCTTTTCCACCCGGAGAAGAAGTGCAGGCGGGGTGAGCACAAGGTCCAGGTCGCGACCAACCGCCCATACCTGCCGGTCGACCGGAGAAATCTGGCCTACCGCGCGGCGGAGCTGATGTCCGAGGAGTGCGGCGCAGACGTCCCGGGCGGGCTGATCGACATTCAGCTGCATAAGATGATACCGGTCGCCGCGGGGCTCGCGGGCGGGAGCGGGAATGCCGCTGCCGTGCTGCACGCGCTGAACGTCCTCTGGCACTGCAGGCTGACGCTTCCGCAGCTCATGGATCTGGGCGCCAAACTCGGCTCCGACGTCCCATTCTGCATCATGGGACAGGCGAGGCTGAATCACTGCCTCCCGCGGATCGTCCGCGAGGACCCGTCCGCGTCCTCCTGTGCGAGGGCAAAGGGCACCGGCACAGAGCTCGAACCGCTGCCGGGAATCCGGATGCCTGCCGTGATCGCCAAGCCGCGCCACGGCGTGTCGACCGCGGAGGTCTACAAGGGCCTGGACGAGTGCACGATCACCGCGCGCCCGGACAACGACCGGCTGGCCGAGCGGCTGCGCAGGGGCGTCTCCATTCCCGGAACAGGGAACAACTCCGGATCCGGAAACGGATCCGCACACGGAAACAGCTCTGGGCATGGATCCACGCACGGAAATGGAAACGGTCCTGGACATGGGAACGGATCCGCAGCTACGCCCAGAAAGACGGCGATCGACGAGCTGACCGAGGACTTCATCAACGTCCTGGAGTGCTACACGCTGAACGCCTATCCCGACGTGCTGCGCCTGAAACAGCGGATGGCGCAGACACCGGGGGCCAGGGTGACGCTGATGAGCGGAAGCGGGCCGACCGTCTTCTCGCTCTACTCGACGCTGGATGAAGCCCGCGAGGCATGCACCCAGCTGCGCGCCGAGCGCATCGAGGCCTACTGGACGGAGACCGTCACGGACACCTGGCACAACTAGGCTATGCCGGCTGACGGCAGGTCACGTTGACTGTGAGAAATTGATTGATTTTGTCAAACCAAAGGACGCAATTCTTGATGACACTTGGTAACAATAGTGAAAAAAATTCCTGTATTCCCTTGTTTTTAAGGGTGTACTTTATTAAGTTTTTATAATACAATATACGGAGAACAAAATTAGATGGGGGTTAATATGTTAGATTTGGATTTACAGAGCCACAAGCCTCTTCGGGAGATCGTTTACGAACAGCTGAAAATGCAGATTCTCGAAGGAAAGATTGAACCGGGTACCAGAATGATGGAAGTTAACCTTGCCGATGAGATGGGCGTCAGCCGCACTCCGGTAAGAGAAGCGATCCGTAAGCTTGAGAAAGATGGACTGGTTGTCATTGAGCCGAGAAGAGGAGCTTATGCCTCCGAGATCTCCGTCAGGGATATCGTGGACACACTGATCGTCCGTGAGGATCTGGAAGGTCTCGCCGCAACCCTGACCGCGCAGAACATGACGCAGGAAATTTCCGACGAGCTCCGTTCTATCGCCGATGCCTACGAGAAGGCCATCCGCGCCGGAGACACGCAGAACATCATCGAGCATGACGAGGCGTTCCACAAGTGCATCACAGATCACAGTGACAACAAGTCACTGATCCAGATCTATGGTTCCATCCAGGAGCTGGCCCTTCGTTTCCGCTATTTCTATTACGATGATTTCTCCAGATATCAGGACATGCCGAGAACACACTACCACATCTTAGAGGCGCTCGAGAGCGGAGATCCGGAGAAGGCGCAGCAGGCTGCCAGAAGACACGCCAGCGACCTCAGAGACTTCGTCATCAGCGAAGGCAAGACCGCATTCAAGTCCCACAAGTCGCAGATGAAGTAACCGCGGGCAGAACCCAGACGGAAAGTCCAGGCGGCAGTGCTTAGATGGCAAAGCCCAAGCGGCAGCGCCTGTGCGGAACACAATTGAACATGAATTGATGCATACCCTCCCTGCCGGCTGACGGCGGGGGAGGGTATGTTGTTTTATTTGGCGGTTTTAGGAATACGGGGCGCGGGCGATGGCGCACGGCGGCATGAAAGTTGGGAATTTCGCTGAAAGATCGCCATTTTCCAACTAGGATCCAGAAATGTTGGAAAATGGCACCTATAGGCTCGAATTCCCAACTCGCCTGCGACGGATCTCAGGATCAGTATACCCTACATGGGTATATGTACCTGGATGATCGTCGATAAGCGATGGAAGCATCGCCGCCGCCGCTGGAAATCGGACGACAGTGCGACTATATTGTGCGGCGGATTGCGCAGTTCGTCCAGAATGACGGCGGCGGTGCAGTCAATGATGGCGGGCGCACTGGTCTAATCGGTGATCGTGCTCTGCCAGAAGCCGTGGAGGCGCCCGCCGGCCTCCTTGGGACTTTGGAAATATGAATTTTCGGCGCCGTTTCACCTAACTTTTTTTGACGAGTTGGGAATCTGGCAAGGAATGGGCCGAATTCCTAACGCCGGCGCGCCATACCCCGTTGATCCGGGCGCGGTGATCGCAGACGTGCTGTCGATGCTGTAAGAAAATGGTGGATGTTGCATACACTCGTCCGTCCTCGCCGCCGCGCCGCAACGTCATGATCGGCTGGCCAGCGTGTCCCGCGTCGCGACGAAATGATTTAACGACGGCGGGGCGCGGTATGCAGTACACATAGATTAAATCTATCGAAATACCCTCAGAAGGACATTTTTGACTTTCGGTTTTCAGTAGGAGATCAAATCTTGAAGCTTGGTGGAACGGGTTTTCCGAATTTCAGCAATGCGTATTTTTCAACGCCTTGGTGGAACTTTTTCATCGTCAGAAAGCAAGGAAAGTAGTCTGACAAATTAAAATGAACCCGAGACTGCATGAAAATGGTACGCGAGTGGTCCTGATGTGGTCTTGATATCCCCTGTAAGTGTCCGCGGCGGTGAATAATCGCTCAAGTTGAATGCATATTTGCACAAAACGTAAAAACCAAGTCTCTATTGGCTCGCCGCGGACGACACTTTGCCTGAGAAGGCCGCGAATAGCTGATGAATTCCCTGGAGCATAGTAAATTACAATTATGGTAAATCAATAATATCGAGCAGCTCTCGGAATCTGTTATGTAGGGGCATCCGTTTTTCGCTATTATGGAATTCCGCAAATCGTGTTCCACCAAAATGAATAATTTACGACCCTGCTGAAAAGAATACATTATACACAGGTAATTAATTTCGAGGGTATGAACTACCCTCGAAATGATCGCGGAACGACAGCGAACTTGCCGTCGTAGTTCCTGCACATAAGTGGTTCCAGCACGTAAGTTGTTCTGGCACATAAGTGGTTCCGGCAAATAAGCAGTTCCAGCACATAACATAAAAAGGGTGGGCTGCATTTTTTTGCAGCCCACCCTTTAATCTGTAATTGCTCAGTTATGATCGCCCAGTTGTGCAAGCCAAGTGTGATCACTTCAGCTGTGATGTTCGGCCTCATAGCCCTCATCACCCAGCTGCTCAGTTCGATCAATTGTCAGCCATGTCGCGGCTGTACTGCCTGGTCAGGTCGGTGCAGCTTGCGCGGCGCGGTGCCGCTCGTCTGGACGCTCAGCCAGATTAGCTCAGCGTCGTTGTCAGGGTGACGGACTTGCCGTCACGGGCGACGATGACCTTGATCTTGTCGCCGGACTTGTGCTTCTTCAGCACGGCCTGCAGCTTGTCGTAGCTGGAGGCGACGGTGCCGTCGGCGGAGATGATGCGGTCGCCGACCTTGAAGCCGGCTGCCTTGGCGTTGCTGCTGGTGACGTCGGCGACGTAGAGGCCGGCGCCGTCCAGGCCGCTCTGCGCGGCTTCCTCGGCGGTCAGCTCGCTGACGGTGACGCCGATCTTAGGCGTACTGCTTGAACTCGTTCCGTTCGCGCCCTTGCCGGTCTTGATCAGGTTTTTGGCGACTTTTGCCGCGCGGTTGATCGGGATCGCGAAGCCCAGGCCCTCGACGTCGGATCCGGTGGACTTGGCGACGACTACGCCGATCAGGTTTCCGGATGCGTTGAACAGCGCTCCGCCGGAATTTCCAGGGTTGATCGATGCGTCCGTCTGCAGGAGATTCATCGTCTCACCGTCGATGGTCAGGTTGCGGTTCAGTGCGCTGATGATGCCGGTCGTCGCGGTGTTGCTCAGCTCGCCGAGCGGGTTTCCGATGGCTACGACGCGGTCGCCGACGGAGAGGTCGGAGCTGTCGCCGTAGGTCGCGGCGGAAAGGCCGACCGCGTTGATCTTCAGAACAGCAATATCGTTGTCGCTGTCTGCGCCTACGACCTTTGCCGTATACGTCTTCTTATTCCTCAGCGTAACCTTGATCTTGCTCGCACCGTCGATGACGTGGTTGCAGGTCATGATGTAGCCGTTCGACTGGATGACGATGCCGCTGCCCGCGCCCTCGGTGACGTAGTTCTGGGCCCAGCCGTCCGTCGAGACGGAGGAAGTCGTGATCGAGACGACGCTGTCCTGCGTCTTCTGGATGATGCTCTTGTAGGAGAGGGTCTCATTGGACTTGGTCAGCTTGTAGCTGGTCGCGGAGTTTCCGCCGCCGTAGACCGACTTGTTGTAGAGCACGATGCCGCCGAACGTCAGGGCGGAGGTCAGGATCATGCAGAGGATCAGCAGCAGGATCAGCGAGCGGCGAGTGATGTAGAGAGGTTTGCTCTTTGCCGCTGCGCGAGGGCCGTTGCCGTACGGGTCGTATCCGGTGTTGTTGTAGTCAAAGACCCCGCCGTCCCCGCCGGAGCCTCCGCCGTAACTGCTGCCGGAACTGCTGTCGCTGTAATCGGTGCTGCTGTAGCCGCTGCCGTCCTGGTCGGACTTGCTGTAGTAGGTGCCGGTGTTTCCGAAGTCATGGGCATGCGTGCCGGCGTCCTGGTTGAACTGGCCGAACCCGTCGTCGAACTTCATGCCGGTGTAGCCGTTATCGGCGCCGGCGTCCGCTCCCGTGCCTGCGGTATACTGTGTACCGGCACCTGAGTTTGGTGTGTATGCTGTGCCGGTGCCAAAGCCGGCACTGCCAGTTTCAGCAGCGTAACTGCCGCCGGCGTCCGTTCCGGTGTGGGCGTTTGCGTTGTCTGGGTTTGCCGTGTAAGATGTGTCTGCGTCCGTCCCGGTGCCTGCGGTATACTGTGTACCGGCACCGTAGTTTCCGGCGGATGAAGCGCCGGTGCCTGGGTTTGTGCCGTATGCTGCGCCGTGGTCGCTGTCGTATGCTGCGCCGGTGCCTGGGTTTGTACTGTAAGATGCGCCGGTGCTGAAGCCGGTGCTGCCGGCATTAGCGGTGAAGGTGTCGCCGTTGCCTGTTCCGGTGTAGGCGTCGCCGGTGTTCAGCGGGGCGGTTGGGGCATCCTGGGCGGATGGATTTTGTCCTGAAACCGTGGAGCCTGTCGAACCTGCGCTCGGTGCGGCGACGTGGCGGTAGCTGATGCCGTCCTCTGTCGTGCGCGGCATGGAATCAGGTGAGCCGGTCTCCGACCCCTGACTGCCGTATTTGTTGAATTCGTTGTCCATGTGTAACACTCCTTTTATGCGAATAAAGCCCGCTCCCGAAAATGATGATTGAATGATTATTCCGATGGGAGAGACTTTTATTACCTGTAATGAGTATAATCAAAGTATATGTTTTTTCTGTGTTCAAAAATTGGAAGAGCTATGTTAATATATTACATTAGCAGGCGGGCGTTTATCTGGAATTTTCAGTCGTTTCAGGCTGCGCGGATTCGGGTAGAAAGACGGCAGTAAGTGTCCGCTGCGGCCGCGTTCGCGGCGGATTTCAGTTTAGGAAAGGATATGAACGTGAAGGATAGAGATGTAGAACTGAAGATAACGGGAAAGCAGTTTGTCGGCACCGAGGCGGAGGACATCGTGGAATTCGTGACGGAAGGCCAGCTGCACTCGGAGGACGGGGATCTGACGCTCTCTTATCCGGAGAGCGAACTTTCCGGATTTCCGGGGTGCGTGACGACGCTGCACATTCAGGACCACACGGTCAACATGCAGCGCCTGGGCGAGGACGGAAAGCTGAAGACGGAGATGAATTTCCGCCAGGGCGAGAGGATGAACAGCCCGTATGAGACCCCGTACGGCACCGTGAAGATGGAGGTCCTGACCGACCGCATCACGACGGAGATCGGGGAGAACGGCACGGGCAGCATCGAGATCACCTATCTCGTGAGCCTGGAAGGATTGGCCGAGGGCAAGAATGCCCTTCATATAGATATACAGGAGGTGCAGAATGAACGAGAAGCATAGACTGGCTGCCAAGGTCATCGTGATCCTGATCAGCCTGAGCATGATTGGCACTACAGTAATCTGGGCGATTCAGACATGGGTTTAAAAGAGAGCAAGAAAAAGAAAAAACAAAAATAATAACAGCGTAAATACTGACAGCGATGACAGACGCAGCGGCAGTGCGGCGAACGGCACCGCCGGCATTGCTGCGGACAGTACGGTTAACGACGCCGACGCTCGCGCTGACCGTATGACCGGCACCATCGGCACGAAGGCGGATGAAAATACTGACAGAGTCAATAATGACAATGATGATAAAAAATCGGAACATCGCCGCATGAGTGCAATCAGGGATTCCATCATCGGATCCGGTGATTCCGCGTGGGCGGAGCCGGAGCCGTCGTCCAGGAGCGTGCGGCGGATCATGCACTACCAGTATCAGATCATCGCGGAGGGCGCGGTCGCGGGAGCGATCGGCGGGGCACTGGTCTCTATCCTGAGGCTGCTGATGCACCACGCCGAGCACTACCGCACGGCGCTTATTTTAGCGGCAAAGGGAAACTCCCAGGAGGCCCTGATCGCCCTGGCGATCCTCGCTGCCTGCTGCGCGGTTGCGTGCCTCTCCGTGTGGCTGGTTCCGCTCGCCTCGGGATCGGGAATCCCGCAGGTGAAGGGCGAGCTGCGCGGCCAGATCGACGAGCCGTGGCTGCAGATCATCGTCAGCAAGCTGCTCGGCACGGTCGCCGGAATCGGCGGCGGCCTCTCGATGGGAAACGAGGGCCCGAGCGTGCAGATTGGCGCGATGGTCGGAAAGGGCGTCTCGCGGATCATGAAGCGCCCGCTGACCGAGGAGTGGATCCTGATGAGCGCCGGCGTCGGCGCCGGGCTCTCCTGCGCGTTCAACGCGCCGCTCGCGGCCGTCATGTTCGTGCTGGAGGACATCCACAACAACCTGAATAAGGACGTCATCTTGACGACGATGGCGGCGGTCGTGACGTCGGACTTCGTGTCCTACCAGATCTTCGGCCTTCACCCGGTCGTGACGATCACCGCGAACAAGGCCCTGCCGCTCGGCGACTACTGGCTCCTGCTGATCCTGGGAGTGATCCTCGGGGCGTTCGGCGTATTCTTCAACAAGTTCACCGACGTAATGCAGAACGTGTACCAGCACGTCTCCAACAAGACCCTGCGCATCGTGATCCCGTTCGTCATGGTCGTCCCGTTCGCGTTCCTGAAGCCGGACGTGCTCGGCACGGGCTACGACATCATCGGCGAGTCCGCGGTCGGAAAGTACGCGGCAGCCGGCCTCGCAGTCCTGATCATTCTGAAGTTCTTCTACTCGATGTGCTGCACGACGTCCGGAGTGCCGGGCGGAATATTCCTCCCGCTGCTCGTCATCGGCGCGCTGACCGGGGGACTGTTCTTCCGGCTTTACTGCGGCGCGACCGGGACCGGGGACGAGTACCTCGCGAACTTCGTCCTGTACGGCATGACCGGCTACTTCGCGTCCGTCATCCGCGCGCCGATCACCGGCGTTCTGCTGGTCACCGAGATGACAGGAAACTTCAACAACTTCCTGTCCCTGACCATCGTGGCGCTGATCGCGTACATCGCGGCGCAGGTCATGCACGGTCAGCCGATCTACGACCAGCTCCTGCGGAGGCTTCTGCGCACGAGAAACGAGAACACGAACCCCAGCCGCCGCACCAGAAAGGCGATCTTGGACAGCGACGTGCACATCGGCTGCGAGATGGACGGTCAGCCGGTTAAGAACATGCGTCTCCCTAAGGGATGCCTTGTCATCTCGATCACGCACATGGGCGTCGAGGTCGTCCCGAGCGGCAGCACTATCCTGCACGGCGGCGACCAGATCAGCGTCATCTGCAGCGCCAGAGATTCCATCACCGTCGACAAGCTCCTCGCCGAGCAGTGCAGGCAGGCCAGACTCTGACCGCAGTTTTGACAAAACCCACACCCGAACTGCACACGCACCGCCTCCCGCGCAGACCACCTGCGCCCGGGAGGCGGTTTTTCTGCTGCCCTGCCGCACCCCCTGCCGACCTCCATCCGACCTGCCGCCGCGCCGAACCGCCTGCCTTCTGATGCCCTGCTGCACCACTGCACGGCTGCCGCGCCGCCGACCCCATCCAGCCTGTCACCGCGCCGCCGACCCGTCCGACCTGCTGCCTGCCGCGGGCCCCATCCGGCCAGCCGCCGCCCGCCTGCCGCCTTACGCTGGGCAGCGGCGGAAAATCCGCGCGGCAGCAGACGATACACAGCGCGGCGGACCGGCCGACACCGCCGACAAACTCGGCGCGGCGAATATCCCCTTATCCCTCCGTATAATCCGAAATTCCTCCGGGGGTATTGAAGAAACCAGTCCGCTGGGATAGAATACTAATAGTATGTTTGCGCGGCGCGGGCCAGACCGCCGGCCGCGCAGCACGTTTTTTTCTACATGCCGGGACCTCGGCAGACATTATTTCCGGATTCAATTCTTTCCGTTTCCATCGGAATCTTCCCTAATGAACGACTTAAGACCGGGGCATGTGAAGCTGGGAAATCCGCTGTGTGCAGGAACACAGGGGACTTTTAATGTTACATTCTAATTTTCATAAGGATGCAGATATTTACGGAGAGGCGCAGCATCCGCGCCGAAGGAGAAATGGCCACAAGGACGAGCAAGGATACCGATCACAAGGAAACAATGACGGCGGCGGAAGAGAAGCCGAAGACGCGCCGCTGCAGGACGGTGAAGAAGGCGGACGGCGCCGCAGAGAATGGACCAGACGCGAAGTCGGAGGACAAGCCGAAGAGAAGGACCTCCACGACCAGAAAGACGGCCGCGAAGAAGTCTGCTTCCTCGGCTGAATCGAAGAAAGCCGCCGCAGCCGACGCGGATGGTAAAACGATGGAAAAGAAGACCACGCGCAGGACGACGAGAAAGTCAACTTCTACGGCGAAGAGTTCAGGAACCAGGACTGCTGCGAGAAGGTCCTCTTCCGCGGCGGAAGACACGGCGGAGAGGAAGACAACGCGCCGCCGCACGGCGCATAAGGTCGTTGCAGAGGGGATCACGGAGACAGCGCCGGAGCGAGAGGCAGCCGCCGCTGACAATGAGCGTGCAGCAATTGAGAGCGATGCGAATGCAGTGAAGGCGGAAATGATGGCGGAGGACACCGAGCAGGGTGTGATTTTTTCATCCGCGCACAGGGATGATGCCGCCTCGGAAATGGCCGCTGAGGCCCCTGCAGGGCCGCAGGACACGTCGGAGGAGCACGGACTGACCGCAGACACGGCTGACCGTGAAGATGCGGCAGAGGCTTTGCCGCAGGAGAGCGCGCCTGAAGAGGCGGATGACGGCGGGCAGCACTATGATCACCATGACCATCATGAACACCACGATGGTCACGAGCACCACGACCACCATGACCGCAGCGGGGAACACAGCCGCGAACATAACAATGAAGACCGGCCGGTCGTCAGCGGAATCCTGGACCTCGCGGACGGCGGATTCGGGTTCCTGCGCGCGGAGGACTTCCGGTCCACCGACCAGGACATCTACGTGTCGCCGACGCAGATCAGAAGGTTCAACCTCAAGACCGGAGACGAGATCACTGGAATCAGCCGCCGCCCGGGACCGAACGAGAAGTTCGGCGCACTGCTGTACGTCAACGAGGTGAACGGACGCGACCTTTCCGAGGCGATCCACCGCCCGCAGTTCGAGTCCCTGACGCCGATCTTCCCGAACGAGAGGATGCGCCTGGAGGGCGGCGGCAGCAACGACCTGTCCGTGCGCCTGATCGACCTGATCGCGCCGATCGGAAGGGGCCAGCGCGGCATGATCGTCGCCCCGCCTAAGGCCGGAAAGACGACGCTGCTGAAGAACATCGCCAGGAGCATCGAGGACAATTACCCGGACACGGTGCTGTACGTGCTTTTGATCGACGAGCGCCCGGAGGAGGTCACCGACATGAAGCGCACGCTGAAGCGCGGACAGGTCATCTCCTCGACGTTCGACGAGCTCCCGGCGCACCACGTCAAGGTCACCGAGATGATGCTCGCCAGGGCCAAGAGGCTCGCCGAGCACGGCATGGACGTCGTGATCCTGCTCGACAGCCTGACGCGCCTGACCCGCGCGTACAACCTGTACATCCCGGCCTCCGGAAGGACGCTGTCCGGCGGAATCGACCCGGGCGCGTTCTACGGGCCTAAGCGCTTCTTCGGAGCCGCGAGAAACATCGAGGACGGCGGCAGCATCACGATCCTGGCGACGGCCCTGGTCGACACGGGGAGCCGGATGGACGATGTTATCTTTGAGGAGTTTAAGGGTACGGGAAATATGGAGCTGCACCTCGACAGGAAGATGTCCGAGAAGCGCATCTTCCCTGCGATCGACATCAACAAGTCGGGAACCAGGCGGGAGGAGCTGCTGATGGATAAGGACGAGCTCGAGGCCATCTGGACGATGCGCCGTGCGATCGCCAACCAGTCCGCGCAGGACGTCACGGAAGAGGTGCTGAACAACCTCTCCCACACCAAGAACAACCGGGATTTCATCGAAATCATCCGCAAGATCTTCCATCAGGAGAAGTAAAGAATGCTGGACAGAAAGAAAATATTTTTAAAAGAGGCCTGCCCGACGTCGATCGGCGGCCAGGCGATCATGGAGGGCGTGATGATGCAGGGCGTGTACCGCACGGCCGCGGCCGTCCGCCTTCCCGACAGCCGCATCTACCTGAAGACCTGGAACGTCAGCCAGAAGAAGGCGTGGAGAAAGATCCCACTCCTTCGCGGCGCGGTCAGCTTCTTCACCTCGCTGGTCTTCGGCATGAAGATCCTGATGTTCTCCGCGGACGTCGCGGTCTACTTCGATGAGGAGGAAGAAACTGGTAATTCCGGCGCCGATTCGTCCAATCCGGCAGATTCATCCAAGCCGTCCGGTCATGCAGCCTCCGCGCAGACAAAATCCACCGCCCCAGGAGCCGCATCCGGATCTGCTGAGGAGAAGCCCGCCGGTCCGATCGAGACCTGGCTGCTGACGCATTTCAGCGAAAAGTTCGTCTGGAACCTGGTGATGGCGCTGTCCGTCGCGTTTGCCATGGCGTTCGCGGTACTCGTGTTCGCGGTGCTGCCGACGGCAGCGGTCAGCGTGCTGAAGCCGGTCGTTCACAGCGCGGTGGGGCTGAACCTGATCGAGGGGCTGCTGCGCCTCGCCATGTTCGTCCTGTACATCGTCGTGATCAGCCGGATGAAGGATATTCAGCGCGTGTTCGAGTACCACGGGGCGGAGCATAAGACGATCCACTGCTTTGAGAACGGGCGGGAGCTGAAGCCGGAGAACGCGAGAGACTTCTACACGCTGCACCCGCGCTGCGGGACGAGCTTCCTGATGTTCGTCATGGTCGTCAGCCTCGTGCTGTTCTCGCTGCTTGGCTGGCCGTCGCTGGCGTGGAGAATCGTGTCCCGCGTCATCCTGATGCCGGTCGTCGCCGGAATCTCCTACGAGATCCTGCGCTGGGCGGGTAAGTCGTCCAACCCGGTCGTGGAGATCCTGAGCTGGCCGGGGCTGCTGCTGCAGAAACTGACGACGCGCGAGCCGGACGACAGCCAGGTGGAGATCGCGATGACGGCGATGAAGGCCGTCCTGAAGCCGGACGGAGAGCCGGAAGTCGAGGGAATCTGCAGTCCGGACGCAGAAATCCTGGAACCGATGAGCATAGAAAGTGATAATGAGAGGGAATCCGGCGCGGAGAAAAGGTCCGCGCAGGAAGACCGCATGAATTCGTAAAGAAGGTAATACAGCAATGAGTATGAGAGTTAAAGAGCTGCTGGAAATGGGTGAAAAACAGCTTCGGGAGTGCGAGGTCGCGGACGCGGCGATCGACAACAAGCTGCTGTTCTGCTATCTGATGCATGTCCCGACGTCGCGTCTGATCCTGGAGTACCAGCATGTGGTGCACGACGAACAGTGCGACGCCTATTTTGAGCTTCTGGACCGGCGCTGCGCGGGCGAACCGCTGCAGTACATCACCGGCGTGCAGGAATTCATGGGGCTTCCGTTCAAGGTCAACCCGAGCGTGCTGATCCCGCGCCAAGATACGGAGATCTTGGTGGAGAACGCCGTCTCCGTCATGAACGAGAACAAGCTGAACGGCGAGGAACTGCCGCTGAAGACGCGCAGGTACTGGGACATCCTGGACCTCTGCACGGGCAGCGGCGCGATCGGCGTGTCCGTCGCCAGGCTCGCCGACAAGGTCGGGCTGAAGCTGACCTGCTCGGACATCAGCGAGGACGCGCTGGCGGTCGCGAGGGAGAACGCCCAGAAGAACGAGGTCACCGCCGAGTTCGTGCAGGGCGACCTGTTCGCGCCGTTCCGGAAGCGCTTCCGCAGGCGCAGGTTCGACATCATCTTCTCGAACCCGCCGTACATCCGCTCGGCCGTGATCCCGTCCCTGCAGAGGGAGATCAACGAACACGAGCCGATCCTGGCGCTGGACGGTGGCGAGGACGGCATGTCCTTCTACCGCCGGATCGTCGCCGAGGCGCCGGACTTCCTGAAGAAGGACGGCGTGCTGATGATGGAGATCGGGTTCGACCAGCTCGAGGAGGTCACGGCGCTGATGGAAGAGACACACCGCTACGACCATATTCAGGGCCTGAGGGACCTGGCAGGACTGGACCGCGTGGTCTTCGCCTGCGCGAAAGGGGATAAATAATCAATGAGAGATAAACACAGTCTGGAGGATATCCTGCGCCGCATCGACAGGCGCGGATATCCCGCATATAAGGATACGCGCGGAGACTACGACTTCGGCGCGTACGTACTCAGGATCGTCCACGTGCAGGGCGATCCTTTTGCCGCGCCGTCGAGCCTGGAGATCGTGGTTCCGGCGGGGACCGCGGGCTTCCCGGAGGACCTGTACCGTGAGAAGTACCGCAGGATCACGCTGGAGGACCTGCTGCTGAGGAGGTTCTCCGAGGCGGCGGGCAGGCTCTCCGGGCGTACGGGCTCGGGCAAGAGCGGCCTGGTCTCCTGCATGCACTGCGGCCAGGAGATCCTGGAGCGAAGCGCGTGTACAGTATCCAGGGACGGCTCGGTCACAGTCCGCTTCACCGTCGGCTTCCCGGCGAGAGGCAGGACGATCCAGTCCCGCCCGCTGATCGACCTCCTGATCGGCGACCTCCCGAAGGTCGTCAGCCGCACACTCCGCTGCGCTTCCATCGACAAAGACAAGCTGACCAGGGTGTTCGACCTGGCGGATGACCGCGAATCCATCCGCGCCCAGCTCGAGCCGAACGGCCTGGTCGCCTTCATCGCGGACGGCAGCATCCTGGCGAGGGCATCCGGCGTTTCCCAGAAGCCGATGCGGGGCGCGGTCCCGCTGAAGACGCCGGATTCCCTGGCCGTCGAGCTCGATCTCCCGCACCGCGGCAGGGTCCGCGGCATGGGAATCCGCAAGGGGATCACGCTGATCTGCGGCGGCGGCTACCACGGAAAGTCCACCTTCCTGAAGGCGATGGAGCAGGGCATCTACCCGCACATCGAGGGAGACGGAAGGGAACTCGCGGTGACCGAGGACACCGCCGTCAAGCTGCGCGCGGAGGACGGCAGGAGCATCTGCCGCACCGACATCTCGATGTTCATCGGCAGCCTGCCGGACGGAAGGGACACGAGGAGCTTCTCGACCCTGGACGCGAGCGGAAGCACGTCGCAGGCCGCGGCGGCGTCCGAGGCTATTGAGGCGGGTGCGCATACGTTTTTGATCGACGAGGACACAAGCGCGACCAACTTCATGGTCAGGGACGAGCTGATGCAGCGCGTGATCCACAGGGATCAGGAGCCGATCACGCCGTACATCGAGCGGATCCGCCAGCTGTACGACAGTCTCGGCATTTCGACCGTCATCGTCGCCGGAAGCTCCGGCGCGTTCTTTCACGCGGCGGACACGGTGATCCAGATGGACCGCTACGTCCCGTACGACATCACGGAGAGGGCCAAGGCGGCCGCGGCGGACGAGAAGAAGCCGAGGATCGCGGAGGAGCCGCTCGACCCGCCGAGTATGGACCGCGTCCCGCTCAGAAGGACGGACCTGCGCCATAAGGGCAGGCTGAAGATCTACTCGAACGGGCTCGACGGATTCTCGCTGAACCACGACGACGTGGACCTGCGCAACCTGGAGCAGCTCACGGACCCGGGACAGGTCACCGCGCTCGCGCACATGACGACGTATCTGCTGGAGAACGGTTTCGACGGCAGGCGCTCTCTCAGGCAGGTCACGGAGCTCTTTGTCCAGGAGACGGAGCGGAGCGGCTTCCACGCGTTCTGCGGAAACCAGGTCCCGGGAGGACTCGCGATGCCGCGCCGGCAGGAGCTGTACGCGTGCCTGAATCGGTGCCGCCTGCTCCGCATGAAGGAATCCTCTGACCTGTAAGATTTTGTCAAGAATATACCTTGACGCAGGGGGTTAAACCGTGATATCATTGATAAGCTGTTGTAGTAAAGCTAAAATAACTGCGGAGGCACCGCCTCACAGAGAAAGAGGGGAATAAGCATGAAGGAAGGAATCCATCCTAAGTATGTGGACTGTAAAGTAACTTGCGCATGTGGAAATACATTTATGACCAAGTCGACCAAGCCAGAAATGAGACTTGATGTGTGCTCAGCGTGTCATCCGTTCTTTACAGGACAGCAGAAGTTCGCCAACCGCGGCGGACGTGTCGAGAAGTTCAAGCAGAAGTACGGACTGTAAAAATCGACCTGCAGCAACGAGAACAAGCCGGAAGTTTCTTCCGGCTCTTTTCATAGCATGGAATTCGGATTCAGCCGGTCTGCATCCGATTTTGAATACATGATGACGCATGATTATTGTTTACCATTTTATGGTATAATATTGCGGAATCACCAGATTTAACGATCCGCTCCGTGGATGAGGCAGCCAGCCCGCGTCCGGAGAGGGAGAGTGCCGCAGAGGCGGAGGAGATAAAATGGCAGAGAATAAGTTGGGTTACAGGCTCAGAGTTTTCAAGAACGCGAGCTTCGCTAAATTTAATGATGTAGTGAATACGGCTCATGAGCGCTCCGGCTTCAGCAAGGCACGCTGCGTGAAGGAGATCATTCACTGCATGCGTAAGTTTGATGCCGGCTACTACGATTATATTATTTTCCAGTTCTATAATCTGACCGACGCACAGAGGGACACCTATCTGACGCGCTTCAGAAGCAAGAAGCTGATCTCTCAGTACAACGACGAGAGCTATGCGCATATCTTCGACAACAAGGACGAGTTCAACAAGGTCTTCAAGGACTACATCGGAAGAGAGTCCGTGGACATGCTGGAGGCTTCCCGCGATGAGGTCATCGACTTCTACAACCGCAAGAAGGACCAGAACCAGAAGATCTTCGCCAAGATGCGTGACCTGACCTGCGGAAGAGGTGCGGAGCTGCTGGACCCGGAGAACTTCGACGATGAAGAGGCGTTCTACGAGTACGTCAAGGCCAAGGGCTTCGGAACCCTGGAGGACTGCATCGTCAACCACCCGGACTTAGCTAAGGTTTACCCGTATTCCGTAAACTGCATGCGCATGATCACGCTGATCGGAGACGACGGAAAGCCGCATCTGATCTACGCGGTCCAGAAGTTCGGAAACAACAAGAGAATCGTCGACAACTACGGCGTGCACGGTCCGGTCGACCTGGAGGACGGAACATTCCTGTATCCAGCTCATCCGGGCGAGACGACGTCCGACAAGCTGTACGACAGACACCCGTTCTCCGACTATCCGCTGATCGGATTCAAGACCCCTTACTTCAAGGAGGCCAAGCAGATGGTCCTGGACGCAGCCATGGTCGTACCGCAGATGCGTTACATCGGCTGGGACGTCGCGATCACACCGACGGGCCCTGCGATCATCGAGGGAAACAACTACTGTGCGCATGACTTCTGGCAGCTGCCGGGTCAGACGCCGGGAGGAATCGGAATCATCCCAACACTGAAGAAGATCGTTCCGAGCTTCCAGTACTAGCGAATATACAGCCGTCATAATCTGAGGACTGCATGTGAGTCATTCCGCGGAGCCGTGGGACGCCTGATCATCGGGCGCTTCCGGCAGGGCGGGGTGGTTCATATCCCGTTTATGATGGCTTTTTAGAGTGCGTTTTTCCCGCCTGAGTATGAGGCGGGGAGCGCACTTTTCATTTATGGCAGTGACGTTGATGCTGCTCAGGGACAAAGGATACGCAGCAGATCAGTCAACTGACCTGATGATTCATTTTTGTCCCAGGGAGACCTGCACGGGGGCCTCGCGGCCGCGCGATGTGGGTGACAACGGAAAATCGGTATGGTAGAATAATAAGTTAGAGAAAGCCGTGTAAAACAGGCGGGGGAGTATAAGATGTTTGAAAAACTGGGTTCAGTAGTAGAGAAATACGACGATCTGACCAGAAAGGTTGCTGATCCGGAAATCATTGCGAATCAGAGCGTCTGGCAGACATATATGAAGGAAATGGGCGAGATGGAGCCGATCGTCGAGAAGTATAAGGAATATACCAAGGCGAAGGATGAGCTCGATTTTGCCAAGCAGATGCTGGAAGAGGAGTCTGACGAGGAGATGCGCGAGATGGCCAAGGAAGAGGTCAGCGAGCAGGAGGAGAACCTCGAGAAGCTTACGAAGGAGCTGAAGATTCTCCTGATCCCTAAGGACCCTAACGACGAGAAGAACGTCATCATGGAGATTCGAGGCGGCGCAGGCGGAGACGAGGCGGCGCTGTTTGCGGCGGACCTTTTGAGAATGTATACACGTTATGCGGAGCGTCACGGATTCAAGACGGAGATCCTGAGCATGAACGAGATCGGAATCGGCGGCGTCAAGGAGGCCGACATGATGATCAAGGGCAAGGGAGCGTATTCCCGCCTGAAGTTCGAGAGCGGCGTCCACCGCGTGCAGCGTGTGCCGGAGACGGAGACGTCCGGAAGAATCCACACGTCCACGGCGACGGTCGCGGTACTGCCTGAGGTCGAGGACGTCGAGGTCCACATCGACCCGAACGACGTCAAGGTTGACGTTTACCGCGCGTCCGGAAACGGCGGACAGTGCGTCAACACGACGGACTCCGCGGTCAGAATGACGCACCTTCCGACCGGCATCGTCGTTACCTGCCAGGACGAGAAGTCCCAGATCAAGAACCGCGAGAAGGCGATGAAGGTCCTGAAGGCGAGGGTTTACGACAAGATGCAGCAGGAGCAGAACGCGAAGATCGCGTCCGAGAGAAGGGATCAGGTAGGAACCGGAGACCGCAGCGAGCGTATCCGCACCTACAACTTCCCGCAGGGACGTGTGTCCGACCACAGAATCGGCCTGACGCTGTACAAGCTGGACCAGATCATGGACGGAGACATCGACGAGATCATCGATGCCCTGAACGCGGACTATCAGGCCCGCAAGATGAACGAGTTTTAATCGGCGGAAGCAGAAAGAAGGCGGCAGAGAATGAAGACCAGACTCCTCCGGGGAACAAGTGAGGATATTGATATTGCGGCCGCGATCATCAACGCGGGAGGGCTCGTCGCCTTCCCGACGGAGACGGTGTACGGCCTGGGTGCTGACGCGCTGAACGCGGAGGCGGTAGAGAAGATTTACATCGCCAAGGGAAGGCCGAACGACAACCCGACGATCGTCACGATCGCGGAGCAGAGCGACATCTACGGGCTTTGTCCGCAGGTGACGGAGGACATGAAGAAGCTCATGGACGCGTTCTGGCCGGGACCGATGACGATGATCGTCCCGGCGGCGGACTGCATCCCGGCGGTCACGACGGCGGGACTGCCGACGGCCGGCATGAGGATGCCGGACAGCGACCTCACGAGGGAGCTGATCCGCAGATCCAAGCCGCTCGCCGGGCCGAGTGCGAACCTCTCCGGCAAGCCGAGCCCGACGACGGCGCAGCACGTGATGGACGACATGGACGGCAGAATAGACGCCGTTCTGGACGGCGGTCCGTGCAGGGTCGGCATCGAGTCGACGATCATCGACATGTCGGCGGACGAGCCGATGATCCTGCGTCCGGGCATGATCACGAGGGCGCAGTTCGAGGAGGTCCTGGGAAAGCGCGTGCTGCTGGATTCCACGCTGAATGTGCGCCCGGATCCTGCGCGCGGCGACTTCAAGCCTAAGGCGCCGGGACAGAAGTACAAGCACTACGCGCCGAACGCGCCGATGATCCTCTTCCAGGGAGACCACGAGAAGGTCATGGCCGCGATCGAGCAGGAGAAGAGGAAGCGCGAGCAGGCCGGCGAGAAGGTCTGCGTCATCGCATTCTCGGAGAACGAGTCCGAGCTCGCCGCGCATGAGATCTACGCACGGCTCAGAGAGGCGGACAAGGAAAACGTTGATATCATTCTGGCGACGGCCCTGCCTGAGCAGGGAGAAGGCTTCTCGGTCATGAACCGGATGCTGAAGTCGGCGGGATTCAATATTATAAATGTATAATAATAAATCAATTACATTGCAGGTATAAACAGGCAGGAGGAACCGGTATGACGATTGTTGTAGCAAGTGATCACGCGGGCTATGAACTGAAGCTGAAAGTCGCAGAACATCTGAAGGAAAGGGGCATCGAGGTGAAGGATCTCGGTACGCATTCCGAGGAATCCGTGGACTACCCGATCTACGGACACAAGTGCGGAGAGGCCCTGATGGCAGGTGAGGGAGATCTGGGAATGGTCTTCTGCGGAACCGGAATCGGCATTTCCATGGCGGCCAATAAGGTTAAGGGCGTGCGCTGCGCACTGGTCACCTCTGTAGAGATGGCTCACATGGCTAAGGAGCACAACGACGCGAACATCCTGGCGATCGGCGGAAGGACGACCGACCCGGAGCTCGCCATCAAGATGACGGACGAGTGGCTCGACACCGAATTCGTCGGCGGCGGACGCCATTCCAGAAGAATCGACGAACTGAACGAGATGTAACGCAGAAAGGACGGAACTTTAATGAGTAAGGTATATGTATTTGATCATCCGCTGATTCAGCACAAGGTATCGCTGATGCGCATGAAGACGACGACCGTCAAGGAATTCCGCGAGCTGGCGACCGAGGTTGCGATGCTGATGGGATTCGAGGCGACCAGAGACCTTCCGCTGGAAGAGGTGGAGATCGAGACTCCGATCTGCAAGACTAAGACGAAGATGCTGAAGGGCGAGGACGTCGCGATCGTTCCGATCCTGCGCGCAGGCCTCGGATTCGTCGACGGCATGCTGTCCCTGATCCCGAACGCGAAGGTCGGCCATGTCGGCCTCTACCGTGACCCGGAGACGCATCAGCCGGTCGAGTACTACTGCAAGCTCCCGACCGATATCGAGCACAGGAAGATCTTTGTCGTCGACCCGATGCTGGCAACGGGCGGAAGCGCATCCGCTGCGATCGACTTCATCAAGAAGCGCGGCGGAAAGGACATCACGTTCATGTGCCTGATCGCTGCACCGGAGGGCATTGACGCCCTGCAGAAGGCGCATCCGGACGTCGACATCTACATCGCGGCCAAGGACGACCACCTGAACGAGGATGCATACATCGTTCCGGGCCTGGGAGATGCGGGAGACCGTCTGTACGGAACCAAATAATTGTATTACAATGGATGTATCAGCAGCTGCGGCGGAGGCTCGCCTCAGCTGTTGATCACGCTGAATGTTTGTCGGAATATACAATGCATTCAGACGCCGGGCAGGGCGTATATCTGCGATCAGATTCTATCAACAGAACCCCGTGACGATGTGAAGAGGGCGCAGAACACGGCGGTAGAAAGGAAATTACAGCAATGATTCAGATTCCTGATAACATCAGTCAGTACGACAACGTCTACGACGTACTGAAAGAGCGCGGCTTCATCGAGCAGGTTACCGATGAGGATGCCGTCAGAGACCTCCTGGGGAAGGAGAAGATTAAGTTCTATATCGGATTCGACCCGACTGCAGACTGCCTGCATGTCGGCCACTTCATGCAGATCATTATCCTCTCCTACATGCTGAAATACGGACACACCCCGGTTGCACTGCTGGGAGGCGGCACGGGCATGATCGGCGACCCGTCCGGAAGAACCGACATGAGAAAGCTCATGGACACCTCCACGATCGACCACAACTGCGAGCAGTTCAAGAAACTGTTCGACCGCTTCCTGCCGTTCGACGACGAGGTTCAGTATGTCGGCAACGAGGGCGTGTTCACCCCGGGCCACCTGACCAAGGAGCCGGAAGCCGGCAAGGCGATGAGCGTCAACAACGCCAAGTGGCTGCGCCCGCTGAACTTTGTCGAATTCATGCGCACGATCGGTAAGGACTTCAACGTCAACACCATGCTCCGCTCCGAGGCATTCCGCATCAGAATGGAGAGAGAGAACGGACTGTCGTTCTTCGAGTTCGGCTACATGCTGATGCAGGCGTACGACTTCTACGTCATGGCCAGAGACTTCGACCTGAAGATGGAGTTCGGCGGAAACGACCAGTGGTCCAACATCATCGCGGGTATCAATCTGACAAAGAAGGAACTCGGCAAGGACGTATACGGAATGACGTTCGCCCTGCTGACGAACAGCGAGGGCAAGAAGATGGGCAAGACCGGAAAGGGCGCTCTCTGGCTGTCCGCTGACCGCACGAGCCCGTACGAGTTCTACCAGTACTGGAGAAACGTCGGTGACCTGGATGTCAACAAGTGCCTGCGCATGCTGACCTTCCTGCCGATGGACGAGATCGAGCGCCTGTCCTCACTGAAGGGTGCCGAGATCAACAAGGCCAAGGAGATCCTGGCATACGAGGTCACCAAGATGGTTCACGGCGAGCAGGCCGCGGAAGAGGCGCAGGAGGCCGCACGTTCCGCATTCGGCGGCGACGCGATGTCCGACAACATCCCGAAGGCGGAGATGAAGCGCTCCGAGTTCGAGGGCGAGGGCAAGGGCGTCCTGACACTCCTGAAGGAGACGGGTCTGTCCCCGAGCAACAGTGAGGCGAGAAGAAGCGTCGAGCAGGGCGGCGTCACGATCAACGGCGAGAAGGTCGAGGACCCGAAGCTGATGATCAGAGAAGACAGCTTCAAGGAGGACGGCACCCTGATCCTCCGCAGAGGAAAGAAGAAGGTCGTCAAGGTCGTCCTGAAGTAAACGGTATATTCATAACGATCAGCGAATGATCCCGGGAGGCTGCCGCAAAGCGGCGGTCTCCCTTTTCACGCTCGCGGACTTTTCGCGAATGCAGGCCTGAGATCCGTTTTCAGAAATCTTATTGTCCGGGGCGCGGAGACGGTCAGCCTCTTTCCTACCACGACAAAGGGTAAGTGGGCTGATGACAGGTTTAATTGATGTATCAGTAAGAATATGTAATAAAGGCAACTCCGTTTTTTCGGACGGGTTGAGCCGCTCTTTAACCTTATGTACATTTGTACACACAGAACTGGAAAGTACTGGAAGCCATTGTCGGAAGAGTATGGAAAATTATTTCCGTGTAAGGGCGATCATGATGCGGTTAGACGTGAATATTTTTTCAAAAAAAGTCGGATTTGCTGAAACTCGTGAAATGTCACTGCGTAAGCCGCGAAAACATGTGGCGGTTTCTTGAAATTTATATGATTTTTGTAATGTAGTGTTGTAAAATGGGTTCAATTGTGAGAGAATTTAATAAAAGAAAAAATCGGTGGGATACGTATAGCGTAATTCCTAAAACAGTTGATCGTAAAGATGATATAAAGGAGTGATATTAACTGCCGAAATGGACAGCACTTATGCAGTCGTTTGAGAAGCTGCTGACATTTGACGGAGCGTGAAATATCGAGAAGGGAAGTACAAAGGCATGAGCAGCAGAGTATGGGGGAAAAAAGCAAGAAACAGGCAGGCAATTATGGATGCAGCGAAATCGCTGTTCGAGAAGGAAGGTCTTCAGAGGGCTACGTTCAATGACATCGCGGATGAGGCGGGAATGTCCAGAACGACTATCTTCAACCATTTCCCGACGATCAACGATTTATTGCTGGCCCTTGCGGATGAAGAGTATCATAACCTGGAAGACTATTACGAGACGTCGCGTCTGGAAGGCAGAGAGCTGATTATGGCCCTGATGAACCGGATGATCGACGATGCCTGCAACTATCCGATATTGACGACCAAACTGATCACGACCATTCTGGTCACGGATGAAGAGGTGGAGATGTACCGCGGACTCTTTAAGATGTTGGAGGACAACATGGATCCGGAGCTCAGTGCAGACGAGAAACACGATCTCTGCACGATGCTGATCGGAGACTTCCTGGGTCTTCTGGTAACGAACTTCCTCAGGGGTTACGACTTTGACGCCAACCACGTAAAGCGCAGATTTGCGATTCTGGCGTCCAAGGTATTTTAATGGAATTAATGAAACCGAAAATTTTCGATTCCCGGTGCCGCGGCACGATCCGCAGGGACGGGAGGAGATTCACATTCAGCGCGTGTGCGGCATCGGAAGACGAGCCTCCACGCGTTGAATTTTTATATGCGGCGTGTTATGCTTTTTGTCAGAGATAACAAGTTTCTGTCAGGAAGAGCACAGATCGGCCTGATATCATTAATATAATAGAGAATAACAGGGAATAATATACATAAGAGCCCGGGCGCCGGCATCGGAAGAATGCGGCAGGCGGCCTGGGGCAGCATGGGAATGGGGAGCTGCTCCCCGGAAAAGGAGATGCACACGAATGCCGGGATTGACGACGGAACAGGTCCGGGATCGGATCAAGCACGGAAAAATTAATACGCCGGTAGAGACGTCGACGCACTCGGTGAAGAAGATCGTGCTGGAGAATGTGCTGACCTACTTCAACTTCCTGTTCGTGGTCCTCGCGATCATGCTGATCGTGGTGGGTTCGTTCAAGGACCTCTCTTTCATGCTGATCGTCATCGCGAACACGGTCATCGGCATCCTGCAGGAGATCCGGTCCAAGAACATCCTGGACAACCTGCGCTTCGACAAGATGCCTAAGGTGGAGGCGATGAGAGACGGGGAGCGGGTCGAGCTCAGGGCGGAGGAGCTCGTGCTCGACGATGTGATCTTCCTTAGGTCCGGCATGCAGATCCCGGCGGACGCAAGGGTCCTGAGCGGACAGCTGTCCGTGAACGAGTCACTTCTGACCGGAGAGTCGGACGAGATCGAGAAGGATAAGGGCGAGTCGCTGATGTCCGGAAGCTTCGTGGTTTCCGGGGAGGCGATGGTCCAGCTGGTCGCGGTCGGCGCGGACTCCTACCTGTCCAAGCTGACGATGGAGGCTACCAAACAGGGCAAGCACGACTCCCGCTCGGAGATGGTCAAGTCGCTCGACCGCCTGGTCCTGATCATCGGAATCATCATCATCCCGGTAGGCGCGATCCTGTTCTACCAGCAGTACTTCGTCCAGAGCCAGCCGTTCCGGGCGAGCGTAATCTCGATGGTCGCGGCCGTCCTCGGCATGGTGCCGGAGGGCCTGTACATGATGGCGAGCGTCGCGCTGGTGGTCAGCGCGCTGCGCCTGGCGCAGAAGGACGTCCTGGTCCAGAACATGCGCTGCATCGAGACGCTGGCGCGCGTAGACGTGCTCTGCGTCGACAAGACCGGAACGATCACGGAGAACCGCATGAAAGTCAGCGGGTTCGAGGTCCTGCGGGACGACGTTACGCAGGAGGAGGCAGAGTCGCTGATGGGCGATCTCGCCGCGGCGATGAACCCGGACAACATCACGATGGCGGCCGTGCAGGAGCGTTTTACACTGAATTCAGGGAAGAAGCCGAACACCGTATGCGGCTTCTCCTCGACCTATAAATACAGCGGCGTCGCGTTCGACGAGGGCAGCCTGATCCTGGGCGCCCCGGAGTTCGTTCTGACCGAGAGGCAGTACCAGACTGTCGCGGAGCGCGTGGATGCGGCCGGCAGGACCGGTGCCCGTGTCATGGTCTTCGGAGTCACGCCGGAGGTTCCGGCCGGGCAGGTGCTCAAGCACGTCTACCCGATCGCCCTGGTCATGCTGCAGAACCCGATCAGGGAGGCGGCGCCGGAGACGTTCCGCTACTTCAGAGAGCATGGCGTGGCGGTCAAGGTCATCTCCGGAGACAACCCGGTCACCGTGTCGGAGGTCGCCCGTCAGGCGGGCATCGAGGGCGCGGAGAACTACGTCGACGCCCGCGAGCTGCACGACGCGCACGACATCGCCGATGCGGTCGAGAAGACGGTCGTGTTCGGCCGCGTGACGCCGGACCAGAAGCGCCTGATCGTCAAGCAGCTGCAGAAGAAGGGGCATAAGGTCGCGATGACCGGAGACGGCGTCAACGATATCCTGGCCCTGCGCGACGCGGACACATCGATCGCGATGGCGTCCGGAAGTGAGGCGGCCTCCCACGCGGCGCAGCTCGTGCTGATGGACTCCGACTTCTCCAAGATGCCGCAGGTCGTGGCGGAGGGGCGCCGCGTCGTCAACAACATCATCAAGACGGCCAGCCTCTACCTGACCAAGAACATCTTCTCGTTCTTTCTGGCGATGTTCTCGGTGATCAGCGTGTTCCAGTACCCGCTGAAGCCGTCGCAGATCACCCTGATCAGCATGTTCACGATCGGAATCCCGTCGTTCGTGCTCTCGCTCGAGCCGAACCATAAGGAGATCAAGGGCAGCTTCCTCGGGAACACGTTCAAGATGGCGACGCCCGCGGGCATTACGATCTTCCTGGGCGTCAGCGGACTGCTGCTGTTCGGGCAGGTCATGGGCATCAGCGAAGCGAGCATATCCACGGCGTCGGCAGGACTGGTGGCCCTGGGTGAATTTCTGATTTTGGCAAGGGTCGCACGCCCGATGAACACCCTGCACGCGACACTGATCGGCGTCATGGTTATCGGGTTCTTCTGGATGGCCCTGGTGCACCACGAGCTGTTCGGCATCAGCCCGATCAACCTGAAGTGCGCGGCGCTGATGATCGTCTTCCTGCTCGCGACGGAGTGCATGTTCCGCTACTTCTACAAGCTGACTTCCCTGCTGGGTCTTCTTCTGACAAAGGACGGCCGGGCCAGGGCACGCAGGATCCTTGATGAGAAGTCGCAGGCCTACAAGCAGATGAGGGCCGAGAATAAGGGCGGCTGGAAGGAATTCTTTAAATAATTGTGCGCAATCGAATATAACCGCGCCGCGCCGAACAATACCCGGCGCGGCGGGCGGGCACGATTCCGGCTGCCAGCTGGCGGCTGACGGCGGACGAGCGCATATCCGCAGTTATCCGTAAACGCTGCGCGCCGGCATCGAATCGGCAGACTTCATTCTGCAGAATTAATAAAAATTTAACTTTATTTATTAATATTTGGTTGCAAAACTGTTTTTCAGATTCTATAATTAAGTATCCGTTGTCTTTGACGGCGGATATATTTTTTTGTTGACAAGAACGGAGCGTTTTACAATGAGTGAAGAAAGCAAACAGAAGAAGGATTCTGCGAAGGCTCTCAAGAAGAGGACGCCGCGCAAGCCGCGCTTCCGCGAGGCTGCGGTCTCGTTCCTGGGCCTGGTGGTCGTGATGTCGATCGGCATCGCCAAGTTCCACGTCGATCCGCACATCCCGATGTTCCTGGGCGTAATCATCGCCGCGCTGATGACGATCAGGCTCGGCTACCGCTGGACCGCGATCGAGCAGATGATGATCGCCGGAATCGATAAGGCGATGCAGTCTATACTGATCCTCGCCGTCGTCGGCATGATGATCGGCGTCTGGCTCCTGTCCGGCACGATCCCGACGATGATCTACTACGGACTGAAGCTGCTGTCCCCTAAGATCTTCCTCGTCGCCGCACTGCTGGTATGCTCCATCACCTCGCTGGCCACGGGAACCTCCTGGGGCACGATGGGAACGATGGGCCTCGCGCTGATCGGAATCGGAAACGGACTCGGCATGCCGGTCGGACCGACCGCGGGCGCGATCATCTCCGGCGCATACTTCGGCGACAAGATGTCCCCGCTTTCCGATACGACCAACCTCGCACCGGCGATGGCGGGAACGGACGTCTTCACCCACGTTAAATATATGATCAAATCGACGATCGTCGCCTACCTGATCGCGATCGTCTTCTTCGGCGTCTACGGATTCACGCACGCCTCGTCGGGCAGCGCCGACATGTCGCAGGTTCACACGCTGATGAACGGCATCACGAATACGTTCAACGTGTCCCCGCTGCTGCTGATCCCGCCTCTCGTGGTCATCCTGTCGATCGCCCTCCACGTGCCGGCACTGCCGGGAATCACGCTGGGCATGCTGACGGCGGCCGTGATGGCACCGATGTTCCAGACCCAGCTCCCGATCTTCAACTCGGACCTGGTTCTGCAGCACACGGGCGTCACGTTCGGCGACATCATGACGGCGGCAAAGGACGGATTCGTCTGCAACACCAAGACGAAGGCGCTGAACGACCTGCTGTCGACGGGCGGACTCATGAACATGTCCTCGTCGATCCTGATGACGATCATCGCGATGATGTTCGGCGGCATCATGGAGAGCAGCGGACAGCTCGAGGTCGTCATCAACCAGATCACCAGATTCGTCAAGAGTGCAGTCGGCCTGATCGCCGCTACCGAGGTCACCTGCGTGATCTCCAACATCGTAATGCCGGAGCAGTATATCTCCATTCTGGTTCCGGGCAGAATGTTCGCGCCGGCGTACCGCAGGATGGGCCTGCATCCTAAGTGCCTGTCCAACGCGCTGGAGTCTGCGGGAACGGTCAGTTCCCCGCTTGTTCCGTGGAACACCTGCGGAATGTTCATCGCGACTACGCTCGGCGTGTCGACGGGCGTCTACTTCAAGTACGCGATCTTCAACCTCGCGATGCCGTTCACGACGATTCTGCTCGCGGCTATGGGCATTGCGGTCACCAGGATGACCCCGCACGAGCAGAAGCTGGCGGACGAAGGCAAGCTTGTGTAATTATGAATTTACAAGGTCGGCGACGGGCAGAAAAAACTGCCCGATGCCGGCTTTTTTCAACGAAGAACCGCTTGCATTCGGGATGTTATTCGAGTATAATATATCGGTGCGTAAGCACAAAATCCGCGGGCAGGATGGAAACGTCCGTAAGCTTCGCGGGCTAATTCACATTAGTGATGCCGACCAGGATGCCTTATCGTCTGTTGGACGTGTGCGCATAAAGCCATCCAGGAGGACATCTCAGTAGGCAGAGCCGAAAACGTTGCGAAGGACGCAACTCAGTAGGTAGAAAGGATCAGACAAATGAAATCATTCATTGCGAAGCCGGAAACGGTTGAACGTAAGTGGTATGTTGTCGATGCTGAAGGACAGACACTCGGAAGACTCGCTTCCCAGGTCGCTTCTGTACTTCGTGGAAAGAACAAGCCGACTTACACCCCGCACGTTGACTGCGGAGACAATGTAATCGTGATCAACGCAGAGAAGATCGCTGTTACAGGCAAGAAGCTGCATGATAAGATCTATGTCACATATTCCGGATTCCCAGGTGGAAAGAAGGAGGCAACTCTTCAGGAGATGCTGAATAAGAAGCCGGAAGAGGTTATCAGACACGCCGTTAAGGGAATGCTCCCGAACGGACGCCTCGGAAGACAGATGTTCAAGAAGCTGCACGTTTATGCCGGACCAGAGCACAAGCATGAGGCTCAGAAGCCGGAAGAACTGAAATTTTAGGGAAAGGGAGGAATAAAGAATGGCTAACGTTCAGTATTACGGCACAGGCCGCAGAAAATCTTCAGTTGCCAGAGTAAGACTGCTCCCTGGAACTGGAAAAGTAATCGTCAACAAGAAGGATCTTGCTGACTACTTCCCAACAGAGCTCCTGAGACAGGAAGCGGTAAGACCGTTCTCCGTAGCAGGCTGCGAGGGCAAGTATGACGTTATCGCGCTGGTAAACGGCGGCGGATTCACCGGTCAGGCAGGTGCTGTCAGACTCGGTATCTCCAGAGCTCTGGTAGAGGTAGACGCTGATGCTTACAAGGCTCAGCTGAAGGCTGCAGGATATCTGACCAGAGATCCGAGAATGAAGGAGAGAAAGAAGTACGGACTCAAGAAAGCGAGAAAGGCTTCCCAGTTCTCCAAGCGTTAATTGCACGCTTCATCAAAACAGCAATGGTATAAGAATTTTCGACAACAATCAAAAGCTCCCGGCGCAAGTTTGGGAGCTTTTTTTTATTCGAAGTCTGCGTCATGGAAATGGGAAACCAGCTCAGCATGCTTGGGAATCTCACGGCACGGCGGGGCGAGCCCCTGAAAATTGACTTATCTACAGAATACGGTAAAATATGTATATTGGTGCTTACCATGTTGTATACAGAGAGGCTCCGGAATACGTAAAGAGGGAAGCCTCCGACCGGCAGGCCGCTGAGCCGCTAAGCCTGGCGGCAGCCTCGCACACATAAGAGAAAGGCAGAGAAGATGATTACCGTTTGGGACGGATGCAGGATTGACAGTGAACGCAGCGTACTGCTGATGATTGATATGGAGAAGGCCTTCGTCGAGCCGGGCGCAGCCCTGTGCATCGCGGGAGCCAAGGCCACCGTGCCGTCGTGCATGAGGGCGGTGAAGTGGGCGCGCGCGTGCGGGATCCCGGTCATCTGGGTCAAGCGGATCTACGCCGCCGACGGGAGCAACATGGAGAAGCCGCGCTGGGAGGCGCTGCAGAAGGCCGGATGGAAGGATGTCCTGACGCCGGATTCCACGGGGCTGAACAGCATCGAGGAACCGGACGGCCTTGTGCGCGATCCGGGCGAGCAGGTCATGATCAAGCCGAGATACAGTTCCTTCTTCGGGACGGATCTCCACGATCAGCTGCAGGAGAAGGGTATCGACACCGTGCTGATGGCAGGCACGACGACGCCGAACTGCATCCGCACGACCTGCTACGACGCGCTGTCCTACGACTATAACGCCGTAGTCCTGGAGGCATGCTGCTCGTCGAGGAGCGAACAGGTGCAGCGCGCCAACATGGAAGATATGGAGATGGTGGGCGCCGTGATCCTTCACGGAGAGGCCCCGACCGTCGAGTGATGAGCGCTCATTCAGATAATGAAGAGGCTCCCCGGGAACAAAACTCAGGGGACGCAGGAGAGCGCAGATTTAGGAGGATATTCAGATGAAGAAGAAGATACTCGCAATCGTTCTGATCGCAGGACTCGTGCTGATGTACGGCTGCGGAAGCAGCAAGACCGACAAGAAGTCCACGAGCAGCAAGGCGAAGACGCAGACCGAGGAGTCGCAGAACAGCTCGAGCAGCTCCAGCAGCAGCGACAACAGCAGCACGGCGGAGAGCGGCGAGAACGACCCGGGAGACGCCGGAAACAACGATCCGACAGCAGAGACCGCCAAGAACAACACCGAGCAGCAGATGGAGGATAAGTACGTCGGCAGCTGGGAGCAGGAGGGTCTCCTGATGAGCGACGGCAGCATCGACGATTCCGACGGAAGCACGGGCTCCCTGACCGTAAACAGCGACGGAACCTATTCCATGACGATCAAGGACGCGGACGGAAACACGACCGACACGAGCGGAAAGTGGACCATCAACAGCGACAAGAAGCTGGTCGTCGGCGACTATAAGATGGGAATCGACGACAACGGCTACCTGCTCCGTGACAGCGGCCAGCGCGACGGAAAGGGCTTCCACCTCTACTACGCGATGAAGAAGAAATAGACGGGGGCGGCAATGGCAAAAATCATCTTACCTAGGAACGAGTGTCAGGGCGCGATCTTTGATGTCGACGGCACGCTGCTCGATTCCATGCCGACCTGGCACGACGCCGGTGCGCGCTTCCTGGCGACGCTTGGCATCGAGGCGGAGCCGAACCTTGGCGACATTCTCTTCACCGAGACGACGGAGAGCGGCGCGGACTACATGATTCAGCGCTATCATCTCTCTTTGACAAAGAAAGAAGTGGCAGAGGGGATCATCGCCCAGATGGAGGCCTTCTACCGCGATGAGGCGCAGCCTAAGGCCGGCGCGGTCGAACTGCTGGAATCCATGAAGAATAAGGGTATTCCGGCGGCCGTCGTGACGTCCACGGATGGATACTGCATCGACGCAGCGTTCGACAGGCTGGGTCTTAAGCCGTACTTCTGCGGCATCTACAGCGCCCAGGACCTGCACACGACCAAGAAGGAGCGCGGGATCTGGGACATGGCCACCCGCACGCTGGGTGTGCCGGCAGAGAAAACTTACGTCTTCGAAGACGGGCAGTACGCGATCGAGGCGGCCGCCGGGCTGGGTTACCGGACGGCAGGCGTCTACGACCGGATCAGTGAGGAGGACCAGCCGAAGATCCGGGAGACGGCGGACCTGTACCTTCGGGACCTTACCGAACTGGAGATAGAATAAGGGGATGTTCCATGAGAGAAAGGGGCAGCAATGAGCATGCATAATAAGATTCTGATCGTCGACGATGACCCGAATATTCGTGAGGTATTACATGTCCTGCTGAGGAGTGAGGGTTACGACGTCACCGAGGCAGAGAACGGAGAGATGGCACTGGACATCGTGTTCCACCAGGGACCATTCGACATCGTGATCCTGGACATCATGATGCCGGAGATGGACGGTATCGAGGTCTGCCACCGCATCCGCGAAAAGTCCAACGTATCGGTGCTGTTTTTGACGGCCAAGTCGCAGGACCGCGATAAGGTCGAGGCGTACACGATGGGCGGCGACGACTTCCTGGTCAAGCCGTTCTCGCAGACCGAGCTTCTGATGAAGGTGAAGTCCCTGATCAGGAGGAGGAGCGAGTACGACCAGCCGAAGGAGAATGCAGCAGGCAGGCAGGAGGCGCTGGCCGAGAATGTCTTTGTCGACATCAGAACGCGTTCTGTACGCAAGAACGGCAAGCGGATCAACCTGACCGACAAGGAGTTCGACATCCTGCGCTACTTCATGGAGCATAAGGGGGAGGTCGTCAAGAATAAGGACCTCTACGAGAACGTCTGGGGCGAGCCGTACATGTCTTCCGCGGGCAACACCATCATGGTGCACATCCTGAACTTAAGGAAGAAGCTCGAGGACGACGTCCGCAAGCCGAAGATCATTAAAACTGTCTGGGGAAAGGGATACCGAATTGAATAAGGATAAGCAGTCAATTTTCTCCCTTCTGCACGACAGGCATTCCGAGCACCGGATGTTCATCTCCCTGAACTTCAAGCTGATGATCACGATCATGATCGCGGCGCTGCTGACGATGGGGGCGCTGGTGCTCCTCAACGTGTTCGACAACGCCGTCGGCAATCAGTTCTTCATGAGTAAGACGGTCAAGGCGCACTTCGTCAACGACCGCTACCAGGACCTGGAACGGTACATCCGGAAGAACGACGTCGACGCCAAGGATGCGGCCGCGCTGAAGAAGTGGGTCGGAAACGAGTGGAACACGGCGATCCTCGTCTATAATAAGAAGGGGAACGTGTATTCCAGCGGATGGGCGGTCGACTCCAAGGGAACGATCCTGAGCGACTCCAGCAGCAGCAGCGGCAAGGAGGACAGCCAGATCACCCAGAACGAGAAGAACACGCAGCCGCAGGTCGAGGAACCGAACCTGAAGGTCAACACGAGCTCGTTCCAGGAGGACCTGTACAACCGCCGTGTGAACTTCCACGACGGAAAGTATTATGTATATATAAACGTCTACCCGGAGCGCGCGTGGTACAGGATCATGAGCATCATGGAGATCGTGCTCGCCGCGCTGATCTTCTTCATCATCGTACTGAAGTACAATAAGATCGTCATACGCAGGATTATCAGCCTGTCGGACGACGTCAGCCGGATCGCGGAGGGCGACCTCCATCACAAGGTCGGCATGGAGCAGAACGACGAGCTCGGCATGCTGACGGTCAACGTCGACCGGATGCGCGCGTCGATCCTGGAGAAGATGGAGAGCGAGCAGACCGCGAGGGCGGCCAATATGGAGCTGATCACGTCAATGTCGCACGACATCCGGACGCCGCTGACGTCGCTGATCGGCTACCTGGACATCATCGAGGGGAAGAAGTACGAGTCCTTCGACGACGTCCGGCAGTACATCGACTCCTGCAGGGATAAGGCGTTCCAGCTGAAGGATTTGTCTGACAAGCTGTTCCAGTACTTCCTCGTATTCCGAGAGGATCAGGACGACATGGAGCTGGAGGTCCTGGACGCGGGAATTCTGTTCCAGCAGATGCTGGGCGAGCACGTCTCCGAGCTGGAGAGCTACGGGTTCAAGGTGAACCTGCAGTACAACGTCCCGGAGCACGTGATGACGGAGACCGACGTCTCGTACCTGCACCGCATCTTTGACAACCTGCTCTCGAATATGGTCAAGTATGCCAGCGAGAACTTTTCTATCGAGATGAAGGCCAGCCTGATCCAGCAGAAGGTCAAGCTCGTCTTCCAGAACCACATCCGTGAAGAGGCCAAGAAGGTAGAGAGCACCAAGATCGGCGTGAAAACCTGCCAGAGACTGGTTCAGGACCTGCACGGATCCTTCCATGTGATGGAAGAAGAGAAGATTTATACCACTGAAATTTTATTCCCGGTCATTCCGCCGTCTCAGCAGGCTGCGGCCGCGAAGGAAGCGGAACAGAAGGAACTCGTCGAGCGTGTGGAGGCTGTGCAGGAGGCACAGGAGCAGGAGGAGAAAGAGAATGGACAAGAAAGTAATTCCAGAGAAGAGGGAAATTCCGAGAATCACGGGAACACTCCGCGCGAAGTCACTGAAGATACCGGAGGTAATCTATAAGGCGAAGGGCATGGTCGTCCTGGGCAGGAGGATCAAGTCGGTCGTCTTCACGACGGACGTCGCGATCATCAGAAACTGCAACGCGGACGCGGTCCTGGCCGTATACCCGTTCACCCCTCAGCAGGTGATCAGCGAGGCGATCATCAACTGCGCCTCCATTCCGGTCTTCTGCGGCGTAGGAGGCGGCGTGACGAACGGATACCGCTCCGCCATGATCTCGATGGACGCGGAGGCGCAGGGCGCGTACGGCGTCGTCGTCAACGTGCCAATGAGCAACGAGAACGTGACGCTGATCTCCAAGGTCATCGACATCCCGATCGTCGCGACAGTCATCAGCGCGGAGGCCGACATCCAGGCGAGACTGGACGCGGGCGCGAGCATTCTGAACGTCTCCGGCGGCAGGAACACCGCCGAGGTCGTCCGCAAGATCAGGGAGAAATTCCCTAAGGTTCCGATCATCGCGACCGGCGGAAACACCGATGAATCCATCCTGGAGACGATCGAGGCGGGCGCGAACAGCATCAGCTGGACACCGCCGTCATCGGCCAAGATCTTCGGCGGTATCATGGACTCCTACCGCAACGGCGAGATCGAGCCGCTGAAAAAGCCTGAGCCGGGCGACGCCGAGGAGATCCTGAAGATCGTCTCCGGCAAGGTCGAGTTCAAGTAGGCTTGATCCAGACAAAGATTGAAATTTCAACGATTCATCCGGTCCTGCTGTGGGAGCCGCGCGCGAATGTAAATTCCGCGAAAATTTCTGTTGACAATCGTCCCGGAATGCAGTAAGATTATTGATGTTGATGAGCGGTAAATAACTGATCAACATCAATTCAATCTGCGTTATTAGCTCAGCTGGGAGAGCACCTGACTCTTAATCAGGGTGTCCAGGGTTCGATCCCCTGATAACGCACTGACCTAAGCCGTCCGATTTTATCGGGCGGTTTTTTTATTCCATTTCTTATAACAAAAATGGAATTGATTCTGTATTAATTGCATATATGGAATTATCGGGATTATAATATAGATAATATGAGGGACGGATATCCGAAAGGAATGCAACGGAAGCAACAAAAATGGAATCGGGAGACGAACAGGAGGGATTAAAGATGAAGAGACTGGCGAGGGATAAGGACCTGCAGTGGCTGATCCGGTACAGGGATCAGCAGATCATCAAGGTTGTCACGGGCGTGCGGCGCTGCGGAAAGTCGACACTGTTCGCCATTTACCAGGATTATCTCCTGGAGCACGGCGTCGACCGGGGTCAGATCATCAGCATCAACTTTGAGGATCTGGAGTTCGAGGAGCTTCAGGATTACCGTGCGCTGTACCGCTATGTGAAGGAGCGGCTGAATCCGGGAACTATGAACTACATTTTCCTGGACGAGATCCAGCACGTGGAGAGCTATGAGAAGGCAGTCGACAGCCTGTTCCTGCGGGAGAACTGCGACCTGTACCTCACGGGATCCAACGGGTACATGCTGTCCGGCGAGCTTGCGACCCTGCTGACCGGACGCTATGTGGAACTTTCCATGATGCCGTTGTCGTTCCGGGAATTCTGCGAGGGAACGGAGGGCGGGGGACAGTCCCTCGCAGAGAACTTTCAGCGTTACCTGCAGATCGGCTCGTTCCCTTATGTGCTCCGCTATGACTTTGGCGAGCAGGAGGCGAGGGAGTACATGCGATCCATCTACAGCACGGTATTGCTGAATGACATCGTTGGACGTCTTCACGTGGCGGATGTCAACATGCTGGAGGCCATCACGCGGTTCATGATGCATAACATCGGAAACCTCACTTCGCCGTCCGCTATCGCCGGTGCGATGACCTCGCAGCGCATGAAGATCGATCCTAAGACCGTGGACCGCTATCTCCGCGGCCTGACGGACAGCCTGCTGTTCTACGAGGCCAGGCGCTATAACATCAAGGGAAAGAAGCTCCTCACCGCGAAGAAGAAGTACTACGTCTGCGACGTCGCGATGCGCAGCTTACTGGTCCGCACGCAGGACTCCGATATCGGGCACATCCTCGAGAATGTGGTCTTCCTGGAACTCAAGCGCCGGTATCCGGAGGTTTACGTGGGGCAGCTCGGATCAGACGGCGAGGTCGATTTCGTGGCCATCCGCGACGGAAATCCGACCTATTATCAGGTGGCGCAGACCACGCTCGACAAGCAGGTCCTGAAGCGCGAGCTGGCCCCGCTCAGGCAGATCCGTGACAATTATCCCAAAGTGCTGCTGACGCTGGACGAGGTATTCGGGGAGATGGACTACGACGGCATCCGCAAGACGAACGCGCTGAAATGGCTGGTGTCGTAGGGCATGCAGCGGGACAAAAGAGAAAGACCACCAGGACGATCCGCCCTGATGGTCTTCCGTATATATGTATGGTTGAGAAAAGGCTGTTTCTAAAGAAGTCGTTCTTTCCGGGAATGAGATTACTTCCAGAACATCAGCTTCTCGAGGAAGCTCTTCTTCTCTCCGTCCTGCTGCTCAGCGTCAGCGCCGTTCTGCTGCGCAGCATTTCCGGCGTCCGCAGAGCCGCTGGAACCCTTGGTATCCGCAGCATCCTTAGCATCTTTAGAATCCTTCGGTTTGCCGGAGGATTTCTTTTTTTTCTTGGCCTCTCCCGGCAGGTAGCCGGTGCGGATGGCGAGCTCCATCTGCGCGTCCTGCGCGCTGACCCCGCGGTTTTCTGCGCGCGGCGTCGTCATGGACAGGAGCCACTGCGGGACGGATGCTGCTGCGGCTTCCGCGGAAGCGTCTGCGGCGTCTGCATTCGGGGAAGCGCCTCCGGCAGTGGAAGCTGCCTCCTCAGCGGCCGCTGTCTCTTCCAGGGCTGCCGCCGCCGCGAGCTCCTCGTCTTCCGCGGCGCTGCTTCCGATCAGGCCTGCGTCGGCCGTCATCTCCTCAGCCTTGACCGCGTTCTTGATCCAGTGGTATTTGCCATCGGACTTCAGGCGGCGTGCCTTCAGGTTGTCCGCCCACATCAGGGCGACGATCGTGTGGATCTTAGCGCGGACCTCCTCCGAGTAGATCGGGCATCCGACCTCCACGCGGCGCTCGGTGTTCCTGGTCATGAAGTCGGCAGAGGCGATGTACATGCTCTCCTGGTCGTCTTTGCCGAAGATGTAGATGCGCGAGTGCTCCAGGTAGCGGCCGACGATGCTGCGGATCTCGATGTTCTCCGTCTCGTTCTTCACGGCCGGGACCAGGCAGGTGATGCCGCGGATCAGCATCTTCACCGTGACGCCGGCACGGGAGGCGTCGCGGAGCTTCTCGATGATTTCCTTATCGGTGAAGGAGTTCATCTTGAAGAACATGAATCCGTCCCTGCCCTTCGCAATCTCGCGGTCCATCAGGCGCAGCACGGTGCTCTTCAGGCTGACCGGGGAGACGATCAGAGAGCGGTAGTTGCCCTCGAGGTTAGCGATGCCCATGTTCTGGAAGAACTGGAGGGCGTCCCTGCCGATGTACGGGTTGCAGGTCATCAGGCAGAGGTCGGTGTACAGTTTGGAGGTCTTCTCGTTGTAGTTGCCGGTGCCTGCCTGCGTGTAGGTGCGCAGCTCCTTGCCTTCCTTGCGGGTGATCAGGCAGAGCTTGGAGTGGACCTTGTAGTTCGGCGTTCCGTAGATGATGTTGCATCCGGCCTTCTCGAACTCCTCGGACCAGTCGATGTTGTTCTGCTCGTCGAATCTCGCGCGGAGCTCGATCAGGACGGTGACCTTCTTGCGGTTCTCCGCGGCGCGGCAGAGGGCCTGGACCAGGCGGCTCTTGCGGGCGAGGCGGTAGATCGTGATGGAGATGGAGACGACGTCGTCGTCTGTCGATGCCTCATCCAGGAGGTCGAGGAACGGGTCCATGCTCTCGTAAGGGTAGGAGAGGAGCAGGTCGTGCTCCTGAATCTGGGTGAACATCGATACGCCGCGCTCTACCGTCTGTGGGATGCGCTGCTCGTACGGCGTGTACAGCAGCTCAGCGGTCTGCTGCTCGTTTAATTTGTCGCCGAGAGGGTAGGCAAAGTCGAGCTTGAGCGGGGCCCTGGAGCAGAAGACCTGGTCTTCTGTGAGGTTGAGCTTGTCGACGAGGAATTTCTTCATGTCTGCGGAAATCTCGTGGGAGAGTTCGAGCCTGAGCGGGGCCAGGTGGCGGCGGTCGCGGAGCATCTTCTTCATGAGGTTGCGGAAGTCGCTGGAGAGCTCCAGATCCTCGTCCTCGGCGTGGATGTCGGCGTTCCTCGTGATGCAGAGCTTGACCTTCTCCAGGACCTCGTAGGTCGAGAAGGCGACGTCGGCGAACTCGTAGAGAATGTCTGCGGTCGAGACGACGCGGATGCCGCTGCCCGGGAGGTAGAGGACGTCCGGGATGACGGACGGCAGGGAGAGCAGGGCAGGGACCGGCTTCTTTCCGGTTCCCTGGAGCAGCATGCCGATCGCGACGGCCTTATTCTGCATCTGCGGGAACGGGTGGAGCTTGTCGATGATCTGCGGGATCAGCAGCGGCATGATCTCGTGGCTGAAATAGCGCTCGCAGAATTCCTGCTCGGACGGAGTCAGGGCGTCGTACTTCAGGAAGTGGATGTCCCTGCCCTGCAGCTCGGAGACGAGGCGGTAGAACAGGTCGTCGCGCTTGCGGTAGAGGCGGCGCGTCTCGCGGTAGATCGCGTCCAGCTGCTCCTGTGGGGTCATGCCGGTCTTGTTGTCGCTCCCTTCGGCGCCGAGCGGCAGCATGTCGATCAGGCTGCCGACGCGGACCATGAAGAACTCGTCCAGGTTCGTCGTGAAAATCGTCAGGAAGCGGAGGCGCTCGATCAGCGGGACGGTCGGGTCCTTCGCTTCGTCCATGACGCGCTCGTTGAATTTCAGCCAGGAAAGCTCGCGGTTCTGCATGTATTCCGGGCTGTGTTTCTTCGTGCTTTTCGGTGTATTTTTTTCGGTCTTCGCGTTCTTCGGCGTACTTGCCGGTTCTGCGGTGCTTAGCGTGTTGGTCTTATTGCTCATCTTCTCCCCCAGTCGATCATCGGTGTGGATGATCGTCATATTTCTTCTATTATATAGGTAATATTTTTGTCTATTTATTTCCGACATAAGTAATTGTCGGACGCATATAGGGCCGCGCACGTTGTGTCTTGTGCGGCGGCGGTCTGCTGTCCTAGGATGCTCGAGGCTGCCGGATGCCAGATGCCGGACGTGCCGTCTGTGAGGCTGCCGGAGTTGCTTTTGCGCGAACAGTGCCTGCCATCAGGGTTTTGGGCCTCAGGACAGGTGAATTTTGCCGCTAGCGCTCCATGAGCTCGGCCAGGTTGGCGTCCTTGGCGCTGTCGTAGAGGCGGGTCAGCAGGTAGCCCTCGCGGACGCCGTTGCTGACGGTCAGGGCGCGCTTGCAGCGGAAATAGTCGCTGATGCAGCGGATCGCGATGACGCCCGGGATCAGCGTGTGGATTCGCTCCGGGTTGATCTTCAGAATGTCGCGCTGGCATTTCTCCGGGTTCTTCAGGTAGTATTCCTCCCAGTCCTCGAGGTAGCGCGTGTTGTAGTACTCGCGGCCGCTGTTCTCCGGAAATTTGGCGCAGATCAGCTTCTTCAGCGCGCGGGCGGTACCGCCTTCACAGCCAGAGCAGGTCGATGTTCCGATCGCCCGGGAAATCGGCGTCTTTCAGCTGCTTGGTGACGTATTTCCGGATCTGCTTCATCTCCTCCGCGGTCGGCAGGATTCCGTCGACGAAGCGGTCGTAGAGATTCAGCGATCCGATCGGGATGGACAGGGACTTCTTGATCTTTCTGTCGTCAAAAAATACGAACTCCGTACTTCCGCCTCCGAGGTCGATCTGCATGCCGCTGGAGATGTCCTCGCCCTTGTGCGCCTGCGCGATCTCGCTGAGCAGGCCGTAGAATCCGCAGTCCGCCTCCTCCTGGCCGCTCAGGACCTGGATGTCGAACCCCGACGCCGCCTGCGTGCGCCGCAGGACCTCCTCCGTGTTGGTGACGTTTCGGAACGACGCCGTGGCAAAAACGTAAACGCGCTCCAGGTGAATGCTGTCGATGATTCGTTTCAGCTCACAGAGCGTGTCGGATGCGCACTGGATGCCAGCGTCGCTCATTTTTCCCTTCTTCGTGACGTAGCCCGCCAGCGAAGCCGTGTATTTCTTATTCATAATCTGGGAGATCCGGTAACCGTGTTCCGAATTCTCCACGTGGTAAAGCACCAGACGGATCGTGTTCGATCCAATGTCGATAATTCCGTACATATATTATTCTCCTTCTCGTCATACTATTTTAGTAAAGAACTTTGTCGTTATCTATCAAGCTTTTGTAAAATTTAATGACAGCTTTGCTATCATCAGTACTTTTTTTAGTAATATGATGCGTAAGCGTCTTTTTTGACAAAATCAACCCGCAACGCACAGAAGCCCCTCCCTGATGGCTGGCGGGAACGCCCTCCGGGGCACTTGCAATGTATACGAATAAATACGCGCAAATTGGTTGACAAAATGCCCGTACTGGCGTATTATTAATGAGTCGCTTGAGTGAAGCGAAAGACAATATGACATGCGTTATTAGCTCAGCTGGGAGAGCACCTGACTCTTAATCAGGGTGTCCAGGGTTCGATCCCCTGATAACGCACTGACCTAAGCCGTCCGATATATCGGGCGGTTTTTTTCTGTTCTTAATTATCTTATCATATATTAGCATTCCTGCATTTTTCGTCCGTGCTCGGCGGCAGTAGCGGCAGCTGGGGCGCGGACCGCGGCTGCACACGGGAAGTTTATTTGAAAAAACCGGAAAACCGGAAATAAAAAAGAACCCTGCAGCAGCCGCTGTCAGGGGTTCTGTTCCTCCTGCCGGTCTTCCCGGCGAGGGGGGTCTGTCGTTAGAATATGAATGATTAGGCCTTCAGTTCCGCTCTTCTGTTGTCGATCATCTTCTGGATGCTGTCGAGCTCGGAAGTCTCGTCGATGTCCATGATGAATCCCTCCAGCAGCGCGTCCTTCTCCTCCGGTGTTGCCGGGAAGAACATCTTGACGTACTCCGGCTGCGTGACGACCGGGGAATAGCGGCGGGACAGGACCGTTCCGCTGTACACGATGTCAGCGACCTTGATGTAGCCCTTCTTAGTCAGGTTGCGGAGTGCGGCCTGAACCGTGTTGCTGTTCAGAGAAGGATCGATCTTGTAGATTTCTGATGCCAGAAGCGGATCCTCGGAGTCCCACAGTACTCGCAGGACATCCAGTTCTTTGTTCGTGAGTTTTTTGAGTTTCATAGTTCGTTCTCTCCTTAATAATATTTATCAACACATAGCGGTGGAACCAGTCCAAACCGTAGAATAAATACTAAATATATTATATGTTGTCGATTGTTGTAAAGCAAGTAGTATTATTAAATTTTGACGATGATTATATATAATAATATGGGCACTATTATATCAAAAATAATATAACCAGCGAATGGGTGGGTATCGCATGGACAGGCGTTTCCGGCCGTAAGAACCCCGTACAGAATCCGTGTCGGGATGCGCCGGTCCCGCGGACGAATCCGACGCAGAAATGGGTGCCTTGTACAATAATGAGCAATAAAACGCATTACACCTCGTGGTCGGAAAACAAAAAATCTTGAAAACCACGAATTTTACTGCTGAGTTGGATAAAAAATAACGCGACTGTCGATTTTGTGTGATGATTTCGTGGTTTAATTGTGAAAAATTACAAGAAAGCCTTGCATAAGTGACAATATATATGTGATAATGTGTTGACACTAAAAACGAGATATCTTCATAAATCGTTGATTCAAGCAGGATATGCCACATGAAGTGACAACATATAAACTACAGCAAAGGGGTTGATACATATGTCACAGCATAATACCAAACAGTCTGAGTTCGATAAAGTACTGAATTCTTGGGATATTCTCGTAATCGCATTCGGCGCAATGATCGGCTGGGGATGGGTAATCTCCACCGGCGACTGGATCGACAGAGGAGGCGTTATCGGGGCTGCTCTGGGCTTCTGCATCGGAGGCATCATGATCTTCTTCGTCGGTCTGACGTACGCGGAGCTGACCTCCGCGATGCCGCAGTGCGGAGGCGAGCACGTCTTCAGCTATAAGGCGATGGGGCCGACAGGCTCGTTTGTCTGTACGTGGGGAATTATCTTCGGATACATCGCAGTCGTCTGCTACGAGGCCTGCGCATTCCCGACCATCGTCGCATACATTTTCCCGTCGTTCCTGAAGGGTTACCTGTACACGGTCGGCGGATTCAAGATTTACGCAACCTGGCTCGGCCTGGCCGCGGGAATTGCGCTGATCATGACGCTGATCAACATCCACGGCGCCAAGACCGCAGCGAAGCTGCAGACGCTCCTGACCGGAATCATCTTCAGCGTCGGCATGCTGCTGATCGCGGTATCCGCCGCTCGAGGCGAGACCGCTAACCTGCTGCCGCAGATGTTCGTAGGAAACAGCACGGGCAGCGGATTCAGCCACATGATGCACGTCGCCGTCATGACGCCGTTCTTCTTCATCGGATTCGACGTCATCCCGCAGGCAGCGGAAGAGATTCAGGGATCACTGAAGAAGATCGGAAAGATCCTGATCCTCTCCATCCTGATGGCCGTTATTTTCTATTCCCTGATTATCATCGGCGTAGGATATCTGATGAATCACGCGGAGATCAATCAGGCGATGCAGGGCAACGGACTGGTCACCGCAGACGCGATGATGAAGGGCTTCGGCCTCAAGGCGATGTCCAACGTCGTCATCATCGGCGGACTCTGCGGAATCATCACGAGCTGGAACTCCTTCCTGATGGGAGGAAGCCGCGCGATGTATTCCATGGCAGACTCCATGATGATCCCTAAGTTCTTCGCTAAACTGCATCCTAAGTATAAGACACCGGTCAACGCGCTGGTCATGATCGGAATCATCTCCATGCTGGCACCGCTCGCCGGAAGACAGATGCTGGTCTGGATCTGCGACGCAGGAAACCTCGCATGCTGCCTGGCATACTGCATGGTCTCCATCTCGTTCCTGATCTTAAGGAAGACGGAGCCGAACATGCCGCGTCCGTACAAGATCAAGCACTACAAGCTCGTCGGAGCCTGCGCGGTTCTGATGTCCGGCGCGATGGTCGCGATGTACCTGATTCCGGGTTCCGGAAGTACTCTGGCACCGCAGGAGTGGGCGATCGCAGGCGCATGGACGCTGCTTGGCGTAGTCTTCTACTTCAGAAACAAGAGAAAATACGGTGCTGAGTTCGGCCGTCACACGGACGTCGGGATCGAGTACGCCGAGGAAGATATCGCGAGTCTGCAGGAGCAGGAGGACGATGATAACTCCGCATCAGCGATCAGCATCCTGAACCCGAACCGCAAGGGCAGAAGACAGAGAGCAGGGAAGAAGCGCGGAGCAGCTTTCGTGCCGGCCCAGGCGGGCAGCGACAATCAGCTGACGCTTTAGCCAGCGGCAAAGTTCACACGTCCAGTCCCGCACTCTCGGGATGATGCACATACAGCAGTATATATAAGGTATATATAATAAGTAAGGAGACGCTCTCGGAAGGGTCCGCGAAGTCGATGATCATCGGTACACGGGAAGGTCCGGGAGCGTCTTGTAATGTTGTCGTATTGATGAAGTTGTCAATCTTAATAAACAGAATTTAAGGAATACACTGATTGATACAGTTGCAGAATGAAGATAGTATGAATAAATATGATACAGAATGGAAGAAAATGTTTCAATTAACTGCAGAAGTGTTATCGAAAAATGGGAAATTATTTTACCGGCAGATGGAAATATAGAGATGAGAATTGTATTTAAATTCGAACAAATACGAATACGTTGGATGAAAAAACCTCCGGATTACAGGATAATTATTCCCGTGATCCGGAGGTTTTCGCCTTCCGGTATGGCACCGAAAAGGAGTATGGAGTATGGTTCCGGAAGGAAAGGCCCCGGAATTCATCAGGAAAGCCGGCGATTTTTTACGGGGGTTACTTTTGCCTGATGGCAGGGTTACGCCGGCTGTGTTCCTGAACGAATTGATTTTGTCGAAGGCAGTAAGCCCTCAGAATCGTCTTCTAGCGGACGACCTCGCACTTGCCGTACGGCAGACCCTGCAGGAAGTTTCTCGCGTTCTCGAGGGTGTCTGCGGCGATTGCCTGCAGTGCCTCACGCGTGAAGAATGCCTGGTGGGAGCTGACGACGACCTGCGGGAAGGAGGTCAGGCGTGCGACGATGTCGTTGCTCAGGATATCGTCGGAGTGGTCGGTGTATACAACCTCGTCCTGTCCCTCGTAGACGTCCAGTGCGACGGCGTGGAACTTGCCCGCGCGCAGTCCTGCGATCAGGGCGTTCGTGTCGATGAAGCCGCCTCTGGCCGTGTTGACAAGCATGACGCCGTCCTTCATCATCGAGATGGCCTTGTCGTTGATCAGGTGGAATGTTCCGCCCTCGCCCATGACAAGCGGTCCGTGGATGGAGATCAGGTCAGACTTCTGGAACAGCTCCTCCTTGGAGACGTAAGTCAGCAGGCCTTCCTCCTCCAGAGCCTTGTTCGGATAAGCATCCCAGGCGATGACGGTCATGCCGTAGCCCTTGCAGATTCTCGCCATGCACTGGCCGATGCGGCCGGTCGTGACGATGCCGGCGACCTTGTTGTGCAGGTCGGTTCCGAGCAGTCCGTTCAGCGCGAAGTTGTTGTCCTTGACCTTGTTGTAGGCCTTGGCGATGCGGCGGTTAGCCGCCTGCAGGATGGCCATCGCGTGCTCGGCGACAGCGTACGGGGAATATGCCGGGACGCGGAGGACGGTGATTCCGCACTCCTTGGCAGCGTCCAGGTCGACGTTGTTGAAGCCCGCGCAGCGCAGCAGGATCAGGCGGATTCCGTTCTTCTTCATCTGCTCGACGACCTCGCGCGGAGCCTCATCGTTGACGAACATACAGACGGCGTCGAATCCGCGGCAGAGGTGAACGGTCTCAGCGGTCAGACGGCTGTCGAAGTAAGTGATGTCGCAGTTGTATGCGCCCTCGCCCTTGTCCTTGGCGAGCTCCTCGAAGAAGATCTTGTCGTAAGGCTTGGTTCCGTAGAAGGCGACCTTCAGGATGTCGAGGTTGTTGTCGACAGGAATGATGTCGGCGAAGACCTCCTGCAGCCTGTTATAGTCCTTCTCCTCGGACTCCGGAGTGCCCTCGATCTTAATGTTCAGGACGTCACCCTTCTGTGCGCGCAGTGCGATGATCGCGAGCACATCTGTGCCGGACGCGGACATTCCGTTGCTTTCGATGGTGATCGTGCTCTTCATGCTCGTGCACTCCGTTGCCAGGATTGCAGACGGACGCGCATGGAGGCCAAGTGTGGCTTTGCAAGTGTACGTAAATGATTTCATCTTCATCCTCCTCAGTCATTTACAGGGCGATGCAGTACTTGCTGTTGAGAATACCGTTGATCGTGATGTAATTCTTTGAAAAACTGTAATGTTGTAAACGTGTAATGTGTAATGTGTTGGTGCAGGAGATCCATCCGGATGCCCGTCCGCGGCGCGTTCCTTCGACAAAGTCCGAAGCCGATGCGCAGTTCCGCCCCGCATGAACGTATTGCGGGGCTCGCTGGATTGATGCGCTGCCGTGCACGCGTGACTGCTTGGCCGCGTGGCTGCTCTCGTCAGACAGGTATGAGAGCGGGCTTCGTCGAACGCGGAAAACGACCGCGTCTGGTACTCTTGGATGGTTTTTGAATACAATATACTGTATTACGCTATCCAAATGCTATCATAAACGCATTCGTCAAAAAATCAACAGATTAATGGCATGTTTTGAAACTAGTACGAGTGTAAAAAATAACTGTATAATAGTAACAAAAAACGTATATCAGAATTGTCTTGAAAGCACAGTGTTTGTTGTCTGACAAAGAATATCGAGGAAAATAGCTATGTGGTCAGAATAAAAAACATAAAATTGTTCATGAATACATAATGCAATATTTTTAACTTCTGATTCAAAAAACCGCGGTATACCGGTGTGTCAGTGCGGCAATATTGATTGGTAGTTAATTAACTAACTAGTTTGTACTATTGGGATGCGGCAATTAACAAGAATGCAGTCTATACTTGGCTGCCGAAATCGATGTTGCAATTGCAGTTCAAAGCGGAGGCGTGGCAACTATACTTGTAAATTAATAGGATAATGGGCATTTGTCGTAAATGTATTGATATTTTGGTATACAGGGATGCCGGTGTTTTGTGAAAAAAGTATCATAATAAATGCAAGATATTGCACACAGATTGTTAACTTTGACTATAAAATAACAAGTGCGTTTATGATGTATACACATGAAAGTATATTGCGAAAACTCTCAAATTAGATTAGAATTTTATCAGGCTTTAAAAAGACGCCGTCCGGCCGGGGCGCCTTTAAGTGAATATGTGGTTATCTTCTGCATTAACATGCACGGGAGGCAAAAATTATGGCAAAAGCGTTATTGATTGATTCTGTTGAAAGCTTTGAGCAGAGCTTACCATTGATCCGTGAAGCGGAGAATGAGTTTGCAACATTTACACAGGAGCAGGTCGACAAGATCTGCGAGGCTGCAGCCATGGCAGCAAGCAACATGGCAATTCCTCTGGCTAAGATGGCTAACGAGGAGACCGGCTACGGCGTTGTCGTAGATAAGGTTATCAAGAACCAGTATGCGTCTGAGCATATGTGGAACTACATGAGACTTAAGAAGTCCTGCGACATCATCGAGGAGAACAAGGCATTCGGAACTAAGAGAATCGCCGCTCCTAAGGGAATCGTAGCAGCGATCGTTCCGACGACTAACCCGACATCAACATGTATCTATAAGATCATGATGTGCCTGAAGACCAGAAATGCGATCATCATCTCGCCGCATCCAAGGGCTAAGGCATGCACAATCCGCGCAGCTGAGATCATGCGTGACGCAGCGATCGAAGCAGGAATGCCGGCTAACGCTATCAGCTGGATCATGACACCGTCCCTGGACATCTCCGATATGCTGATGAAGGAATCCGATCTGGTCATCGCTACCGGCGGTTCCGGAATGGTTCACGCAGCATACTCCTCCGGTACACCGGCACTTGGTGTAGGACCTGGAAACTGCAACGTCGTCATCGACGATTCCGCTGACCTGAGAATGGCTGTTGAGTCCATCATCCATTCCAAGACGTTCGATAATGGTATGATTTGCGCCGCTGAGCAGCACATCACAGTTCTGTCCAGCGTATATGATGAGGTTAAGGACCTGCTGAAGAGAGCTCGCTGCTACTTCCTGAACGATGAGGAAGCAGATGCAGTAGCTAAGGTATTCTTCAACTTCAAGACACACGGTGTTAACCCGCCGGCAGTAGGACAGTCCGCAGTTCATCTGGCTGAGATGGCTGGATTCGAAGTACCTGCAGACACTAAGGTCCTGATCCGTGAGACAGACGATACTTCTCACGACAACCCGTGGGCATGCGAGAAACTGACGACTCTGCTCGGAATGTTCAAGGCGGACACTCTGGACGAGGCGTTCGATATCTGCTACAAGCTCGTTCTGGAAGGCGGAGCTGGACATTCTGCAGCTATGTACGTCAACCAGGAGCAGCAGGAGAAGATCGACAAGTTTGCTAAGAGAATGAAGGCTGCAAGAATCATCATCAACCAGCCGACATCCTTCGGTGGTATCGGAGATCTGTACAACTTCGACATCCCGCCATCACTGACACTGGGACCTGGATCCTGGGGAAATTCTGCATACGCAGGAAATACGCAGTTCGAGCAGCTGCTGAACATCAAGACCGTTACTACAAGAAAAGAGAACATGCTGTGGCTGCAGCTGCCTAAGAAGGTTTACTTCAAGAGAGGCTGCACACCAGTTGCGATCAGAGAGATGAAGGAAGTCTACGGCTTCAAGAAGGCGTTCATCGTAACCGATGCCAACCTGTACAAGATCGGCGCATGCGATGCCATCATCAATCAGCTGAAGGACGAGGGTCTGGACGTCGCAGAATTCTTCGACATCCGTGTTGACCCGCAGATCCAGGACGCTATGAAGGGTCTCCCGAAGATGCACGAGTTCGAGCCAGATGTAATCATCGCTATCGGAGGCGGTTCCGCTATCGATACTGCGAAGATCATGTGGATTCTGTACGAGCATCCGGAAGAGGACTTCCTGAAGATGGCTACGAACTTCATCGATATCCGTAAGCGTGTACGCTTCTTCCCGCAGATGGGCACAAAGGCTAAACTGGTCTGCGTACCGACCACAGCAGGAACAGGTTCCGAGATGACACCGTTCACCATCATTTCCGATGCGAACACCGGAATGAAGTGGCCTCTGATCGGATACGAGATGATGCCGGAGATGGCGATCGTCGACTGCGACAACACGATGAAGCTGCCGCCGAGAGCTACACAGGCATCCGGATACGATGTTCTGACACACGCAGTAGAGGCTTATGTCTCCATCTACGCGACAGACTACACAGACGGATTTGCTAAGACAGCTACAGAGAACGTCTTCAAGTATCTGGGCAGATCCTACAGATCAGCATTCAAGGGTGCAGATCCGGATCCGGAAGCTCGTGAGAAGATGATCGATGCATCCGCACTCGCAGGAATCGCATTCGCGAACGCATTCCTCGGAATCAACCACTCCCTGTCCCACAAGATCGGCGGATGGTTCCACATTCCACACGGAACAGCTAACGCACTGCTCTTCCCATACGTCTGCAGATTCAACGCGCAGAAGCATCCGTACCACATCGGTACATTCTCCCAGTACAAGTATCCGCATGCATTCGAGAGATACGTTGAACTCGGAGAGCTGATCGGCGTCAAGGGCAAGACCGACGAGGAGACATTCGAGAACTGGATCAAGGCTGCTGAGGACCTGAAGAAGGAAGTCGACATCCCGGCTACTATCTGGGAATACCTCATCCAGAATCATCCGGACGAGACAGCTGAGCAGATCGAGCAGAAGTTCCTGGATGCAGTTGACAGCATGTCCGAGTGGGCATTCCACGATGCATGCACAGGCTGCAACCCGGTTTACCCGACAATCGAAGAGCTGAAGCAGTGCTACCTCAGATCGTTCTACGGCAACGAGGGCTTCATCGAGCGTTACGGCGATGTCCTGGCAGTTCCAGTCGACAACCCGTCCGACACACACGCAGCTTACCCGAACGGACTCGCTGCAGAGATCGGCTTCGACAAGGTTGGAGGATTCAAATAAACCATCAGGAAATATCAATATCCTGTGGCATTCGAAAAGATATGCAATTCGGGCAGCCGCACCGCGAGGTGCGGCGCCTGATTTCATCGATCGCTTGAATCTGACACGTTGTAAGGAGAAGGCTTATGAACTGGCTTAAATTACCTAAGAAGGTATACTTCAAGAGAGGATGCATGCCGGTTGCGGTACGCGAAATCAGCGAAGTATACGGTTTAAAGAAAGCTTTCATTATCACGGACGCTAATCTGTTCAAGGATGGCCATGTCAGACCAGTCGAGGAGTGGCTGCGCAAGGGCGGACTCCAGATTGCCGAGTTTTTCTACGGCGACGGAGAGCCTGATGTCACAGTCGCAGAGAGTGGACTGCCTAAGATGCTTGAGTTCGAACCTGACGCAATCGTCGCTGTAGGCGGCGGCTCCGTCATGAACCTGGCTAAGGCTATGTGGGTGCTCTACGAGCATCCGGACACCGACCTCGTCGAACTGTCGGAAAAGTTCAACAAGACAACGACAGCCGGATTCCCAGTAATGGGCGAGAAGGCTAAGCTGTTCCTGATCTCCACGACAGCAGGAACGGGAGCGGAATGCTCACCGTTCGCCCTGATCAAGGACACAAGCGGAAAGAAACGCGTAATCGCAAGCTTCGACTTGCTCCCGGAAATCGCAGTTATCGACAGCGATTTCTCCCAGAACGCACCTCGCGAGCTGGTAAAGGAAGCAGGACTGACTGTGCTCGCACAGGCGGTACGCGCTCATATCGATCCGCATACGACGGATTATGTACTCGGATTTGCGAGAGACGCGGTAAAGGACGTATTTAAATACCTCCCGTTCGCACTCGCAGACGAACCGTGCATGAAGGCTAGAGAAAATATGGCTAATGCAGCGGCACTTGCCGGAATGGCACTTTCCAACGCAGCAGAGACGATCGACCCGGAGGCGGGACTCTTCCCATCCGAGGCCGAGAAGTCACTCAGCGGCGACGCGCTCGCCAAGCTTGCTGATTTGTCCAGACACATCGGATGTGGGGACGGAGACGACAAGCAGGCGGCACAGGCCCTGATCGATGCGGCGGTAAAGCTTCAGTCACTGTAATAGATATAATTATTATAGGCCATGATACTACCTCCCATTATGAGAGGTAGATTACGAATGGGGAGTATCTGAGGATACAAACTTTTCACACTGCGCTGGCGCAGCCGTGGGTTATCCCGCTGCTGCGCTATTATAATGCCCGAATTACCCGATTCAGGGCCTGACTGTGCCCGTCTGCTTGTTTTGCCCCGGATTGCCTGGATTTCGCGGGGCCGGGGGCGCGGACGCGAGGAAGGCATCGCAGCCGCACTGGGCGGCCCTGGAGGCTCGCTGGGAACAGGAATGCATCTTGTATTCATGAGGACGGCCGCGGTCGAAACATCCGGTATATGATACAATAAAAGATATGTGAATATTCGCGGTTTCAGGCCGTGCGTGCGGGCGTCGGCGATGTGGTATGCGTCGTGCGATGGGATGCAGGCGGCTTGAGGCTGCCGAGTGAGTGTCGGCGGCAGGGGTTGTGCTGTGAATGGCGCGGAGGCTTTTTTGACCGGGCGGCAGGAATCAGCGGATAGCCAGGAACCGAAATCACGGAACAGTAAACAGGAAACAGAAAACAGAAAACGGAAAACAGGAAACAGGAGGAAGCATTATGCTGCATGAAGTGAAATTTCAGTCGTACAACAAGAGGGACACGGTCTACGGATGGATCTACGTTCCGGCCGCAGAATACAAGGGCGTCGTTCAGCTGATCCACGGGTTCGGGGAGCATGCGAGAAGGTATCTGCATATGATCTCGGCTTTTGTCGATGCGGGGTACATCGTCGCCTGCGATGACCACGTCGGGCACGGAAAGACGGCGCTGGAGAACGACACCTGGGGCGACTGGGGCGATCAGGGATGGCACACGATGATGGAGGACGAGCACACGCTGACCGGCATCGTGAAGGAGAAGTACCCGAACCTGCCGTACTTCCTGTTCGGACACAGCATGGGATCCTTCATCTCCAAGGATTACATCACTAAGTACGCGGACGAGCTGAACGGCGTGACGCTGTGCGGAACCGCGGGTGACTTCCCGGGATCGGACGAGGCGGAGAAGAAGCTGCAGGCCATGGTCGACGGCGGACACGGCGAGGAGTGCGATCCGAACGCGCCGGTCGAGCTGATGGGCTGGATGAACGAGCGCTGCGGGGAGATCAAGATCGGAAACGAGTGGATCTGTGCGGACCCGTTCGTGCAGTACGACCACGCGAATGACCCGTTCGACGCGTTCACGCGCCCGACGACCAACCGCTCGCTGCTGTACTTCGTCCAGATGATGCAGAACCTGAAGGACGACGGATGGGCTAAAAAAGTCCCAGCATCCCTTCCAATCAACATCGTCAGCGGCGACCAGGACCCGGTCGGCATGTACGGAAAGGGCGTGAAGGAGATCTTCGACGCGCTGAAGGAGACCGGCCACGAGAAGGCGCAGATGAAGCTGTACGAGGGCTACCGCCACGAGATCCACAACTATAAGGATATCCGCGGCGAGGTCGAGCAGCAGATCGTGGACTTCATGGACGCAAACCGCTAGGAGACGGCATTGTCGGCAGGCTTGCCCGGCTGAGCGGCGGATGAGTTGCCTTGCATGGGCGGGTGAGTTTTGTCGACAAAAAATTAACTTAGCATGGAATTGTGAAAATACTTCTGATGCCGTGCAGAAATAAGGTATAATTGGATGCAGCAGAGGTTTTCTGCGGAGAAATGTTAATATTGAGCGATCCCCGTGATCAGAACAGGAGCCGAATCGATGAAGATCAAGTCAGATATTGAAATCGCACAGGAAAACACGATGGAGCCGATCCTCGACGTCGCAGAGCGTCTGGGCATTGAGGACGACTGCATCGAGAGTTACGGAAAGTATAAGGCAAAGATCGACTACAACTTGCTGAAGAAGAAGGAAGCTGATCCTGATGGAAAGCTGATTCTGGTCACGGCGATTACACCGACGCCGGCAGGAGAGGGCAAGACGACGACGTCCGTCGGACTCGCTGACGGCATGAACCGCATCGGAAAGAAGGCCGTTGCCGCGCTGAGGGAGCCGTCCATGGGACCGGTCTTCGGCATCAAGGGCGGCGCTGCGGGAGGCGGATACGCGCAGGTCGTCCCGATGGAGGACATCAACCTGCACTTCACCGGCGACATGCACGCGATCGGTGCGGCGAACAACCTGCTCGCGGCGATGATCGACAACCACATCCAGCAGGGCAACGAGCTCGGCATCGACGTCAAGAAGATCACCTGGAAGCGCTGCGTCGACATGAACGACCGCCAGCTCAGGGAGATCGTCGACGGACTCGGCGGCAGGATGCAGGGCGTTCCGCGTGAGGACGGATTCGACATCACGGTTGCGAGTGAGATCATGGCCGTGCTCTGCCTGGCGAGCGACCTGGACGACCTGAAGGCACGCCTGGCGCGCATCGTCATCGGCTACACGTACGACGACAAGCCGGTCACGGCGGCCGACCTGAAGGCGCAGGGCGCGATGGCCGCGCTGCTGAAGGACGCGCTGAAGCCGAACCTGGTGCAGACGCTGGAGCATAACCCGGTCTTCATCCACGGCGGCCCGTTCGCCAACATCGCGCACGGCTGCAACTCCGTCATGGCGACCAAGATGGCGCTGAAGTTCGGCGATTACGCGGTCACTGAGGCAGGATTCGCTGCGGACTTGGGCGCGGAGAAATTCTTTGACATTAAGTGCAGGATGGCGGGTCTGCACCCGAGCGCAGTCGTCCTGGTTGCGACGGTCCGCGCGCTGAAGTATCACGGCGGCGTGCCGAAGGACAAGCTGAATGAGGAGAACCTCGATGCGCTCGAGAAGGGACTGCCGAACCTGCTGCAGCACCTCGACAACATGAAGAACGTCTACGGACTGCCGACCGTCGTCGCGATCAACGCGTTCCCGACCGACACCGACCGCGAGCTGAAGCTCGTCGAGGACCGGTGCCGCGAGATGGGCGTAAACGTAGCGCTGTCCGAGGTATGGGCCAAGGGCGGTGAAGGCGGCGAGGCGCTCGCGAAGGAGGTCGTACGCCTCTGCGAGGAACCGAATAACTTCGACTTCTCCTATCCGCTCGAAGGAACGATCGAGGAGAAGCTGGACACGCTCGCGCGCAGGATCTACCGCGCGGACGGCGTGGACTTCTCCGCGAAGGCGAAGAAGGAGATCAAGAGACTGACCGACCTCGGATTCGACAAGATGCCGATCTGCGTCGCGAAGACCCAGTACTCCTTCTCCGACGATGCCAAGCTGCTCGGCGCGCCGTCCGGCTTCCGCATCACGATCAGGGATATCAAGGTCAGCGCAGGTGCGGGCTTCCTCGTCGCCTACGCGGGAAACATCATGACGATGCCTGGACTGCCTAAGCGCCCGGCGGCGGAGAACATCGACGTCGACAGCACCGGCAAGATCAGCGGACTGTTCTAGCCGTGGGTGATTTTTGGCGCATATGCGACAGGATGCATCGACTGCCGCGGCGGTAAATCGCGCAATATATGGATAAATAATATACTATCGGCTGTGAGGTATACAAAACGGCGTAAACGTAGTACGATGTCAGTATACGTTTACGAGTAGGCATGCATGCGTTAAGTATCGGATGGACGGGGAGTTGTCATCCGGGCGAAAAGCTTGTCTTGCGATGTGTGTGCCGCATCCCGCTGCAACATTTTGTGAAGATCAGGGGCCCTGCGTAAGCGGGACCCCTTTTTTCTGCCCTGTGCTGCAGAATCCGGATGTTGTGTCCTCCTTATGGAGGAGATTTCGGAGGTCAAAATGAACGACACAGGTAACCGTTTCCAGGCATCTGCAAGGATGCTGAAAAACACGAACGCGCTGACGGCCATCGCGGTGCTGGGCGCGCTCTCGATCATCCTCGGGTATTTCTCGATCCAAGCCGGGAATTTCCTGAAAATCTCATTCGCATTTCTGCCGCAGGAGGCCGCGGCGTTCCTGTTCGGGCCGGTCGCTGCGCCGATCATGGGCGTGGTCATGGACATCGTCAACTACCTGATCCGGCCGACGGGTCCGTTTTTCCCAGGCTTCACGCTCTCGGCCGCGATGACCGGGCTGATCGTCGGGATCGGCCTGTTCCGCCGCCCGCTGTCAGTGAAGAGGACGGCCGTGACCCTGTTCGTCAACATGGTCATCGTCAACATCCTGCTGAACACGCTCTGGCTCGCGATTCTGTACGGCCAGGCTTACCAGGTCATCCTGCCCCTCCGCATCGTGAAAGAGCTGATCATGTGGCCGATCCAGACCGCCCTGCTGTTTGCGATGCTGAAGGCCGTCGACCGCATCGGCATCCTCTCGCGCCTGCAGGGCCGCTTCGCCCGCCGCTAGCGTCGTCATCGCAGCTGACACGGTCCGAGCTTTTGGGGACAAAGTTAACGCCCGCCATCAGGCAGGCATGAGCTGATGTCCGGCATGGATTTTGCCGACGAGGCTGGGAATGCGCGAGCCGGGAGCTGCGTAAGGACCGGACGCGCGTTTGCATAAGGACAGCAGTAAAAAGTATAATGGTCACGGCGGGTCCGATGGATTCACGGATATTTCGGATATCGTGGATGCGCGGGTCCGCCGTTTGTTCATGAGCGCGTTTTTCGAGTGCTCATATATTTAAGCAGATTGGGATTAAGGAAGAGAGAAGAAAGAGAGCGGAAGAAAATCGAAGATGGAAAATACTAATGATAAAATAAATAAAAACGATAAAACCGACACGCACGCTGCCCACATGACCTATGAGGAGGCGCTGACCTGGCTCAACGCGCCCAAGTATTCGCAGACGCGCCCGGGCTTGAAGCCGGTGACGGAGCTGATGAGAAGGCTCGGCAACCCGCAGGACGGCCTGCGCTACGTGCACGTCGCCGGGACGAACGGAAAAGGCTCGACGTCTGCATTCATCGAGCAGGTCCTGCGCTGCGCCGGGTACAAGACGGGGCTGTATACGTCCCCGTACCTCGAGCACTTCACCGAACGCATCCGCGTCGCCGGGGAGGAGATCCTGCAGGAGGACGTCGCGCGCCTGACGGAGGTCGTGCGTGAGAAGTCGGGGCAGATGGCGGAGGACGGCTGGGCGGAGCCGACCGTGTTCGAGATGGTCACGGCGGTCGCGTTCCTGTACTTCCGCGAGCAGAACTGTGACGCCGTCGTCCTGGAGGTCGGCATGGGCGGCCGCCTGGACGCGACGAACATCGTCCGCGCGGAGGACAAGGCCGTCTCCGTCATCACCAAGCTCGGCATGGACCACATGCAGTTCCTCGGCGATACGCTCGCAGAGATCGCGTACGAGAAGGCCGGAATCATTAAGGACGGCGTGCCGGTGGTCTCCTCCGCGCAGGAGGAAGAGGCGCGCGCGGTCCTGCGCAGGGCCGCGACGGAGCATCACACGGAGGTCCACTTCGTCGACGAGGAGCCGGAATACCTGCTGCGGGGCGGTGAGCTGCCGGAGGACTGCCCTGCGGAGGATTCGGCGCCAAAGCTGAAGAAGGCCGATCTGGACGGGCAGACGTACGTGCTGGCAGACGGGGAGGAGCTGACGGTAGGGCTTCTCGGGACGTACCAGATGAGCAACTCGCTTACCGCGCTCGCGGCGCTCAGGGCCATGCAGCGCGCGGGCTGGGACATTCCTGAGGAAGCGCTCAGGGAAGGCTTCCGGAAGACGCGCTGGAAAGGGCGGTTCGAGCTCGTCAGCCGCACGCCGCCGATCCTGATCGACGGCGCGCACAACCCGGACGGCGTCGAGTCGCTGCGCGAGAGCCTCGAGAACCTGTTCCCGGGGAGAAAGATCACATTCATCACCGGCGTCCTCGCCGACAAGGATTATGCACAGATGTATGAAATCATCGCGCCGACTGCGGAGAGGTTTTTGACCGTGACGCCGGGCTGCGACCGAGCGCTCCCGTCGGGCGAGCTCGCGAAGTACCTCGAGGGGACGGGCGTTCCGATCATCGACTGCGGGACGCCGGAGAAAGCCGTGGACCTCTGCCTGCGCGACTACGCGGACAGCATCGTCTGCTCGTTCGGCTCGCTGTACTACATCGGCAGCGTGCGGGAGTACTGCCGGAAGCTGGGACTGAAATAAAGAAGGATATCAGCCGGAGCAGCTGCTGCCGACTGGGTCCTGCAGCTGTACAGATCTGCGGACATGCTGTGGGAGCGGGCGGTGCATCCGTAAACTCACCGCGAGTCGGATACTGCTGCTTAATATTGTTTTATTATTTATCAACTTTACGCATAGCCTGGACGATGTCCCGGTAGCGGGCGGTGATCTTCTCGTAGTTCTCGCGGCGGTGCGGGAAGGCGCAGTTGGTGCAGTCCTTGAAGCCGTTCTCGTTGTAGCGGAAGTTTCCGCCGCAGTCCGGGCCGAGCGCGTAGAGCGGGCACCAGCAGAACAGGCAGTTGAAGTTGTTCGGGTCGGCGCCTGGGTGGCACGGGAAGAATTCACAGTCGGTGTGGGAGAAATACTGATAGTTTTTTGTGTCGGTTTTCGTCATGGTTTTCCTCCGGTTTGTCGGGCAGTTCGGTTTTGTCTGTATATTTATGCAGGATTGGCGTATTCGCGGAGCGCTGAACAGGTGCTCAGCAGGGCGGGCCGTGTGGAGTGCGGGCGGGTCTTTTGCCGCATTAATCTATTATTTAACAGGACAGGTTCAATTGAATACAAAGCCAAAATATGGTAGTATAGCAACGTATGATATTTGAATATATTCTAACTGGAGGGATTAAAGGTGTCAATTTTTACAGAGCTTAAGGAAAAATTACAGAAAGACAACCGCACAATCGTACTGCCGGACGGACCGGATCCGCGCATCATGGACGCAGCACAGATACTGACCGCTGACGATACGCTGAAGGTCATCCTGGTCGGAACACAGGCTGAGTTCGACGAGGGAGCCAAGAAGGGCGGCTACGATCTGAGCAAGTGCGAGATTCTCGACCCGGCTACTTACGAGGGCATGGACGAGATGGTCGCTGAGATGGTCAAGCTCAGAAAGGGCAAGATGACGGAGGAGCAGGTCCGCGAGGCGCTGTCCCACGGCAACTACTTCGGAACGATGCTCGTCAAGATGGGCAAGGCGGACTGCCTGCTCGGCGGAGCTACATATTCCACGGCTGACACGGTAAGACCGGCACTGCAGCTGGTTAAGACCACGCCGGATGCTCATCTGGTAAGCTCCTGCTTTATTCTGATCAAGGACGACACAGACGAGAAGATGGCTATGGGAGACTGCGCGATCAACATCGATTACCAGGATTCCGTAGATAAGGAAGGAAACGTCACATTCACAGCTGCTCAGAAGCTGGCCGAGGTTGCAATCGGAACGGCTAAGACGGCCAAGGTATTCGGCATCGACCCTAAGGTTGCAATGCTGAGCTTCTCCACCAAGGGATCCGGCAAGGGCGGCACAGTTCAGCTGTCCCACGACGCTACGATCGAGGCACAGAAGCTGGCTCCGGAACTGGCGATCGACGGCGAGCTGCAGTTCGACGCTGCGGTTTCCCCGGTTGTTGCTAAGACTAAGGCTAAGGACTCCAAGGTTGCCGGCCAGGCCAACACCTTCATCTTCCCGAACATCGAAGCCGGAAACATCGGCTACAAGATCGCTCAGCGCCTGGGCGGATTCGCCGCTTACGGCCCGATCCTGCAGGGACTGAACGCACCGATCAACGACCTGAGCCGCGGATGCGATGCTGACGAGGTTTACAGAATGGCGCTGATCACGGCAGCTCTTTCCTAATTTCTCCGGTTAGGCTGCAATTGGCATAATTAAAGATACGAACGTTAAGGGGGTCGTGAAAATGCGAGGGCATTTTCACGGCCCTTTTTTTCGACTTCAGCGGATGGATGACGATGAGAGAATCACGCGGCGATGGACTGGCTGTACTGATGCTTACTCCGGCCGCAGCACCGCCGTCCAAGTCTTCGTCAAAGGAAAAATGTCACTGCAATATTGCGAAATATTCGATATAATAGAAAGATAGACGGAAAGAAAGGAAGGGATGGCATGAATCAGGAAGATATGAGAACCAAGCCGATCACGCGGCTTTTGATTACCATGGGCATCCCGATGACGGTCTCGATGATCGCAAGCTCGCTGTACAACATCGTGGACAGCATGTTCGTCTCGATGCTGAGTCAGGGCGCGATGACGGCGCTGTCTCTGCTCTTTCCGCTGCAGAACGTGATGTCGTCGGTCGCGGTCGGGTTCGGCGTGGGCATCAACGCACTCTGCGCCAAGCACCTGGGCGCGGGGGACGGCGAACAGGCGGACCGGGCCGCGTCGGAGGGGCTCTGGCTCAGCATCCTGCACGGCATGATCATCACGGTCGTCTGCCTGCTGCTCGCGCGCCCATTCCTCACGATGTACCACCCGGGCGGCGAGATCGTCGAGGACGGCGTGACGTACGCGAGGATCGTCTTCCTGTTCTCCGTGATCGTGAACGTGCAGATCGCCTGGCAGAAAATCTTCCAGTCCGCAGGCTGGATGGTGACGTCGATGACGGCGATGCTCGCCGGCGCGCTGCTGAACATCGCGTTAGACCCGCTGATGATCTTTGGCATCGGGCCGTTCCCCAAGATGGGGATCGCAGGCGCGGCACTTGCGACCGGCATCAGCCAGGTCGTCTCGCTGGTCTACTACCTGATCGTCTACCGGAGAAAAAATTTCCCTATCCGCGTCCGCATGTTCCCGCCGAGTTTCTCGGGGGAGCGCGCCCGCGCGATGTACTCCGTCGGCTCCGCGGCGGCGCTGAACCTGCTGCTGCCGTCCGTGCTGATCACCGGGCTGAACGGGATCCTCGCGCCGTTCTCGTCGATCTACGTTTTTGTGCTCGGCATCTACTATAAGCTGCAGAATTTTCTGTATATGGCGGCGAACGGGCTGGTGCAGGGAATGCGCCCGCTGATGGCGTACAACTACGGCGCCGGCGAGAAGAAGCGGGTCTGGGGGATCTACCACGGCGCGCTGAAAATCACGCTCTTCATCATGGCGGCAGGGACGCTGGTCTGCCTGGTCCTCCCGCGCCAGCTGATCACGCTGTTCTCCGCGGGCCCGCAGGCGCTGTCCATCGGGACGACCGCGCTTCGGATCATCTGCATCGGCTTCCTTCCGTCGTCGCTGTCGGTCGTCGCGTCGGGGTGCCTCGAGGCGCTCGGGAAGGGCGCGGAGTCGTTCCTGATCTCACTGCTTCGGTTCATCGTGATCATCCTGCCGTGCGCCGTGCTGCTGAGCCGCGCGTTCGGCCCGGTCGGGGTCTGGCACGCGTTCTGGATCGCCGAGGTCCTCGCGGGCGTGTTCGCGTGGGCGCTGTTCCGGCGAGTCTTCAAGAGGCTTAAGTGGAACAAGACCGGCGGTGCAGCGGCGGCCGCGAAGTAGTCGTTTGGCGCTTCGGGCGCCGCGGCGGGGTGAAGGCGGCCGCAGGTGACTCAGGATTTCTGCGGCTGGCCGGCAGGTGCGGCGGTGTGCATCAGGTGCGGTGGTGTGCAGGGCCGGCGGGGGCTTTGTCGGCAAAGGCTACGCGATCAGATAGAGAGCGGTCTGCCGTCGAGCTCGGCGAGCAGAAGCCGGTCGTCGGAATCGTACTTCAGCTTCAGGGAGAAGCACGGCGCATTTTCTAAAAGCAGGCGCAGGAAGATCCGGTCGCCGTCCCAGAGGTTCAGGCTGCCGATCTCGGACTTCGGGACCCACTCGAGCACGCCCTCGTCGCACGGCTGCAGGGTTCCGGTGAAGCCGTGCGCGGTGTAGAGGAACATGTACTCCGCCGCGTCGTCCGCGTAGAGGAAGGTGATGACGCCGCGCAGGCGCCAGGACGTCAGGGTCAGGCCGGTCTCCTCGCGGGCCTCGCGGAGCAGGCAGTCCTCCGGGCTCTCGTTCTGCAGGAAGTGGCCGCCGATGCCGATCCACTTTCCTTCGTTTATATCGTGTGCTTTCTTGATGCGGTGCATCATCAGGTATTGATCATCTTTTTCCACGTAGCAGAGCGTCGTGATCTCTGCTTCTACGGTTCTTGACATAGTTTTCCTCCTGCTTATTCTGATATCGGGTACAGACTTCAGTATACCGTCAACAGCAGGAAAATGGAAATTTAAGCTTTATTTTAGACGGAGAATCCACGAAATCATCATCACATTGTGGTATAGTATAGTCTGGGTTTTGTGCAGGGACTGGAGTTCTACCGACCTTGCGCTGTTCCGTTTCAACTGCTAGGAGGGGTTGAGCATGAATATCACAGTTCTGACAGAAAATACCAAACCTCAGAATTCAGAACTCATCAACGAACATGGACTGAGTCTCTATATCGAATATGGAGAGAAGAAATACCTGGTCGATGCGGGGGCAACCGAGGCGTTCGAGAAGAATGCGGAGGCGCTCGGCATTGATCTGGGTGACGTGGACGTCTGCATACTTTCCCACGGTCACTACGACCACGCGGGAGGGCTTCCGACGTTCCTGCAGAAGAATGACAAGGCACCGGTATTCATGATGGATACCGCGCCGGAGGGTCATTACCTGCAGGGTAAGGACGGTACCCAGAAGGACATCGGGATCCCGGAGGGGCTGGCACACGAGTACGCCCGCCGCATCCGGAAGGTCAGCCGTGTCTGCAGCATCGCGGACGGCGTGTACCTGGTCCCGCATTCTACGCCGGGTCTGGATAAGATCGGTGAGAAGGCCGACATGTATAAGAAGCAGGGCGAGGAATACCTCCCGGACGACTTCTCTCACGAGATGAGCGTCGTGTTCGACGCGGATCCGGGGCTGGTGGTCGTCAGCAGCTGCTCACACGCCGGGATGGACCACATCATCAATGAGATCGACGAGAATTTCCACGACGCACCGATCTGCGCGTTCATCGGCGGACTGCACATGATGGGCATGCACGGCGATGCGGAGATCTGCACGGTGCCGGAACAGAAGATTCAGCGGCTCGCGTTCTTCCTCAGGGAGCACGGCGTGCAGCAGGTCTGGACCGGACACTGCACCGGTCAGATCGGATTCCGTCTGCTCAGCAAGTACATGGATCCAGACCAGGTCCAGCAGCTGACGACGGGACGGACATTCACGATTCCGTCCAAGTAGCGCCGAGGCAGTGGACTTGAGCCGAATCGGGATGGATTCGAACTCGAGACGAATTCGATCCGGACGAAGTGTAGAAACTGCTTCGAGACAGAATCGAGACAAAATCGAGACAGAATCGATGCAGCGTCAAAACAGAAAACAGCCGGGAACAGGCAAGACAGATGAGGTGTCTGCCGGGCGTACGGGCGCGCCGAGTATGAGGCCGCCGGCATGCCGCAGAGCACGCATCTGTCTTTTGTTTGTCTGAGGTCAGGCGGTAAGCGGATCCATGCGGATTCATGATGAATGAAGAGGGTTTGGCAAAATAATATTCAGAACGTAAATTTTCACGCTCACTGAAGAACAGAAAGGAAGTGCCCGCGCGGGTCGGGGAAAGTCATCCATGAGGAGTAAGAGATATCGGGTATCGAACAGGAAGAGACTGGGCGTCTGCATTGCGACGCTCGCAGTGCTGGCGGTCGTGCTGGGGTTTGCGGTAGCGCAGTCCGGGTACGGGATTCTGGCGGCGCAGACAAAGGTAAGCGGCTTAAATACAGAACTGAACCCGCCTGCCGGGTCGACCCTGAAGACGTCCTTTACCGTGACGCCGGCCAGGGGCCGCGACGTCCTGCTCCAGAAGTACAGCAAATCTAAGGGTGAATGGGTCACGGTGAAGGAATTCACCGCCGGATCGGAGAAGACGGATAAGGTGACGCTCACCTTCCCGTCCAGCTGGCAGAGCCGGACCTACACCAAGTGGAAGATCCTGATTCCGGCCGGAAAGGGCGGACGGGAGTACTGCCGCAGGGTCAATGTCACGCAGATGAACAGAGGAGCCGCAGGCATCCACTGCAAGTCCGCGGTAATCATGAACATGAAGACGGGCGCCGTGCTGTACGATTACAATATGAATGAGCGCCTCCCGAACGCGAGCACGACCAAGATGATGACGGCGATCGTCACGATGACGCACGCGAATCCAAACGAGAAGGCGGTGGTCACCAAGAACGTCAAGAACACGCCGGACGGCAACCTGTATAAGAAGGTCGGCGACGTATTCCTGCTCCATGATCTTTGGCGCGCGATGCTGATCGCGTCCTCCAACGACAGCGCAGAAGCCGTCGCGGAGACGACGGCGGGAAGCGAGAGCGCGTTCGTCTCGATGATGAACGCGGAAGTGAAGAAGCTCGGGCTGAAGAACACGCACTTCGAGAATCCTCACGGCATGGACGCGGACGGACACTATTCCTCCGCCTACGACCTCGCGAAGATCAACATCAGGGCGTACAAGCTGAAGGAGTTCCGGACGATCACGATGGAGAAGTCGGTCAGATTCCGTGCACTGAACCACAAGAAACGTTACAACGTATTGTACACAACCAATGATCTGCTGCTGGAGAACTACCCGGGATGCCTCGGAGGTAAAACGGGAACGACAACTCTGGCTGGACAGTGCTATTCCGGGGTATATGAATACAAGGGTGTGAAATATGTCACCGTTGTCATGCACAGCAGCAACCGGTTTAAGGACGTCAAGAAACTGTGTAAATACATCAGGTACTGGCAGGATCGTTAGAAACATGCGGCCCGGGGAGCTCCCTCCCTCAACGGGCGGCAGGCGGAGATCCCGCCGGACAGAACAGGAGTGGGTTAACGAATGAAATATTTTTTCATTGACTACGAAAACATTAAGCAGGACGCGCTGAAGGGAATCGAGCGCCTGTCCGCAGAAGACAAGGTCATCGTATTCTACAGTGAATACGCGCAGACGATCACGATTCCGATGCACCTGCAGATCAACAACAGCAGGGCGGAGTTCATCTTCAAGGAGGTGCAGGTCGGCCATAAGAACGACCTGGATTTCCAGCTCGCTACGGAGCTCGGCTGCCTCGTCGGCAACGGTCTCGGTGACGAGTACTACATCGTCAGCTATGACAAAGGCTACCAGAGCGTCTGCCGCTACTGGCAGGAGAAGGATGTCTGCGTAAAGCGCATCGAGAGCCTGGGAGAGGGCTGCCCGCAGAAGGCTGCCCCGAAGAAGAAAAAGAAGAAGCCTGCCGCGAAGCCGGTATACGAGAAGCCTGTCTACGAGGAACCGGTTTACGACGAGCCGGACTACGATGAGCCGGATACCGAGGCGTTCGAAGAGGACGAGCCGGAAGAGCAGAGACCGCGCCAGAGCCGTTCGGGAAGGAGAAGAAATTCCCGTTCCTCGAGGAATCAGGCGAAGAAGAAGGACGGACTGTTCGCGAAGGTCAGGGAGGTCGTTCCGGACCAGTCCGACGCCAAACGCGTCACCGACATCCTCCGCGTCCACAACAACAAGCAGGACGTCAACAACGCGTTGATGAAGGAATTTCCGAGCTCGGACAACAAGATTGCCGCACAGCTCTACAAGCTGGTCAAGCCGCTTATTCCTTCCCACAAAGAATAATCGGGAAATTTAGAGACCGGGCCGCAGCGTTTGCCGTTGCGGCCCTTTTATTGTATAATAAAATGAATTGTTTTTTGTGGAAAGGAGAAACCGCATGGGAGGCATTTTCGGCAATCTCACCAGCATGCAGCTTGGGAATATGCTCATTGCGTTTGGACTGCTCTTACTGATCGTCGTACTGGCAGTCGTTTTGATTGCACATTTCGCGGAAAGCAGGAGACAGCAGAAGCTGATTCTCTCACACATCGACGGAGCCGTCTCGGAAATCCGCGACGCGGTAGTTGCGGACGGACAGAGCGCGGCAGCTTTGCGCGCACCCGCAGCGGGTTCGCCTTCCAATGGAAATACAGCCGAAAACACGGCCGGCGATCCGACCGGGGATACCGAAGCGGCGCCTGCGCTTGAGGTCGTGAAGATTGACAGCCGGGTCAAGCCGAGGCGGGAAACGGTCAGGCATCTCTCGATCTTCAGGATCGACAGCCGCGTCCTGGACGCGGACGGCGGAGATGCGGCGCTGGAGACCTCGGCGGCAGTTGAATTTTCTCCGGAACAATTCATCAAGGAGCTCCATGCATCGGCGGAGAGCCCGGCAGAGACTCTGCCGAAGCAGCTTTCGACGGATGCAGCTGCGGACGCCGGGACCGAGAACGCCGGCGGCGCGGATCCTAAGCCGGTGACAGCGGAAGAAGCCGCGAAGCCAGAGGAAACGGAAGACCGGAAACCTGCGGAGACAGGGAATCCCGCGGAAGCAGAGAAACCGGAGGCGCCGGAGGCAGTCAGGACACAGGAATCGCAGGCCGTGAGGAATGTTAGATACCGGAGCCGGGACTGCGGCGTGGATAAGAACGGAAACACGTACTCCATCGAGCAGCTTCGGAAACAGATCCAGTAGCCTTTGGCGCATGGATCGTGAAACAGCAGTGTTCGCGGCGGAATGCCGCATAAACGTAATAAAGAGAGAAAGAAGACGAGACAATCGGAGGATGAAATGGCAGAACTATTTTGCAGAAATTGCGGACAGCCGCTTCGTGACACGGATAATTTCTGTCCGAACTGCGGAACGCGGGTAGCAAGGGAGGAGGCGGAGGCGCCTTCTGCGTCGGTTTGGGCGGACGAGGAGCCGCCGTCGCCGCAGGAATCCCACTACGCTGCACCGGAGGAGAAGGCTGCGCAGAGCGTGCAGACAGATGCGCCGGAAGACGCTGAGAAGCTGTCCGGCGAGGAAGAGATCCAGAAGAACCGCGAGGCGTTCCACATCGACGACTTCGACTGGGGAAACAGCGATTATCCGTCCGATCATCCTCACAAGACGGAAGACATCGATTTCAACTGGCACACCGCTCCGGAACCGTCCGCTCCGCGTGCCGAGAGGCCTTCGATTTCCGCGCAGGGTGCGCAGACAAAGCCGGAAGCTCCGGCGTCCGAGGGGGCTGCTGCAGAAGCGGGAAGCCAGCCTGAGGATAACACGGAAGGCATTGCGGAATCCGTAAAGGCCGCCGCCTCCGAGGAGTTCGACTGGTCGGACGAGCCGGCAGTTACAGAGACTCATGAGGAAAACGGCGTCCCGAGCCGCATCGAGAGAGATTTAGATGCGATCGACACCTTCTATACTTACAGCCAGAAGAACGAGGAGTTCCAGCAGATCCTGAACAAGGAATACGACAGAATCCGCCAGGAGACGCCGGCAGGTGCGAGCCGCAGGGAGGAGGAGATCCTCGCAGAGCAGAGCCCGGAAGAGGAGGATGCCTCCCCGGAGGAGACGCTGCATAAGCTGGAGGAGCTCGCGAAGAAGGCGCAGTCCGTCACGGAAGCGTCGTCCCGCGCCGTGGAGGCGGCGAACGATCTTTACGGCATCGACGGACAGAACGGAAACGGCGGCGCTGCGGCAGCGGCGGGCGAGAGCCCGGATCCAGCCGGCGCAGTCCAGTCCGCGGAAGGCGCGGGCGCTGTGGATATCGAAAACAGCGACAGCAGTGATGGTATCGATAACATAAAGAAAACCGAAAACAGCGATAAAAGCAGCAATGCAGAGAACTCCGGCGATGCGGAGACTGCGGGCCCGGAGAACGCCGGCGGCGCGGCGGCACTCCCGGCTTCCGGGGCGGCGGCAATGGATTACGTATTCGACCCGGAGGAAGAGAAGAAGAAGCACAAGGCCAGAAAGCGGAAACGCCATATCGGTCTTAAGATATTTATTACAATCGTAGTCATCCTGATCATCGTGGAGGCGGCGTTCCTGATTCTGAGGAAAGTGGCGCCTGACAGCATGGTCAGTGTCCAGCTGGAGAGGTTCTTCATGCGGATTGCTGACTTTGTCTACAACCACATGGGCTAGGCGGAGGCACGGTTGCACGACCCTTGCATCATGGAATGAAGGAGAGAATTATGAAAGTCGAGAAGGCAAAGAGAAGCGGCAGCGGAGGGCATAAGGGCGCGATTATCATCCTGATCATCATCGCCGTGCTGGCTCTGCTCTCACTTCTTGTGAACTTCATCACGGACTGGATGTGGTTCGCCGAGATGGGATACGTCAGCGTGTTCCTGAAGAAGCTCCTGACCGAGCTGACCATCGGCGTCCCGCTGTTCGTCGTGCTGGTACTTTTGATCGACCTGTACCTGCACCGGATGAAGAAGAATTATTTCAAAAAAATCGTTTCCAAGCAGGTGACCAACGAGAAACAGCTGAGCATATACACGAGGATCGTCGTGGCGATCTTCTCGCTGATCATCGCGATGTATACGGCATCCAAGCTCTGGTTCGGCTCGCTGCAGTTCACGCATGCGACCAAGGTGACGCTGAAGGATCCGCTGTTCCACCTGGACATCTCGTTCTACCTGTTTAAGCTGGATTTCCTGAAGCAGCTGAACGAGATCCTGATCGTCGTGATCCTGCTCGTGATCTTCATGAGCATCATCTACTACGTGATCCTGATGGCCGTACACAGCCCGGAAGTCTTCACGGAGAGCTACGAGGGCCCGACAGGCGGCGGCAGCGCCGGGATGAACGGTAACGTGTTTACGAACTTTGCCGGCGGATTTATGAACAACCGCCCGCAGGAGCGCAGGCGCTTAGACAAAGCAAGCCTGAGCGGCCTCGTATCGGTCGCGACCGGACAGCTTACCGTGCTGTGCGTGATCTTCTTCCTGATGCTCGGAATCGCATTCTTCCTGCGTCAGTTCGATCTGCTGCACTCCCACACGGGAGTAGTCTACGGAGCCGGATACACGGACATCCACGTCCGCCTCTGGATCCTCCGCATCCTGACAGTGCTGTCCGTGGTCGGCGCGCTCGTGTCGGTCCCGTTCATCCACCGGAAGCAGATCAAGAAGCTCTTATACGTCCCGCTGATCATGATCATCGTCGCGGCCGCAGGTGCCGCGGGATCTGCGATCGTGCAGAACCTGATCGTCTCGCCGGATGAGCTGAATAAGGAGATGCCGTACCTGCAGAGGAACATCAAGTACACGCAGAACGCCTACGAGCTGAAGAACGTACAGATCAAGAAGTTCGCGGCGGATCAGAACCTGACCTCCAGCGACATCAAGAACAACAGCCAGACGGTCTCCAACATCCGAATCAACGACTACGATCCGGTGAAGACCTTCTATAACCAGACGCAGAGTATCCGTCAGTACTACACGTTCAACGACGTAGACGTAGACCGCTACGACCTGAACAACAAGCTGACGCAGACATACCTGTCGATCCGAGAAATCGACGAGAGCAAGATCAGCGACACATGGCTGAACCGTCACCTGAAGTACACGCACGGCTACGGCTATACGATGTCTCAGGTCAACGCGGTGACGGCGAGCGGCCAGCCGGACGTCGTCGTCAAGAACATCCCGCCGGTATCATCGGTTTCCGGAATCACGATCCAGCAGCCGAGAGTCTACTTTGGCGAGATGACGAACGACTATTCCCTGGTCGACACCAAGGAAGACGAGTTCGATTATCCGGACGGAACGAGGAACCGCTACAACCGTTACACCGGAACGGCGGGAATCAAGCTCAACCCGTTCGCGAGGGTGATGTTCGCGCTTCGTGAGAAGAGCCTCAAGCTGCTCGTCTCCACGAACCTGACGTCCAAGTCTAAGATCATCATCTACCGCAACGTGGAGAAGCGTGTAAAGAAGATCATGCCGTACCTGAAGTACGAGAACGATCCGTACGCAGTGACCGCGAACGGCCGCCTGTACTGGATCATCGACGCGTACACGACGAGTACGAACTATCCGTACTCGGAGCCGTACAGCGGAACGACGGGAACGAGCAACTACATCAGGAACTCGGTCAAGGTCGTCGTCGATGCGTACAACGGATCGGTGAACTTCTACGTCATGGATAAGAACGAGCCGATCGCGCGCACCTACCAGCAGATCTACCCGAAGCTCTTCAAGGACTTCGACCAGATGCCGGCGGCGCTGCAGAAGCACATCCGCTACCCGAACGACCTGTTCGAGATCCAGGCGGACATCTACAGCCGCTACCACATGAGCAACGTCCGCGTCTTCTATCAGGACGAGGACCGCTGGTCCATCGCGGACGAGATCTACGGCACCAAGCAGCAGGAGATGACGCCGAACTACTACATCGTCAAGCTCCCGGGACAGAAGGACGCGGAATTCATCAATTCCATCCCATTCACGCCTAAGTCCAAGCAGAACATGACGGCGCTGATGATCGCACGGAACGACGGCAAGGACTACGGAAAGCTTCTGCTTTACGAGTTCCCGAAGAGCAAGACCGTCTACGGTCCGATGCAGGTGGAGGCCCAGATCGACCAGAACACGGAGATCTCGCAGGACTTCTCGCTGTGGAGCTCGGCGGGCTCGCAGTACAGCCGCGGAAACCTGTTCGTCATTCCGATCAAGGATTCCCTGCTCTACGTCGAGCCGGTCTACCTGGAAGCGTCCAACTCGGCGATTCCGGAGGTCAAGCGTGTCATCGTCGTCTACGGCGATAAGATCGCATACGAGAGCACCCTGGGCGACGCGCTGCAGGAGCTGTTCGGAGACAACGGAGGCGCGGATACGTCGCAGACCGTCAAGAAGGGGGACGGAGACAAGTCCAAGTCGCAGATGGATTACATCCGTGAGGCTCAGGAGGCTTACAGCGACGCACAGAGCGCCCTGAAGGAAGGAGACTGGTCAGCATACGGAAAGCAGATGGATAAGCTGGAATCCGCGCTGAACCACCTGAAATAACATAACCGCTGATGCGGAACAATTAACGATGTTCATCCGCGGGCTGCCATGCGGCGGCTCGCGGTATGACATAGATCAAACAGAAGTGTTTACTTAAAAGTAGGAGAGTAGTTGGAGGAGTAGAGATGTTTGCGTTTAATACGGAGAAGATGCTGTTCACAATAACACCGGAGCAGCACGACAAGGAAACCGTCACCAAGATTCTGGAGGCGCATCCGGAGGTAGAATACGTGTCGCTCGTCGGTATCGATATCGGCGGTCACGACACGGATGAGAAGATTCCGGTTGCGCTGTTCCTGAAAGATATGGAAGATGTGCTGGCCAACGGAGTACAGACGGATGGCTCCAGTGTAGTTCTTCCTAAGATTGCCAATCTCGGAAATGCTAAGGTCTGCATTATCCCGGACAGTTCGGTAAACTGGTATGTTGATTACAACTACAGAAATATCTGCCACAGTGTCGGCGATCTCCCGGTCGGAACGCTTCGCATCCCGTGCTTCCTGATCCACAACGACAACTTCTACTGCGGTTCCCGCTCGATCCTGAGGAAGGCGGTGGACTACTTCAAGAAGCAGGTCATGGAGGAGATCAAGGCGCATCCTTACGTCCTCCAGTACATCGACGGAATCGAGAGCCCGGACGATATCGACCACCTCACGATCACGAGTGCGACGGAGCTGGAGTTCTGGGTCAAGACGCCGGATGACAAGGGCGACAGGGAGCAGCTGTTCACCGCGCAGGTCCTGAAGGAGCAGTACTGGAAGAGAACGTACGGCGACGTCCGCACGGCTCTGGAGGAGACGCTCCGCATTCTGGACCGCTACGGATTCCAGATCGAGATGGGCCATAAGGAGGTCGGCGGCGTCAAGGCGCAGATGGCGAACTCCGGTCAGTACAACCACGTCATGGAGCAGCTGGAGATCGACTGGCGCTTCACCGACGCACTGCAGGCGGCGGACAACGAGAATCAGATCAAGTACGTCGTCCGCGACATCTTCACGCAGCACGGACTGGACGTCACGTTCATGGCCAAGCCGTTCGAGGGCGTTGCCGGAAGCGGTGAGCACACGCACATCGGCCTCGTAGCAGTGCTGAAGAACGGAAAGACGGTCAGCATCTTCGCCCCTGCAGACATGAAGAAGGACTTCATGAGCCCGATCGGATTCGGTGCCCTGATGGGACTCCTCAAGAACTACGAGGTCCTGAACCCGTTCATCAGCGCTTCCAACGACGCGCTGAACAGACTGAAGCCTGGATACGAGGCGCCGGTCTGCATCGTCACCTCGCTCGGAAAGAGCGTCCTGGAGCCGTCCAGAAACCGTACCGTCCTGGTCGGACTGATCCGCGACGTGAAGAAGCCGCTGGCTACGCGTTTTGAGCTCCGTGCGCCGAACCCTAAGAGCAATACGTACCTCGTCCTGGCCGCATCCTACCTGGCATGCATCGACGGCATCAGGGCGGCACTCTCTCAAGAGAAGACTCCGGCAGAGCTGGAGAAATCTTTGTCCAAGGCATACGGTGAAGAGGACTTCTACCTGGAGAAGAACCGCGCTTACAGAAGCGAGGAGGACGTGTTCGAGTACTACACCGAGGAGGAGAGAAACCGCCAGTTCGGAAAGGCTCCTGCGACGGTATGGCAGAACCTGAAGGCGTTCGACCTGTACCCGGAGAAGACCAAGATCTACGAGGACAACGACGTCTTCCCGGAGCTGATCATCGAGTCCTACAAGGCCGCGATCCTGGCACAGTGGAAGACCGAGCTGCATGACCGCCTGATTCCGTCCGTAATGGAGTTCGTGCGCGGATGCAAGCGTCTGCACAGCTACGAGGACTTCACGGACTACGATGTGAAGAACTGGAACGAGATCGACGCGCTGCGCCACGAGCTCGCGAAGGACACGATCATGGAGAAGGCGCTCCTGAGCAGGACCAAGCAGGCCCTGGACGACAACCTGTTCGACGTCGCTTCCGACCTGCAGCTCGAGGTTAAGGCCAAGAAGGAAAAGCTGACACATCTGTATGAGAATTATAAAAAGAACCTCCTGTAATCACCTGCAGGAAAACAGGTACTTTTAGTTGTTATAGCAAGCTGCGGGAATCGCAGCGGAATGGAGAGAAACATGCTGGATATTAAGAGAATCAGAGAAGATTTTGATGCGGTCAAGGAACGCGTCGAGTTCCGAGGAAAGGGAGACTTCGGTCTTGACCACATCCGCGAGCTGGACGAGAAGCGCCGTGAGCTGCTCGCTAAGGTTGAGACGATGAAGAACCGTCAGAATGTCGTTTCCCGTGAGATTCCTGAGATGAAGAAGAAGGGCGAGGACGCTACGGCAGTCCTGGCCGAGATGAAGACCCTCTCTGCGGACATCAAGGACCTCGACAAGGAGGTATCCGCTGTTGAGGAAGACCTGAAGAACGCTCTCCTGTCCGTTCCGAACCTGCCGAACGAGAAGGTTCCTGCAGGCGCAGACGACACAGAAAACGTCGAGGTACGCAAGTTCATGGAGCCGACCACGTTCGACTTTGAGCCAAAGGCACACTGGGACCTCGGAACAGACCTGGACATCCTCGACTTCGAGCGCGGATCCAAGCTGTCCGGCGCTAGATTCACGGTTTACAAGGACATGGGCGCCAAGCTCGAGCGTGCACTGGTCAACTTCATGCTCGACCTGCACGAGGAGCAGGGATACCGCGAGATCATCCCGCCGTTCATGGTCGGCCGTCAGGCGATGATCGGAACGAGCCAGCTGCCTAAGTTCGAGGAGGACATGTTCGCTGTTCCGCAGAAGGACGCTTTCATGATCCCGACAGCAGAGGTTCCGCTGACCAACCTGAGAAGCGGAGAGATCATCCCAGAGGCAGAGCTGCCGCTGTACTACACGGCTTACACGCCATGCTTCCGTGCTGAGGCAGGATCCGCGGGAAGAGACACCAGAGGACTCGTCCGTCAGCATCAGTTCAACAAGGTCGAGATGGTCAAAGTCGTAAAGCCGGAGACTTCCTGGGATGAGCTCGAGACGCTGACCGACAACGCGGAGGACGTCCTGAAGGCCCTGAAGCTGCCTTACCACGTCGTAAGACTGTGCTCCGGAGACCTCGGATTCGGTTCCGCCATGACCTACGACATCGAGGTTTGGATGCCGAGCTACGGCCGCTACGTAGAGATTTCTTCCTGCTCCAACATGACGGACTTCCAGGCAAGGAGAATGAACATGCGCTTCAGAAGAGAAGAAGGCGGCAAGCCGGAGTTCGTACACACGCTGAACGGATCCGGACTCGCAGCAGGCAGAACGACTGCGGCAGTCCTGGAGAACTACCAGCAGGCAGACGGATCGGTCATCATTCCGGAGGTACTGAGACCTTACCTCGGCGGAAAGGACAGGATCGTTCCTAAGAAGTAATGCTTTATTGAAGTATGCTTTGCTTCTGATCGGAGGCGTTTCCGCGGCAAAGGAGACACTTTCCGTCAGGAATAGGGTTTGATGCGCGAACTTACGCGTGAATTCGTTAAGAGGTTACATATATGAAATTTTTCCGCAGGATATTCAGCAAGATATTCAGTATCATTTTCAACAGGCTGACCGTCGTCATCGCGGCGATTGTCGTCCAGTTGGTGTTCTTTCTTCTGATTATCCTGCGGCTTTCTGATTATGAGCACTGGATCAATCTGTCATTCCGCGCACTGACGATCCTGATGATCGTCTACGTGATCTGGAAGGACGGCAATCCGGAGTACAAGATCGGCTGGATCGTGTTCATGGCACTGTTCCCCGAGGTCGGTGCGATTCTGTTCCTCGTCTTCGGCGAGAAGAAGCCGGGCAGGGGCCTGAAGAAGCGCCTGGACCGCCAGGAGGCCCTGCACAGGAACGACCTGATGCAGGTAGAGCCGCTCGACCTGGTCGGTGACAACCGTGAGCGGAACACCGCGCAGTACGTCGCCGAACACGGGCCCTATCCGCTGTGGGACCACACCTGCAGCAAGTACTACCCGGTAGGCGAGAAGCTGTTCGCGGACATGGTCGAGGACCTGAAGAATGCGAAGCACTTCATCTTCATGGAGTACTTCATCATCTCCGGCGGCTCGCTCTGGGACGAGATCTTTGAGATCCTGAAGCAGAAGGTCAGGGAGGGTGTCGACGTCCGCATCATCTACGATGATTTCGGCAGCATGAAGGCCCGCCCGCGCCACTTTACCAGGTCGCTGAGCGATGCCGGGATTCAGGTCATGGACTTCAACACGATGAAGCCGGTCCTCTCGCTGGTCTACAATAACAGAGACCACCGGAAGATCATGGTCATCGACGGGTACATCGGCTACAGCGGAGGCGTCAACCTGGCCGACGAATACGCGAACCGCATCGTTAGGTTCGGCCACTGGAAGGACAGCGGCACGCGCATCGAGGGCGAGGCCGTCTGGAATTACACGGTCATGTTCCTGAACATGTGGCACGCGTTCCGCGGGACGAACGAGGACTACCGTTCCTACGGCCCTCACGTCTGGCACCCGGGCGAGTTCGAAAACGACGGCGAGGTACAGCCGTTCTCCGACAGCCCGCTGGACGACGAGAATGTCGGCGAGTCCGTCTACTTCGAGATGCTGAACCAGGCCAGGGAATACGTCTACATCTTCACGCCGTACCTGATCTTGGACAACGAGATGGAGACTGCGCTGAAGCTTGCGGCCAAGCGGGGCGTCGACGTGCGCCTCGTGATCCCGGGGATCCCGGACAAGCCGCTGGTCTACGCGATGTCCCTGTCCTACGTCGAGCCGCTGATGGAGGCGGGCGTCAAGGTCTACAAGTACACCCCGGGCTTCATCCACGCGAAGAGCTTCATCTGCGACGGAAAGATCGGCGCAGTGGGCACCGTGAACATGGATTACCGCAGCTTCTTTCTCCACTTCGAGAACAGCACGATCTTCTATCACACGTCGTCCCTGGAGACCCTATACGAGGACTGCATCGAGACGTTCCGGCGCAGCGCGATTGTCACCCGCAAGACCCTGCATCACCACCTGATCGGAGGCCTGATCGGCTTCGTCATGCGCGTGTTCACGCCGTTGTTCTAAGGGAGGTCCCTGCAGGGACAAAAAATCAACCCGGACAGGCGCACAGACTGCCCTGCCGGAAATAACGGATCGACTGGCCGGGAGGGCCGCGATGAATAACAATCAAAAAGAACATCTGACCGGCTTCCTGCGGCGCTACGCCGCAGGGGGCCCGGTCCGCTTTCATATGCCCGGACACAAGGGAAAGGGCGAGCTGTACGCGAGGTACGGATACGGGGACTTCTTAGGCGGCGCCCTGAAATGGGACATTACGGAGATCCCGGGCGCAGACGACCTGTTCCATCAGGAGGGGGTCCTAAAGGACCTCTCCGAGCGCTACAGGCGCCTCTACGGCTGCAAAAAATCCTACCCCCTGGTCAACGGCAGCAGCTGCGGCCTGATCGCCGCCGTGCTCGCCAGCGTCCCGCGGGGAGAGGGGATCCTGCTCGCCAGGAACTGCCACAAGTCCGTCTATAACGGGGCGGAACTCGCCGGTGCGGTGAACGCGTACGTCTATCCGGAGATTCTGCCGGGCTGGGATGTCGCGGGAAGCGTCGGCCCCGAGGAGGTCGGGAAGGCCCTGGACGAGCATCCGGAGACAGCCGCCGTCGTGATCACGAGCCCGAACTACTACGGCATACAGAGCGACATTTCCGCAATTGCAGAAATCGTACATAAGAAAGGAAAGATTCTGATCGTCGACCAGGCGCACGGGGCACATTTCCCGTTCTTTCAGGAACTGAAGGAGGGCGGTGAAGAGGTGGATTTCCCGTGCCTGAGCGCCGAGAGGCAGGGCGCGGACCTCGTCATCTCGAGCCTGCATAAGACCATGGCGTCGCTCGGGCAGACGGCCCTGCTGAACGTATGCACAGACCGCGTGCCGACCGACCTGCTCGAGCAGGCGCTTCAGGTGACGCAGACCAGCAGTCCGTCGTATCTGTTGACGGCGTCGATGGACATCAACGCGGGAATCCTGGAGGATCACGCTCCGGAGCTCATGCACGGCTGGAACGAGCTGACGAAGTTCTTTTATACGGAAGCGGAGAAGATCCCCGGGCTAGAGGTCATGCGGGAGCCGATGCAGGACCTGACCAAATTCAACGTCAGCATGAGGCGGCTCGGCCTGAATGCCGTGCAGCTGCAGGACGAGATGATGGAACGCGGCGTATTTCCCGAGTTTGCGGTCGGCGACATCGTCATGTGTCTGACGGGCATCGGAACAGGCCTTAAGGACGTGGAAAATTTGCTTTTTGTCCTCCGAAACATAGCGGAAAAGCACGCCCGCGCGTGCGATTCCGAGGCCGAAAAACTTGTGTGTGAAAGAACACAGATATTGAATAAAAATAGCGTTTGTACACAATATGTACACGAAAAAGAACAACGTTCAAACTTGTTCCGCTTGTCCACAAAAGAGCACGGAACGGGCAGGGAAAAAGTGGCAATACAGGACGCGTGCGGGCGTGTCTGTGCCTCGCCGCTGATCCCGTATCCCCCTGGAATTCCAACGATTTGCAGGAGCGAACAGTACACTTCGGAAGTCATTGAGTCGATTCTGAAGATTCGTAAACGCGGTGAAGAGGTCCAGGGACTGGACGAGGATGGCCGGGTTTTTGTGTTTCTTTAGAATGACAAGTGAATATTTCGGGTGTATACTGTAGACGTATGGTTATAAAGGAATAATTCTATATATTCAAGAAAGGAAGGTTTCAGAGAGATGAGTTCATATGCAAAGCATTTGCATAGCATTGATGCTGGCCATTATAAAAACACGGCAGCATGTGAAACCGAAGTCATGCCTGTACCTGATGTAGTGAGAATCCCATTGTCACAGCACATCGGAAAACCTTGCGACCCTGTCGTTCAGAAGGGTGATGAAGTTAAGGTTGGGCAGCTGATCGGTGATACCGATGCATTTGTAAGTGCACCAATTCACTCAAGCGTCTCCGGAACAGTAACGGGAATCGATAAGATTCGTTCCGCGAACGGAGGCTACGACACACGTGTCGTAATTGAAACAGACAAGAAACAGACGCCGTGGGAAGGCATCAAGAAGCCTGAGATTACAGACTTCCAGAGCTTCATTAAAGCTGTAAGGGACAGCGGCCTTGCCGGAATGGGAGGAGCTTCCTTCCCGGCACACGTCAAGTTCAATCCTAAGAATCTGGATGAAGTTGACACGCTGGTTGTCAACGGTGCGGAGTGTGAGCCGTTCATCACTTCCGACCACAGAACCATGCTGGAAGCAACGCAGGACGTCATCGACGGTGCGCTGACCATCATGAAGTGGATGGGCATGAAGCAGGGCTTCATCGGCATCGAGGACAACAAGCAGGACGCGATCGCCAAGCTGAACAAGCTGCTGAGCGAGCAGAACGTCCAGAACCTCAAGACATTCCCTCTGCCGGCCAAGTATCCTAAGGGCGCAGAGCGTGTACTGATCTATGAGGTGACCGGAAGAAGAGTAGATGCCGGCATGCTTCCTGCAGACGCAGGCGTAGTCGTATCCAACGTATCTTCCGTTGCATTCCTCGGACAGTATTTCCGTGACGGCATGCCTCTGATTCAGAGAAGAGTCACCGTCGACGGCAATGCGGTTGCGAACCCGAAGAACGTTATGACACTCTTCGGTACCTCCGTAAAGGACCTGATCGATTACTGCGGCGGTTACAAGAAACCTCCGAAGAAGATCATCATGGGCGGACCTATGATGGGACGTGCCACAATTTCTGATGAAGTTTCCATCATCAAGAATAACAATGCGATCCTCTGCTTTGATGCAGAGCAGGCATATATTCCGGAAGAGACGGCATGCATCAACTGCGGCAGATGCCATGCAGCATGCCCGTTCAACCTGGCCCCGATGAAGTTTGCGGAAGCCTATAAGCACAAGGATGTAGAGAAGCTGCAGGAGCTGCAGATCATGCAGTGCATGACATGCGGCAGCTGCTCGTTTGTATGTCCTGCACGCCGTCCGCTCTGCTTCACGAATACATTGGCCAAGGGTCTTGTAAAGGAGGCAGGGAAGAAATAATGGAAAATAAAGTACAGCTCGGATCATTGTCGATGAACGCTTCTCCACATATTGTGACGAAGCTTGATACGGCAAAGACGATGAAATTCGTCCTGCTGGCACTGGTGCCGGCATTCTGCGTCAGCATTTATGTATTCGGACCTCGCGTCATCGCTGTAACGGCGGTCTGCGTGGTCGCAAGTGTTTTCTTTGAGTGGTTATACGAGAAGATCATGAAGAAGCCGGTCACGATCGGTGACTTCTCGGCGTGCGTCACAGGTGTCATCCTGGCGTTCAACCTGCCGTCCTCCATGCCGCTCTGGATGGCCGTTATCGGATGCGGAGTCTCCATCATCATCGTTAAGCAGATGTTCGGCGGACTCGGAAAGAACTTCGCTAACCCGGCTATCGTAGGACGTATCGTTCTGATGCTCTCCTACACAACTCAGATGACAACATGGCCGGTACCGCGCGGTGTCGACGGAACAACCGGTGCTACACCGCTTGCTCTTATGGAATCCGGACAGCACCTGGCAAGCCTGAAGGACATGTTCCTCGGAATGACAGGCGGATGTATCGGAGAAGTCAGTGCCCTAGCACTGATCATCGGCGGTGTCTTCCTGATCGTTAAGAAGATCATCGATCCGATCATCCCATGCTCCTTCATCGGAACCGTATTCGTATTCTCCCTGCTCTATTACGGAATCAAGGGAAGCGATGCGGGCGCTCTGCACATGGCTGTGTACAACATCCTGGCAGGCGGCGTGATGCTCGGTGCGTTCTTCTGTGCGACAGACTACGTAACATCCCCGATCATGAACAACGGAAAGCTGATCTTCGGTATCGGCTGCGGACTCTTCACGATGATCATTCGTCTGTTCTGCAGCTATCCGGAAGGCGTCTCCTTCTCCATCCTGTTCATGAACCTGTTCGTTCCGCTGATCGACAGTGTTACGATGAAGAGATACTATGCTAGTCTTTATGGAGGTGCGAAGAAATAATGGAAAATAAGAATTTCTATAAAGAATACATTGCACCTGTTGTCGTTCTCGTGGCGATCTGCCTGATCGTATCTACAGCTCTGGCTGTCACTTATGCGAAGGCAAACCCGATCATCGTAAAGAACGCGAAGGCAGCTGCAGATCAGACCAGACAGGAACTGCTTCCGAGTGCCAACGGTTTCACCGAGTACAAGGGCAAGCTGGACGTCCTGGAGGAAAACAAGGTATTTGTCGACGATGCGTATACAGCTAACAATGGTGTCGGAACTGTCGTCACTGTTGAGACGAACTCCTTCGGCGGACTGCTGACCATGATGGTCGGTGTCGATCAGCAGGGTGCAATCACAGGCGTAAAGGTAACAAACCACTCGGATACCCCGGGTCTGGGAACCAAGAACTGGAACTCGAACAACATGGTAACGACGTACAAGGGTATTACAAAGCTGAACTCTACGAACGTAAAGGACGGCCAGGTCAAGTACGTCTCCGGTGCGTCCGTAACAGGCGAAGCGCTGCATAAGGGCGTATACCTTGCACTCGAGCAGGTAAAAGACATGGGAGGTGCAAAGTAATGGCAAAAGAAAGCAGACTGAAATACCTTACCAACGGAATTATCAAGGAGAACCCGAACCTGGTCCTGGTACTGGGAACATGCCCGACGCTGGCGACAACGTCATCCATCATCAACGGACTCGGCATGGGACTCTCCACGGCAGCAGTACTGATCTGCTCCAACATCGTAATTTCCGCGATCAGAAAGATCGTTCCGGATAAGGTCAGAATCCCGTGCTACATCGTAGTCATCGCAGGATTCGTAACCGTCGTTCAGATGATCATGCAGGCATACACACCGGCGCTGTATTCCGCACTGGGTCTGTACATTCCTCTGATCGTAGTAAACTGTATCATCCTGGGCCGTGCCGAGATGTTTGCGAACAAGCATAACGTCATCGACTCTGCTCTCGATGGAATCGGAATGGGCCTCGGCTTCACACTCACACTCTGCATCATGGGTGCGATCCGTGAGCTGATCGGAAGCGGCACACTCCTGAATTTCCGTGTTATCCCGGCATCTATTCCTGGAATGAACATCCTGAACCTGGCATCCGGCGGATTCTTCGTATTCGGTTGTGTCATGGCTGCTGTTCACTACTTCTCCAAGGACAAGAGCAAGATCAGAGATAACGTCGGCGAAGCTGACCTGTTCAGAGAAGCACAGGATCTGAAGAAGAAGGAGGCGTAGTACCAGATGTTTAAATCATTAATCGTGATCATGATCAGCATGATCCTCGTACATAACTACCCTCTGGCTCAGTTCCTGGGAATCTGCCCGTTCCTCGGCGTATCCAAGGATATGGATGCGGCCAAGGGAATGGGTGTCGCAGTAACCTTCGTCATGGTAATCGCTACGGCGGCAACATGGCCGATCCAGCAGGTTCTGAATCACTTCGGAATCGGATACCTGCAGACCATCGTATTCATCCTGGTCATCGCCTTCCTGGTACAGCTGATTGAGATGTTCATGAAGAAGAGCATGCCTTCCCTGTACGTAGCACTTGGTGTATACCTCCCGCTGATTACGACGAACTGCGCGGTACTCGGAGTATGTATTTCCAACATCTCCAGCAACTACAACTACATCCAGTCTCTGTTCAACTCCTTCGGTGCCGGACTCGGATTCCTCTTCGGAATGATCCTGATGGCAGGAGTAAGAACAAGGCTGGTAGACGAGGAGAACTTCCCGGAGCCTTTCCGCGGTGTTCCTATCGTACTCGTTACAGCATCAATCATGTCCCTGAGCTTCATGGGTTTCAGCGGCATGTTCTCATAAGGAGGCAGAATAGATGAGTATTGCAATTCCAATTATCCTGGTCGTTGCGATTGGATTCGTAGCTTCCGCTGTTCTGAGCTATGCCTCTAAGGTATTCGCCGTTGAGGTTGACGAGACCGCTCAGCAGATCCGTGAGGAACTGCCGGGAGCTAACTGCGGTGGATGCGGATACGCAGGATGCGATGACTACGCAAACGCGCTGGCTGGGGATCATTCCCTTCCGTGCACCAAGTGCGTGGTCGGAGGACCTTCCGTAGCAGAGAAGGTTGCTCAGATCCTCGGTGTAACTGCCGGAGAGGGAGACCGTCAGGTTGCCGTTGTCATGTGCAACGGAACTTCCGAGGCTTCCAAGAAGGTTATGGAGTACACAGGCATCAAGACCTGCAAGGCTGCGAAGTCCATTTTCGGCGGAATCAACGCGTGCCCGTTCGGATGTCTCGGCTTCGGAGACTGCGAGGCGGCGTGCCAGTTCGATTCCATCCACGTCAGAGACGGTGTGGCATGGGTTAACCGCGACACCTGCACGAGCTGCGGCGCCTGCGTAGAGGCCTGCCCGAACGGCCTGATCAGACTTGCTCCGGAGAAGAACCTGGTATTCGTCCGCTGCCACAACACAGAGAAGGTTAAGGACGCAATGCAGGCATGCAGCAACGCCTGCATCGGCTGCAAGAAGTGTGAGGGCGCATGCAAATTTGACGCCGTCCACGTCACCAACAACCTGTCTTACATCGATCCGGAGAAGTGCAAGAACTGCGGAATGTGTGAGAAGGTATGCCCGACAGGCAACATCATTAATATGAGGCTGGTAAAGAACGCGGCAAAGAAGAAGCTTGCTGCGGCTGCACCGGTACCGGCAAAACCGGAAGCTGAAGGCGCACAGCCGAACGCTTAAGTTCATTCAGGGAACAGGAAAGCAGACGCTTCTCTGTTCCCTTTTTCGCTATTGTAAAGACGAATCAAAAGGTGAGGAAAAACGTGGATATTAAAGTAGATGACAAGATTAAAGTAATCGGCCATAAGAATCCGGACACAGACTCGATCTGTTCCGTACTTGCGTACACGAACCTGAAGAATAAGCTGGACCCGGGCAGGTACGAGGCCTGCCGCGCAGGAGAAATCAGCGCGGAGACACAGTATGTCCTCGACCGTTTCCAGGTAGAGCCGCCTAAGGCCTGCTTCAACGTCAGCAGCAAGGTAGAGGACCTGGACGTCGCAGACGTGCCGGGAATCAGCCCGATGGCAAGCCTGCGTGAGGCATGGAACGCGATGAGAGATTCCGGATACACGACGCAGCCGATTACGGATGAGGAAGGAAAGCTCCTCGGCGTAGTCACGCTGAACGACCTTTCCAAGGGGAATATGGATGCACTCGATGCGTACGTGCTGTCCCGCGAGAAGACGCCGGTTCAGAACATCGTAGACGTACTGGAAGGCGAGATCGTGACGGGCGATCCTAAGGAGATTTTGACAAAGGGAAAGGTTCTGGTCGGCGCAGGCACACCTGATGCATTCGAGAACACGCTCCTGGAGGGCGACATCGTCATGGTCGCAAACCGCGTAGACGCGCAGGTCGCTGCTCTGAACATGGGCGTAAAGGTCCTGATCGTCTGCCTGGGTGCGGATGTCTCCAAGCAGATCTCCGAGCTCGGCGCCTCCAAGAACAGTGTGATCATCAAGACCAAGTACGACACCTATGCCGCAGCGCGCCTGATCATCCAGGCTGTTCCGGTAAACAACATGATGACTCCGATTTCGGAAGTCCGCTACTTCACGCCGGAGACCCCGGTAACAGAGGTTAAGGAAGCGATGGACGAGACCCGTCACATCCACTTCCCGGTACTGGGACAGGACGAGAAGTACATTGGACTGATCAGCCGCCGCAACCTCGAGGTCAAGAACCACGAGAAGCTGATCCTGGTCGACCACCAGGAGACGACGCAGTGCGTGGACGGCCTCGCAGACGCTCAGCTGCTCGAGGTCATCGACCACCACAAGATCGGCGACATCCAGACGAGCGATCCGATCTACTTCCGCTGCGAGCCGGTAGGCTGCTCCGCGACGATTGTCACCTCCCTGTATGAGGAGAAGGGCGTGAAAATCGAGCCTAAGATCGCCGGACTGCTGCTGAGCGCACTGATTTCCGACACACTGCTGTTCCGCTCCCCGACCTGCACGCCTAGAGACGTGGAGACCGGAAAGAAGCTCGCGAAGATCGCGGGAATCGAGCCGGAAGAGCTGGCGGAGAACCTGTTCGCCGCAGGCGAGAACCTGGAAGGAAAGACGGCAGAGGACGTCTGCTATCAGGACTTCAAGCTGTTCGAGCACGGCGGAATCCGCTTCGGCGTCGGCCAGGCAAGCTTCATGAGCAGCGCGAACATGCAGAAGGCCGAGGAGATGCTCCTCGAGTACCTGCCTAAGACGCTCGCCAAGGACGGAACCTCGATGGTATTCTTCATGCTGACCAGCGTGAAGGAGCAGGGAAGCCGCATGCTCTTCGCGGGCGACAACGCGGAGAAGACCTTGGAAACCGCATTCGCAGGCCAGTCCACAGACGACGAGGAGCCGGGCATCATGCTTCCGGGCGTCGTCAGCAGAAAGAAGCAGGTCATCCCGAACATCCTGGGCGCACTGGATAAGTAAGCTGCAGGCGCACAGCGCGGAAAGCGCAGGTGCGGCCGCAGTACACAACATCATAATGAAAACAAGAGGGGCTGTGAAAAATGCATGTGCATTTTCACAGCCCCTTGTTTACGCATTATAAATACTTGACGATCTCTTCTAACGGCTTCCTGTCGTGATGGGCAGGATTGCCCGTATAGTCGTCCGAAGCATATCCAAGTGGAATGAATGCGACCGGAAGGACGCTCTGCGGCAGTTTGAAGGCGTCTCTTACTCCTTCCTGGTCGACGATACCAGCCCAGATGCCCACAGCTGCGCCGCCCGCCTTACAGCGGCGCGGTCATGACCTGCAGGAACTTGCGGTCCTCCTTGTGGAGGTGCGGCAGGAGGGTGTCTTCCACGCGGCGGTGGTAGGCGTTGATCCAGTCGATCTCGTCCTCGGTCAGGAGGTCCTTGTTGATGGCCTCGCGCTCGTACGGGCAGAGTGTGAGGGTCTCGAAGTAACGGTCCTCAGCCGTGTCTGCGCAGCAGAGGAGTTCGTTCTCGATGCGGATGCCGAATTTGCCCTCAAGGTAGACGCCAGGCTCGTCGGACTGAATCATGCCGCTGATCAGCGGGCACTCTGTGTGAGGGTCGATGATATTCGGGCCCTCGTGGACAGAGAGGACGTGGCCGATGCCGTGGCTGATGCCGTGGTTGAAGTTCAGGCCGGCGTCGGTGAGGGGTTTGCGCGCGGCTTTGTCGAGGGCGCGGGTGGAGGCGGAAGGGCCCAGGTGGGCGGTCGCGAGCGCGATGTGGGACTTCAGCACGAGGGTGTAGTCGTCCTTCATCTCCTGCGTCAGCTCACCGAGCGCGATCGTGCGCGTGATGTCCGTCGTTCCGGTCGTGTACTGCCCGCCGCTGTCGACCAGCAGGAAGCCCTCCGGCTTCAGCTCCGTGTCCGTCTCCGGCGTCGGCATGTAGTGGATGATCGCGGCGTTCTCCCCGTAGGCGGAGACGGTCGGGAAGCTCAGATCGAAGCAGCCCGGCTTCTCCAGGCGGCGGCGCTTCAGGTAGTCTGCGGCGTCGATTTCGGTGATGGTGTGGGATTTGACGGTCGTCTTCAGCCAGTGCATGAACTCGACCATCGCGCAGCCGTCGTAGACCATGGTCTGGCGGGCTGCGGCGATCTCGGCGTCGTTTTTGATTGCCTTCATGATGGAGGCCGGCGTCGGCTCGTCGATGATCATGTGGCGGTCAGCAGCGGCGTGGTAGACAGCGGCATTGACCGTGTTCGTGTCCATCCAGATCGACTGGTCCGGCGGCAGGCTGCGCAGCGCTTCCTCGATGTCGGCGTAGTCGCAGACCTGCAGGAAGCCGAGGTTCTCCGTCGGTTCGTTCGGATCCTCCGGCTTGTTGTCAATTGTCGTGCCCGGCATCAGGAACAGCTGCGTGAGCTGATCCAGGTCCGAGCTGATGAGCGCGTAGGAGTAGAAGACCGGCGTGCACTCCACGTCGCTTCCGCGCAGGTTCGTGAACCACGCGACCTCGGTCAGGTCGGAGAGGAGCAGCCAGTCCGCGCCGCTCTCGACCATCTCCGCGTTGATGCGCCTCTTCTTGCGTGATGACGGCATGCCGCTCGAGGAACGCGGCAGGGCGTGCAGGACCGATGGCTGAAAGTCCGGGCGGTCCGTCCACAGGCCGCTGATCAGGTCGACGTCCTCCTTGATCGTCAGACCGCGGGGAGCGAGCTGCTGCTCCCAGACGCTCGCGATCTTAGCGGAGACGCAGCGTCCGTCAAAGCCCAGGGTCATGTGGCGGCGCTTCTTGATGAGTTCCGCGAGCATGGCCATGACGTTCGGGACACCTTTGACGCCGAGCTTCATCAGCGTGATGCCGGTGCCCTCGAGCTGCTGCTCTGCCTGGATGAAGAACCGCCCGTCCGTCCACAGCCAGGCCTCCTCCTGCGACACGATCATCCACGCCGCCTCGCCGGTGAAGCCGGAGAGCCACGCGATCGCCTTGTAGCGGTCGTGCGTGAACTCGGAATTGTGCGGGTCCGTCGGCGGGATGAAATAAAGGTCGATATTCTGCTGCTTCATCTCTTGCTGCAGTAAATTAATTTGTTCTTTCATTGTTACAATCTCCGTAATTATATTGGATAATCCGCTGCGATGGTCCGGCAGTCTGGCCGTCCGACTGTCCGATGGTCGGATTGCCCGGCCGTAAGCCGTTTCGCAGGGGACAAAATATACGCATCAGGTCCTTATCCCTCCTGCCGGGTAAGGATTTTGTCCGGGGAAACCCGGAAGAGTCACGCGGCTCGGAAGCCGCACAGCGACTGGCCTGCGCCCGCCTCAGCGGAACAGCATCCGCGGGAGACGCCGGTCGATGACGTACGCGACGATGCCGATGCCGATGCCCGACGCGATCCCCGTGAAGACGAGAATCGGGAAGTAGAGGAACATTTTAATGTTGGATACCACGAAGCTGGCGATCAGCAGCTGGCCGAAATTATGCGCGACCCCGCCCGCCATGCTGACGCCGATCATGGAAAACCTGTCGGTCTTCTTCAGGAACACCATGACGAGGAGGCTGATCATTCCGCCGGTCAGCGAGTAGAGCATCGCCATGACGCCGGTGAACATCAGGCCGGCCAGGCAGATGCGGACCAGGTTGATGAAGAACGCGTAGCGCGTGTCCAGCTCGTAGAGGGCGATGATGATGATCAGGTTGGCCAGGCCGAGCTTGACGCCCGGGACGCCGACGTTGATCGGCAGGATCGCCTCGATGTAGGAGAAGATCAGGGCAAGCGCGGCGAACATCGCGGAGGCCGTCAGGCGGCGGGTGCGCAGCGTGTGGTTGTTAGTGAGCGATGGCATCGTACTTACCTCCTTCCTTGCTGCCATTTCCGTTGACGATCTCAAGGCTGACGCGGTTCGGAAGGCACACGATGCTTTCGTTGACGCGGGAAATCGGCTTGTGGTGCACGCAGATCTGGTTCTTGCAGTCCGCCTCCTCCATTTGCGCGGTACCGTTCTTTATGATAAACTTATTGAAATGTCCATTCTGGCGGACGGTAACCGTTCGGTTCACAGACAGACTGTATCGGCCGTAAACCTTGCCGTTTACCTTGGCTTCCACGTATGTACCGGTGACGTTTCCACGGATGGAAAGCCAGGAAAAGAGGAATCCGACGGCCAGGAGGGCAATGAGAAGCAGAATGTCTGCTTTTTTTATGACGTTGAACATCTCTAAACTCCAGAAAGGGATAGATTTTCTATGAAAAAGCTGATTACAGTCCTCATGACGATCGTCATGGCTGCATGCATCATTATACCACAAACTGCCTGTTCCCCGCAGGGATCCTCGTCTGATTCCGACAGCGTGCCGTCCCACACCAAGGAAAGCTACTATTTCGACACGATCTGCAAGATCACGGTCTACAGCATGTCTAAGAAGAAGGCGGACGCGGCCATCGACAAGGCGTTTGCGAGGTGCAGCCGCTACGAGACGATCCTGAGCAAGACCAAGAAGGGCTCAGACATCTGGAACATCAACCACGCCGGCGGCAGGCCGGTCAAAGTCCACAAGATCACCGCAGAAATCATCCGTGATGGCATCCAGTACGGCGACGAGACGAACGGCCTGTTCGACATCACGATCGGAAAGGCCGAGGACCTGTACAACTGGCACGCCGAGAAGCACACGCTCCCGACCGACGCGCAGCTGAAGAACGCGATCAAGTACGTCGGCTACAAGCAGATCAGCCTGCAGGGCGACACCGTCACGATGGGAACGACAAAGGGCGAGATCGACCTCGGCGGCATCGCGAAGGGCTGGATCGCCGACCACATCGGGGACTACCTGCAGAAGCTCGGCGTCAAGAGCGCGATCATCAGCCTTGGCGGCAACATCGTCTGCGTCGGCGAGAAGGCCGGCAAGCCGTTCACGATCGGCATCGAGAAGCCGTTCAGCGAGATGAGCGAGATCATCGGAAGCACCAAGGCGAACAACCAGACAATCGTCACCTCCGGCATCTACGAGCGCTACTTCAAGAAGAACGGCAAGCTCTACCACCACATCCTGGAGCCGACCACCGGCCGCCCGGCGGAAACCGACATCAGCGGCGTCACGATCATGGCAGAGGACGGCCACTCCGTCGACTGCGACGCCCTCGCCACCACCTGCCTGCTCATGGGCCGCAAGAAGGCCCTGAACTTCATCGAGCACAAGAAGGGCTACGAGTGCCTGATCATCACCCGCTCCGGCAAGATCTACAAGACCAGCGGCTTCAAGTTCACCAAGGAGTAGCCGCACCGCCCGCGCCGGCCGTTCCGTTACTTGCGCCCGCCGCAGCCTGGCCCCTCGATTCGGCAAAGTCCAAGCGCCGCAGTTTCCGCACCCGCCTGATGGTCAGCCGCTGGTGCGCCGGGGCGCGATCAGTACCTTCCGATCGGCAAAGTCCGAGCGCCGCGGCTCCCGTCCCGCCTGATGTCATTCGGAAGCGCGCGGGGCGCAGGCTCGCATATATAAATGTATAATAATTAGGACGATGATGCGCACAAACGCCATGACGCTGCAGAGATGTAATGTCATGGCGTTTTTTCGCGCCCACGCGTCGGCGGCGTCAATTCCGTGGAAACAGCCCGCACGGGAATGGGCGGGAGCGGGCCGGCAGTATCCCGCAGTGAAATCGCGGCGCTAGAACGAATTGGTCACGACGCGCGGCGAAAATCATCGCGCCCGCACGCCGGCTGCGCCATTCACGCGGCAGAATCAGTCCGCGCTGGAAAGGGAAGGGGCGCGATGGCCGTTTCGTTACTTGCACCGCGCGTGATTCGCGCCGCGGCGGAGTGAGCGAACTAGGACGGAGGGGATGCCGGTATACAGAATCCATAGATTATATCTATCAGAAAACCCTCGAAGGCCATTTCTGGATTTATGCTTTTTCAGCAAGGAGGCAAATCTTGAAGTTTGGTATAACAGGTTTTCCGAATTTCAGCAATGCGCATTATTCAGCGCTCGGGTGGAACTTCTTCGCCGCCAAAATGCGCACATTGAAGTCTGACAATTTAAATGCACGCTGAAAGGATAGGATTTGATGGTGAAATGGTCCGTAAGAGGTCCTGCGGTTGACCTAAGGCGCTCCGCAGGCAGTCCGGCAATGTCCGCGACGGTGAATAAACGCTTGAGCTAACTGTATATTTACACAAGAAGTAAAAAATCTGATCGCCACAGACGATATTTTTCCTGAATATCCCGTGAAAACATGGAAGATTCTAGATAGTACAATTAATTACCGTGAGGGCAAATTTATAATATTGAGCGGTGCTCGGGAGCAGTTATGTAACGGCGCCGTTTTTGCGCTATTATGGAATTCCGTAAATCCCGTTATACCAAAATGAAGAAATTGCGCTCCTGCTGAAGCGCATGCAGTATGCACAGGTGATTTTTTGCCAAGTTCATTATTATCATTCTACTGGGTTCAATCAAATCCGCAGCACGCGCTTCCACTCCTCCGTCAGCTCCTCGACCGCGTAGTCGATCTCATCCAGCGGGATCTGATTATAGTAGAAGAGAAGTCCGCACTGATTCGCGGTCGTCTCCGACGGAAGAGGGACGACGCGCAGACGCAGTTTCTCTGCGGCTTCGCAGAGGCGGCGGCTCAGGTCGACGGAAGACCGGGCCGCGGCGGATTGTGGAGACATGGTTTTGGCCGTCGCGCCGCCGGCTGCCGCGTTTTCGGATGTCACGGAATCAGTGGCCGCGCCGCCGGCTACCGTGGCAGTGCCCTCGGCCGCCGCATCTCCTGATGAGGTGGAATTGGCAGGGATGGCGGCCGCAGCGGCCCCGGATGACGGCAGAGCGGTGTTGGTCTGGGCAGGTGGATTTTGTCCGAGGGGGGAAGGGATGCGGACGGTCAGCGGGATGTGGATGCCGGAGCTTCGGTTCAGCGGGGTGAGGAAGCCGGTGCCGCAGCGTTCCAAGGCGCGGAGGGCGGTGCGGAGCTTGGAGGCGTAGAGGGTGCGGAGTTTCTTCAGGTGGATGCCGTAGTAGCCGCGCTCCATGTAGAGGGCGAGGGTGAGCTGCTCGGTTTTGGAGCTCGTCTGGTCGTACTGGTCCTTGATGCGGCGGAAGATCTCGGCGAGCTTCTCCGGAAGGACCATGTAGCTCATGCGGATCGCGGCGAACAGGGTCGAGCTGAAGGAGCCGAGGTAGACGACTGGCGAATTCTCGCGCAGGCCCTGCAGGGACGGGATCGGCTTGCCGAAGTAGCGGAGCTCGCTGTCGTAGTCGTCCTCGATGATCAGGCTGCGGTTGCGCTCGGCCCAGTCCAGGAGCTGGTTTCGGCGGCCGATCGGCATGACGCTTCCGGTCGGGAACTGGTTGGACGGGTTGACGTAGACCGCACAAGGGACGTTCTCCGGGAGCTTCTCGATCTCGATGCCGTCGCGGCGGACCGGGATCGGGCGGACCGAGTAGCCGCCGTCGCGGAAGATCTTCTGGACCGGCTGGTAGCCTGGATCCTCGGTCGCGATCAGGCGGATCTGCAGCGCGTCCAGGATGCGGACCAGGTGGCCGGTCAGCTGCTGCGTGCCGGCGCTGATGACGATCTGGTCTGGGGTACAGTTCACGCCGCGGGCGTTGTAGACGTAGCGGGAGATCTCCTCACGCAGCATCGGCTCGCCCTGCGGGTCACCCTCCGACAGCAGGAGCGCCGGGTACTCGTTCAGGACATTCGACATGCATTTTTTCCACTTGCTGTAGTTGAAGCTGGAGAGGTCGTAGCGGTAGCGCGGGCGCTGGTTGATGTAGGCCTGGAACGTCTCGCGGCGGGCCTCGGCGGTCGGGCGCACAGACGCGGACGGCTGCTTCAGGTCCTCCGCGTAGTAGCCGGACTGCGGGCGGTTGGAGGCGTAGCCCTCGACGACGAGCTGGTTGTACGCCGCCTGCACCGTCGTGATGCTGATGGACAGCTGCGACGAGAGCTCGCGCAGGGACGGGAGCTTCTCCCCGGCCTGGATGTCACCCCGCTCGATGCCGGACTGGAACCAGCGGAACAACTGTATATACATCGGCTCCTTGGAATTGTGATCGACTTCGATGGATAACAGGTTCATTTCATCTTACCTCTCATAACTGTAATGGTTAAAATAAATTGTTTTGCATATTTCTATAATAACACTTTGATGCTATCATATCTACAGTAAGAGAAAGAGGAATGAAGGGAGTTGTTACTATGCAGAATGACAGAAGAGGAAACAAGCTGAACACCATGGTCCTCACGGCGATGATGATGTGTCTGATTCTCGTCTCCACCTATTTCTTCAAGATCCCGACGATCGCGACCAAGGGCTACGTCCACCTGGGCGACGCGGCGATCTACCTGGCGGTCATGGTCCTCGGAAAGAAGAACGGGGCGATCGCTGCAGGCGTAGGCTCCTGCCTGTCCGACCTGCTCGGCGGCTACGCGTACTACGCGCCGTGGACGCTCGGCACCAAGCTCCTGATGGCGCTGGTAGCGGGCATATTCCTCGACCGTGCGGCCAGGAAGTCCGCGCAGAACAGATCCGCGCAGAATAAGAATGACAATAGGAAAGATAAGAAGCGCCGCGTCCTGTCGGCGTACGAGATCTTCGGCATGGTCCTGGGCGGCCTCGTGATGGTTGCGGGCTACGCGCTTGCGGCCAAGGTCATGTATGGAACCTGGGCGATCGCGATCGCCAGCGTCCCGGAGAACGTCGGTCAGTTCGTCGTCGGCATCGTGATCTCGGTGATCATCGCGACGGCGCTGCAGCACACGCCGGCACGCCAGTTCTTCTCGAGCACGAGCATGACCACGCATCCGGCGGCATAATAAGGCGCAGCACGGAGCGGGAAACTGGTAATCGGCAGGGCAGGCGCGGTGGTCTGCAGGGGATAAATTTTGTCCCTGCTTGGCACTGCGTACGAATTGCAGGATTAGCGGAATAAGCGAGATAAGCGGGATAAGCAAGACTTCAGAAAATGCGGTTTCCGGTGTTTCAATCTTCCCGCGGTTGGATAAAAAAGCATATAGGTTGGGGAAAAGAGGCTCTCGAACGGGCCTCTTTTCGGCTGAGTCAGCAGGGGCAGGCAGTGTCCCTGCGTTTCTGCATATAAGCATTGTATAAGCAGATAAGAGTCGGCAGAAAGAGTAAAGAGTAAATAGAAAGTCAGGGGAAGGCGGCGTTAGGTGCCGCAGGATCCAGGGGGCATAAGAAATGAGAGAAATAATGAATGGGGTTTCTAAGCAGAGAGGGGTGCTGAACGAGGGCAGCGTTCATGAGCTGGATTACTTCACGATCGGCTCGTCCATCGGAGGCAACCAGGACTGGTTCACGGATCCGATCATGCGCCTGGGCGGGTGCGCGGCGGAGACCGCGTGCGACAGCTCGATCTGGTTCTCCAAGTATTTTGGCAAGGACCTGTATCCGTACGACATCGACGACATCCGCAAGAAGGACTACAAGGCGTTCGGCGCCTCGATGAAGCCGTACCTCAGGCCGAGGTTCCGCGGAATCGACCGCCTGAGCATCTACACCGACGGTTTCGGGGCGTTCCTGCGCCGCCACGGTGAAGAGGGAATTAGCATGGAGGAGTACCCGGGCAGCGCGCCTGCCGACGAGGCGTTCCAGAAGGTCAGGGAGCAGATCGACGCGGGGCTTCCGGTGCCGATGCTGATGCTGAAGCATAAGGACCGCAGGTTCGAGGACTACGTCTGGCACTGGTTCATCCTGGCCGGTTACGACGAGGTCACCAGGGCCGTCAAGACCGTGACGTACAGCGAGGCGGAGTGGGTCGACTTCCCGGCGCTCTGGGACACCGGCTACGAGGAAAAGGGCGGGCTGATCCTGTTCCATCTTTCCGATGGGAATGTCAGCTGTGCTGTATAAACTCCCGTTATGTGTTAAAATAGACGTATATCGACAAAAAACACACGAATAATCAGAACGCAGCTGCTGATGGATTCCTTTATTCAGGAATTCTGGATACTGCAGGCTTGCTGGAATGCCGAATTGCAGGAGCAGGTGCGGATGACGGGAGGCATGGACATGGATCCTAGATTAAAGAAGATCATTGACGCGTCGGACAACATCGTATTCTTCGGAGGCGCAGGCGTCTCCACGGAGAGCGGCGTCCCGGACTTCCGCTCGGAGTCCGGTCTCTACCACGCGAAGCAGAAATACGGGTTTGCCCCGGAGGTCATGCTGTCGCACAGCTTCTACACCAAGCACCCGAAGGAGTTCTTCCAGTACTATAAGGAGAACCTGATCCACCCGGAGGCGAAGCCGAACGACGCGCACCGCGCGCTGGCCCGTCTCGAGGAGGAGGGCAAGCTGAAGGCGATCGTCACGCAGAACATCGACGGTCTGCACCAGGCGGCCGGAAGCAAGACCGTCTACGAGGTTCACGGCAGCGTCCTGCGCAACTACTGCGAGGACTGCGGTAAATTCTACGACGTGGACTACATCATGGACGAGGATCACTGCAGAGACGGCGTCCCGTACTGCACTTGCGGCGGAAGGATCAAGCCAGACGTCGTGCTGTACGAGGAGGCGCTCGACGAGAAGCAGATCACCGGCGCGGTAAACGCGATCAGCAACGCGGACGTCCTGATCATCGGCGGAACGTCGCTCGTGGTCTACCCGGCGGCGGGCTTTATCAACTACTTCCGCGGCAGCCACCTGGTGCTGATCAACAAGTCCGAGACGTCGTTCGACGACCGCGCGGACCTGGTCATCCACGACGCGATCGGAAAGGTCATGAAGCTGAACTAGGGACAAAGACACAGCCTGGACGGAGTGATAATAAATTGATGTCACATTAATTATCTGATAAGCTGCGGCCGTGTCTAAGGTCGTGTCCTAACCGGTTCATTCCGAGGTCAGGCACGGGCACACACGCACAGTGAACGGAAACTGATAAGAAGAATAGAAAACGATTACGAAATAAGGATTTTAGGTAATTAGATGAATATACTACTGGTCAATGATGACGGCGCCGAGGCGCGCGGCATCCGGGAGCTGGCGGAGGAACTTTCTCAGGTCAGCACGGTTTACGTCTGCGCTCCGGACCGTCAGCAGAGCGGAAAGAGCCATTCCATCACCATCCGCGACCACGTCTTCGTGCAGGAGATCTCGTTCCCGCACGCGGATGCGGCGCTTCAGACGACGGGGACACCGGCGGACTGTGCCAAGATCGGGCTGCAGTTCTTCAAGGACCGCGGCGTTAAGATGGACATGGTGTTCTCCGGGATCAACCTCGGGAGCAACTTGGGCGTGGACACGCTGTATTCCGGAACCGTCGGGGCGGCCATGGAGGCCGCGGTCAGCGGGTATCCGGCGGCGGCAGTGTCTGTCAGCGGTCACGAGCCGCAGAATTTTCAGGCGGCCAGGACGTTTGCCCGGCGGGCTTTGTCCCTGAAGGACGAGATTCCCAGGGACTCGCTGCTGAACATCAACGTCCCGGACCTTCCGGAAGAGGAGATCCGCGGCATGAAGATCACGAGGCTGGGGCACCGCAACTTCCTGGACGGATTCAGGCTCCAGGACGACGGCGGCTATCAGCTGAAAGGAAGCCCGCAGGACTTCACGAGGGACGACCTTGCGATCGACCTCGCGGCGGTTGCGCAGGGGTATGCATCCGTCACGCCGGTCACATTCGACAGCACGCATTGGGAATGGCTGAAGAAGCTCAGGACCGAGCGATTCGACGATCAGGCATCTCAGAAGATGGGAAAATAATTGAATATGCCGGAATGCGGAGAGTTTGTTTAAACTAACCGCAATGATGGGTATAAGAACACGGTAACTAAGAATGAATATCGCTAGAAACCATAGAAAACCGGCAGAGATGCCTTGCGCATATGCGCACACAGAGAAAAGGGGTTAATTTTATATGAGCAATGAGAAATGGACACATTCGCTGGGTCAGATGACAGACGAGGATGTGGAGACACTCAGAAGCTACTGTAACGGATACAATTATCAGGGGGCGGGATTCACCTTCCTTGCGAACTATATCTGGCGTCAGGACTACGATCTGAACTGGACGGAGATGGATTCCTACATGATGTTCGAGAACCTCTTCCAGATGGAGGACGGCAGGACGGCGGGCGTTTTCGCGATGCCGCTGACCAGGACCGGAAAATATGAAAAAGACAGCCTTAGAAAGGTGATTCTGGAAGGCCGGAAGATGTTTACGGAGAAGGGCATTCCGTTCTCCGTCAGGCTGATCCCGGGCGCACTGAAGGACATCCTGCAGGAGGCCGTGCCGGAGCTCGAGTTCGAGCATGACCGCGACGACGACGAGTACGTCTACGACCGCGACAAGCTCACGACACTCAGCGGGCGCGCGCTCCACAAGAAGAAGAACCACATGAACTATTTCAAGAAGACCTACGCGTACGAGGCCAAGCCGCTGACCAAGGACATGCAGGCAGAGATCATCGCCCTGACGGAACTGATCCGAGACGGCAAGGAGCGTTCGGACGACGAGATGAGGAGTCTGTCGGAGGAGCGTCACGCAATTCAGGAGGTCACCAAGTTCCTGGACAGGGACGACGTGTACACCGTCGGCATCTTCATCGACGGACGCCTGCAGGCATACGCGATCGGCGAACGCATGAGCGAGGACACCGCCGCAGAGCACTTTGAGAAGGCGAACCTGCAGTTCCGCGGGCTCTACCAGGTGGTATGCAGCGAGTTCTGTAAGCAGCTGCCGGAGGAGATCCGGTTCGTCAACCGCGAGGAGGACATGGGACTGCCGAACCTGCGCCATGCCAAGGAGGCCCTGAAGCCGCACCACATGTCGGAGATGTACAACGCGTGGTTCCCGGAGGACCGCGAGGAGCTCCTGAGCATGGGACTGATCGGCGACCAGCTGGACGAGCGCCTGGAGGAAGAGAATCAGGCGGAGGCGAAGAGCGAGAAGGAGCCGCAGGTCGCTGCGATGAGCGAGGATCCGCTTCGCACCGCATCGGACAGCGTCACTGCAGCGGCAAAGGAAACCGTTCCGCAGGAAGCAGCTTCTGCCGGCAGCGCGGCGAATGCTGCGGACACGGGCAATGAAGTCCCGCAGGAATGGACGTTTCGCGACCACGACTGCGGAATGCTCGTGCCGGACACGGCCGGAAGCTGCAGCCACTGTGCCGCAGAAGTAAGCTGCCGTCTGGTTCACACGGCTTAGGCCTGTTAAGCCCGGCGTGCACGCGGCAGGGAACGGAGACGGTTTTCCGTTCCGCGTACGAACAGAAGGAAATTATCACGCGCGAGTAAGCGCACAGGAGAACAGAGTGAATATCAACATACCGGAATATGTCATGGAAGTGCTGAAGCGGCTTCGTGGCGGCGGGTACGAGGCTTATGTGGTCGGCGGCTGTGTCCGCGACAGCATCCTCGGCCTTAAGCCTGACGACTGGGATGTCTGTACAGAGGCGGAGCCTGATGAAATGAAGAGTTGTTTCATCGGGCTCCGTTCCGTTGATACGGGGATTCAGCACGGGACCGTCACCGCCGTCTCGGAGGGGAAGCCGGTCGAGGTGACGACGTACAGGATCGACGGGACGTACAGCGACGGGCGCCACCCGGACGGCGTGACGTTTACCAGGAGCCTCAGGGAGGACCTCGCGCGGCGCGATTTCACGATCAACGCGATGGCCTACGACCCCGAGCAGGGGCTGATCGACCCGTTCGGCGGAAGAGACGACCTGAAGCGGGAGGTCATTCGCTGCGTCGGCGACCCCGATAAGCGGTTTTCCGAGGATGCGCTGAGGATTTTGCGGGCGCTCAGGTTCGCGTCGAGGCTCGGGTTCGCGATCGAGGACGCGACAGAGCGGGCCGTGCGCGGGATGGCGGAGACCGTCCGCGTCGTCGCGCGCGAGAGGGTCGGCGTCGAGTTCGTCAAGCTTCTGCTCGGGAAGGACGCCGCGGCGATCCTCTGCAGTTACAGGGAAGAACTGCGGAAAGCGGGGGTCTTCCCGATGGCAGACAAAGCCGTCCTGGCCCATATCAATGAACTGCCCTGCCGCCCGGCGGAGCGCCTCGCCGTCCTTTTCCCGGAGAATCTGAAGAGGGCGCTCCGAGACCTGCGCTTAGACCACCGCACGATCGACCGCAGCGCGGCCATGCAGGAGGCGCTGCAGAATCCTGTGCCTGCCGGCAGTGCAGGTGTCCGCAGGCTGCTGATGAACTTTGGCGAGGACGCCGCGAGGGGCATGCTGGAGATCCGCAAGGTCTACCCGGACCTGTACTATAAGGAGGCGGAAACGGCCGGAGCGGCGGAGGACGCGGACGGAGAAGGCCGGTCTGACCAGGCTGGCGGAACACGGGCAGATGGAATACAGGCAGGTGGAACGCCGGAGGACGCGGCAGGAGCGCTCGACGAACTGGAACGCGTTCTGAAATCCGGTGAGGTCTGGAACCTGAAGCAGCTCGCGGTGACCGGGAAGGACATGATCGAGGTCGGAATCCCGCAGGGCAGGCTGGTCGGAGAGGCGCTGAAGACTCTTTTGTCACTCGTCATCGACGGGAAGGCGGAAAATAACCGGGAGGAGCTCCGGGAAACGGCGCACAGTCTTTTCTGCACCGGGAATTTATGGTAGAATAAAACACTAAGAGCAAAGATTTACCCGGCTTGGCGTTCGCAACGCGGCCGAGATCAGAATACTAGACGAATTATGGGAAAAGGACGGTACGACTATGGCGGAAACAACCAGACCTAAGAATTTTATCGAGAACATCATCGACGAGGACAACGAGAAGGGAACCTACGGCGGCGAGGTATACACGCGTTTCCCGCCTGAGCCGAACGGATTCCTGCACATCGGTCATGCCAAGTCGGTCTGCCTGAACTTCGGGCTCGCACAGGAGTACGGCGGAAAGTGCAACCTGCGCTTCGACGACACCAACCCGACCAAGGAGAACGAGGACTACGTCAAGCAGATCAAGGAAGACGTCCAGTGGCTCGGCTTCGACTGGAACAAGCTGTGCTGGGCATCCGACTATTTCGATAAGATGTACGAGGCCGCGGAGGAGCTGATCCGCAAGGGTCTGGCCTACGTCGACGACTCCACGCCGGAGCAGATCAAGGCGGACAGGGGCACGCTGACGGAGCCGGGAAAGGAGAGCCCGTTCAGAGGACGCACCGTCGATGAGAACCTGCAGCTGTTCCACGAGATGAGGGACGGCAAGTACGGCGACGGCGAGAAGGTCCTGCGCGCCAAGATCGACATGACCTCCCCGAACCTGAACATGAGAGACCCGATCATCTACAGAATCGCGCACGTCTCCCACCACAACACGGGCGACAAGTGGTGCATCTACCCGATGTACGACTTCGCGCACCCGATCGAGGACGCCATCGAGGGAATCACGCATTCCGTCTGCACCCTGGAGTTCGAGGATCACCGTCCGCTCTACAACTGGGTGCTCGAGAAGGTCGGCTTCTGGCCTAACCCGCCTAAGCAGATCGAGTTCGCCCGCCTGAACCTGACGAACACGATGACGAGCAAGCGCAAGCTGAAGAAGCTCGTCGACGAGGGCCTGGTCGACGGATGGGATGACCCGAGAATGCCGACGATCGCCGGCATCAGGAGGAGGGGCTTCACCCCGGCCGCGATCCGCGCGTTCTGCGAGGAGATCGGCGTGTCCAAGTCGAACAGTACGGTTGACGTCGGCATGCTGGAGCACTTCGTCCGCGACGACCTCCAGAACCAGGTCGTCAGCAGGAACGTCGTCGAGAACCCGATCAAGGTCATCATCACGAACTACCCGGAGGGAAAGACGGAGATGCTGCCGGTCGAGAATAACCGGAACAACCCGAACTTGGGCGAGCGCGAGATCCCGTTCTCCAGGGAGCTGTGGATCGACGGCGACGACTTCATGGAGGTGCCGGTGAAGAAGTACTTCCGCCTGTTCCCGGGCAACGAGGTCCGCTTCAAGGGCGCGTACTTCGTCAAGTGCGACGAGGTCATCCATAACGAGGACGGATCCATCAAGGAGCTGCACTGCACGTACGACCCGGAGACCAAGGGCGGAAACAGCAATGACGGGCGCAAGGTGAAGGGCACGATCCACTTTGTCGAAGCCGGAACGGCACTGAAGATCCGCATCCGCAACGTGGAGCAGCTGATGAACGTCGACGAGAACGGCGAGTTCACCTTCAACGAGGCATCGATGGGCGAGACGTTCGGCTATGCGGAGCCGTCGCTGGCAGAGGCTGCGCCGGGAGAGCGCTTCCAGTTCTTCCGCCACGGCTACTACATCGCGGACAGCAAGGAGACGACGGACACCGAGAAGGTCTTCAACCGCATCGCGAGCCTGAAGAGCTCCTGGAAGCCGGAGAAGAAATAAAAACGAAACTTCAATATACAGAGAAATTTCTCCCTGTACGGCCATGACGGCCGGAATCACAATGAGAACGAGGCGCGGGCGGTTACGTCCGCGCTCTTTCTGGCAAAGGGGGAAGAGTCTCTGGGGAAAGTCCCGCGATTCTGAACACTTGGCTGCTGAGCCATACAACATATCAATTGAACGGATCGATACAGACAGAAAAGAAGGGAGACGAAAGGAGACGCATGGAAATGGGAATGAGTGTGATGACGGTGGTCATGAAGGCGCTCGCCGGGGTGCTGGTGGGCATCCTGATGGGCAACGGCGCGGTGTACCTCTTCAACCGCATGCCGGCGAAGTGGTTCGCCGACTACGGGGAGGAGCCCTGCGAGGAGCTGCTGAACCAGGACGGGCAGAGGCTGAAGAGCTATCCGTGGAAGTTCGTGTTCTCTATGCTCTTTGCCGCCATCGCCGTCTACGGGTTCGCCCGGGACTGGCGCTACGCAATCGCGGTGCTCTGCATCCTCTGGATCCTGCTGGAGATTGCGGTGGGCGACCAGAAATACCGGATCATCTCCGACGAGCTCGTGATCCTGCTCGCGGTCAGCAGCATCGGCATGGCGCGCTACGTGAACGGCTGGAAGGATATGCTGATGGGGGCCCTCGCGGGGTTCCTGATCATGGGCTTCGGCGCGCTGATCGGCAGGATGGCGTACCACAAGCCGGCGGTCGGCGGGGGCGACATCAAGCTCTTCGCGGCAGTCGGCCTCACGGGCGGCCTGTACGGGATGTTCGCGGTGTTTATCCTGACGGCGCTGCTCTCCGCCGGGCACCTCGTGTACCGGATCGCGCGGCGTACGGCCAGGAAGGGACAGGCGGTCCCGATGGCGCCGTACGTGTTCGTCTCGGCGCTGATTTACTTCCTCTTCCTGCACGACTACATGGGAATCTGGCTGCAGACGTGGATCTAGTCTGAAAATGGCCGGGGGCGTGGATTTAAGAAACACAGAATAGCCGCATGGGACGTTTTATGATAAAATAAAGAATAGGTTTTTGCGCCCATCAGGCGGGAAGCCGAGTAAAGTGATAAAGGAAATTAGAATGATTACAGGAAAACAGAGAAGCTATTTAAAGGGGCTGGCGCAGAAGCTGGACCCGACCGTATACATCGGCAAGGCCGGGCTGACGGAGACAGTCGTGCGCTCGATCAGCGAGAAGCTCGACGCGTCCGAGCTGGTGAAGGTGAAGATCCAGGAGGGATGCACGCTGAGCCCTAAGGAGACGTGCCAGAAGCTCTCCGAGGAACTTAACGCCGAGTTCGTGCAGGCGATCGGCCGCAAGTTCGTGCTGTACCGCCAGGCTGCGAATAAGGAGAAGAGAAAGATCTTTCTCCCGCGTTAGGGGAACACGGACGACAGAGGTCAGAGAACAGATAATCGAAAATATCAGCGAAAATATTAGATATCAGATATTAATAACAGAAGGCTCGGAGGCTCGGGCAGGAAGGAATGTGCGCATGACGGTCCGAAATGTGCTCCTGACAATGGAATACGACGGGACGAGGTTCTGCGGGTGGCAGCGCCAGCCGAACGTCCGGACCGTGCAGGGCCTCCTGGAGGAGACGCTGAGCCGCGTGCTGGGCTTTCCGGTGACGGTCGACGGGACGAGCCGGACGGATGCGGGCGTGCATGCGCTGGGACAAAGAGCGACGTTTCAGGGAGACTATGGTCTGCCGGTAGAGAAGATTCCGCTGGTCGTCAACCGGATCCTGAACGGGCGCACCCCGGCACCCGGGGAGAACAGCGACCTCAGGATCGTCAGCGCGGAGGAGGTTCCGCCGGAATTCCACGCGCGCTACCAGTGCGTCGGCAAGACGTATGTATACAAGATCTGGAACGCAGAGCAGATGCCGGTCTTTGTCCGCAACTATTACTGTCACACGGAGAGGCCTCTGGACGTCTCCGCGATGAGGGACGCGGCCGGGCGGATGGTCGGGGAGCACGATTTCCAGTGCTTCCAGGCGACGGGGTCCAACCCGAGGCTGACGACGGTCCGGACGATATTCGGCCTGACCGTGAACGCGGCCTCTCTCGCGGCGGGCATCGGCCAGGTCATAGAGATCGAGGTGACCGGCGACGGGTTCCTCTACAACATGGTCAGGATCATCGCGGGGACGCTGATCGAGGCGGGCCTGCACAGGATGGACCCGAAAGCGGTGGACGGCATCATCGCCTCCGGCGACCGTCAGAACGCGGGGCCGACGGCGCCGCCGCAGGGACTGTATTTAAAGGAAATTTACTACGACCCCGCGCGGATGCGCGCGTGTGCGGAAGGGCACGCGGAGGAGCAGGACGCGGATGAGGCGGAAGAGAGTTTAGAGAAGTAATCGGCAGGAAATGAGGATAATATGGCGGATCGTGAATTTATCGACAACAGGATGTCCTGGGATGAATATTTTATGCAGATGGCGGAGCTGACCTCCAAGCGGTCGACCTGCCTGCGCCGCTGCGTCGGGGCCGTGATCGTGAAGGACAAGCACGTCATCGCGACCGGCTACAACGGCGCGCCTAAGGGACTCAAGCACTGCGGCGAGCTGGGCGGCTGCCTGCGAGAGAAGCTGCACGTGCCTTCCGGCCAGCGCCACGAGCTCTGCCGCGCGCTCCACGCCGAGCAGAACGCGATCATCCAGGCGGCGACGCTGGGTCAGAGCATCGAGGGCGGGACGATCTACATCACGAACAGCCCGTGCAGCATCTGCGCCAAGATGATTATCAACGCGGGGCTGAAGAGGATCGTCGTCCGCGAGGGCTACCCGGACGAGCTGTCTAAGGAGATCCTTGAGGAGGCACAGATGGACATCGAGTACCTGCCGAAAGAAGAGGTGACGGAACATGGAGATCACTAAGCTGACAGTCCTGCTGCTGTTCGGGCTCTCGTTCCTGATCTCCGCAGCGGCGACACCGGTCGCGAGGTATATCGCGCCTAAGATCGGTGCCATGGACATCCCTAAGGATTCCCGCAGGATGCACCACCATCCCATCCCGCGCTTCGGCGGCATGGCGATGTTCCTCGGGACGATCATCCCGCTTTTGATTTTTCAGCACGACAATCCTAAGATGATCGCGGCCGCGATCGGCGGCTGCATGGTCTATGTGCTCGGCGTCTTTGACGACCTGAAGAACCTGTCCGCCAGGCTGAAATTCGTCATCGAGCTCCTGATCGCTACGCTGATGTACGCGATGGGGCTGCGCATCGAGCTGATCTCCAACTACTTCGGAGAGGGCAACCTGCGGTTCGGGACGGCGGTCTGCTTCATCGTCACGGTGCTCTGGATCGTGGGCATCACGAACACGATCAACCTCGTGGACGGCCTGGACGGCCTCGCCGCGGGCGTCGCGATGATCGCAGCCCTGACGATCGCCTACGTCGCCTATATTCACGGCGACACCTACGGCATGATCCCGGTCTGCTGCGCGATGATCGCCCTCGCGGGAAGCTGCGCGGGCTTTCTGCCGTACAACTTCTACCCGGCGAGCATCTTCATGGGGGACAGCGGATCGCTGTTCCTGGGCTTCATGATCGCGTCCATGTCGGTCGTCGGCCCGCTGAAGCGATCCACGTTCATCGCAGTCGTCATCCCGGTCATCGTGCTCGGCGTGCCGATCTTCGACACGATGTTCGCGATCTTCAGAAGATGGGTCAACCACCGCCCGATCATGGAGGCAGACAAAGGCCACCTGCACCATCACCTGATGGCGTCCGGATTCGGCCAGAGGCGCGCGGTCCTGATGCTCTACGGGATCAGCGGCATCATGGGAATGGCCGCCGTGCTGATCAGCCGCGAGCTGATCAAGGACGCCGTCGTCCTGATGTGCATCGCCGCAATCTACCTGTACGTCTTCCTGACGGATCCGAACCAGAAGCTGCCGCACATCAAGGCGGTCGACACCAACCGCGAGGAGAAGCAGCAGGAACGGCTCGGGAAGCGGGACGGAACCGAACGGTAGCGAACGGAATCGAACGGCAGCGCAGCCCAAGTCTAGTGACTTAAGTCATGATTGTAATGTACATTGATACAAGCAGATGTTGTCTATTGTTTCACAAAGTCCTGAAGAGATTATTAAACGATACTTAAGAGATATTAAGAAAAATTGAATACAACTGTGATTGAATAACTATGAACAGCCTGATTTGTTGTTGTACGACAACAAATCAGGCTGTTTCTCTGTGAAGAAACTGTGAAGGATACTTAATAACTAAAGAATTGCTTAAGAATCCCGGTTATAATAGGTGCATATCAAGAGCGAATGCGCGATGCGATATTAATTAGAAAGAATGAAGATGTCCGGCACAGCCAGTCAGGCAGCGCCGGCCAATATAAACAGTAAGAATGATCGATACAATCAACGATCAAAACGAAAGAAACGATAGGAGTGTTTACTGATGATATCTTGTATGAAAAAAATAACCGTTGGCCTGCTGATTGCGGCGTCGATTCTGTTTATGGCAGGATTCGGCATGCAGGCACACGCCGCGTCGTCTAAGATTAACGGTTATGCGGCTTACATGAGGACACAGAACTCCTCCCTGACCACGGCCAAGTCCACCAAACTTGCGAGGACTTACGTGAAGTACGCGAAGGCGTACAATGTCAATGCGAAGGTTCTGATGGCGATGTCCCAGTGCGAGAGCAGATTCTACGAGCGTGCATACAACCCTGCCGGCTACTATGGCATCATGCAGACGACCGCACAGCTCGGAAGACTGTACGCAGGCGTATCGTCCAACAAGCTGCTGAAGGCCAAGTACAGCATCAAGACCGGAGCCGCCTACCTGTCCTACAACCTCCGTTACTTCAACGGAAACTACACCAAGGCGATCACCGGATACTGCGCGGGCACAGGCGCTGCAGCTGCAGGAGCATCCACGGCACCGGCCAGGCTGCGTCTCGCGATCAAGTCGAACATCGACAGCTTCATGGTCCGCAACGGATATTCGAAGTAAGCAGTCAAGATACGATCAATAAGAACGATCAAGAAAATTAAATAAGTCCAATTCATACCGGTATCCCCCGCGGGAAGTTTCCTTTTGTACGAGTTTTCCCTTTTCTTTCTTCAAAATGTGAGACGCGGGGGATATGGACCGGGATTACGAGGCTGCTTCGGCGGCCTCTTTTTTTATTCTGCCGGTTCGGCGGATCGGATCGATTAATGATCCCAAGGCGCTCGCCGGTTGGGTTTGCGATTGCAGGATATAGATGATAAAATAATATCCACGCAGGCCTTCAATAGATTGCGGACTGCGCACAAAAATGAAATCCAGCAGGCGTGGCGGGAGACGTTCGTCTTCCTGCCGGGCTGCTTTTTGTCATCGAAGGGGAAGTGACGACAGTGAATTTTGAGACACTTTCATTCCGCGGCGGAAAACTGGTCATCCTCGACCAGACCCTGCTGCCGAATGAGGAGAAGTATGTGGAATTGAGGACAAAGGAAGAAGTCTACGACGCAATCAAGCGGCTGATGGTACGCGGGGCGCCTGCGATCGGCGACGCGGCAGGCTACGGCCTCTACGTCAGTGTCAGGGGCAGTGAGGCCTCTGATCTGGCTGCGTTCCGGGGCGAGGTCCTGGAAACGGCGGAATACCTGAATTCCTCCCGCCCGACTGCGGTCAACCTGAGCTGGGCGCTGAAGCGCATGCTCTCCCGTCTCGACGCATACATTGCCGATGCGGAGAAGAGCGATGGCAGCGGAACCAGCAGCGAGACGGCCGATGATAAATCCGGCGTGGAGGGGGCCAAGCAGGCCCTCCTGAGCGAGGCGGACGCGATCTTTAATGAAGACGTCGAATCCTGCCGCCGCATGGGCGAGCACGGCCTGACGCTCCTGAAGCCGGGCATGGGCATCCTGACGCACTGCAACGCCGGAGCGCTCGCGACGGCGCGCTACGGGACCTGTCTCTCCCCGGTCTACCTGGGCGAGGAGCAGGGCTACGGCTTCCATGTATTCGCCGACGAGACGAGGCCGCTGCTGCAGGGCGCGCGCCTGACCTCCTGGGAGCTGAAGAAGGCCGGTGTCGACGTCACGCTGATCTGCGACAACATGGCGGCATCCGCGATGAGGCGCGGCTGGATCGACGCGGTGGTCGTCGGCTGCGACCGGATGGCGGCGAACGGCGACGGCGCCAATAAGATCGGGACGTTCCAGGTCGCGATCATGGCCAGGGAGTACGGCATCCCGTTCTACATGTTCGTTCCGACCTCGACGATCGACCTTGAGACCGACAGCGGCGACGACATCGTCATCGAGGAGCGTGACGGCGAGGAGATCTATAAGATGTGGTACGAGAAGCCGATGGCGCCGGAGGGCGTGAAGACGTTCAACCCGTCCTTTGACGTCACCGACCACAAGTTCATCACTGCCGTCGTGACGGAGAAGGGCATCGCGCGCCCGCCGTACACCGAGAGCCTCAGGAGACTGGTTCATGAGCTATAAGGTCAGCCTGCCGGTGTTCGAGGGTCCGTTCGACCTCCTCGTCTACCTGATTGAGAGCGCGGAGATGAGCATCTACGACATCCGCATCTCCGAGATCACCGAGCAGTACCTGGCCTACCTGAAACAGATGCGGGATTGGAACATCGAGCTCTCGTCGGAGTTCATGGTGCTCGCGGCCGAGCTGCTTAGGATCAAGTCGGGCATGCTGCTCCCGGGGGGATCGAAAGAGGAACGGTCCCCCGGCGTCGTGAAGGAGGACCCGCGCGGGGACCTGGTCCGACAGCTGCTGGAATACAAGCGCTGCCGGGCAGCCGGGAAGGCCCTCCAGGAGCGGGAATGCGCGATGGAGGACGTGTTCACCAAGCCGCAGGAGGACATCTCCGTGTACACCTCGCATCCGGACGAGTTCCTCCGCCTGGGCACGCAGGAATTCATCCATACCTTCTCGACCTTCCTGCACCGCAAGAAGCGCCTCGAGGACACGAGGAAGCGCTACACGACGATGCGCCGCGAGAAGGAGACGATGAGGAGCCGCATGGCGATGATCCGGGACATCTTCCTGAAGACGGACAGCGGAGACGTGCTGGACTTCCGGCAGCTCCTGCCGTCCAGAAGCCGCATCGACGCGATCGTGAGCTTCCTCGCGGTCCTGCAGATGGTCAGGAGCCAGTACCTCGACGTCACGCAGTACGGGATCTACGGCACCATCGAGGTATCCGCCGGAAGCCGCCCGCTCGACGGATTCTCACCGGAGCAGGAGGCGGACGAGGCGGAAGAGACAGAAGACGCAGAAGAGGAGGCGCTGGCGTAGCGCGGTGCGTGCGGCATTTGTCTTTCGCCGCCCCGACCAGGCACGTGCCGCGGTCACACCTGGATACAGGATACATGCACGCCGGAGCGGTAAACGAGAGCCCCTGCGGACGAACGGTCGCGCGTGGAAATTGAGCGGCTGCAGTTAATCATCAAACATAGTCGCAGAGAATAGATAACATCGAGAACGAAATGGAAAACGGAAAGGAGCGGCCGCATGACCGGAAGCAGAGAAATCATTAAGTCCGCGCTGGAATCCATGCTGTACGTCTGGGGCCGGCCGCTGGCCGCGAAGGACGCGGGCAGGGTCTTCGGCCTGTCGGAGCAGGAGACCGTCGAGCTGTTCCTGCAGCTGCAGGCGGAGTACGAGAAGCGCGACAGCGGGATCAGGATCCGGAGGATCAGGAACGACTTTCAGTTCATCACCGCGCCGGAGAACGCGGAATTCATCCGCCGCCTCTGCACGCCGGTGAAGGAGAAGCGGCTGACGCAGGCCTCGCTCGAGGTCCTCGCGATCATCGCGTACCTGCAGCCGGTGACGCGCGGACGCATCGATCAGATCAGGGGGATCAAGTGCGACCGCGTCGTCGACGGCCTGGTGGAGAAGGGGTTGGTCGAGAGCCGCGGAAGGTCGGACGGCGTCGGACGCCCGATCCTCTACGGCACGACGGACGCGTTCCTCGCCTACATGGGCCTGGAGAGCCTGGACGAGCTCCCGGAGATCTCCGAGGAGGGAATCCTAAGAGAAGAAGCGGCGGACGGAGCCGCGCAGGACGGAGAACTGCAGGACGGCGCGGACGCTGCGGATAACGTGAAGGAGAACGATCAGCCGGCATACCAGGCAGAGGGAGAATCGCCGGAGAATGATCAGCCGGAAGCTCAGGCAGGGGAGAAATCGCCGGAGAGCGATCTGCCGGAGAATCAGGCGTCGGAGAGTCAGAGCGAGCAGAGCTGATCTGCCCGAAGGGATTACAGGGGATTGGATATGGAAAGACAGAAGAACATCATCATGGTGGGCATGCCGTCGTGCGGGAAGAGCACGATCGGTCTTGCGCTCGCCGAGGCTTCGGGAAGGGACTTCCTGGACGCCGACGACGTCATCGAACAGATGGAGGGAAGGACGCTGCAGGAGATCATCGACCAGGACGGTAACGCGTACTTCCTGGAGGCGGAGCGCAGGGCGCTGCTGTCGATCGAGGTCGGCAATACCGTTATCGCTACAGGGGGCAGTGCGGTCTTTGCCGAGGACGCAATCGAAAAGCTGCGGGAGGACGGAACGGTCGTGTACATCCGGATCCGCGAGGAGACGGTGGAGGAGCGGCTGAACAACCTGGACGAGCGCGGGGTGACCATAGAGGAGGGGCAGACGCTGGCGGATCTCTACAACCTGAGAACCCCGTATTACGAACGCTGCGCCGACATTACGGTCGACGGCGACGGGCGGGAAATCGCGGCAGTGGTTGCAGAAATCCGGAAAATGGTGTAGAGTATAACCCGCTGATAATTTGACAACAGCGCATTGTATCGGTAAAATATGGATATATATAACTATCAACAGAAAGGCGTGATTATCATGAAGAGAATTAAGACGATCCAGACGAGAGATCTGCACAAGAGCATTACAGAGGGCGGCTGCGGAGAGTGCCAGACTTCCTGCCAGAGTGCATGCAAGACATCTTGCGGCGTAGCTAACCAGAAGTGTGAGAAGAGCCTGTAATGATTCATCAGTACAAGCTGAACGGATATAACATTGTTCTGGACGTAAACAGCGGTTCTGTACATTGCGTGGATGATGTCGCTTATGACATCATCCAGCTTTTTTGTGAAGCGAAAGATCACGGGGAACCGGAGGACCGCGTCGCTGTAAAGGAAAAGATTCTGGCAAAGTACAGCGGCCGCGATGATGTTACGCCTGAGGACATCGACCAGACGATGGCGGATATCGACGAGCTCGAGCAGCAAAAGAAGCTGTTCAGCGAGGATATCTGGGAGCCGAGCGCGGGGGTCCTGAAGGAACGCCATACGGAAGTGAAGGCATTCTGCCTGCACGTCGCGCACACCTGCAACTTAAACTGTGAATACTGCTTCGCGAGCCAGGGAAGATTCCACGGCGACCGCGCGATCATGAGCCTCGAGACGGCCAAGCAGGCCATCGACTGGCTGGTCGCGAACTCCGGGGATCACTACAACCTGGAGGTCGACTTCTTCGGCGGCGAACCGCTCATGAACTGGGACGTCGTCAAGCAGACCGTCGCGTACGCGAGGACCCTGGAGAAGGATCACCACAAGCACTTCCGCTTCACGCTGACGACGAACGGCGTCGGCATCAACGACGAGGTCATCGACTTCACGAATAAGGAGATGAACAACGTCGTGCTGAGCCTGGACGGACGTAAGGAGGTCCACGACCGCCTGCGCAAGTTCATCGACGGACGCGGAAGCTACGACGAGATCGTGCCTAAATTCCAGAAACTGGTAAAGGCCAGGGGCGACAAAGAATACTACATCAGAGGAACGTTCACGCACAACAACGTGGACTTCACGGAGGACCTGTTCCAGATGGCAGAGCTTGGATTCGACCGCCTGTCCATCGAGCCGGTTGTCTGTTCCCCGGACGAGCCTTACGCGCTGACGGAGGAGGACCTTCCGGAAATCTACCATCAGTACGAGATCCTGGCCAACTGGCTGATGGAGAGGGAGAAGGCCGGAAAGCCGGTCGTATTCTACCACTACATGCTGGACTTAGAGGGCGGACCGTGCATCTATAAGAGGATCTCCGGATGCGGATCCGGAACCGAGTACTACGCGGTAACGCCTTGGGGAGACCTGTTCCCGTGCCACCAGTTCGTCGGAGACGAGCAGTTCAAGATGGGCGACATCTGGAACGGCATCACGCGCCAGGACATCAAGGACGACTTCAAGATGTGCAACGTCTACGCTAGGGAAGAGTGCAGAGACTGCTGGGCGCGCCTGTACTGCTCCGGCGGATGCGCGGCCAATGCGTTCCACGGAACCGGCGACATCAAGGGCGTGTTCGACTACAGCTGCAAGATCTTCAGGAAGCGCATGGAGTGCGCCGTCATGATCCAGGTCGCTAAGGCACTGGGCGATCTTGAGCCGCAGGCAGAACAACAGAGATAAACGAGAATCCTGCAGGGGGCGGCGGAGTGATACCGCAGCCTCCTTTAATCTAAGAGGAAGAAACCATGAGAATCAATAAATACATCGCAGAGGCCGGCATCGCGAGCAGAAGGAAGGCCGACGAGCTGATCCGCCAGGGGAAGGTGAAGGTCAACGGCGCCGTCCTCACGCAGCCGGGCTACGACGTGCAGGACAGCGACGAGGTCGTCGTTGCGGGCACGCCGATCGAGCATACCGAGCAGCAGAAGGTCTACTACATGCTGAACAAGCCGGCGGGCTGCGTGACCTCGGTGAAGGACGACAGGGGCAGAATGACCGTCATGGACTTCATGCAGGAGGTCGACGAGCGCATCTATCCGGTCGGAAGGCTGGACTATCAGACATCAGGACTGCTGTTCCTGACGAACGACGGCGACTTTGCCTACCGCCTGACGCACCCGAAGCACGAGGTCGGCAAGACCTACCTGCTCCGCGCGGAGGGAAGCCTGAACCACCGCCAGCTGCAGCGCCTGAGAAACGGCGTCGACATCGGCGGATTCCGCACGTCACCGGCCAGGGTCACGGTCCTGAAGTGCAACAAGCATTCCACCGTCCTCGAGATCACGATCCACGAGGGAAAGAACCGGCAGATCCGCCGCATGCTCGAGGCAGTCGGAAGCCGCGTCATCGACCTGGAGCGCATCTCGTACGGAAACATCGTCCTGGGCCACCTGAAGCCTGGGCGCTTCCGCAAGCTCAACCCGTCCGAGGTCGCCTACCTGATGCAGAAGGCGTAGTTTATTTCGGGCGGCAGCAGCGGTAAAATGAAGGCAGGGGCAGATTTCAATCTGCTCCGCACACGAACGGCAGAAAGGAGGAAGACATGGAGAAGAAACCATTTACCGTCATCGACGGAGGGCTCTTAGATGAGACAAAATACAGCCCGGACAGGAAGAAATCCGGCCCTGCCGGCGTCCTGTACATGGACAGAAGCGCGCTGGAGTTCCGTTCCGCCTGGATCACCGACACCCGCCTGATGGGCGTCGTCTGCCTGGGCATCCAGTGGAGGTTTATCGACGGGCCGAACTACTATTTCCAGCAGTTCTTCTACTTCGATGCCGTCGAGTACGGCTTTGACCGATTCGATTACCTGACCGATCCGGACTTCTCCGAGGCGCAGGACATGGAGGCCTCGTACATCGGGGGACTGGGCGGAAACAAGGTGAAGGTCACCGAACGCGAGGCGGTCCACCTCGTCCAGAAATACGCGCGCTTCAACCGGGAGCACGGCATCGATCTGCCGGAGGGGCAGCCTATGTACCAGTTCCTGCTGATGGCAAAGGACAACATGACCAGGATGGAGGCCCGCCTGCTGCTGGAGAAATCCTGCATCACCCCGAGGAGCCGCGTGGAGGCTGCGAATTACTTTTTGATGCGGTACTCGGACAGGGACTGGGACGCCGTCTCGACGCTGACCAGCGGGGAGATCAGCCATGATCTGCTCGGCAGCTTCGGCCACATGGGCGTGTTCAGCAACCACACGGAGAACGACCCGAAGGACGAGAACGTCCTGCACTGCCGGACGATCGTGTCGGAATCGGACGATTCGGACGTCTTCTACCTGCTGCGCAGCAGCTTCCGATTCATGGAGAACAGGAAGAAGATCGAGGCGTTCAAGCTCGAGGATAAGATGGAGATCTCCGACCAGGAGGCGTACCTGAACCTCATGCATAAGGAGTACGTCATGGTGTTCGACTACGACGGACCTCTGAACACCTTCGGGCGCCAGTCCTCGCACCTGCTGCACCGCGCGATGGTCGTGCAGGAGGACGAGGGCACGTGTTACATGCTCTACCGCCCGAACAACGACCACGCGATGAAGAGCGACTTCCATCTCTACGACGATCTGATCGGCATCTACTACCTCGGCAACATCCACCAGCTCGTGATCGCGAGCAACACGGCGAACGACGCCAAGGCGCTCGAGTTCGACCTCCTGACGTCGCCGATCGCGAGGTTCCTGCGGCTGAAGCAGAACCTGCTGTTCAGCGAGCCGGTCATGAATAACTTTTTGATGAGCGGGATGGCGGACTTTGAGGACTTCCTGGACCTGATCCGGGAGTAGGGACAAAGCCGACAGCCTGAAAACCAGGAAGGCTGATGGATAACGGAAAACGGGCCGACGGGCCTGCGGGGAGGTTTGTGATGACGGAGCGTCTGTACAGGGATGATGTATACAAGAGGAGCTGCAGTGCGGTGGTGACCGGCGTGCGGGAGACCGAACGCGGCACGGCGCTGGAGTTTGACCGGACGGTTTTCTGCCCGGAAGGCGGCGGCCAGGGCTGTGACGTGGGCGCCGCTGTGCGCGGGGACGGACTTTGCCTGGACGTGGTTGACGTGCAAGAGGAAGGCGGCGCGCTGCTGCATTTTGTTCGCGCGGCCGGGGCGGGCGAGTGCACGAAAGACACGGAAGACCCGGAAAATCCGGAGTCCGGGGAGCGGACAAAGGCAGACCGGGAAACCGAGAATAGCAATTTGCCGGGGATCGCCGCGGGCGACCGGGTGGAGATGAGCATCGACTGGGACGTGCGCGTCGATCACATGCAGAAGCATGCGGGCGAGCATATCCTGTCGGGAGCGTTCCACCGGCTGTTCGGGGCGTTCAACCAGGGCTTCCACATGGGTGAGGACTTCATCACGATCGACCTGGCGTTCCGCCCGGAGGGCGAGGTGACGAGGATGACCGACCTCAGCCGGTTCCCGGAGTATTCCCGCGTCACGTGGGAGATGGCCAGGCAGGCGGAGCAGGAGGCGAACCGCGTGATCCGGGAGGACGCGCCGATCTCGGTGCGGTATTTTCAGACGCGTGGGGAGGCCGAGGCGATGCCGCTCAGGAAAGCGCTGAACTTCGACGAGGACATCTCGGTGGTCACGGTCGGTGACCCGGACCGTCCGTATGACTGCTGCCCTTGCTGCGGCACGCATCCCGATTCCGCGGGGCAGGTCGGCATGATCAAGATTTACCGGCTCGAGCAGAACCGCGGGAAGACCAGAGTCTACTTTGAGGCGGGGCGGCGCGCGTTCGAGAATTACGAGCGACAGTACGACCTGCTGACGGCGCTTGGCGAGCGGCTGTCGGCGGGTGAGCAGGATCTGATGGAGAAGCTGGTCAGCCTGCAGGAGAAGGAGGACGAGCTGCACAACGAGGTCTACCAGCTGCGTCTGGCGCGCGTGGATGAGGCGGCGGAGGAGATCCGCGGTGCGATGCGTCCGGGGCTGGTCAGGCGCTATGACGACCTGACGGTGGACGAGCTCCTGCGCGTGCAGAAGAAGCTCCGGAAATCCATCAGCGGCGTGATCTTCCTGGTGCAGACCCGCGAGCGGGTCGTTCTTCTCTTGTCCGACGGGGAAGGACCGAAGGGGGACTGTGCCGGGATCGTGCGTGACATTGCGCGGCCGCTCGGCGGAAAGGGCGGCGGGAAGCCGACCGGGGCACGTGTGATGTTCGACCGGCCGGAGGCGTTGGAATCGTTCCTGAAGCAGGCACAGGCGTTTCTAAACTAGACAATTCAGGACGGTTGTATATTGCGGCTCCCTGAAAATTCTATATAATAGACTACAGTATAATCCTTATCGAGAGCGGCTGAGGGAATAGGCCCAGTGAAGCCCGGCAACCTGTTGCGGAATAATCGCGCAAGGTGCCAAATCCTACAGGATAGAACCATCCTGAAAGATGAGGAAAGGTTTGCATATCAATCCTTTTCTCGTGTGGGAAAAGGATTTTTTTATACGATTTATACGAACAGATACATATTGTATTGGAAGGGAGTTAATGCAATGAAGAGATTGTTTACCTCTGAGTCTGTAACAGAGGGTCATCCAGATAAAATCTGTGACCAGGTATCGGATGCGATTCTGGACGCGCTGATCGAGCAGGATCCGGAGAGCCGCGTCGCCTGCGAGACGACGACGACCACGGGCTATGTCATGGTTATGGGAGAAATCAGCACCAAGGGCTACGTCGACATCCCGGCGACGGTCCGCGGAGTTCTGAAGGACATCGGCTATGACAGGGCCAAGTACGGCTTCGACTGCGAGACATGCGCAGTCCTGTCCGCAATTGATGAGCAGTCCAGCGACATCGCGATGGGCGTCAACGAGGCCGAGGAGTATAAGGAGTCTTCCGAGAAGGACGACCTGGATAAGATCGGTGCCGGAGACCAGGGAATGATGTTCGGATACGCCTGCAACGAGACGCCGGAGTATATGCCGATGCCGATCGAGCTGGCGCACAAGCTGGCACGCCGCCTGACTGAGGTCAGAAAGAACAAGACGCTGGATTACCTGCGCCCGGACGGCAAGACACAGGTCACGGTCGAGTACGACGACGATAAGGTCAAGCGCGTCGACACCGTCCTGATTTCCGCGCAGCACTGCCCGGACGTCACGCAGGAGCAGATTAAGAAGGACATCATCGAGCACGTCATCAAGCCGATCATCCCGGAAGAGTACCTGGACGAGAAGACGCGCTACATCGTAAACCCGACGGGCCGCTTCGTCATCGGCGGACCGCAGGGAGACTCCGGACTGACCGGACGCAAGATCATCGTCGACACCTACGGCGGATACGCGCGCCACGGCGGCGGTGCATTCTCCGGAAAGGATCCTACTAAGGTCGACCGTTCCGCATGCTACGCGGCGAGATGGGTGGCTAAGAACCTGGTAGCGGCAGGACTCGCTGACCGCTGCGAGCTGCAGGTCGCATACGCGATCGGCGTCGCTGAGCCGGTTTCCATCGCGGTCAACTCGTTCGGAACGGGCAAGAAGGACGACGAGGAACTCGCAAAGATCGTAAGGAAGCACTTCGACCTGCGTCCGGGCGCAATCATCCGCGACCTCGACCTGAAGAGACCGATCTACCGCCAGACGGCAGCATACGGCCACTTCGGAAGAACCGACATCGATGTTCCTTGGGAGCACCTCGACAAGGTCGACGAACTGAAGGCAGAGCTGTAAGCCAGGTGATGCGGCGATAATACAGGCAGTCGCATAATTGAAAATCATAATTGAAAATACGGAGCTGTGGAAGACGCAGCTCCTTTTTTTCGTGCACCGGGCGCCCGCGTTCAGCCGATCGCGGGGTCGGCCTCCTGCACGGGCTGCGGCCGCCCAGGTGAGCAGCTCCGGCGGCCTCCGTGCCCGGCGCGTGGATCTTCGCGGCTGCGGCTGTCCAGCCGGGCACTGCCAGCGACTCTGGTTCCCGGCCTTAGAGTGGATCTGGAAAAATATGGATAAAATATTTTCGGACGCGTATGGGCGTGTATGATAGAATGGTTTCAGGTTTTATGAAAAACACAGCGAAGTACAAGGCTTAGGATGAAGTTTCGGCGCGAGTGCCGGAAGAAATAAGGGAGTTTAATATAATGTCAAAGAAAACTGCAATGCTGCTCGTGCTGATCACGTCGTCGTTCTGGGGGCTGTCCTTCACGGCGTCCAATCTGCTGCTTAGGACGATGGATCCGATCATGATCCTGCAGGTGCGCTGGACGATCGCGTCGGTGATCTTCGGAGCGATGATCCTCGCGGGAAAGCTGAAGTTCAGCCTCCGCGGACCCGGAGTGAAATTCCTGGTGCTGACGGCGTTCCTGGAGCCGTGCATCTATTCCATCGGCGAGACGTACGGGCTGCAGCAGATCTCCCCGTCGCTGTGCTCGATCTTTGTCGCGACGATCCCGTGCATGTCGCTGATCCAGGGTGTACTGTTCTTCCACCGCAAGGCAGGGTGGAAGCGCGTGGCCGCGATACTGCTCGCGTTTACGGGCGTCGGAATCACGGTCGTGTTCGCGCCGGGATTCCAGGCGGGCGGCCGGGTCGTCGGCTACCTCCTGATGCTGGGCGCGGTCATCGTCGGCGGGCTGTATTCACATTCCAGCTCCCGCGCGAGCCGGGACTATGACGCCGCATCGATCACGGCGATGATGGCGTTCGAGGGCATGGTCTGGTTCCACCTGATCGGCTTCATCAAGGGCGACGGCCTCAGCGGGTGGCGGCTGGCGTTCAGCGAGCCGATGAATGCGGCGGCCGTCCTGTTCCTCGGGATCTGCTGCTCGGCGGGCTGCTACCTCGCCTACAACAAGCTCCTTGCCTACCTCGAGCCGTCCGCGGTGAACAACCTGTCCGGAAGCTCGACGACGGTGATCGGCGTGATCGCGGGAATCCTGCTCGCCGGCGACTCCTGGGGCGTCTACACGGTCGCGGGCCTCGCGCTGACCCTGCTCGGCGTCTGGCTGACGAGCCGCGACCTGGGGCTGGAGGAGGATCATGCCTCTTCGCCCTTCGCGGCAAAGATCACCCCTGCCCAGCCAGTCAAGAGCATTGCGGTAAACCCGGCGGCCAAACAGACCAGAGAATCGCGCGACGCCGCCTGCCGCTAACCCGCCGCCTGCCGCCGCGCCGGACAAACCGCAATACACTGCAATATAAATGAAAACACGGGACCGCGAAAATTGCCGGGGCAAATTTCGCAGTCCCTTTTCATTATTCCTAGGCAGCCGCGGCGGCATCCTGCCTCGCCCGCGCGCCGGACAGATTGCGTTGGGGAAAAAACTTATATCCTCCCAATAAAACTGTTACCATTAAACATAAATTAGTGTATAATTTGTAGGTGATAACTAATACAAGGTAAGAACAATTACCGGAAGCAGCAGATATAAGGGAGCGTTCGCCGCAGTGCGCGGAAGGCACGAACCGCGCTGGATGCGCAGGCTGCGGATGTTTTATGGGAGGAGAACAATGGGAGTTAAAGTACTGAAGTTTGGTGGATCTTCAGTCGCCGACGGAATTCAGCTGAGAAAGCTGAGAGAGATCGTCGAGGCAGATCCGGACAGAAAATATGTGGTAGTATCCGCGCCGGGAAAGAGATTCGACGGCGACAACAAGGTCACGGACCTGCTGTACCTGGTGAAGACGGAGATCGACAACCACATTCCGTACGACCAGGTCTTCCAGGTGATCATCGACCGCTACAGTGCGGTCAAGCTGAACCTGGGCATCGAGGTCGACCTGAAGAGCCGCTACGAGGAGATCAGAAAGAACATCGAGGCGGGCTGCTCGGTCGACTACCTGGCGAGCCGCGGAGAATATCTCTCCGCAGTGCTGGTGGCCGCCTATTTTGGTTACGACTTTGTCGACACCGCAGGACTGATTCAGTTCGACTCCCGCGGAAGGCTGCTGCCGGAGGAGACGAACGAGGCGCTGAAGGCGGAACTCGCCAAGCATGAGCGGGCGGTGCTGCCTGGATTCTACGGCACGCAGAAGGGAACGGACAACGTCCGCGTGTTCTCCAGGGGAGGCTCGGACGTCACGGGATCCCTGGTCGCACGCGCGGTCGAGGCCGACGTCTACGAGAACTGGACGGACGTCTCCGGACTCCTGATGGCGGACCCGCGCATCGTCGAGAATCCTAAGCCGATCGACCAGATCACGTACGTCGAGCTGCGCGAGCTGTCCTACATGGGCGCGAGCGTCCTGCACGAGGACGCGGTCTTCCCGGTCAGGGGCGCCGACATCCCGATCAACATCAGAAATACCAACAAGCCGGACGACCCGGGCACGATGATCACGACCGCGAGGCCGGAGGACACCAACCGCATCCTGAGCGGCGTCGCCGGAAACCGCGACTTCACCGTCATCGCGATCTACAAGAACATGCTGAATAAGGAGGTCGGATTCATCCGCCGCGTGCTGACGATCCTGGAAGACCTGAACGTCAGCTTTGAGCACATCCCGACCGGAATCGACACGGTCTCCGTCGTCATCTCCAACGACGAGCTGCCGGAGGGCAAGCTGGACGACGTCCTCGAGGCCCTGCAGCGCCAGGTCGAGCCGGACAACATCACCGTCCACGGCGACATCGCGCTGATCGCCGCCGTAGGTATCGGCATGAGCCGCCGCATGGGAACGTCCGCGCGCCTGTTCACCGCACTCGCCGAGGCCGGCGTCAACATCCGCATGATCGACCAGGGCTCCTCCGAGATCAACATCATCGTCGGCGTCGCGAACAAGGACTTCGAGAAGGCCATCCGCGCGATCTACGATGCGTTCAACTCCGACCGCGACGACGTCCTTCAGAAGTCACTGGCATAGTCCGGCCTGCGCCGTCCGTCGCGGAAACAACTGGATAAGACAGCGGTTTACCTCCGCTTGCGGGGCTGTGAAAGAATGAACGAGCATTTTTTCACAGTCCCCTTTTCTATGCGCCGGAATTACACGCTGGAATTACGACGCTGCGGCGGTGAAACCGTTATCTCAGCGCCGCCCTGCTGCACCACTTGATCGTGGTAGAGACAAGGGCGGCAGTGCGGCAGCGAATTGGCGGCGCGGCAGCGGAGGATGATTGCGGCGCGGAGACGGGGCCATGGTGGGGGAAGATTAGCGTATGCAATATCCACTATTTCTGCCAGCGATGACTGCACGGCTGCGATCACCGCGTCCGGATCAACGGGGTATGACGCGTCGGAGTTAGGAATTCTGCCCATTCCCTGCCAGTTTCCCAACTCGTCAAAAAAAGTTAGGTAAAACGGCGCCGAAAATTCATATTTCCAAAGTCCCGAGGAGGCCGGCGGGTGCCTCCACGGCTTCTGGCAGAGTACGATTATCGATTCGACCAGTGCGCCCGCCATCATTGACTGCACCGCCGCTGTCATGCTGGTCAACATGTATAATTTGCCGCATAACATAGTCGTATTGTCTTCCGCTTTTCAGCGACGGCGGCGGTGTTTCCATCACCCATCGATAAACATCGCCCTCCATATACCCCTATAGGGTATATAGATTCGATCGCCCGTCGCAGGCGAGTTGGGAATTCGAGCCTATAGGTGCCATTTTCCAACATTTCTGGAGCCTGGTTGGAAAACGACGTCTTATCAAGGAAATTCCCAACTTTCATGCCGCCGTTTCAGCTTTCCAGGCGCGTCGTGCGCAGCCGCAGCCCCTCAGCGTCAGCACGCGGGGCAAGTTTCCCTGAACAGCAGCCGGCAGATCAGGTTCGGTCTCGCTGTTGTCTCTTTTTTTGTCCAGAATTTCGATTGACAAGGAAAACGCGGGAGCGTATACTTACCAAGGTTAATAGTTAACATTGTTAAGTATTAACAGTGTTAATCAAATAACGAATGAGAAAGAGAGACGGGCAGCCGCTCACGCCATGACGGCGAGTGCGATGGCCCGGAAGGGAAAAGGAGCAGAGATGGAAGAGCTTGCACGCGAATTTATTCGTTCCTGCATGCAGTTTCACAAGGTGAAGATGTATGAGCTGGTGCCCGGCCTGAACCGCGGGGAGGCGCGGGTCATGGGTACGGCTGCGGGGCTGATGGTGAAGAGTCCGACGCACAAGGCACGGGTGTCGGATCTCCTGGACATCACGAGGATGCCGGCTTCCGGCATGTCCCGGACGCTGCGCGGCCTGGAAAAGAAGGGCCTGATGATACGCATGCAGGACCCGGAGGACCGCCGCGTCACCCTGGTGGAATTCACCGAACAGGGGAAAGAGAAGTGGCGCGAGGGTGCTGAGGTGCTGAAGGGCTTCTGCAGCGAGCTGATCGCGAGGTTCGGCGAGGACCGGATCCGTGAGATGACCGTGATGCTGGACGACCTGTACGAGGTGGCAACCGACCCCTACCGGGAGCAGATGCAGGGCCCCGGCGGAGCCTGCTGCGGCAGCGGCCGCGGAGACAGAAGCGGTAAGAAGGATAACGAAGAGGAAAGGACGGAAGAATCCGTTCAGGAGGAGCAGAGTTGAAGTATCTAATCAAAAACTTGAAGCCGTACTGGTTCGTCGTCATCATTCTGGCGGCGCTGCTGGCGGTGCAGGGATTCTGCGAGATGTCGATGCCGACCTACACGCAGGACATCATCGATACCGGAATCCAGAACCAGGGTGTAGAACACATCCTGCCGACTAAGGTGAAGAAGCAGGAGTACAGCGAGGCACAGATGTTCATGACCAGTGCGGAGAAGAAGGCCTGGAGGAACAGCTACGAGAAGGAGGGAAACCTCTACGTCCGCAAGGCCTCCGAGAGCAGACTGGACAAGCTGGACAACGACCTGCTGGAGCCGGTCGTCCTGACCTACCAGCTCTCGCATATTTCGCCGGCGCAGTTTAAGAAGATCGTCAAGCGCCAGCTGAAGGCGGCTGTCGCAGCGCAGAAGAAGGCGATGGCGCAGGCGGCATCCGGACAGATGAGCGCGGCACAGATCGCCGCGATGCAGCAGGCCGCGCAGACGAACGCATCGAGTGCATCGGCAGCATCGGCCTCTTCACAGACGGATCCGTCCGCGCTGCTGAAGAAGATCGACTCCATGTCCGTGCAGGAGATCGCGGACGCGGCGAACATGGACGTCCGCGTCTTCCACGCGAAGAACCAGAACGGGACCAGTAAGACGTATGTCGACATCCGTCAGGCGATGCAGAAGCTGATCGCAAACGGGCAGATGAGCAGTAAGCAGATCGGAGAGATGCAGAAGCAGATCAAGAAGACGATCGACACGGTCGGCCCTAAGACGCTGCAGTCCATGGGATTCCGCTACGCCTACGAGGCGGAGAAGTCGGCGGGCGTCGATGTGAACGCCAAGCAGACCTCCTACCTTTGGGCAGAGGGCAGCAGGATGTTCGCGATGGCCCTGATCATGCTGGTCGCAGCAGTCATCGTCTCCTTCCTCGCCGCCAAGGTCGGCGCGGGAGTCGGACGCGACCTGCGTGACCGCGTGTTCCGGAACGTCATCGGATACTCCAACGCGGAGCTCGACCAGTTCCAGACCTCCTCGCTGATCACGAGGGCGACGAACGACGTGCAGCAGGTGCAGATGATCACGACGATGATGCTGCGCATGGTGCTGTACGCGCCGGTCCTCGGCATCTGGGGAATCATCAAGGTCTACCAGACGCATGCACAGATGAGCTGGGTCATCCTGCTCGGCGTAGCCGTCATCATCGGCTTCATCCTGACGCTGATGGCCATCGCGATGCCGAAGTTCAAGATCATGCAGAAGCTGGTCGACAAGCTGAACGGCGTATCCCGTGAGATCCTGACCGGACTCATGGTCATCCGCGCGTTCGGACGCCAGCAGAAGGAAGAGGAGCGTTTCGACGTCGCCAACACCGACCTGAAGAGGACGCAGCTGTTCACCAACCGCGTCATGACCTTCATGATGCCGTCGATGATGCTGATCATGAACGCCCTGTCGATCCTGATCACTTGGGTCGCCGCATCCAGAGTAGACTCCGGTACGATGCAGGTCGGAACGATGACCGCGTTTATCACATACGCGATGATCATCGTCTCCGCATTCATGATCATCACCGCGATGTCCATCATCCTGCCGAGAGCAGGCGTCGCGGCACAGAGAATCGACGAGGTCGCAACCACGGTCTCCTCTATCCAGGATAAGAAGGACGCAGAGACGCTGACCGGCGGAAACGGCGAGGTCGTCTTCTCCCACGTCGACTTCAAGTATCCGGGCGCGGAGGCGAACGTCCTTACCGACATCGACTTCACCGCCGAGCCGGGCAAGGTCACGGCGATCATCGGCGGAACCGGCTCCGGAAAGAGCACGCTGATCAACCTGATCCCGAGGTTCTACGACGTCACGGGAGGAAGCGTTATGGTCGACGGAAAGGATATCCGCGACATCACGATGAAGTCCCTGAGAGACGAGATCGGATTCATCCAGCAGAAGGGAATCCTGTTCTCCGGAACGATCGCGAGCAACATCAGGTTTGGAAACCAGAACGCGACGGACGAGGAAGTCGAGCGCGCGGCATCGATCGCGCAGGCGGAGGACTTCATCGAGGAGAAGGACGATAAGTACGACAGCTTCATCTCCCAGGGCGGAAACAACGTCTCCGGAGGACAGAAGCAGAGGCTCTCGATCGCGAGAGCGATTGCCAAGAAGCCGAAGATCCTGGTCTTCGACGACAGCTTCTCCGCTCTGGACATGAAGACGGACGCTAAGCTCCGTGACGTCCTGGAGCAGGAGGAGAAGGACACGACACGCATCATCGTCGCACAGAGAATCAGCACGATCCTGCATGCGGACCAGATCCTGGTCATGAATGAGGGAAGGATCGTCGGAAAGGGCACGCATCAGGAACTGATGAAGTCCTGCGACGTATACCGGCAGATTGCGGAATCGCAGCTGTCTGAGAAGGAACTGGAGGATATGGCATAATGGCAGAGAATAACAATCAGACGCCGCGCAGACACTCCGGCGGCATGCGTGGACCGCACGGCCCGGGCATGGGCGCGGTGGAAAAACCGAAAAACTTTAAGAAAGCCTTTAAAGATCTGATGCTCTACATCGGACACTATAAATTCGGCGTCTTCGCCGTCATGATCCTGGCGGCCGGCTCGACCGTATTCACGGTAGTCGGGCCAAAGATCATGGGACACGCGACGACCGAGCTGGCAAACGGCCTGATGAGAAAGGTCGCGGGAACCGGCGGAATCAACTTCGACAAGATCGCGCACATCCTGCTGCTGACCCTGGCACTGTACCTGATCAGTGCATTCGTCAGCTTCCTGCAGGGCTGGATCATGACCGGCATCACGCAGAAGGTCGTGTACCAGATGCGCAAGGAGATCGCGGAGAAGATCAACCGCATGCCGATGAAGTACTTTGAGAGCCGTCCGATCGGCGAGGTCCTGTCCAGGATCACGAACGATGTCGACACGCTCGGCATGGGACTGAACCAGAGTATCACGATGATCATCACCGCGGTCGCGACGATCGTCGGCGTCATCATCATGATGCTCACGATCTCCCCGATGATGACCCTGATCGCGGTCGTCATGATCCCGGTGTCCGTCATCCTGATGGCCATCGTCATCAAGATGTCGCAGAAATACTTCAAGCAGCAGCAGAACTCCCTGGGCGTCATCAACGGCCAGGTCGAGGAGAGCTTCTCGGGCCAGCAGGTCATCAAGGCCTTCAACCGCGAGCAGCAGACGATCAACGAGTTCGGAAAGACGAACGACCAGCTGTATACATCAGCCTGGAAGTCCCAGTTCTTCTCCGGAACGATGATGCCGCTGATGAACTTTGTCGGCTACCTGGGCTACGCGGGCGTCGCCATCGCAGGCGGAATGCTCGCGATTCGGAACGTCATCGGAATCGGAGACATCCAGGCGTTCATCCAGTACGTCAGAAACCTGACGCAGCCGATGGCGCAGATCTCCCAGGTCATGAACCAGGTGCAGTCGATGACGGCCGCTTCCGAGCGTGTGTTCCAGCTTCTCCACGAGGAGGAGACGGACCTGCAGGAGGACGCACCGCTTCCGCTCGATACCGTCAGGGGTGAGGTCGAGTTCGACCACGTCCAGTTCGGTTACCATCCGGAGCAGGTCATCATCCACGATTTCTCGGCAAAGGTCGAGCCTGGACAGATGATCGCCATCGTCGGCCCGACGGGTGCCGGAAAGACGACGATGGTCAAGCTGCTGATGCGCTTCTACGACGTGAACAAGGGCGAGATACGCCTGGACGGACAGGACATCCGCACGTTCAGCCGCCTGGACCTGCGTAAGTACTTCTCCATGGTCCTGCAGGACACCTGGCTGTTCTCCGGAACGATCCGCGAGAATATCCGCTACGGACGCCTGGACGCGACTGACGAGGAGGTCGAGGCAGCGGCCAAAGCCGCGCACGCCGATCACTTCATCCGCACGCTGCCGGGAGGCTACGACATGGTGCTGAATGAAGAGGCGTCGAACATCTCGCAGGGACAAAAACAGCTGCTCACCATAGCAAGGGCCATGCTGGCAGACCGCAGGATCCTGATCCTGGACGAGGCGACATCCTCCGTCGACACACGTACGGAGCGCCAGATCCAGAGCGCGATGCAGCGCCTGATGGAGGGCAGGACGAGCTTCGTCATCGCCCACCGTCTGTCGACGATCAAGGACGCGGATCTGATCCTGGTCATGAACCACGGAGACATTGTCGAGCAGGGCACGCACGACGAGCTGCTGGCGAAGAACGGCGCTTACGCCGACCTATACAACTCGCAGTTCTCCGAGGAAGCCGAATAGCATTCTGCTGAATACACCGTATATGCGGCATATCACAAATGCCGTATATAATGCAGCGGAGCAAATTCAAGGCGTTGAAAAATATTGAAACTGCGCAGAGGCAGCGGGAAAAGGCTCAGGCCGCGCGGGGATGACCCGCATAATCCTGCGGTTTATGCGCAGAAGGGGCGGAGGCCGGCAGGGAAATTATTTTCCTGACCGGTCTCTTTTGACAAAAAGGAGACAGGATTGCACGGGGGCTACGTTTTCAACCGCGGGAAAATAGTATATAATAGACAATAAAGTCTTATTTTCCCTGTGCGGTTTGTGAAGTCCGCCAGAAAGATGAAAATAGGGAAGGAGGAGGGAGCAAGCCTCCGTCGGCAATCAGGCTGCGGAAGCGAATCCAAAACAACACTATATGAAGAAGTTAATTACCATCAGCCGTGAGTACGGAAGCGGCGGAAGAATCATAGGCGGTCTGGTCGCGAAGGAGATGGGAATTCCCGTTTACGACCGTGAGATCATCGACATGGCGGTTGAGAAGAGCGGCCTGTCCAGAGAGATCATCGAGACGGCGGAGCTGAGGGCGAAGAACAACTTTTCTTATTCCCTGGCTTCCGCGGTGAATTTCAGCGAGGGAATGTCCGGCGAGACCATTTCCGTCAATGAGAAGCTGTTTTTGACGCAGTTCGAGATCATCTCCCAGATCGGAAGGACCGGAGAGGGCGTCATCGTCGGACGCTGTGCGGACTACGTCCTGCGCGACGTGCCGGGCGTGACCAACGTGTTCGTCCATGCGCGCCTGGAGGACCGCATCGACCGCGCGGTCGAGACCTACGGCGATGATCCGGATAAGGTCAAGACGATCATCCGCACGTACGACAGGGCGAGGAAGAACTACTACAACTACCATACTTCCCAGAAGTGGGGCGAGTACGCCAACTACGACCTCTCGATCAACACGAGTCATGTCGACGAGGAAGAGGCGGCTCACCTGATCGTGGACTATGTGACGCACCGCAACGGCAAGCACTAGGGACAGCATAAAGAAGGAGGCGGAGCTTCTCCGGAGCGGGAAGTCGTCTCGGAAAGGAGATATCCATGAGCAAGAAGGTAAGTACCGGAAAGAAGAACCAGCGGAAAGCAGAGCAGCCTACCGTTCAGGACGCACTGAAGGCGGCAGGGGCGATCGTCGGCATCGGCATGGTCGCAGGCATCACGCTCGTTCTTGGTATGAACAAGATCATGAAGGAAATCTTTGTCAACGACGACTGGCCGGATGAAGAGTGGTCCAGCGACGACTGGGCCGGAGAAGACCTGGACTAGCATCCAGGCACGCGCACCGCAGCGCAGAAAATAAATACCTCATTCATTAGAGGAAGAAAGGAATTTTACCAGAATGACAGAACAGAAGGCATCGAAAGGCACGTACTATATCACTACACCGATTTATTATCCGAGCTCCAACCTCCATATCGGGCACACCTACTGCACCGTTATGGCGGACGCGATGGCCAGGTTCAAGAGACTGAGCGGATACGATGTACGCTTCCAGACCGGAACCGACGAGCACGGACTGAAGATCATGCAGAAGGCGAAGGAGAAGGGCGTTACCCCGCAGGAATACGTCGACGAGGTCGTCGCCGGCATCAAGGATCTCTGGAACACGATGGAAATCTCCTACGATGACTTTGTCCGCACGACGCAGCCGCGCCACGTGAAGAGGGTCCAGGAGATCTTCACCAAGATGAACGAGAAGGGCGACATCTACAAGGGCAAGTACGAGGGCTGGTACTGCACGCCGTGCGAATCCTACTGGACGGAGAGCCAGCTGGTCAACGGCTGCTGCCCGGACTGCGGAAGGCCGGTAGAGTGGGCCTCCGAGGACGCGTACTTCTTCAAGATGTCCAAGTACCAGGACCGCGTGCTGAAGCTGCTCGAGGATCCGGACTTCCTGAATCCTAAGGAGCGCAGAAACGAGATGATCGAGTTCGTCAAGCAGGGTCTGGACGACCTGTGCATCTCCCGTTCCTCCTTCGACTGGGGAATCCAGGTTCCGGGAGATCCGAACAGTGTCATCTACGTATGGCTCGACGCGCTGACGAACTACATCACGACGCTGGGCTACCCGGACGACACGGAGGACTTCCGCAAGTACTGGCCTGCCGACGTCCACCTGGTCGGAAAGGAAATCGTACGTTTCCACTCCGTCATCTGGCCGGCAATGCTGATGTCTCTGGACATTCCGGTTCCTAAGCACGTCATGGGACACGGCTGGCTGCTGATCGACGGCGGCAAAATGAGCAAGTCCAAGGGAAATGTCGTTGACCCGGTATTCCTGATTCACCGCTACGGGGTTGATGCGCTGAAATACTTCCTGCTCCGCGAGTACACGTTCGGACAGGATGGTGTATACACGAACGAGGTCATGCTGAAGAGGATGAACTACGACCTGGCGAACGACCTCGGAAACCTGCTGTCCAGGACAGTAGCGATGATCGAGAAGTACTGCGGCAGCATCGTTCCTCCAGCCGGCGCGTTCGACAAGATCGACGAGGACCTGAAGAGCACGGCACTCGGCGTCGCACCGGCGCTCGAGGCGCACATGAACGACTTCCAGTTCAACCAGGCACTGGAGGATATCTGGGTCCTGGTACGCCGTGCGAATAAGTACATCGACGAGAAGATGCCTTGGGTCCTGGCCAAGGATCCGGAGAAGAAGGAGGAACTCGGCACCTGCCTGCACAACCTCGTTGAGGCGCTGCGCATCGTCGCGATCCTGCTGATTCCGTTCATGCACACGACATCCGAGCGCATGCAGGAGCAGCTGGGCCTCTCCGACGAGGAGATGGCCTGGGAAGGCGCGTTCGAGTTCGAGAAGGTCGACGGCGAGAAGGTCACCAAGGGCGATCCGCTCTTCCCGCGTCTGGATATCGACAAGGAGCTGAAGGAGCTGAACGAGATCCAGCAGAAGCAGATGGCAGAGGCTAAGAAGAAGGCGGACAAGGAAGCCGCCGACGTCAAGCTGAAGCCGGAGATCGAGTTCGAGGACTTCGACAAGGTCGACCTCAGAGTCGGAACGATCATGAAGGCGTCCAAGGTTGAGGACGCGGACAAGCTGCTCAGGTTCAGGATCCGCATCGGAAACGAGGAGAGAACGATCCTGTCCGGCGTTGCCGAGTACTTCAAGCCGGAGGAACTCGTCGGAAAGAAGGTCGTGGTCGTTGCCAACCTGAAGCCGAGAAAGATCAGGGGTGAGGAATCTCAGGGCATGATCATCTTCGCCGATACCGGAAAGAGATTTGAACTGGTCACCAGCAGCGCAGATGACGGCTGCAAGGTTAGATAACTGTTCCGGGGGCTTTGCCGCCCCCGTTTTTTTCTTTTTATCGCTTACTGAAACCATGAACCAGGGGAGCTGGGATGAAGAAGATACTGTTTGACGCACACACACATTTAAATGACGAGGATATGACTGACGAGGACAGACGGACACTCGCGGAAGAGATCGTGAATGACTCCGAGGTGCTTGGCCTGGTGGACCCGGGCAGCAACCTCGAGAACTCCGAGCAGGCAGTGCGTGACGCCGCACAGTTCCCGTTCTGTTATGCTGCGGTCGGATACTACCCGAGCGACACTGACGGGCTGAATGAGGAGAACCTCGAGAAGATCAGGAATCTCGCGGTGCACGGCAGCAAAGTCGTCTGCATCGGGGAGATCGGCCTGGATTTCCACTACGAGGAGGACGTCGACCACGACACGATGCGCTACTGGTTCCGCCGCCAGATTCAGCTCGCGAACGAGCTGAAGATGCCGATCATGATCCACTCGAGGGACGCGGACCAGGAGACGATGGATATCCTGAAGGAGGAGGGCGCGTTCTCTAAGGAGCGCCAGTCGTGGTTTCCGAAGCGCCCGGGCCCCGGCGGCGAGATGCTGCCGGACAGCCGCGTGCTGATGCACTGCTTCTCGCAGAGCGTCGAGATGGCGCGCCAGTACGTGAAGCTCGGCGCAACGATTTCCATCTGCGGTCCGGTCACGTTCAAGAACAACCGGAAGACGCGCGAGGTCGTGAAGGCGATCCCGATCGAGTTCCTGACGGTCGAGACCGACGCGCCGTACATGGCGCCGGAGCCTAAGCGCGGCAGAAAGAACAAGGCGCCTTACGTGGAGTACACCTGCCGCAAGGTCGCCGAGCTGAAGGAGATCAGCTACGAGGAGGCCGCGGTGATCACCTGCACGAACGCGCTCCGCTTCTACAACATCACGGACCTGGAGATCCAGCGATGAGCCCGTCAGCAAACCAGGGAGCAAGCCAGGGGTCTCAATTAGAGGACAAATTTCGCAGGGCCGTCCACGAGCGCGGCCTGCTGAATCCCGGAGACCACGTGATCCTCGGGCTCTCCGGCGGGGCGGACTCGATGGCGCTGCTTCTGCTGCTGATGAATCTGCCCGGCATCACCGTGCACCCGGTGCACGTCAACCACATGATCCGGGGAGAGGACGCGGACAGCGACCAGCAGTTCGTGGAAGAATTCTGCAGAAGGAACGGGCTGGACTGCCGAAGCGTCCGCTTCGACTGCGTCGCCGAGGCGAGAATGTCCGGCATGACGGAGGAAGAGGCTGGGCGCGCCAAACGCTACCGCGTCTTCGACGAATTCGCGGAGGAGCTCGTATCCGACGGCATTGGAAGGGACCGGGTCAAGGTCGCGACCGCCCACCATGCGGACGATCAGGCGGAGACAATCCTGCTGCATCTCCTGAGGGGAAGCGGGACGGACGGGCTCGCCGGCATGGCGTATGAGCGGAGGGACGAGCGTGGATTCTCACACATCCGCCCGCTGCTGGACTGCCGGAAGCAGGAGCTCAGGGAGTTCTGCGGGGAGTGCGGGATCGAGCCGCGCGAGGACCGGACCAACGAGGACCCGTCCTACGGCAGGAACCGGATCCGGCTCGAACTGATTCCGTACCTGGAAGAATATAACCCGAGGATCGTCGAGGCGCTGCTCAGGACGGGAGAGAGCGCGCGGGACGACCGCGCATACCTGGAGGAGCAGGCGGGAGAGCTGCTCCGGAAGTACGCGTCCGTACGGGACAATCCGGAGGCTGAAGATGGGAAGATAATTTCCATTATGAGAAAGTCGGTTTCCGAGAGCCCGCGCGCGCTGAGGCGCCGCGCGGTCCGGCTCGCGTTCGAAGCGGCCGGGCTGAAGGAGGATTTCACGGCCCGCCACATCGAGGCGGTCGACGAACTGCTCGCTCAGGAGCGCCCGTCGGCGGAGGTCGATCTGCCGCACGGGTTCCGTGCGCGGGTCGTCTACGACCGGCTGGAGATTGCTGAATTTCAATCATATCGCCAATCGCAAAAGAACGATGCGGGAGAGAATCCGGTGCTCGGGACAGTACGGATCCTGCCGGCAGAGAAGATGCCGAAGGGAATTGCCAAGGGGAGCTTTGCCGCCTTCGACCTCGGGAAGCTGCAGGAGGTATACGGACCGGACGCCGCACAGAAAGTCTGCTGGCGGACCAGGCGTCCGGGCGATTTCCTCGCGATAGTCGGCGGAAGGAAGAAGATTCAGGATATTTTGATCGACGATAAAGTCCCGAAGAACATGCGGGACAGCGTGCCGATGGCGGCGGTCGGGAGCGAGATCCTGTTCCTGCCCGCGGCCGGCGAGGGTCGGAAACGTGCAAGATATTCCCATTCTTATGTTTTGGGCGCAGACACAAAAGACATTGTTTTTGTTGAAATAAATGGTCTTATATGGTAGAATGACAACGCAATTTTATGCTGGGATAACAAGGTCTGCGGCGTTTTCCGCACCATTTGGGGTGCAGGTATAGACGATGGCAGCAGCATTACATCTTTTGATATAGAAAAAAGGGATAATCAAGCGGGAGGATATTGAATTGAAGAAATTCGCCAGAAATCTAGTGATCTACCTGGTCATTTTTGGTATTGTTATGGGCGTGGCATATTTTGTCCGCGGCGGAGGCGGATCTCAGCAGGAGGTCGCGCTTTCCACTATGGCTAAGTACCTGAAAAACGGAAAGGTTTCCGAGGTTACGATCAAGAGCAACAAGGTCACCGCACAGATCGGAAAGGACAAGTCCGTCTATGCGTATGCCAACAGCGCACTCGAGCTGGAGTGGCTGGAGGAAAAGTACATCTATAATAAGGTTGATTCCGGAGAGATCGTCCTCAGGGCGAGCGGACCGGATCACGCATCCGCGCTGATGAGTGCACTCCCGACGGTCATCATGGTCGTCGCTCTGGGATTCCTGTTCTATATCATGATGAACCAGGGCGGAAACGGGAAGGCGTTCCAGTTCGGAAAGAACCGGGCGCACATGTACAAGGGTGAGGGAAAGAAGATCACCTTTGCCGATGTCGCCGGGCTGAAAGAGGAGAAAGAGGAGCTCCAGGAGGTCGTCGACTTCCTGAAGGATCCGCGGAAATATAACCAGGTCGGGGCGCGAATACCGAAAGGTATCCTGCTCGTCGGCCCTCCGGGAACAGGTAAGACCTACGTTTCCAGGGCTACAGCAGGTGAGGCCGGTGTGCCGTTCTTTACGATTTCCGGTTCGGACTTTGTCGAAATGTTCGTCGGTGTCGGAGCATCCCGAGTACGTGACCTGTTCGATCAGGCAAAGAAGAATGCGCCGTGCATCATCTTTATCGATGAGATCGATGCGGTCGGCCGCAAGAGAGGCGCAGGCCTGGGCGGCGGAAACGACGAGCGCGAGCAGACGCTGAACCAGCTGCTGGTCGAGATGGACGGATTCGCGGGCAACTCCGGAATCATCATCCTGGCCGCAACCAACCGTCCGGACATCCTGGACCCGGCGTTGCTGCGTCCTGGACGTTTTGACCGCCAGATCACGATCGGCGTTCCTGACGTCAAGGGCAGAGAAGAAATCATCCGCATTCATGCGAAGAATAAACCGCTCTCCGACGAGGTTTCCCCGGAGGTCATCGCGAGAAGAACGCCTGGCTTCACGCCGGCGGACCTGGAGAACCTGCTGAACGAGGCGGCGCTGATCACGGCCAGAAGAAACGGCCGCTGGATCAGGATGGAAGAGATCGAGGAAGCCACGACCAAGGTCATGGCGGGACCGGCCAAGAGAAGCCGTGTCATCAGCGACAAGGAGAAGCGCCTGACGGCCTACCACGAGGCGGGACACGCGATCGTCATGAGGAGCATCCCGGGTTCCGATCCGGTGCATCAGATCACGATCATCCCGAGGGGCCAGGCCGGCGGATTCACGATGTCGCTGCCTACCGAGGACAAGTACTTCATGACGAGGAACGACATGCTGCATGAGATCATGCACCTGCTGGGAGGCCGTGTCGCGGAGGCGATCTACCTCGACGACATCTCGACCGGCGCGTCCAACGATATCGAGCGCGCGACCGCAATCGCACGTTCCATGGTCACCAAGTACGGCTTCAGCGAGAAGCTGGGTCCGATCAACTACGCGGACTCCGACGAGCCGTTCCTGGGCAGGGACTTCAGTAAGACCAAGGCTTACTCGGAAGAGGTCGCAAACGAGATCGATGAGGAGGTACGCCGCCTGATCGGCGAGGCCTACGCCAAGACCGAGGCTGTCCTGAAGGAGCACTCCGCAGAGATGGAGCGCGTCGCACAGGCACTGATCCGCGTGGAGACCCTGGACGCCGAGCAGTTCGAGGAACTGTACACCGGCAAGGAAGACGCCGAGAGCATGGAGCGCAAGGTCCGTGAGCACGAGGCCGAGGTTCAGCGTGCGAATAAGGAAGAGGCGGAGGAATCCAGAAGACTTCGCAAGGCAGAGGAGGAGCGCGCAGCTGAGATGCGCGAGGCCCTGCTGAACGGGGATGAGCTGTCCGATGACCAGGTCCGTCACCTCGTCGCCGACGAAAACGGCCGCATCATCAACCCGTACGAGAATGGACCTTCACAGCAGGGAGCTGCACAGACCAAGACACACACTGAGGCGGAAGAAGACAATCCGGCTTCAGAAAATGATAGTATTTCTAATTCCAATGATGAACCGAACGTCGGCGCTGATCAGAATGACGATTCCGCAGGCCAGGACGGCAACGGGGGAGTAGACGAGGAGTAATATGAAAATAGCAGTAAATGACTGCCTGAGCCTGGAATGCATGACACCGAGCATCCTGGCGGCCGGCAGACGAAATGTGGAAAACAGAGTGCGCTCCGTATCAGTCATGGACGCACAGGACCCGGAAACCGCGAAGAAGGAGAACGGAGTGAAGGAGCAGCTGGTGCTGACCTCCTTCAGCGGAATCGAGGATAAGGAAGAGGTCAGAAGAGACATCGTCACCGCTCTCGGCGACGCAGGTGTCGCGGGTATCGTCGTCTTCCATCAGAAGAACGGCCTGACCTCGATCGGCGATTCCGTCGTTCAGGCTGCGGAGAGCACGGGCGTTCCGCTGATCGTCATCCCGGAGACCAACCCGTCGGAATACAGCGACATCATCGAGCAGGTCATGGATAAGATCCGCTACGGCGACAGCTTCAAGAACAGTCTGATCAGCAACACGGTATACCACCTGCTGAACTTCGAGAAACACACGAACTTCTACTCAGCACTGAAGGAAGCGGCGCTGAGCAATGACTTCCAGGTTGTCCTCTTATCTAAGGACTTCAACCCGATCCTGACGGTCGAGACGCGCCAGAAGGTTGCGATCTCCGACGCCATCCGTTCCGGCAAGGAGCGTGACGTCGAGAAGTCCGGCATCTACACGTTCATCGACGTGAACGGCGTCCTGACCTACTGGGGTCCGATCAACGTGAACGGGGAGGAGTACTACCTGTTCATCGTCGACAACGACGACAACTACTCGGCCGCGGAGATTTCCAAGCTCGCCGAGATCATCGAGCTGGCAATGGGCATGTGGAAGTACACGCCGGAGCGCGACGTCAAGGCCGAGTTTATCAAGGCCCTGATCCGCGACAACAAGTCGCTCGCATATTCCCTGAAGGACGAGATCGGCCTGGATCCGGAGCACATCCTCTGCGTATTCTACGCGAAGGGCATCGAGAACCAGCAGGGAAACAACATCATCGCGGACTTCGAGCAGGAGGAGAACGTCGAGGTCATGCAGATCACCGACTCGGAGGAGACGTACGCGATCATTCTGAATAAGGACGACAGCGATGAGAAGGAGAAGGTATCCAGAAAGATGGCCTGCCTCGACCTCTTCGACAAGCTGAAGGAGGGAAGCAAGTCCGTCCGCATCTTCCACGCGACCGGAATCAACGGCATCGAGGGTGCAGGAGACGCGTTCCGCCTGATCAGCGAGACATGGACGTTCGTCGAGAGCGTCTTCCCGTACAAGCGTGTGTTCACCAAGTACGACCTGGCACTGGTCTCCACCTGCATTCACCTGCAGGTTCAGGGCGGCCACGCGAGAAAGATCTACTCCGATCTGCTGGAGCCGTTCAAGAGAGAGGTCGGCGAGAATAAGGCGCGCCAGCTCCTCGACACGCTGGAGACCTTCGTCCTCGACGCGGGCATGAACAGCAGCAAGACGAGCGTGTTCATGGGCATCCACACGAACACGGTCCAGTACAGACTGAAGAGAATCAACGAGGTTCTCGGTGCAGAGATCACAGGAAACCGTGTCATCCCGGGCCTGACGATCGCCCTCGCCCTCAAGCGCCTCGGCAGAGTCGTAAAGTAGTCTTTTGGTGTCAGACAAAAAATATAGTGGCCATGCAGCAAAGTGTTCTGCTGTACGGCCGCAGGGCTTCTTCCCGGCATTGACGCCGGAAGATGCATTGAATACAAAGGGCTAAAGATATCATTTTAGGTAAATAACGGAAACTGTTGAAAACGGCGCAGGCGAACTGAGCATCGCGCAGAAGCCGAGCGCCTGAAAGTGAGAAAAACCCCATGTTATTAGCATTCGATATCGGAAACACGAATACCGTACTCGGCGTTTTTAACGAAGACGGTAAGTTGATCACCAACTGGAGAATCGAGACGGATCCGCACAAGAGCGCGGACGAATACGGCATGCTCGTCGTCGACCTGTTCAAGCACGAAGGGCTGAATCCCAACGCGGTGGACGACGTCATCATCGCGACGGTAGTGCCGTCCGTGCTGTTCACGATCCGCCACATGGCAGAGAAATACTTCAACAAGAAGGCGATCGTCGTGGAGTCCGGCATCAAGACCGGTCTGCTGATCAAGTACGACAACCCGAAGCAGGTCGGCGCAGACAGAATCGTCAACGCCGTCGCGGCGTACAACAAGTACGGCGGCCCGCTGATCATCATCGACCTCGGAACGGCAACGACATTCTGCGCCGTCTCCGACAAGGCGGAGTACCTCGGCGGAACGATCGCTCCGGGACTGAAGATCTCGTCCGAGGTCCTGTTCGAGCGCACATCCCAGCTGCCTAAGGTCGAGCTGGAGGATCCGGGTCACACGATCTGCCGCAACACCATCCAGGGAATGCAGTCCGGACTGGTGTACGGCCAGATGGGAAGCGTCGAGTTCATCGTCCGCAAGATGAAGGAAGAGCTCGCGCAGGTATGTCCGGACAAGCCGATCCGCGTCATCGCAACCGGCGGACTGTCCACCCTGGTTTCCAGCGGCGTCGACTGCATCGATACGGTTGACCGCCGCCTGACCCTTGAGGGACTGCAGATGATTTACAACAAGAATCGTCATCACATCCGCCACAAGGACACCAGCAAGTCGTACGACGAGGCGCAGCAGAAGCTGTAGCCGCGATCGGCCGCAGAATACATTCGAATCAAGAAGGGCTGTCACGATGCAGCCCTTTTTCGTTGACAAAGTAAGTGAGATTGAACATGTGGAACGATAAGAAACTGCCGCCGATCGGAAGCGTCCAGCCGGAGAACCCGTTCTTCCTGGCGCCGATGGCGGGCATCACGGACGCCGTGTTCCGGCGCATCTGCACCGAGATGGGCGCGGCCATGACCTATTCCGAGATGGTCAGCGCCAAGGGCCTGTACTACGGCGACAAAAAAAACGACGAGCTCCTCTTCTGCTACCCGGAGGAGAAGCACGCGGCGCTGCAGATCTTCGGGCACGAGCCGGAGATCATCGCGTTCGCGGCGGAGCGCCTGGACGGCCGCCCGAACGAGATCCTGGACATCAACATGGGCTGCCCGGTCCCGAAGGTCTTCAAGAACGGTGACGGCAGCGCAATGATGAAGGATCCCGCGCTGATCGAGCAGGTCGTGCACGCGGCCGCGACACACACATCCAAGCCGGTAACGGTGAAGATGCGCATCGGCGTGAACGACGCGCACATCAACGCGGTGGAGTGCGCGCTCGCCGCGGAAGCGGGCGGCGCGGCCGCCGTCGCGGTCCACGGCAGGACGCGCGAGCAGTACTACGCCGGAAAGGCGGACTGGACCGCCATCGCTGCCGTCCGAGATGCCCTGAAGATTCCGGTCATCGCGAACGGCGACGTCACGGACGTGGACAGCGCCCGCGCGATCATGGAGGAGACTGGATGCGACTACGTCCTGGTCGGCCGCGCCGTCCGTGGAAACCCGTGGATCTTCCGCGACCTCGTGCGCGCCTGGAAGGGCGAGGACCCGCTTCCGGCGCCTGACCTCGAGGAGAAGAAGCAGATGATCCTGCGCCAGTTCCGCGAGCTCAGCGAGCGAAACGGCTCCTACCGCGCCGTCCGCCAGATGCGCGGCATCACCGGCTGGTACCTGAAGGGCGCCCCGGGCAGCGCCGCCCTCCGCGGCCGGATCAACCAGATCACCGACCCGGACGAGCTCGTCCGCGCACTGCAGCAGATCGGCCGGCGCTAGCCGCCCCAACACCGCCGGCGGTCCCGGCATCGGCCCATCACCCGCATCGGCCTCAGCCCAGACCGCCGATCACAACCAAAAACCAAAAAATGGCGAGCTCCTCGATCACTGTAAATGATGTGATCGAGAAGCTCGTTTTGTGTTGCTTATGGATACGCGGCATTCCGCGCGGTTCACGCCGCATATGCATTTTAGCGCCGCGAATCTTTCCAGACACGCGTGTGTGTGCGTATTAATTAATTAACTTTACGCATCCTTCCGGACCCACGGGCGCGAGGAGAACTTATTTAAAATACCTGTTCAGCAAGCCCTGGAAAGCAGCTCCATGTCTTGCCTCGTCCTTGCACATCTCGTGAACGGTGTCATGGATGGCATCGAGATTCTGCTGTTTAGCGCGAGTAGCGAGATCCTTCTTGCCTGCGCAAGCGCCTCTCTCAGCCTCAACACGCATTTCGAGGTTCTTCTTCGTGGAGTCTGTGAGTACCTCACCAAGGAGCTCTGCGAACTTGGAAGCATGCTCTGCCTCTTCATGCGCAGCCTGCTGATAATACAGTCCGACCTCCGGATATCCCTCACGGAAAGCGACTCTGGACATAGCCAGGTACATGCCGACTTCGGAGCACTCGCCGTTGAAGTTAGCCTGCAGATCCTTGATGATCTCAGGATCTACGCCCTGTGCGATGCCGACAACGTGCTGGTCAGCCCATCCTGCACCTTCCTCAACCTTGTTGAATTTGGCTGCAGGAGCTCCGCACTGAGGACATTTCTCCGGTGGTTCTGGTCCTTCGTAAACGTAACCACAAACTGAACATACCCATTTCATAGTAAACACCTCTTTCTAAAATTAGAACTAACGGCTCTGTGCCGCCACTTGTAACACGGATGATGCGGAATGCTCTGAATAATTTAGCTTATAGAACATTACTTATCACCCATAAATATTGTAACACACTTTCCGGCTTTTCTGTGAATATCTGGTAAATTAATTTTTGTTTCTTATGATATTACTAGGGGTATAAGGATGAAGGTAATTAGATAACAAATCAAATTGATGTGTATTTATCGCATGGAGGAGAAGATATGGAACTCAAAGAACGTGTAAACACCGCGCTGGACGAGGTTAGAGAAGTCCTGAAGAGAGACGGCGGAAACCTGGAGCTGGTAGACATCACCCCGGAGAAGGTCGTCAAGGTAAGACTGCAGGGCCACTGCATCGGCTGCCCGGGCGCACAGATGACGCTGAGAATGGTTGTTCAGCAGATTCTGCAGCAGGCAGTTCCGGAAGTCACAGGTGTCGAGGCAGTAGACTAATCCGTTCCCGCATCGGGAAGACATTCGAAGAATCGAATCAGCAGGTCCGCAAGGGCCTTTCAGAGGGAGCTGCGTGTCGGCTCCCTTTTCAGTGGGCAAAATCCGCCCGCGCTGCAGAATCGACGCAATTGATGCGGCAGGAACCGCTGTTTTATGATACAATAAAAGTTACGGTAATTTCTTTGGGACAAAGCCGCACTTGCGGCAGCAGCCCTCTGCCGCGTCTCAAGCAGAGGTCCCAGCGCGAAACGACGAGAACAATACAGCGATTACGAATATAGAAGAAAGGCAGGAGGAGTCATGGCGAGAAAACCGTCGCGGGAAGAACTGAAGAAGGCAGTCGACCGGGTGATCCCGGAAGCAGAGGCCGTGCTGCAGAAGCTGGTCAGGATCAACAGCGAGCAGAAGCCGCCGGTGACCGCGGAGGACGGCACGGTTTACCCGTTCGGGCAGGGCGTCGAGGACGCCTACCAGGTCTTCCTCGAGACTGCACGCTCGCTGGGCTTCACGACGGAGGACGCCGATCACTACGGCGGCCACGCGGAGATTGGATCCGGCAGGGAGGTACTCGGCATTATCGGCCACCTGGACGTCGTGCCGGCGAGCGGAAAGTGGGACTTCGACCCGTTCTCGGGCGAGATCAAGGACGGATTCATGCTCGGCAGGGGAACGACGGACGACAAAGGCCCCCTGGTCGCCGCATTATACGCGGTCAAGGCGCTGCTGGACGCCGGGTTCGTGCCGGACAGGAAGATCCGCGTCATCGCCGGACTCGACGAGGAGACGGACTGGGCGGGTCTCGATTACTACCGGAAGAAGTTCAGGGATCCGGACTTCGGCTTCTCCCCGGACAGCGACTTCCCGCTCGTCAACGGAGAGATGGGGATCCTGAACTTCGACTTTGCCCGCAAGCTTCACAAGACGATCTCCGACGGCCTGAGGCTCACCAGGCTCGAGGGCGGCGCGGCCAGAAACATCGTGCCGGATCACGCGAGGGCGCTGCTGAGCGGGCTGAATACAGGCGAGTGGGATGAGATCCGGGAGCAGGCGGAGGCGTTCGCCGAGGAGACGCATCTCCAGCTGCACGCGAAGAAGACCGGCAAGTCGCTCGAGGTCACGGCAGAGGGTAAGGCCGCCCACGGCTCCGAGCCATCCAAGGGCCTCAACGCCATCTCGGTGCTGCTGAAGTTCCTGGGCACGCTGGACTTTGTCAGCGACGACATCAATGCGTTACTGGCCTTCTACAACGAACACATCGGATTCGCCACGGACGGAAGCGGGCTCGGGTGCGCCAGGGCCGGGAAATACGGCGACGACTTGACTTTTAATATCGGTCTGATAAAATTCGACAAGGAAGCCGTCTCCGTACTCGCGGATATCCGATATCCGATCGGTACCGAGGCGGACGATGTTTATGCGCAGATGACGGAGCACCTGGACGAGTACGGAATCGGGCTGGTCAAGCGCAGCGACGAGAAGCCGATGTTCGAGCCGGAGGACGGGCCGCTCGCGTCCGCCATGATGGACGCGTACCGCGAATGCACGGGCGACATGAAGGCCCGCCCTAAGATTCTGGGCGGCGGCACCTACGCCAAGCCGTTCGCGAACATGCTCGCGTTCGGGGCGCTTTTCCCGGGCGACCAGGACCTGATGCACCAGCCGAACGAGGAGCTCTCGCTCGAGCGCTTCCGCCAGAGCATCGAGATCTACGCGCAGGCGATCATGACGATGGCCGACGCGGAGTTCCAGATCGAGGCGTAACCGTTTCGGCCGTTTCGGGAAACTGCGTTATGGGCAGCAGCGCCCAGGACAAAGATGGCGGCCCGCGTCAGAAACTTTTCTGATGGCCGTCGCTGATATTATAGAAATAATTATAAGATAATAAATTAATCGATAAGGATCAAGATAAAGGTCAGGATAAAGATTAAGGAGACACGGTGAGAGAAGTCGTAATCAACGGAATAGCAGAGACCGAGGCGTTCGGCCGCAGGCTGGGCGAGGAGGCGCAGCCGGGGGACATCCTGGCGCTGATCGGCGACCTGGGCACGGGCAAGACGACCCTGACCAAGTCGATCGCAGCCGGCCTCGGCGTCACGGAGGATATCACGAGCCCGACGTTCACGATCGTGAACGAGTACCACTCCGGCAGGCTGCCGCTGTACCACTTCGACGTGTACCGGCTCGACTCCGGCGCGGACCTGATCGACATCGGCGCGGAGGAGTACTTTGACGCCGGCGGCGTCTGCATCATCGAGTGGGCGGACCGCGTCGCGGAGATTCTGCCCGACGATGCCAAGGTGATCTTTATCGAATACGGAGAGAAGGAAGGAGAGCGGCTGTACCAATGTACATTTTAGCGATCGATACTACAGGACCGCTGGGATCGGCGGCTCTGCTGGATTTAGAGACGGAAAAGACAGTGATGAAAATCAGCGCGGAGGAGAAGGGACACCTGAAGAACCTGATGCCGCTGGTGCAGTCACTGCTCGAGCAGGAGCACGCGGCCCCTGCGGATATCGCCGCGGTCGCGGCATCCGTCGGACCGGGATCCTACACGGGAATCCGGATCGGCGTGACCTCGGCGCGCGCGTTTGCGCAGGCGCTGAACATCCCGTGCATACGTGTCGGAACCCTGGACATGTTCCGTCAGAAGGCGGAGGACAGGGACGCCGCAGTGATCTTCAACGCGCGGCGCGGCCAGGTCTACGGCGCGGTTTACAGAAAGGGCGGCGGGGCCGTCATGGAGCCGTGCCCGTGCATGCTCGAGGATGTATATAATTGTGTGAAAGAGAACGGGCTGAACCCGGTCTGGTACGGGGACGGAATCGACGCGTATCAAGGCAGTGAACAGTTCGGAAAGTATTTGGAGGGCGCGGAGTGCGCCGACAAGTCCGAGCGGTATCAGACCGCCGGGATGGCCGTCAGGGAAGCCCTGCGCCTTTACCGCGCGGGGGAGACCTGCAGGGTCGAGGAACTTTTGCCTGAGTACATGAGGAAGACGGAGGCCGAGCAGAAACTGCAGGACGGATCCCTGGAACGCGCCAGGGCGGCCAAGCTCGCCCGCTTCCGCAGCCGATAGGAGGCAGCAGACAAAATGGATATACACGATATTAAAGACTTAATCGAAGAACTGCAGGACGACCCGGATTTTCAGATCCAGGAGATGATCCTGAGGAATGCGAAGAGCGGGGACGCCAGGCGCCTAGCCGAGATCGACCGGCAGTGCTTCCCGCAGCCTTATTCCGAGTCGATGCTGAGCCACGATATCCAGTACGGGGATAATCTGACCCTGCTGACCGCGGTCATCGAGCAGGAGATCGTCGGCTACATCGAGATCATGATCGTTGCGGACGAGTGCGAGATCCAGCGCGTCGCGGTGCTTCCGGAGTACCGCCGCCGCTACGTCGCCTCCATGCTGATGGACGCGACGCTCCACCTGAGCGAGTCCCTCGGGATCAAGAGCCACTACCTCGAGGTCCGCGCCGGCAATGAACCCGCGATCAAGCTCTACGAGCACTTCGGGTTCCAGAAGAACGGCGTCAGAAAGAAGTATTACGGCGACGAGGATGCCGTCCTGATGCTCCGCATCGGCGATCCGCAGCAGTTCGACCCGGATAAGCTCTCGTAGGCGGCCGGGGATGGCTTTTGCCTCGGACAAAGAACACATGCGCAAGAAGGAAAGAATCATGCTGAATGAACAATTTATCACCCTGGGAATAGAATCGAGCTGTGACGAGACGTCGATCGCCGTCGTGGCGGACGGGAGGAAGATCCTGTCGAACGTCATCTCTTCGCAGATCGCCATTCACACCAAGTTCGGCGGCGTCGTGCCGGAGATCGCCTCCCGCCACCACCTGCAGAACATCAACGCCGTCCTGCAGCAGTCGCTGGACGAGGCGGGCGTCACGCTCTCTGACGTGGACCTGATCGGCGTCACGAACGGGCCCGGGCTCATCGGCGCTGTCGTGATCGGCGTGGCGACGGCCAAGGCGCTGTCGCTCGCGTCCGGAATCCCGCTGGTCGGCGTCAACCACATGCACGGCCACGTCAGCGCCAACTACCTCCAGTACGAGGATTTGAAGCCGCCTTTTTTGGCGCTGATCGTCTCCGGAGGGCACACGAACATCGTCGACGTGACTGACTACAACACCTGCAGGGTGCTCGGCTCGACGCGTGACGACGCCGCGGGCGAGGCCTACGACAAGGTCGCGCGCGTGATCGGCCTCGGCTACCCGGGCGGTCCCAAGGTCGACAAGGCGGCTAAGGAGGGAAACCCGGACGCCGTCCAGTTCAAGCGCGTGTACCTGGAGAAGGGAAGCTACGACTTCAGCTTCAGCGGCCTGAAGACGCAGGTCATCAACTACGTCCACACGGAGAAGATGCGCGGCCATGAGCTGTCGGTTCCGGACATCTCCGCGAGCTTCCAGCAGGCCGTCGTCGACGTCATCGTGGACGAGGCGGTTTCCGCCGCGGAAGAGCGTCGCGAGGAGAAGCTCGTCATGGCGGGCGGCGTTGCGGCCAATTCCAAGCTCAGGGAGGAGATGCAGAAGGCCTGCGATGCGCACGGCATCCGCCTCTACCGGCCGGAGCCGGTGCTCTGCACGGACAACGGCGCGATGATCGCCTCCGCCGCATACTATAAATACAGGAAAAACGGCGCGGACGGGCTGGACCTGGATGCCTACGCCAATCTGCCGCTGTAGACGATAAGGAAATGGATGTAAAGGAGTAGAGTATGATTGTTTTGTCTGCGACAGACATCACAAGGACATATGGGACAGATGTGATCCTGGATCACATCTCTTTTCATGTCAACGAGGGTGACCGGGTCGGCATCGTCGGCGCGAACGGTGCCGGAAAGACGACGCTCCTGGACATCATCGGCGGCAGGAAGGAACCGGATGAGGGCAGGTATTTTTTGTCCTCTGACGTGACCGTCGGGTATCTGCACCAGAACGACACCTTCCAGGACGACTGCACCCTGAGGGAAGAGGTGCATCGGATTTACCACGACTTCGAGGAGGCGGAGAAGGAGATCAACGCCCTGACGCAGCAGATCGCGCAGATGGCCGCGGACGGAAAGACGGAGACGCCGGAGTACCGCAGGACCATGGAGCGGTACGGAACGCTGCAGGACAAGTTTGAGCGGGACGGCGGGTTCTCGTATAAGAGCGAGATGCGCGGCATCCTGAACAGCATGGCGTTCGGGGAGGAGTACTACGACAAGCCGATCTCGTCCCTTTCCGGCGGCGAGCGCACGAGGCTCGCGCTGGCCTGCCTTTTGATGAGAAAGCCGGACGTGCTGATGCTCGATGAGCCGACGAACCACCTCGACATCGGGATGCTGAACTGGCTCGAGCAGTTCCTGCGTAACTACAAGGGCACGGTGATCATGGTCTCGCATGACCGGTACTTCCTGGACCAGCTCTGCACGAGGATCTTTGAGGTCTCGCACCACCGCCTGACGTGCTACGACGGAAACTACACCGAGTACGCGCAGAAGAAGAAGCAGCAGAGGGAGTCCGACCTGCGTGCATATAAGAAGCAGCAGGAGGAGATCCACCGCCAGGAGGACATGATCCGCCGCTTCAAGGAGCGCGGGACGGAGCACCTGGCCAAGCGCGCGGCTTCCAGGGAGAAGATGCTCGCGCACATGGACGTCCTGGAGCCCCCGGATTCTGACGGTCCGTCGCTGAACGTGAACTTTCGCCAGGACTACGAGACGGGCAACGACGTCCTGCTCGGCGAGGACGTCGGCGAGTCGTTCCGCACCGACGACGGCGTGAGGAGGCTCTTTCAGCACGCGGACTTCGACATCAAGAAGGGCGAGCGGATCTGCATCGTCGGCCCGAACGGGATCGGAAAGACGACGCTGCTACGCCTGATGCTTGGCGAGATCCGCCCGACGGAGGGAAAGATCCGGGTCGGCAGGAACGTGAAGTTCGGCTACTATGACCAGCGTCAGGAACAGCTCCACGACGACAAGACCGTCCTGGAAGAGGTCCACAGCTCGTACCGCCTGTATAAGGAGGGGGAGATCCGAAGCTTCCTGGGCCGGTTCCTGTTCCGGGGAGACCAGGTCTTCACGCAGGTCGGGTCCCTGTCCGGAGGAGAGAAGGCGCGCCTTGCGCTGCTGAAGCTGATGATGAGCGGCTCTAACGTGCTGATGCTCGACGAGCCGACCAACCATCTCGACATCGAGTCGAAGGAGGTGTTCGAGGAGGCCCTGAGGGAGTTCCCGGGCACGATCGTCGCCGTCTCCCACGACCGTTACTTCCTGAACCAGATCGCGACCAAAATCTACGAGCTTGGGCCGGAGGGAATCACCAAGTACGAGGGCGGCTTCGACTACTACGAGGAGAAGAAGCAGGAGACCGCGTCCGGCAAGCAGTACCTGAACCAGATGAGAGACCTCGTCGGGGAGGCGGATTCCAAGCGCCGCGAGGCCTTCGGTGCCCAGCAGGACGGGGGTAACGGCGGTGAGGCAGGGACTTTGTCCGCGCAGCCGCTGTCGTCGGAAGAGGAGCGTGCACAGAAGAAAAAGCGCCAGGCCGAGGAGCGCAGAAAACAGAGAAAAATTGAACAACTCGAGGCGAGGATATCCGAACTCGAAGAAGAGATTGAGGAAATTCAGAAGCAGATGTGCGACCCGAAGATTTTGTCGAATTCCAAGAAATTGACAGAGTTGGACAAGAAACAGACGGAGGCGCAGGAAGAGCTGGACCGTTCTTATGACGAGTGGGCCCAGCTAGATGAATAATCTGACAATGTTTGCTGCATAAGGATAAATTGGCCTGGTTGTGGTTGATTCTGGAAAAAATATGGGTTATAATGTGTGAAGTATCTAAAGATACTAGAGGAGGGCGAGACTATGGTTTTTGAGAAAATCAGAGATATCATCGTAGATCAGCTAAGCGTAGATAAGTCAATGGTAACCATGGACACCAACATGACGAAGGATCTGGAAGCAGATTCGCTCGACGCGGTAGAAATCATCATGGCGATTGAGGAAGATTTCGATATCGAGATTCCAGATGAGGAAGCTGAGAAGTTCCAGGTTGTCGGCGACTTAGTCAAGTACGTAGAAGCCAGCACAGCGGAATAGACGATTGGAACCGCCTCGCGCAGGCGGATTTTTTTTCTAATGTATTGTTAAAATTTTGTTGATCTAAACGATTAGTTTAAACCAATGAATATTGATATGGCACAGAAAACGCGCGTGAAAACGCCGCAGGGGTCTGCGCCAGAGGGAGGGACATGTGAGAAATAAGAATTCTAAAATCTCCAACGCAGTCATCAGACGACTGCCAAGATACCGGCGTTATCTGATCGAGCTGAAAAAGAAGGGCGTTGAGAAAATTTCTTCTAAGGACTTCAGTGCAATGATCGGATACACCGCTTCACAGATCCGTCAGGACCTGAACAATTTCGGCGATTTCGGTCAGCAGGGCTACGGCTACAGCGTAGCGGAGCTGTATAAGGAAATCAGCAAGATTCTGGGACTGGACAGGGACTACACGATGGTTCTGGTCGGTGCCGGAAACCTGGGTCAGGCGATCTCCAAGTATGCGGTCAGCCTGATTGAAGAGGGATTCCAGCTCAGCGCTGCATTCGAGATCGATCCGGAGAGAATCGGAAAGACGATCGAGGGAATTCCGATTTACGACTACGAGGAAATGGAAGAGTACGTAGAGAAGAACCACATCGACATCGGTGTCATCTGCGTAAACCGCGGAAACGCACAGGAAGTTGCGGATCGTCTGTCAGCGGCAGGCGCCAAGGGAATCTGGAACTTCGCTCTGGTCGACCTCAAGGTGCCGGACACGGTCGCCCTGGAGTCGGTACACCTCTCCGACACGCTCCACTCGCTGGCATACCACATGAACGATATCCGCCAGACGGGCGTCAAGGGCGTAAGCCTGGACGAGGACTAGCGCACCGCGCCATTCGCGCATCGTGCACTGTGCATTCGCGTGCCGTGAATCACACGCAGCGGATACGCGCACTTACGTATTGTTGTGAATTGGAGAAGCCATCGTGAAACAACTGGTAAACGGCCGGTACAACGACTGGTATTATGAAGAATTCGGGGAATAAATCTCATCTCAACAGATTTATTGATTCATACAATCACATACGATCTCAAAATAATAAAAACAAAACAAAATAGAAAAGATAAAGGAGCTGTGGTTGTGCAGCTCCTCTATTTTTTGCGCCGGCGGCGGGCGGCCCGCAGGCAGGATGAGAAACGGGCGGCCCGCAGGGACGCCGCGCTCGGAAAACATGGGAAGGCGGGAGGGTTTTCGGAGCGCGGTGCGGTCAGGGAGCGGCGGAGCGGCGAGGGCGCAGGTCGCAGAAAATAAAAAAACAACCCGCCGCTTCCTTTCGGAAACAGCGGGTTATTCATTTACATTCTGTATGACGTCTGGTCAATTAAGCCTCTGCAGGTGCTCCTACAGGACATACGCCAGCGCAAGCTCCGCAGCTGATGCACTTGTCCTCATCGATTACGTATGCAGCGTCTCCCTGGGAGATAGCCTCTACCGGGCACTCTGCCTCGCAAGCTCCGCAGCTGATGCAAGCTCCGTCATTAATCTTATAAGCCATTGGTATTACCTCCTTGTAAAAACCCGTTATCTGTGTATACTATGGATTATAGCAGAAAGGATTGAATTAGTAAAGTGAAAGTATATTCTTTAACAGGCCGGAGCGGCACAGGAAAAAGTTATCAGGCCATAAGCATTTGCAAGGCTTTGCGGATCGACGCCATCATCGATGACGGACTGTTCATCTATAAAAACAGAGTGGAGGCGGGGCACTCCGCGAAGAGGGAGAAGACCAAGGTCGGCGCGATTAAGGCGGCCGTTTTTGTGCGCCCTGAGCACCGCAGGGAGGTCCGCGACCGCATTAAAGAAATCAATCCTAAGAGTATCCTGATCCTCGGGACGTCGGACGGCATGGCGGACAAAATCTGCGAGATGCTGGATCTGCCGCCGGTTTTCCGGCGGATTCACATCGAGGACATCACGACCGAGGCGGAGCGCGAGACGGCCAGGAAGCAGCGCGACGTCCAGGGCAAGCACGTCATCCCGGCGGCTGCCCCGCAGCTCAAGCGCGACTTTGCCGGCTATTTCTTCAACCCGATGAAGATTATCCGGGAAGGAAAATTTTTTGTCGCCGGAGCGACCTCGAACACGAACATGGAGAAGACCGTCGTGCGTCCATCGTTCAGCTACCTGGGCGAGTTCTTCATCTCCGACACCGTGATCACCGACATCGCGCGCTGCGTGGCCGAGGAGTACGACTGCGTCGCCGAGGTGCGCAAAGTCTACGAGAACGCGGCCGCCGAGGCCCTCTGCATCTCCGTCACGATCGTCTTCCGCTCGGGCGGGAACATCTTGGAGCAGACCGCCCGCTTCCAGAAGCGCCTCGCCGAGCAGGTGGAGGAGATGACGGCGTTCATCGTCGAGAAGGTCGACGTCGAGATCGTCGCGGTCGAGGAGCGTACGGCATGACCCGGACAAAATCCACGCCGGATCCGCAGAATCCCGGCCTGATGGGCGCTGGGACGGCCGCGGCCGGCGGAAAATCCACGGAAAGCCGCGGGAAAACAGTTGCATCGGGCAGAAAAACAACGGATAAGCGCGGCAAATCCGTTACGGAAAACGGTAAATCAGCCGCCGCCCGCGGAAAGTCCGGCAGCGGGCGTGGGAAGTCGAAATTGACGCTCAGCTGGGAGGAGCGCACGAACACGCTGACCGTCGAGGGGCTGGAGTGTTTCCGGCTGGAGGACATCCTGACGTGCGGGCAGTGCTTCCGGTGGCGGCGGCTGGATGACGGCGGCTGGGACATCGCGGCGGGCGGTCATCTGGTGCGGGCGTATGAGGTGCCGGATGACCGGACCGCGGTACGGTTTGTCGGGTGCAGTGTGCAGGAATTTAATGAGTTCTGGTTTAATTACTTTGATCTCGGGAGAAACTACAGGCCGCTGCAGCGGAGGCTGATGAAGGGCGATCCGGTCATGCGGAAGGCCGTTCGGTTTGGCGAAGGAATCCGGATTCTGCAGCAGGACATCTGGGAGACGATGGTGATGTTCATCATTTCGCAGAACAACAACATCCCGCGGATCCAGGGCTGCGTGGAGCGGCTCTGCCGGCAGGGAGGTGAGGTGCTTGAGGATTGTTTTTTGTCGGACAGCGAGCTTAAGGGGAGGATCCCGGGGCCGGAGGTGCTGGCAGAGATGACCGCAGAGGACCTCGCGCCGGTTCGGCTGGGGTACCGGGCCAAGTATCTGGTCCAGACGGCGCGGCGCGTGATGGAATGCGGGCTGCCGGGCTCGTACGAGGAGCTTCTCGCGTGCAGCGGGATCGGGCCCAAGGTCGCGCAGTGCATCCAGCTGTTCGGGCTGCATGATTTATCCGCGTTCCCGATCGACGTCTGGGTGATGCGGCTGATGCACGAGCTCTACGGGCTGGACCCTAAGGAAAAAAACACATGGCCGTCTACGCGGAGGAACACTTCGGCGATCTCGCCGGGTTAGCCCAGCAGTACCTCTTCTATTACCGAAGAAGCGGGCTTGAGAGGTAAATTTTGCCTGAAAAACCAAAGAAAAATCGAAATAACAGTTGACAAAAAAAGGGCACGGCTCTACAATAGAAACAGTGATTAGCACTCAGATAAGCGAGTGCTAACAAATCCGGAACGGAGGTGCTCAGCATCACGGTGCCGGACATTCATGCGCAAGCAAATTATCATATAGATCAGGAGGTAAGGAAGATGAGTTTTGGCATCAAACCATTGGGAAGCAGAGTAGTGATCAAGAAGGCAGAGGCTGAGGAGAAGTCCGAGGGGGGAATCATCCTGACCAGCTCCGCACAGGAGAAGCCGCAGTACGCGGAGGTCGTAGCCGTTGGCCCGGGAACTAAGGATGAGCCGATGGAAGTCAAGGTTGGTGATACGGTCGTATTCGCGAAGTATGCGGGAACCGAGATCAAGTTCGAGGGTGAGGAGTACACCATCATGAAGCAGTCTGACTGCCTCGCCGTAATCGAGAAATAGTACTGCCCGGATGGGCTTTTTTCAATAGATCCGGCGGTTCAGAGGCCGGAATCAGGAGGTAAGAACAATGGTAAAAGATTTAATTTACGGAGAAGATGCGAGAAGAAAGCTGCAGGCCGGCGTAGACAAGCTTGCAAACACGGTCAAGATCACGCTCGGACCTAAGGGCAGAAACGTGCTGATCAACAAGAGCTTCGGTGCTCCGCTGATCACGAACGACGGTGTCACCATCGCCAAGGAAATCGATCTCGAGGACGGCGTTGAGAACATGGGCGCCAAGCTGGTCGAGGAAGTTGCGACCAAGACGAACGATGTCGCAGGAGACGGAACCACGACCGCTACACTGCTCGCACAGTCCATCATCCGCGAGGGATTCAAGAACGTTGCCGCAGGTGCGAACCCGATGGTCATCAAGAAGGGAATCCAGGGCGCTGTAGACAAGGCCGTTGAGGAGATCAAGAGAATTTCCCACAAGGTTGAGGGCAAAGAAAACATCGCTCAGGTCGCATCCATTTCTGCTGCAGACGAGGAGATCGGAAAGCTGATCGCCGACGCAATGGAGAAGGTCGGAAACGACGGAGTCATCACGGTTGAGGATTCCAAGACGATGGGAACGACTCTCGAGGTTGTAGAAGGTATGCAGTTCGACAGAGGATACCTCTCCCCATACATGGTTAACGACACAGACAAGATGGAAGCAAACATGGAAGAGCCTTTCATCCTGCTGACTGATAAGAAGATTGCAAATATCCAGGACATCCTGCCGCTGCTGGAGCAGGTTGCCAAGAGCGGCAGCAAGCTGCTGATCATCGCCGACGACGTCGAGGGTGAGGCACTGGCTACTCTGGTTGTCAACAAGCTGAGAGGAACACTGGACGTCGTTGCGATCAAGGCTCCGGGATATGGCGACAGAAGAAAGGCCATGATGGAGGATATCGCGATCCTGACCGGCGGCCACGTCATCAGCAGTGACCTCGGCATGGAGCTGAAGGACGCCACCATCGACATGTGCGGCAGAGCCGGCAGCGTCAAGATCACCAAGGACAACACGACGATTGTCAACGGCAGAGGTGACAAGGACGCCATCGCTGCAAGAGTCGAGTCCATCAAGAAGCAGGAAGAGGAATCCGATTCCGAGTACGATCAGGAGAAGCTCCAGGAGAGACTGGCTAAGCTGTCCGGCGGCGTAGCGGTCATCAGAGTCGGTGCTGCTACAGAGACCGAGCTGAAGGAGAGAAAGCTGAGAATCGAGGATGCCCTGAACGCAACCAAGGCAGCAGTCGAGGAAGGTATCGTCGCAGGCGGCGGCACAGCACTGTGCGCAGCAATCCCGGCAGTCTCCGCTTACGCAGAGAGCCTGGAGGGCGACGAGAAGACCGGTGCTAAGATCATCGTCAGAGCTCTGGAGGAGCCGGTTCGTCAGATCGCAGAGAACGCAGGCTTCGAGGGCAGCGTAGTCGTTGCCAAGGTTAAGGAAGCTGAGGAAGGCGTCGGCTTCAACGCTGCAACAGACGAGTATGTCGACATGATCGACAGCGGAATCGTTGACCCGGCTAAGGTTACCCGCTCCGCACTGCAGAACGCGGCATCCGCATCCGCAATGCTGCTGACGACCGAGGCAGGAATCACCGATATCAAGGAAGACAACCCGATGCCGCCGGCTCCGGCAGCAGGTGGAATGGGCGGCATGATGTAATCACGCCGGTTCTCGCCAGACGACATATAATAATAGTATATAATGAAGAGGATTTCCGGGAGGTTTATTTCCGGAGATCCTCTTTTTTTGTTTGGGGAATTCCGGTGCGCGGGGCGGCTCTTCCCCGCGGGCGGTTTTGACTGCAGATACGGCTCGCCCGCCCGCATCGACAACTTCAATTACGCCCCTCCTGTTTTTCTTGCTTTCTTAATCCAATTGGTATAAAATACTTCTAATCTGTATCCGGTATGCAAGCCGCAAACCGGAATTTAAGCGTATACGCGCGGACGGCACGGCGGGAAATCAGTCGGCATCGGGCATCGGAAATTGTGATTCCGGGACCGAAAACCGGGGGAGCGATAATCCCAGGATTCGAAGTGCCGCGGCAGGCGGCGCGCTTCAGAAAAGAAAGAACATTGTATTGCATTTTGAGTTATTAGATGGAAGGCAGGAGGAGAACATATGGCACAGTATTTTGATGAACCAAGCAGGACGTTTAACGAGTATCTGCTCATCCCGGGTTACACATCCAGAGAGTGCGTCCCGGAGAACGTCTCGCTGAAGACACCGATTGTAAAGTTTAAGAAGGGTGAAGAACCGGAACTTTCCGCTAACATTCCGCTGGTTTCTGCTGCGATGCAGGCTGTATCCAATGACAAGATGGCTGTTGCACTCGCGAAGGAAGGCGGAATTTCATTTATTTACTGTTCCCAGTCCATCGAGGACGAGGCTGCCATGGTTAAGCGTGCCAAGGAGTACAAGGCCGGATTCGTCAGAAGCGACAGCAACCTGCGTCCGGACCAGACGATGAAGGACGTTCTCGAGCTGAAGAAGAAGAGCGGCCACTCCACGATCGCGATCACGGAGGACGGAACCGCCGAGGGTAAGATCGTCGGACTCGTCACGAGCAGAGACTACCGTGTGAGCCGCATGGATCCGGACACCAAGATCTCCGAGTTCATGACCCCGTTCGAGAAGCTGATCACCGCTGACGTCGGCTGCACGCTGAGCGAGGCGAACGACATCCTCTGGGACAACAAGCTGAACGCACTTCCTGTCATCGACGATCAGCAGAGACTCGCATACTTCGTATTCCGCAAGGACTACGACAGCCATAAATCCAACCCGAACGAGCTCCTCGACGAGAACAAGCGCTACATCGTCGGAGCAGCAGTCAACACCAGAGACTATGCAGAGCGCATCCCGGCACTGGTTGATGCTGGTGCAGATGTACTTTGTCTGGACTCCTCCGAGGGATACTCGGTATGGCAGGCAGACGCGCTGAAGTGGACGAGAGACCATTACGGAGACAAAGTAAAGCTGGGCGCCGGCAATGTCGTTGATGCTGAGGGCTTCCGCTTCCTGGCCAATGCGGGCGCTGACTTTGTCAAAATCGGAATCGGCGGCGGATCCATCTGCATCACGCGTGAGCAGAAGGGAATGGGAAGAGGACAGGCTACGGCCGTCATCGACGTCGCAAGGGCGAGAGACGAGTACTTCCGCGAGACGGGCGTTTATGTTCCTATCTGCTCCGACGGCGGAATTGTATACGATTACCACATGACGCTGGCACTGGCCATGGGCGCCGACTTCATCATGCTCGGAAGATACTTCGCGAGATTCGACGAGTCCCCGACCAACCGCCTGAACATCAACGGAAACTACGTCAAGGAGTACTGGGGCGAGGGTTCCAACAGAGCCCGCAACTGGCAGAGATACGACCTCGGCGGAGACGGCGGAAAGATGAAGTTCGAGGAGGGCGTAGATTCCTACGTTCCGTACGCCGGCGGACTGCACGAGAACGTGACGCTGTCCCTGAACAAGGTGAAGTCCACGATGTGCAACTGCGGCATGACCAACATCCACGACCTGCAGAAGGACGCCAAGCTGACGCTCGTATCCGCGACCTCCATCGTCGAGGGCGGTGCGCACGACGTCATCCTGCGCGACTCCAGCCAGAATTCCATTCGTTAATTTTTGCAGCATAAAATAGAATGACGCGTCTGCTGAATGACCTTCGGCAGACGTTATCGTTTTTTAGATACTGAGACAGTTTGGAGATTACTATGGAAAAAGAACTGGTTATTGTGCTCGATTTTGGCGGGCAGTACAATCAGCTGATCGCGAGGCGCGTGCGCGAGTGCAGCGTCTACTGTGAGGTTCACCCGTACACCCTCCCGATCGACAAAATCAAGGAAATGAACCCTAAGGGAATCATCCTCACCGGCGGCCCGAACAGCGTCTACGATGAGCATTCCCCGCACTACGATCCGGCCCTGTTCAGCCTCGGTATTCCGATCCTGGGCATCTGCTACGGCGCGCAGCTGATGGCGTGGTCCCTCGGCGGCAAAGTCGAGACTGCACCGGTCAGCGAGTACGGAAAGACGGAGACGCAGATCGACCGGAGCGGCCGCCTGTTCGGCAACGTGAGCGAGTCCACGATCACCTGGATGAGCCACACCGACTACATCGCAGAGCCGCCGGAAGGCTTCCGCGTAACCGCACACACCGACGTCTGCCCGGTCGCAGCCATGGAGAACGACGAGAAGAAGCTCTACGCCGTTCAGTTCCACCCGGAGGTCACCCACACCGTCGAGGGACAAAAAATTCTCTCATCATTCGTGTTAGGTCCCTGCGGATGCAGTGCAAGCTGGAAGATGGACGACTTTGTCGACAAAACCATCCTGGAACTCAGAGAAAAGGTCGGTGCCGGCAAAGCCCTCTGCGCCCTCTCGGGAGGCGTTGACTCTTCCGTAGCCGCCGTCCTGATGTCCAAGGCGATCGGCAAGCAGCTGACCTGCGTATTCGTCGACCACGGCCTTCTGCGCAAGGACGAGTCGGAGAGCGTGGAGCGCGTATTCGGACCGGAAGGCCCGTACGACCTGAACTTCATCCGCGTCGACGCGCACGAGCGCTTCTATAAGAAGCTGAAGGGCGTCACCGAACCGGAGAAGAAGCGCAAGATCATCGGCGAGGAGTTCATCCGCGTGTTCGAGGAAGAGGCGAAGAAGATCGGCGCCGTCGACTACCTGGTCCAGGGCACGATCTACCCGGACGTCATCGAGAGCGGCCTCGGAAAGTCCGCGACGATCAAGTCCCACCACAACGTCGGCGGTCTCCCGGACTACGTCGACTTCAAGGAGATCATCGAGCCGCTGAGAATGCTGTTCAAGGATGAGGTCCGCCGCGCCGGCCTGGAGCTCGGCATCCCGGAGGATCTCGTCTTCCGTCAGCCGTTCCCTGGCCCAGGCCTCGGTATCCGCATCATCGGCGAGGTCACCCCGGAGAAGGTCAAGATCGTCCAGGACGCAGACGCCATCTATCGCGAGGAGATCGCCAAAGCCGGCCTCGACCGCCAGATCAACCAGTACTTCGCTGCGCTGACCAACATGCGCTCGGTCGGCGTCATGGGCGACTTCCGCACGTACGACTACGCCATCGCCCTCCGCGCCGTCGAAACCTCCGACTTCATGACCGCCGAGGCGACCAACCTTCCGTGGGAGGTCCTCCAGAAGGTCACGAGCAGGATCGTAAACGAGGTCGACCACGTCAACCGCGTGTTCTACGACTGCACGTCTAAGCCGCCGGGGACGATTGAATTTGAGTAAACACGTGTGCCCTCAGCTCACTAGTCCTCGCGCTTGACAAGTGTATACACAGAAACACGGGTGCCCGAAGCGCGCTATGGCTTCGCGCTTGACAAGTGTATACACAGAAACACAGGTGCCATAAGCTCACTAGGTCCTCGCGACTGACAATTCTATGCGCAGAACTCATTGGATTCCGGGAGTTGCACTAAAGAGAGTGCAACTCCATCGGAATCCTGCGGTCGTTCTGCGCAGAATTGTTACAGTCGCTGTGGAATCGTTCGCTTATGGTACCTGTGTTTTGGTATGTCTTGGAAGGCGAAGCCGTATGCTGAGGGCACCCGTGTTTTGGTATATCTCGTAAGGCGAAGCAGTGAGCTGATGGAGCCTGTGTTTTTGTATTTTTTGGTTGGCGGGGGCTAGCGATTGATCGCAACTGGAAGGCGGGGCGAGGCTGTGTGCGAGTGGGAGGCGCCGGGGCGTTATGGCCGCTGGCGCGGGGCAGGGGAGAGGTAGAACTCGCTCAGCGGTAAACACGGGCGCCCTCAGCGCGCTAAGTCCTCGCGACAGACAATTCCTTGCTCAGAACTCGTTGGATTTCGTTCTTCGCGGAATTATAACTGTCACTGCGGAGTCGCTTGCTTCGGGCACTCGTGTTTTGGATTTTTGTTTGGCGGGGATTCAAGATCGATCGAGGCGATAAAGGAGGTCGGGGGATATGAGAGTGAGAAGGCGCGGGGGCGTTATGGCCGCTGGCGCGGGGCTTGTCCGGTGGCGTTTATTGTATTTATGGTAGGAACGCGGTCTACGGGTGTCGACCGCGTTCCGGGGATTGTCTTTGCCGCCCGGAGGGCGGCAGGGTGGGAGAATGACTCAACCGTGTCGCTGTCGCGACCGGTTTCGCATTCTCCTGGATCGAGCGGCCGGCCGCTTTTTGCTGGGGTTGCGGGCCGGCCGATGGTAGGAATTGGACGTCGCTGTCGCTTTGGTCCAATTCCCTCGATTGTTTCGGCGCGC
>CAIFEY010000003.1 GCA_903789635.1 uncultured Eubacteriaceae bacterium
TAAAGTAGATTTCGATCTTTTTGCTGTCTACTTTAGGGTGATCATATCATTTTGCACTGTTGGGAAATTGCCAGTGAATGGGCGAAATTCCTAAGCTGCGGCGCGCCATACCCCGTTTATCCAGGCGGGGGAATCGCAGTCGTAATCTCGCCGTTGTGATTCCAGCGTATGGAAATGGTGCTGTGAAAATCACCCGCGAATCCCGGCGGGCGGGTGCGATCCAGCGGCAGCCCGCTGCCATGGGGCGATCGCGCCGCGCGCGGGGGACGTGACAGAGCCAAGGCGGCAGTGTACCTGTGGATTGGCGGCAAATCGGCGGCAGTGACACGACGAATTGCCGATTGTGATTGAATCAGGGACAACATCGGTAAAAAATCATCCTTGTATACTGCATATTGTTGCGTAAGAGAAAGATCTCTTCATCCTGGCGCAACGGCTTTTACCGAATTGCGTAAGTGAGCAAAAACGGCGCCCTGACGCAACAGCTTTTTTGAACTGCTTGATCTTATAGATTTGTTCCCTCTGTAAATTATTACGCCCTCTCAAATTCGTCTCTTTTTACGCCCTTTTCCAGGAAAATATTGTCTGCGGCGGGTCAATCTATACTTAATGTATAAATACATAATCATATTGAACGTTTATTCATCACTGCGGACACTGTTGGAGAGCCCACAGATCACCTCAAGCTTATCTAATGGCTGCCTGCGGACCATTTCGATATCAAATATGCCTGCATTTTAAATTGTCAGACTTCTGCGCGCGCTTTTTGGCATCGAAAAAGTTGCGTCAGAGTGCGAAAAAGCGCGCCTTGCCAACAAGAAAAATTCGCGTTGCGTCAGAATTCAAGATTTGCCTTCCTGCACAATGGTTGGAGGCCAGAAAAGCCCTTCGAGGGTTTTTCGATAGATTTCATCTATGTGTACTGTATCCCGCAGTCCTCCCGTCTCCCACCGCCGTACTATTTCGTCGCCGCCTGATTTTGCCATTGTCGTCCCTATCGCCGCCTGTCCGTCCATCCACCTCCCATTCAAGCCCTCCTCTTACGTACGCTATTGCAGCCTCCTTGTGCGGCATAACGCACATTCATTGACATTAGTCAGCCGCAACACTATACTTGAATTAAGAATATTTGTACTGAACCCGTGCGTTATCACGCACGGGACGTTATGCAGCGGGAGCGCTCGGCACGCTTGTGCATCAGAATGCGCAGGACGCTGTACGCTATAACGCACAGAGCAGCGAAACGGCAGAACGGAGCCAACGGAGCCGCGAACGAGCTGCACAGAGGAGGTTTACCACCATGCTTACAGAACGGATTAAGAAAGCTAAGGACGCGTACGTCAACGACATGCCGTCGATTTCCTACGAGCGGGCACGCATCTGGACGGAATCGTATAAGAAGACCGAGGGCCAGGCGGCGATCATCCGCAGGGCCAAGGCGTTCAAGGATGTCTGCGAACAGCTGGGCGTCCACATCTTCGAGGGCGAGCTCATCGTCGGCGCGATCGGTGAATTCCGGAAATGCGGAATTTTGACGCCGGAGTTCTCCTGGACGTGGGTCGACAAGGAAATGGACAATTTCTCGACGCGTGAGCAGGACCCGTACATGATGACCGAGGAGCAGCGGGACTACGTGCGCAAGAACATCTTCCCGTACTGGAAGGGAAAGTCTGTCGAGGAGGCGTTCCTCGCGCAGATCCCTGAGGAGACAGCCAAGGTCGGCGTCGACTCTGGCATCGTCGACACAGACTCCAAGTGGCGGCAGTCCGTCGGCGAGATCACGCCGGACTACCAGGACGGCCTGTTTACGAAGGGCTGGCAAGGCATCATCGACGAGTGCAGGGAGCAGCTTAAGGGCGTGAAGCTCACCGATCCTGAGGGGCTGGACAAGCGCAATTTCTACGAGTCGGTCATCCTCTGCGGCGAGGGCATGATCACCTTAGGAAAGCGCTACGCGGAGGAGGCCAAGCGCCTCGCGGAATCGGAGAAGGACGAGTTCCGCCGCCAGGAGCTGCTTCAGATCGCAGACATCTGCTCCCGCATCCCGGCAGAGCCGCCGCAGACGTTCCAGGAGGCCCTGCAGATGATCTGGTTCTACCAGTGGGGCGGCATCATCATGGAGAATCCGCTCTCCCTGAACGTCGGCCGGTTCGACCAGTTCATGTATCCGTACTACCAGTACGACATCGAGCACAACCTTCACGACAACGACGGCATCCTCGAGCTGATCGAGTGCTACTGGCTGAAGCTGTCCGAGTGGGTATGGACCATCTCCGCAAACACCGCAGACTTCTTCGCCGGATACAACCAGTTCCAGAACCTGACCGTCGGCGGCAGTGACCGCAGCGGCAAAGACGCGACGAACGAGCTCAGCTACCTGGCCCTGAAGGCCACGAGCGAGGTGAAGACCCACCAGCCTGGCCTGTCCGTCCGCATCTCCCACGACAGCCCGCGTGAATTCGTCGACGCCGTCATGGAACTCGTCGCACAGGGCACGGGCTTCCCGGCGATCCACAGCGACAAGACCGGCTACATGATGCTGAAGAACCTCGGCTACGAGACCGAGGACGCCCGCGACTGGAACAACTGCGGCTGTGTCGTTCCGCACTTCCGCAAGACCTTCGAGTGGACGAGCACGGCCAACATCAACTTCAGCGCAGCATTGGAATACGCGACCAACGGCGGCAGGAGCCGTCTGACGGGCAAGCAGATGGGCATTCCGATGGACCGCGATTTCAAGTCCTACGATGAGCTGGCAAAGGCATACTATCAGCAGTTCGACAACCTGATTGCCGTCGCCGTCGAGTCGTCCATCCTGGCGCAGAAGATCCAGAAGGAATACATCCCGCGTCCGTTCTTCTCCGCCCTCTCCGAGGAATGTCTGAAGTCCGGCAAAGACCTCGTAGACGGCGGCGCCAAGTACAACATCGGACCGGTCCTGACGGGCATCGGCCTCGCGGAATCCTCCAATTCCCTGGCGGCCATCAAGAAACTCGTCTTTGACGACCACGTCTGCACTTTGTCCGAGATCCTGGACGCCTGCGACAAGAACTGGGAGGGATACGAGGAACTGCGCCGGAAGGCACAGGCCTGCCCTAAGTACGGCAACGACGACGATTACGTCGACGACATCGCCAAGCGCATCGAGAACCACTTCTACGAGGAGACCGTGAGCTACAAGGACTACTACGGAAACCCGTTCACCTCGGCATTCATGGGAATCTCCAACTTCATCCCGACGGGAAAGGTTTTGGGCGCTTCCGCATGCGGACGCAGGGCGACGGAGCCGATCTCCGAGGGAATCTCCCCGGTCGGCGGCACGGACACCTCCACGCCGCTCGCGGCCATGAAGTCCTGCGCCAAGATGAACCAGGACATCCACTCCGGCGGCACACTCCTGAACATGAGGCTCAGCCACGACCTGGTCGACACCAAGCGCGGCCGCAGCAACCTGGCCTCGGTCGTCCAGTCCTTCTTCGATATGGGTGCCTTCCACATCCAGTTCAACACCCTTTCGACGGAGACGCTGCTCGACGCCCAGGCGCACCCGGAGAACTATAAGGACCTGCTCGTCCGCGTGGCCGGCTACAGCACGCAGTTCGTCCACCTGTCCAAGCGCCTGCAGGACTCCATCATTCGCCGCTACGTCCATGACAGCTTCTAAAGGCCGCATCCTGCAGCTGCAGAACTATTCCGTCAACGACGGCGACGGCGTGCGGACGATCGTCTTCTTCGCGGGCTGCCCACTGAGGTGCCGCTGGTGTGCCAATCCCGAGGGGTATACAGGACAAAATAACATCCTTTACATCTCATCGAGATGCATCTGCTGCGGACGCTGCGCGGCAGCCTGCCCGGAAGGCGTCGGCATCGACCTGAACGACCCCGCAGAGCGCGCCAAATGCACGGGCTGCGGGGCCTGCGTCGACGCCTGCCTGGAAAACGCCAGGAAGAACACGGTGACAGAGATGACCGTCGGCGAGGTCATTAAAAAACTGGAAACCCAGATGCTCTTCTTCCGCAACTCCGGCGGCGGCGTGACCTATTCGGGCGGCGAATGCACGAGTCAGCCGGAATTCCTCGCGGAACTGGTGAGTGAGGCCTACGACATGGGTCTGAACCAGGCGATGGAGACGAGCGGTTACTTCGAGCTGACGGAACTGCAGCCGACCCTGGACCGGATCGACCTCCTGTTCATGGACATCAAGCACATGGATCCGGAGAAGCACCTGCACTTCACGGGCGTCTCCAACGAGCGCATCCTGGCCAACATCGCGGCTCTCGGCCAGTCCAGGGAAGGCATCGTCATCCGCGTGCCGACCATCATGGGCATAAACGGCGACGACGGCAACATCCGTGCCACGGCCCGTTTTGTCAAAAGACACCTCCGCGACCCACGCATGGAGCTCCTGCCGTACCACAGCTACGGCGAGGACAAGTACCGACAGCTGGGCATGACCTACGAGGCCGACCTCTTCCGGACCCCGACCGCGGACGAGCTTAGCCGCCTGAACGCGATCATCGAGGACGAGGGCGTCCGCGTCGTGTCGTACAAGTAGCGAGGCGAGTCCAACCCCCGCATTACACACCATATTCAGCATAAACGGCCGGGCCGCACATCTTACGTGCAGCCCGGCCGTTTTTCTTAATACTTCATGATATTTTGGAAAACCGTCCGTTCGTCCGAATCGTTCAAATAGCAGTGCCGGATGTTGGCGTGGAAGTTGATCTTTGCCGGGGCGACGAGCGTGAACGTCTGCTGCTCGAGCTGCAGCTTCAGCGTGCCTTCCGTGACGATGATGTACTCCTCGGCCGCGCTCCTGTGCGGGTCGGACGGGTGCCTCGTGCCCGGCTCCAGGATGATGTAGAAGCACTCGAATCCGCTCAGCGGGTTGAACGGGAAGATGTTGTAGAGGATCATCCCGTTGTCCTCGTCGTACACCGGCTTCAGGTCGCGCAGGATCTCGACCGGCTCGTACTGCTGGACCGGCTCGTTCAGCAGCGTCGAAAGCGAGATCTGCAGCCCCTTGGCGATCTTCCACAGCACCGAAACCGTCGGCACGGACACGCCGCGCTCGATCTGGCCCAGCATCGTCTTGCTCACGCCCGTGAGCGACGCCACGTTGTCCAGGGTCAGGTCCCGCTCCGCGCGGATCCTCTTCAGTATTTTCCCGATTTCCTTAGACGGGTCTTCGTCGATGGATCGTACCATGACTGCTCCTTTCTGTTCGGATTCTCCGTTTCTCAATTTATCAAAACCTCTATATCTCAGTTTCTCTTGCCCGGTCCCGCATCAATCCTGCTTCAGCATCAGCAGCGCCGCGTTGTTCCCGCGCTCTCTGCCCATGATCCGGTGCGAGAACAGAAGCTTAGGGTTGCACCTCGTGCAGATGTCCGTCACGTAGATGTGCTCCCCCGGCACGCCCGCTTTCTCCATGATCCGCTTGTTCAGCAGGTGCAGGTCCAGCCGGAACTTTCCCTCCGGATACGGGTCCAGAACCTCGTCCGCGAACTCCGGCTGCGCCTCCCTGACCTTCTCGGCGACGTCGGATCCGATCTCGTAGCACTCCCGGCAGATCGACGGCCCTACCGCCGCAAAAACCTCTTCCGCGTTAGTCCCATACTGCTCCCGCATGACCCTCAGGGTCTCCGCCGCCATTCCAGCGACCGTCCCGCGCCAGCCCGCGTGGCTGAGCCCGATCGCCCGATGCACCGGGTCGACAAAGTACAGCGTCGTACAATCCGACCCGAATGCCGTGAGGACGAGCCCCGGCACGTCCGTGACCAGCCCGTCGACGTCCGTCCAGCCCCTCGGCCGCACGGTGCCCTTCCCGGCATCCTCCTCCGTCACGACGCGCACATTGGTCGTGTGCTGCTGCTCGGTATAGACCATCTTCTCCGGTGCGCTCCCCATTGCATTGGCCAATAGTTCGATGTTCCTCTTTACATCTTTAGCATCGTCGCACTGGTCAAAGCTCGCGTTCATCGCCGCACAGCATCCCCTGCTGAAGCCCCCTATTCTCGTCGTAAACGCCGTTTCACACACACCTGTGTCCTCCAGGCCCGGAAAGTATAACAGCGGAAGAGATCCGCCATCAGCGCCCGGATAATGCCGCATCGCAAGCACCCGCTCGCGCCTCTCCTTCCCCAGCCGCTCGATATGCCTGAAGTCATCGATCCCGATGTCAGGCTGCTCCTTTTTTACAGGGTTTCTTCCTTTATTTCCAAACCCCCCGGTTCCAAACTCCCCGGTTTTACCGATATTCCCGTTCTCCTGCATCTTATCCCTCCGCTCCCGCGTTCATCAACATATTCCCATGTATATCCTCCGCGATTTCTTTCGCGATTTCATCCGTGATTGCTCTCGTGATTTCGTCTGCGGTTTACTCCGTGATTTCTTGCACGATTTCGTCCGCGTACATTCTCTCACGTAGTCCATTGTATTCCAATTCCGCCCGGGAATGCAACGCCTGTTCAGGATGTTGAACCCCCGCGAGAATACGAAACAGCCGCCGAACACCTTCTTCACTTCCGCCTGACCTCCCGCCGGGCATCCGCGTGCTCCGGCGCCGCTTCAATGCGGCTCGAACTCCGCAAATCCAAAAAAAACAAAAATAACAATCGCTCCGGCATAATGCCGGAGCGATTGTCAGCAATCACGGTGGTTCTCACACCGCGCTATATAAGTTCTGAGGAATGTATCAGACTAGATTAGTCACACATTTCCCACAGTGATGCCATAGCCGGGCCGCCGCCTACGCACAGGGATGCGCAGCCGATCTTCCAATCTGGATGACGCATCATCTCGTACAGCATGGTGACGATGATTCTGATTCCGGATGCTCCTACTGGATGTCCCAGAGCGATTCCGGATCCGTTCAGGTTGCAGCGATCATTCGGGATATCCATTCCGAACTCGTCCTTCAGGATCTTCTTAGCTCCGAGGAACTGAGCAGCAAATGCCTCGTTGATCTCGAAGTAGTCAACGTCCTTGAACTCTACTCCAGCGCCCTTCAGGACTCTCGGAATAGCGTATGCAGGTCCGATTCCCATGTACTCAGGAGCAACACCAGCGTATCCGATGTTCAGGAGCTTAGCGATCGGCTTAACTCCGAGTTCCTTAGCCTTGTCAGCGGACATTACGATCAGAGCAGCAGCTCCGTCGTTGATTCCGGATGCGTTCGGAGCAGTAGTAACACCGTCCTTGGTGAATACTGGCTTGAACTTGCTGATCGTGTCATAGTTGCAGTCTGGGATGAAGTGCTCGTCCTTGTCCAGAACGATCTCGACCTCCTGGCCGTGCTTTCTCTTCTTCTGGATTACCGGAACGATCTCGTCCTTGAACTTTCCGTCCTCTGTAGCCTTAGCAGCTCTCGTGTGGCTCTGAACAGCCAGCTCATCGCACTCTTCACGAGTGATGTTGTACTTCTTGGCAACGTTATCAGCTGTGCAGCCCATGTGTCCGCCGCTCAGCTCATCATACAGTCCGTCGTGCAGCATTGTATCATACATCTCAGCTGCTCCAGCGTTAGGAATGGATCCCATTCTGTATCCCATACGAGCCTTAGGCAGGATGAATGGAGCCATGGACATGTTCTCAACACCCATAGCCAGGCCGATCTCGGTCTTTCCAAGCTGGATGTCGCTGCAAGCGATCTCGAGAGCTCTCATAGCGGATGCGCAGTTCTGGTTAACTGTGCAAGCGTCACTGTCTTCTCTCATTCCGATTCTCATACCAACCTGACGTGCAGGAAGAGATCCCTGTGTAGCTGTGAAGCACTCTCCCATGACGATCTCATCAACGTCCTCAGGCTTGATGCCTGCGCGCTTGATAGCCTCGGAACCAGCTGTCATTGCCAGTGTTCTAGCGGAAACGTTCTTGAACTCGCCCATGAATTTACCAATACCTGTACGGCAAGCACTTACGATTACTACGTCCTTAATTTCCATTGTTACCTCCTCGGTGGGATTGTCCCTCTATTGGATAATATTCATATTGATTGCAGCCTCATCGACTGCGAACAAACTTTGTGATTATTTTGCAGCCTTCTCAGCCTTGATTGCCTCTGTCAGGAGCGGAGCTACCTTGAACAGGTCTCCGGTGATTCCGTAGTCAGCAACCTCGAAGATCGGTGCGTTAGGGTTCTTGTTAACCGCGATGATGAACTCGGAGTCAGACATTCCAGCCTTATGCTGAATGGATCCGGAGATTCCCAGTGCGACGTAAACCTTAGGATGTACAGTCTTTCCTGTCTGTCCTACCTGGTGATCCGGGGACAGCCATCCGGAGTCAACTGCTACACGGGACCCGCCGACTACTCCGCCGAGTACGTCTGCCATTTCCTGTGCGATCTTGATTCCAGTGTCTACATCCTTGCTGATTCCTCTTCCGACGGAAACGATGTAGTCAGCTCCAACCAGGTCGACCAGCTTCTTAGCAGCCTTAACGACTTCCTTAACGTCCTCGTGGATGTCAGCAGCTGTGATGTTAGCCTTAACCTTGTTGATTGCAACTGCATCTGCCTTTGCCTGGTCAAAAGGTGCCTTAGCAAGTACGCCAGGACGAACCGTTGCCATTGCTGGGCGGAAACGCGGGCAGATGATGGATGCCATCAGATGTCCTCCGAATGCCGGACGAGTCATCTTCAGGTCTCTGGTTGTGTCGTGGTCTTCACCGAGAACCTTAACCGTGTGCTTAGCGATCAGGTCAAGCCTGTTCTCAGGAAGTGTGGAGTTCTCTTTCAGGAAGTCCATGTACAGCGGCATGTCGACGTCCAGGTGTGTGCAGTCAGCGCACAGTCCGGTGTGCAGGCGAGCTGCGCAGCGCGGTCCCAGGTCACGGCCGATGTTCGTAGCTCCGAAGAGCAGTACTTCCGGCTTCAGTTCCTCAACTGTCTCGCAGATAACCTTGGTGTATCCGTCAGTTGTGTAAACTTCCAGGAGCGGATCGTCAGCAATGATGATCTCATCAGCGCCGTATCCGCCGAGTTCCTTGGCGATTCCCTCGACGTTATGTCCGAGCAGAAGTCCGCAGAGCTTAACTCCCAGCTCATCTGCCAGCTTACGTCCCTCGGAAATAAGCTCAAAATCGGTTGGCATTAATTTGCCTTCACGCTGCTCGCAAAAGACCCAAACGTTCTTATAAGCAGCTGTATCTGTATTACTGTAAGTAGGCATAGCTCTTATAATCTCCTTTCATCAGATGATGTGCTTGTCTGCCATGATTCCAGCCAGTTTCTGGCAGGTCTCTGCACCGTTTCCTTCCAGCATCGTGCCTGCGCCCTTCTGCGGCGGGGTGAATGATGTCAGGATGTTTGTAGGAGATCCCTTCAGACCAATCGTTGTAGGATCGATCAGAGGCTCATCTTTCAATGCTTCGTTGTCCAGAACGGTCAGCGGCATGGAATATGCATCCATGATTCTGCCGACGGACATATATCTAGGCTCGTTAAGTTCCTTGATGCAGGTCAGCAGGCATGGTGTCTGGACTTCGATTGTCATGTATCCATCTTCCAGCATGCGCTTGCATGTGATCTTGTTGCCTTCCTTATGGATGTCACCAACGTAGGTGATCTGAGGCAGGTTCAGCTTCTCAGCGATCTGCGGTCCAACCTGAGCGGTATCTCCATCGATAGCCTGACGTCCGCACATTACGACGTCGTCATCCTCGATACCGATCTTATGCAGTGCTGCAGCGATGATCTGGGAAGTAGCGTATGTATCGGATCCTCCGAATACACGGTCGGAAATCAGGTAAGCCTCATCAGCTCCCATAGCTTCCAGCTCTCTCAGCATGCCTTCTGCCGGCGGCGGTCCCATCGTAACGACGACGACCTTGCAGCCTGTCTCGTCCTTAATCTGAAGGGCAGCCTCAACTGCGTTCAGGTCATCAGGATTAATGATTGTTTCCATGGACGCACGGTCCAGGGTTCCATCCGGGTTCACTGCTACTACGCCAGATGTATCAGGAACCTGCTTGACACAAACAAGAATTTTCATATTTAAAACCATCCTTATCAATTCTTATATGATAATGTTTTCTTTCTTCGCTTGGAATGTTAATTCGTCGCGGAATTTCGGATCAGCGATCGCGATCAGATTCTTGGTCCTCTGACCGAGGGTCTTTCCTCTGAGCTGCGCGATTCCGTACTCGGTAACGATGCAGTCTACATCGTTCTTGCTCGTCGATACCTGCGCTCCTGGAGTGAGTGTCGGGACGATTCTGCTGATCTTTCCGTGTGAAGCCGTGGATGGAAATGCGATAAAGCTTCTTCCTCCTTTAGACTTGATAGCACCACGGACAAAATCAGACTGGCCTCCCGTTCCGGAGATATGCTTGGTACCGAGTGACTCTGCACAGACCTGTCCGAAAAAGTCAACCTGTACAGCTGCATTGATCGAAATGAAGTTCGGATGCTGCGCGATCACTCTCGGGTCATTGACGTAGTCAACCGGGAGCATCATGAATGACGGATTATCATCGATATAATCGTACATCTTGCGCGATCCGAATGCGAATGTCGCAACGGTCTTACCCGTATGAATCGGCTTCATCGAGTTGTCAACCGCCCCGCACTCGATCAGATCAACCATGCTGTTGGTGAACATTTCCGTATGAATTCCCAGATGACGGTGATCCTTCAGTCCTGCGGCAACTGCGTCCGGGATCGAACCGATTCCCAGCTGAAGTGTTGCCCCGTTCGGGATCTCCGGAGCGATAAACTCCGCGATCTTCTGGCTGATTTCATCGACCGTTCCAGGCTCTACGGTCGGAAGATCGGAATCATCCTCCCACAGACCGTCAACCTGAGAAATATGCAGCTGTGTGGATGAAAGACTTCTCGGCATCTTCGGGTTTACCTGCAGGAAAATCTTCTTAGCAGACTTCAGAAGTCCGTCCGTAACCGAATGGCTGCATCCGGTGCTGAAGTATCCGTGTTTATCCATCGGAGAAACGACTCCGACGTAAACTTCCGGCTGAACGAGATCACCGAAGATGGATGGGAAGTCCCTGTAGTATCCAGGAAGAACATCCATCAGTCCCGCATTTACAGACTTACGGGCGAACGCACCGGCGAAGCAGTCCACACCGCGATAATTCTTCGCGATCTCAGGGTCGGTCATGAACGAAGGCTCCTGGGTATCCAGCAGGGATGCCTGGACCATGTTCTTGAGCTCACCCTTGCGAACCCTCTCCGCAACCGCCTCATAGAATTTAAACGGCTGCGCAAGCGCGATGTCTGCGCCGATCGTAGTTCCGCTTTCCAGCTGAGCTGCCGCCTGCTGCGGTGTCATCTTTTTTTCAGCATACAATTTCTGGAAATCATTCATTTTGCGGCTATTTCACTCCCATTGCACGAGAAACAACGATCTTCTGAACTTCAGATGTTCCTTCATAGATCTCTGTGATCTTAGCATCACGCATCATACGCTCGATCGGGAAGTCACGGATGTATCCGTATCCACCGAACAGCTGCAGGCAGCGACGAGTAACGTCAGAAGCGTTCTTGCCGCAGTACATCTTAGCCATAGCGGAATAGTATCCCAGCATCGGATCGTTATTATCTTTAGCGGCTGCAGCACGGAGTACCAGCAGTCTGCCGGCGTCCGTTCTGGCCTGCATGTCAGCAAGTTCAAACTGTGTATTCTGGAACTGGCTCAGTCTTCTTCCGAACTGAACACGCTCCTTAACGTACTTGACTGTCTCGTCGATTGCTCCCTCGGCAACTCCAACTGCCTGTGCAGCAACACCGACACGAGCTCCGTCCAGTGTGTTCATCGCTACCTTGAATCCCTTACCTTCCTTGTAGAGCATGTTCTCCTTAGGAACGATGCAGTCTTCAAAGATCAGGTCGGAAGTAGCACTTCCGCGGATACCCATCTTCTTCTCGTGAGGGCCTACAGAGAATCCTGGCATGCCCTTCTCAACGATGAATGTGGAAATTCCGTGGTTGCCCTTGGACTTGTCCGTCATCGCAACAACCATGAATACATCTGCCTCAGATGCGTTCGTGATGAAGCACTTGGTACCGTTCAGTACGTAGTGATCTCCGTCCAGTACAGCTTCTGTCTGCTGTGCTGCGGAGTCTGTTCCTGCTTCTGGCTCTGTCAGTCCGAAAGCTCCGAGCTTCTTTCCGGATGCCAGGTCAGGAACGTATTTCTTGATCTGCTCTTCTGTACCGAAGTGCAGGATTGGGTATGTGCACAGAGAAGTATGAGCTGCGACAATTGTAGATGTCGTTACGCACTTCTTAGCGATCTCCTCGATTGCCATTGCATAGGCAACGTGGTCTGATCCTGCTCCGCCAACTTCCTTAGACCAAGGAATACCCATCATGCCGATCTTCGCCAGCTTCGGGATCGTCTCGGAAGGGAATCTCTCTTCCTCATCGATCTCTGCCGCAATTGGCTCGATCTCGTTTTCCGCGACTTCGCGGTATAACTTCTGGAGCATCTGATGCTCTTTACTCAGCTCAAAATCCATAGCGTAAATCTCCTTTAATCAACAATTACTTAGAATAGTCATAGAAGCCCTTGCCGGTCTTAATACCGAGCTGTCCTCCACGAACCATCTTCTTCAGCAGGAGGGATGGACGATACTTGGAATCGCCTGTCTCGTTGTAGATCGTCTCCATAACGGCCAGTACGATATCTACTCCTACGAAGTCTGCCAGCTGAAGAGGTCCCATCGGATGATTAGCTCCGAGCTTCATGCCCTTATCAATATCATCTCTGGAAGCAACGCCCTGATACAGAACTTCTACTGCCTCATTGATCATCGGAACGAGGATACGGTTAACAACGAATCCCGGTGCTTCGGAAACCTCTACAGGATCCTTGCCAATTTCCTTAGCCAGGTTGTAGATGAATTCGAATGTCTCCTGAGTCGTGTTAGCTCCGCGAATAACCTCTACGAGCTTCATCGTCGGAACTGGATTGAAGAAATGCATTCCGATTACCGGATGCTTGAGTCCGTGTCCCATCTCTGTAACGGAGAGAGAAGATGTGTTGGAAGCGAATACTGTCTCAGGCTTGCACATTTCATCAAGCTCGTTCAGCAGTTCTCTCTTCGTTGCCATCTCTTCCTTAACGCACTCAATAACCAGGTCTGCGTCAGCAGCTGCAGGTTTCTCTTCTACGAGAACCTTGTCCATGATCGCGTTCTTATCTTCCTCTGTCATCTTGCCCTTGGCAACTCTCTTCTCAAGGGAAGCGCCCAGCTTGTCTTTATGACGCTGTGCAGAAGCAACACTGCTGGCATACATCAGGACTGTGTGTCCGTGGGCTGCCATGACCTGTGCGATACCGGAACCCATTGTTCCAGCTCCAAAGATTGCTACCTTCATGATAATCCTCCTAATAAAACTTCCACAGAACTATGAAATACGTGTTCATGTTGAACGAGACGTTCCTGCAAGGATCCCGTGCCCTTCCGAATCAGAAGTTCTTAGCATCAATCAGATCTTCTGTCCGAGGAACCCGAGGTTTACTGCTTATTTATTAAATCCGGTACTGGAATCTCCCGATCAGTTCTTCCGGCGGTTTGCGTTCAACCTTGCGGACTCTCATCTCATCTCATGGCCATAGTATAGCACATTGATATTCCTTTAACAAGTACGTAATTTCAAAATCTGAAAATTTTCGCAAGCATAACTTGCGTCTAATATATTATATAAAAAGTCCGGGCGATTTTTCAATATGCAATTGCAATATTCTTTATTTTCGTATATGATACATTGTAGAAGATTTGTTAACAAAGTAACAAGCTTGCCATATTAGGAAAGGAGATCATAACGATGTACGAGAACATCACTTATGAAGTAAAGGAAGGTATCGGATACCTCACCATTAATCGCCCTAAGGCTCTGAACGCACTGAACACAGAGGTACTGATCGAGATCCAGAAGTGCCTGGATGAGGATATCGCACCGGATGACAGCGTAACCACTGTCATCGTAACGGGTGCAGGCCGCGCATTCGTAGCCGGAGCAGACATCGTAGAGATGAAGAACGCAAACACGATCGAGGGTCACGAGTACACAGCAAGAGGCCACAACGTCATGAACACGATCGACCATATGCCGAAGATCTTCATCGCTGCAGTCAACGGATTCGCCCTGGGCGGAGGATGCGAGCTCGCTATGGCCTGCGACATCCGCATCGCTTCAGAAAAGGCCGTTTTCGGACAGCCTGAGGTCGGTCTGGGAATCATCCCTGGATTCGGCGGAACGCAGCGTCTCCCGCGCCTGATCGGCAAGGGTATGGCAAAGTACATCATCCTCTCCGCAACCAACATCCGTGCTGATGAGGCTTACCGCATCGGCCTGGTTGAGAAGGTCGTACCGGCTGAAGAGCTGATGGACACAGCGGTTAAGCTCGCTAAGAAGATCAGTGCACAGGCTCCGATCGCCGTACGCCAGGGCAAGATCGCAATCAACGCCGGCATGGACACCGACCTGTACACAGGAACACGCTTCGAGAGAGAGGCCATGACTCAGTGCTTCGCTTCCGAGGATAAGACTGAAGGAATGACCGCATTCGTAGAGAAGCGCGATCCGGACTTCAAGAATAAATAAGCTTTCTCCTCTTTATTTCTCTTTTAAGTAAGCCAGGCAGATTTTACTCTGTCTGGCAATTTTTATGCGCGAAATTACCCTATCTTCACACGCCCGTCACAACCACACAAAATCCACATGTTAGGAAATTTATTTCCATTCATCGACTTTATTAATAGTTTAACATATTTATCTGTGTTCATATATATTTTACTTATGGAAAAACCCCTCTACTTTGAAAACTTCTGATAACTACGAATTTTATATTCATTAATTATCATTGTGTATATTGAAATCAGTGTGTCTGGTGCTATAGACCAAACTGCGTTCTAGTAATTCGTCTATAAGGAATATCGGGTTTGGGCGGCAGAAAAGTGGAAATTCGTGACAGAAAAATTTTGTCACAGGATGACGCCCTGCGGACGCACGATCGACGGGGTCAGCCTGCAGAGTTGGGCGATTTCATCCCGTTCTTGCTCATTTTGTAAATAATGCGCGTAAGTTTCTATTTTTCTACCTCTCGCGACTCTTCCTATTTTTATGTCTATAATACACTATTCGAACATTATTTTTATTGTAGTAAACAATTTTCTGGACTATAATAGTCTCTGACCGTTATGATTAAATCGATTTAATGAAATTCTTTATATAAAAGGAGGAAAATACCCATGCAAACCGGCAGTCTAATCATTCAGATCGCGGTCATGTTCCTGCTGATGGCGGTCGGGCTGCTGATCCACAGGCTGAAGATGATGAGCGCGGAAACGTCCAAGCAGCTCGTCAACATCCTGTTCCTGGTCATCAGCCCGTGCCTGATCGTGCACTCGTTCCAGAAGCCGTTCTCCCCGCAGCGCCTGCACACCCTGCTGCTAGACTTCGGCCTTTCCATGCTGTTCTTCCTGCTCTCCACGGTCATTTCCCATCTCGTCTTCCTGAAGGTCAAGGATCCGACTGTCAGGACGATCACGGAGTTCGGCAGCATCTACCCGAACATGGGCTTCCTCGGCATACCACTCGTTCAGGGGGTCCTGGGCAGCGCAGGTGTCTTCTACGCCGCGCCTATGCTTGCCGCTTCAAATGCGTTCACCTGGTCCCTCGGGGTCGACCTGTACCGCCGCCATAACCGCACCGGAAAGCGAAAGGCGTCGGAAGTGATCGTGAAGATCCTGCTGAACCCGAACATCATCGCGATCGCGGTCGGCATCGTGATCTTCCTCTTCTCGATCCATCTGCCGGCACCGGTCACCGACACGCTCTCCTACATTTCCGACGCCAACACCCCACTCGCGATGTTCGTCGTCGGCGACAGCCTCGCGCAGTTCCACTTCAGCAGGAAGGCGTTCAACCTCCCGGTTCTGTCCGCCCTTCTGCTGCGCAACCTCGGCCTCCCTCTCATGAGTGCCTTCCTGTTCCCTGCCTTGGGCCTCCACGGCACCGCCTGCCTCGCCGCCGTCCTGCTCGCGTCCTGCCCAAGCGCCAGCATGTGCGTGCTGTTCGCCGTCCAGGAGGACATGGACCCGACGAGCGGGATCAGCCTGATGACCATTTCTACTATCCTCTGCATCGTGACAATGCCGATGGTATTTACCGCCGCGGCAGCACTCCTGTAAGCCCGCAGGACCGGCTTTTATTGATGCATTGAATTTTGTCCCTGCGATGTCCCATAAGCACGTAAAAAAGCGGCACACCCGGTTAGGCTGGTGCGCCGCTTTGCAGGCTTTTTGTTATTTAGCTGTGGGAATCGGAATTAACCGATGTAGCCGCCCTTCTCGAGGATCTCTCTGGACTTCTCGAGGTTGGCGTCGGACATCAGGACAACCGGTCCTGTGCAGCCCATGCCGCTCTCTGCATAGATGTTATTCTTCCAGAGGAGCTGAACGGCGTCGTCCAGGTCCATGATCTCGATACCCTGAATCTGGGCCGTTACGATCTCCTTAGGCGGCATCTCAACCTTCTCTGTCGCTGCTTCCTTAGGCTGCTGCTTGTACTTCTCCAGTACCTCGTCGAATCCGGCCTTGTGAACCGCCTCGAACTCCTTCTTGGCAACCTCGAACACGCCGCCCTTTACGAGCTCGCCGGCGAATGTCAGCGCGCCCTTGATCAGCGGTGCTCCGGAAGCTCTGGAAATGATCATGACGAGCTGGTTATAGCCCTCGCCGATTCCAGGGCCGTAGCCGCATCCTACTGCCTCATAGCTGCCGCCCGTCGTGTAGGAGGACAGCATCTTGATCAGGATGTTTCCGGTCAGGGAATCCGTAACCATGATGTCCGGTGTTCCTCTCAGGACGTCGTTTCCGCGCATTACGCAGCCGCCGTCCGCACGGGAGGACTCTGCAAACGCGATGTGATATCCGTTCGCGTCGAGCTCCTTCAGCGCCATCTCGGTCTGTCTGGCACCGTCTACGTTCAGGATTCCGACTGTCGGATCCTCGCATCCGCATGCCTTGGCCGTGATGATGCCGTAGATCGCGTTCTTGATCATGCCCTGCACTCTGTCCGTGCTGGACGTTCCGGTCGTGTTCGCGATGTACATGTCCTTGCCGAGGCCCGGTGTAACCGCTCTTCCGACGGTAGAAACGCCGATCGGGAACGGATAGTGCATCGTAACCGCACCGTCGACCTCGCCGCTCTGCAGCAGCTCTTCCATCTTCTTGTGGCCGGCCTCGTCGTCCGGAACGGAGACCGTCGTAACGCCCTCGTGCTCCAGAGTTCCGATATAATAAACGTCAATGCCCTCTCTGGCAGCCGCGACGGCAGCCTTCATGGCATTTTCCTCTCCGTGCTCGCTTCCCATTCCGGTCAGCGCAATCTTCGGCTTAGCACCGAAGCTGCCTGTTTCCAGACCGTCCGCGATCTGCAGAAAGGTATCTGCAATCATCTTATTGATATTCTCTGCCATTTTACTTCTCCTCCCCGTCCATGAGAGATTCCGCAAAATTCTTCATCGCCTCTGCGATCAGGCTCTTAACTTCCTTCTGGGATACGCCGGATCCTTCCTGAGCCTCTGCTCCCTTGTTGGAGTTGATGACAAAGGACGCACCATCAAACAGGTTGGTCATTCTGCCGAGGAACAGGGATCCCTTTCCGATGATCATCAGGCTGTTGATCTGTCCGTCCATGATCATGTCGCATCCAGGTCCGATTGCCGGTACTCCGGAAGGAATGTGTCCCTGTGTCGGAGCCCATCCAACCAGTCCGTGGTCCTTAGTGAATGCTGCGAGGCCCTTTCTGTCGATGTCGCCGCGCTTAACTGCGAGTGCGCCGATCATCTTATAGTTAGCCATCGGAACGTCTCCAGCTCCTGCCGGCTTGGTGATATCCGGGTTCTGCATCTCCGGCGAGAAGATGTCGATATCCGTGATCTTCAGTCCTGCTCTCTCGAGCGGATCAGCAACCAGGCTTCCGATAACGTGCTGCGGTGCGGAACCTGTTCCTACCGTGTGACGTCCCAGGATGTCCAGGTTGATCTCCGGATGTACGCCGTCATTCTGAGCGACTACGATCGTGAATCCGCCCAGGCAGTCCTCCAGTACCGGCATGCCCTTCTCGACGTGATTCTTTCCGTTCATTCCGAGCTTAGCGGTGCATCCGCCTCCGGTTACCAGTACGCACTTGAATGCGCCTGCCTTAACCAGGGATGCAGCCTCGATCATTGCGTGGGACGGTCCTGCACAGAATCCTCTCGCGTCGGATCCGGTAGCGTTTACGAGACCAGCGATCTCAGCCTCAGCCTTAGCGAAGTTTCCGCCGCCTCTCTGGTTCATGTCTCCGCATGCTTCCTCGGAGCAGTTGATGACGTACTCTACGTCTTCCTTATTGATTCCCGCGTTTCTTACTGCGTACAGCAGGGACAGAACGCTGGATGCCTTCTCGGCGAGGTTCTCATGCATGACCTCTGCGGACAGGTTTACATCGATGTCGTGAGCGCGCTTGACGCATCCAACCAGCTTGTCATCGATGTACAGGCCCTCTGCAGCCTCGTTGTCGACATAGCCCTGAATCTCGGCAATGTCATATCCGTCCTCGACGCGTGCGAGCATGGACTCATCAATCATCGGATCCTTGGCAAGCTTTTCCTTAGCCGCAGGAACGAACTCCTTGTCCAGCTTTACGACCTCGAACACGTCGCAGATCTGCATCATTACAGTGAACTCATCCTCCGGCATGATCTCTCCGAACTTACCGTAACGATCAGCATTCTCGTACTTCTTGTCAAAGTAAGGGAACTCAACCTCTTTCAGGTCGTTAGGAGTAGCGTTTCCGATGTAAACCTGGTTTGGCCAGTAGTTTACCGCATCCTCGTAGGAACGGAGGTGCTTCGGGAGCTCCTTCAGGTAGTCGTCGTCCGGGTTGACGATTCTCTCTGTCGTCTGGGTTGTTCCATTATGAATGACCATATCCGGCGTATGCGCCAGCACGTAGCTGGAGCCTAAAATCACACTGTTCATTGATTTTCCTCCTCTGCAGACTAAACGGTTATCTGCATTTATTATAGATTCCGTTAAGACAAAAACGGCAGCAGAGAACGCCGTTTCCATGATAATTTCAGCACATGGGCGTCCTGAGGTTTTCAGCACATGCCTCAGGATACCCTACCTTTCTAAATATACATTAAATTAGTTCTATTATCAACCGCAATTTGTTAACCATATAACGATAATGATTATTTATCCTTCCCTTTACCATTCGCATGCAGAAAAAGCCAGGACTCCGGCGTCCCGGAATCCTGGCACTTTTCTACATATTATATAGCTTATGCATCAACTTATACAACGACGCACAATTGTATTCAGTCCGCATATAGAGGTTATATCGGATATTTATAGTTCCTATAAATACGCGCGATAGACGCTGCGGCGCCTCCCAGGGATTGACGGTTCGCGTTCAACTCAGGCCGTCATACGCGCTGCTGCCCCATCTCCAGACTGAACTGCCCGGCCATATGGAGCAGGGATTCTCTGGTTTCCCGATCCTTTCATTTAGTCACGAGATCCAGCAGGAACACGCAGGCCTCCATCATCCGTTTCTTCTGTCCCTCCGCAGTGTAACGTCCCTGAGCGTCGTCGGCGAGCTGCTTCAGCAGCATCTGCAGGTAAGAGACGGTCAGCTCATTCATGATCTTCAGGTCCTTCTCCGTGGAGCCCTCCGGCATGATCGGGCTCAGCACACGGTAGTTGCGGCCGAACATGTCGGCGTCCGCGATCATGTCCTGCAGGTTCTGGGACAGGCCTTCTATCTCGCCCGGGAACAGCTTGTAGTACTTGCTGATCACGGTATCCATCTCTCCGCTGTACTTGCCGAAGAACAGCTGGTACATCTGATCCGGGCTCTTGAACACGTACTCGCAGAACAGGTCCCAGGTCATCAGGTAGACTTCCTCCGGCTCCTCGTCGGTCAGATAGTCGTACTCCGTGTGCAGCTGGGCGCAGTATTCCTGGAAGCAGCTGATGCTGGCGTACGTGATCAGCTCGTCCAGGTCCTTGAAATAATTATACATCGTCGCGCTGTTCATGCCCGCGCGGTCAGAGATGCTGCGGATCGTGACGTTCTGCACGCCCCGCTCATCGATCAGGTCACGCGCACATCTGATCAGCGTCCTGACATTTTCCTTCTTTGTCTCCTCATCTAACTGCGGTCTACCCACGTCAGTCCTCCCTTAGCCCAGCTTCCGGGCTCCCATTATTATCTCTCTTCATATCCTCATGCAAGTGCCGCACGGACGATCCTCCAAGCGCTCACAGTCCGGCCAAGGTTAGTGATTATTAGCACAACTTATCCCGGAAAAATCCCCGCGCCGAAGCATCGTCACCACAGACTAATCATGATTTTAGTTTACAAACATTCTGACTTACTGTCAACCCATCTGGCCGCTAAATATAACGGTTTCGCCGAACGTGACTGCACAGACGCCTTCAGGAAATCCGGCAGAATCACGCCTCTTACGGACAGGTAAAATATCTCTTTTCCACCGATTAATTAAGTGGGTATTACAAATTGTTTTTGTTCTTGAACATATATTGAGCTTCTTAATAAGTATTAAGGATTAAATTAAGTGATAAATGCATCCTTTTTGTTGACATCTTTAAATTTCGGGTGCAAAATAATAAACATAAGAAGTGTAAAACGCAGGCTTCCTAGTCGGAATCCTGCAAATATTTTTGATGACCGACGCAGCGGGTATACACCCGCCAACAACCGTTCTAGAAAGAGATCAAGGATGACTAAGGAAATTAACTACAAAGATCTGGTAAACAACTGCGCGACACTGAAAGACCGCGACCCTTCAGAGGCCATTGCAATTGCTCGCTTCATTGCTCAGCTGGTGGAGATCCGCAATGCACGGGGGATCAGCCAGCGGGAGCTCGCCAATCGGTGCAACATGCCGCAGTCCTCAGTAGCGCGCATCGAGACGCTCCACACGCTGCCTAATCTTGTCACCCTGAACAGGCTCGTACAGGCGCTCGGTCTGACCCTGACCGTCCAGGAATCGGGACAGTCGGAACAGGAATAGCTAACCTTGCGGGTCACTCCCAAGTGAGACCTTCATTAAGAAGAATTAACTGATAAGCAGAGCATGCAGCCCGTATTCACGCGGCTGCATGCTCTGTTTTTTGTCTTGTGTTCTCTGAGCGATACTCCTGTCAGGGGCCCTTATGCCGGGCGCTGACCGTCCCTGCGCCCGATGAACGAGCGCGCGACCGCCTCGTAGTCGACGGTGCTCCAGTCCCCCTCGCGGATCCTCTTCAGGTACGGGTTCTCCCGTCTCTCCTCCGGGGTAAACCGGCTGCTCTGGTACTCCAGAACCCTCGTGAACTGGTTCAGCAGGTCGTCGTCCCCGTAGCGGAGACGCAGGTTCCTGACGATGACCCGGTACTTTCTGTAGGCACGCAGGTCGTTGTTCAGATACGCCGCGTACGCCCAGGTCGCTTCATTTTCAAATCCCCGGTACATTCGCAATTCCCCTTTCTTATAGTTTTTAGCCGAACGATTTCCTGTTCCGTCGGTTATCGATCCGATTCATATGATTCGTCCGTCTTGTCGTCCGTCTTGATTCATCTGTATTTCAGCTGTCTCTCAGCAGGTTCGTTTCCTCCTGCTCGGGCGGATATTTTGTCTGAACAACCGTCTACTGGCGCTGCATCAGGCGGTGCATCGCGTCTTCCAGGCCTTCCTGCGACAGGTGGTACATCGGGAAGATCTGCTCGAGCTCCTGATAGGTCCGGAACCAGTAGCCCGGATGGGCCGGCTTCTTCTCCGGATTCAGCCAGACGCAGTGCGGGTAGGCCTTCAGGAAGCGCATGAACGTGTCGTAGCCCGAGTAGTCGCTGAACTCGCGCAGGCCCCAGTTGTAGTCGTGTCCGTGCAGCTCGTAAGGGTCCATCATCGCGTCTCCGACAAAGATCACCCGGTACTCCGGACCATACTGCCGGAAGAGCCAGTCGACCGGAATCTTGTTCTCGAGCTTGATATCCGGCTTGCTGTAGACGTTGTCAAAGATGCAGTTGTGGAAGTAGTAGATGTGCAGCTCCTTGAAGCTGTTGGACTTCACGGCCGCCTGGAACAGCATGCTGCAGAGGTTCGCGTAGTCCTCGATCGATCCGCCGGAATCCATCAGCAGCAGCACCTTGATCGTGTTCTTCCTCGGCGGACGGTAACGGACGTCGAGGAGGCCGCCTTTGTCCCCCGTCGCGCGCACGGTCGCGTCCACGTCGAGCTCCTTCTCCTGCGTGTCGGTCCTCGCGGACAGGCTGCGTAGCGTTCGGAACGCCATCTGGAAGCCTCTCGTGTCGAGGGTGTTGTCCTTCCTGAAGTCTCGGAACTTGCGCTCGCCCGCGACTGCCCTGGCCGTGCGGAACTTGCTCTGTCCGCCGATCCTGACGCCGTGAGGGTGCCAGCCCGAGTTTCCCGCCGGGGTGTACCCATGGGTGCCGATCCAGGTGTTTCCGCCGTTGTGCTCCTCGTTTTGGCGGTTCAGGCGGTCCTGGATGAAGGCGAGGATGTCTTCCATCTCCTCAGGGGCAAAGCCCAGCTTGGCCAGGTCGATTTTCACTTCCTCGACGTCGACGACCGGGTGGTTCAGCCGCTGCATGAACTCGTCCGGAATCTCGCCCGGATACTCCACGCCCTCGAAGAACTCCAGGAATACCTGGTCGAACTTATCGAAGTCCGACTCGTCGTGAATCAGGACCGCGCGGCAGAGGTTGTAGAAGCCCGTCAGCGTCGAGTGGTGCAGGCCCTTCTCCATCGCCTCGAGCAGCGTCATCCACTCGTTCAGCGACACCTTGATCCCCCTGGAACGGAGATAATAGAAAAATTCTATGAACATTCTCTTTCTCGTCCCTCCTTTCTATACGTCAATCCCATGAAGCCTAGCGCCTGTCGAGCTGGCGGCGGAGGATCTCCAGGTCCTTGTCCTTCTTCAGCAGGACGCCGGCATACGGAATCTTCTTCTTGATCTGGTCAGCGGAGACGCCGCCGTACTGCAGCGCGCGCAGCCAGTCGATCAGCTCCGACGTGCTCGGCTTCTTCTGCAGGGCCGGGAGCGTGCGGATGTAGTAGAACGCCGCGAGCGCCTGGTTGACGAGTTCCTCGTCCAGGTTGTCGAAGTGGACGTCCAGGATCTTCCTCATCTCGTCCTCGTCCGGGAACTCGATGTAGTGGAAGATGCAGCGGCGCAGGAACGCGTCCGGCAGCTCCTTCTCCGCGTTGGAGGTGATGATGACGACCGGGCGCTCGATCGCTTTGACGGTCTGATGCAGCTCCGGGATGTAGAATTCCATCTGGTCGAGCTCCCAGAGCAGGTCGTTCGGGAACTCGAGGTCGGCCTTATCGATCTCGTCGATCAGGAGGACCGCCTGCTTCTCGCGCTGAAACGCCTCGCCCAGTTTTCCGAGCTTGATATACTGCGCGATGTTGTCGACGCCGCTGGTGCCGAACTGACTGTCGTACAGCCTCTGGACGACGTCGTAGACGTAGAGTCCGTCCTGCGCCTTGGTCGTGGACTTGATGTTCCACGTGATCAGCTCCATGCCGAGCGCGTCCGCGACGGCCTTGGCCAGCATCGTCTTTCCGGTGCCCGGCTCGCCCTTGACGAGCAGCGGCTTCTGGAGTGTCATCGCAATGTTCACGGTCGTCAGCAAATCGTCCGACGCGACGTACTGACTGCTTCCTGTAAATTTTTCTTTCATACGTAAGCTCCTGTTCCTGTGCTGTTAAATGTCTCTTGTTTATTTACCTCTTGATTTAAGCCCCTGTAAGGCTCTTATGTCGTGCGGCGGAACCCGCCGCATAGTCTCCTGTATATTATACTACCGCAAACCTGCGGTGTTGACCACAAAACTTCCCGGATTATTTCGCGTGTTCAAACAAATTCGGGTGGGGATGTGGGCGGCGGGCGGGGTATCCCGGTGTGCCGGGGCGGGAGGCAGGGCGGCCGGATGGAGGCGGCCCGGTGCTCCGGGTGGGCAGAGGGCGGCTGGAATCGGGCCGCGGAGATGGGCCGCCGTGAGCCTGGCGCCCCCGGGCTGGCTGGCAGGGGCGGCGGGGTCACGCGCGGCGGGGCATGAAAAAAGCCGCGCACCGGGATACGCTTGCTGTTCCGGTGTGCGGCGGTTTATTGATGAATGTTATCAGCGAAACTTATACTTGATTTCCCCTGTCGGGCAGGGGTGCGCATCAGGCGCTGTCACTCCGGCGGCTTTGATTTTGTCAAAGGCATGCCGTGAAGTCTGCACTGCGCCGGTGCTGCGGGGCTGTCCGGATCTACTTAAGGACCTTGACCTCGCGCTTGGCGAGCGGGAGGGAGACGGTGATCGTCGTGCCCTCGCCGACCTTGCTGTCGACGTGGATCGTGCCCCTGTGGATCTGCACCGCGTGCTTCACGATGGAGAGTCCAAGGCCGGTGCCTCCGACTGTGCTCGAGTGGCTCTTGTCCGCTCGGTAGAAGCGCTCGAAGATCCGGTTCAGGTCGTCGTGGGCGATGCCGATGCCGTGGTCAGCGACTGTCAGGATGCAGCGGCTGTCCCTGGAGGTGACGTCGACGCTCGCGTCTCCGCCCTTCTTGTTGTAGCGGATCGCGTTCTCGACCAGGTTGCGGACAATCTCGTGCAGCAGCGATGGGTATCCGCAGACCTTGGCGGTTTCGCCCGTCACGCTCAGCTTGATGCCGGCAGCGTCCGCCTCGGCGGAAAGCTCGGAAACCGTGTCGTTTGCGACCTTGAACATGTCCACGTTCTCCGTCGTGAGGCCCGGGACTCCCTCGTCCAGGTGCGACAGGCGGATGATGTCCTCGACCAGGCGCACCATGCGCTGCGTCTCGGTGTAGATCTTGTTCGAGAATTCCGGAACGTCATCCGGCTTGACGAGGTTGTTCATCAGCAGCTCGGCGTATCCGGAGATCGCATGCAGCGGCGTCTTCAGCTCGTGCGAGACGTTGGCCGTGAATTCGCGGCGCATCTGCTCGATCTTCTCGTGTTCGGTGATGTCGGAGAACAGGATGACGATGCCGACGACATGTTCCTGCTCCAGAATCGGCGACGCGTTGACCTGGAAGACCAGTTCTCCGATGGAGATCTTCTCCTCGAGCGTCTCGCCCTGCAGAGCCCTCGCAATCAGACCCTGCAGCGCTGCCTCGCGGCTGTAGGCCAAGATGTCGTGGCCGGTGCACTGCATGCCCGTCTGGAGGATCTCCGAAGCCTCCTCGTTGATGCTGACGATGCGTCCGTTCGGCGTCAGGAGAACCATTCCCTCCTGGGCGTGCTTCAGGATCGTATCGATCTGCGTCTGTTTCTCGTCCAGGACGTCCTTTTGATGCCCGAGCTCGATCTGCTGGCGGTAGATGCAGTCGAGCAGCGGGGAGATTTCCTCGTACTCATCCTCATTGTCCAGCGGATGGTCTAAGTCCAGGCTGTTCAGCGGTGCGGCGATTCTCTTCGCGAGCCGTGACGACAGGATCAGCGAAAGGATGATCGCGATCAGGACGATAAAGCAGATCTCAGGGATCAGTCCTACCATCAGGGTGAACGCGGAGTGTCTGGTGACGGCGAGTCTGATGACGGTGCCGTTTTCCAGGCGCTGTGCGGAGTAGAACAGCTGCTCGGTCAGTGTCTTGGAGTATCTCCTGCTCTGGCCGTAGCCGGTCCGCATGGCCTCTTTGACCTCAATTCTGTTCTTGTGGTTGGCCATCGTCGCAGGATCGACCTCGTTGTCGTACAGGACCGTTCCGTCCTTCGCGATCCAGGTAATCCTGACGTTGGAGTTGTCGAAGTGCTTCAGGTATGCCCGGCCGTCAAGCTCGACTCCCTGTGCGGCAAATTTTGTCTGCGCCTTCAGTTCATTGGCCTCGACGTTCTGAAAATACGGGTACATGGCACCCATAATCAGACCTGCAGCGGCCAGCAGCACAATTAGCGAGACCAATATAATTGATCGATGTATATTCTTAATCATCGCGATGCTCCCATCCGATACCCGACACCGCGGACCGTCTCAATCATGCGCCCGGCGTTCCCGAGCTTGCTCCTGAGCGTGCCGATGTGCACATCCACGGTTCGTGTTTCTCCTGCGAAATCTTCTTCCCACACCTGACGCAGCAGCTCTTCCCTGGTGTATACTCTGCCGGGGTGCTTCATGAACAGGTGCAGCAGTTCATATTCCTTCAGGGTGAGGGTGACCTCCTGACCGTCTGAAAATACGCGGTGGGACCCTTCCTGAAGTTCGATGGAGTCATGACGGAGGACATTCTTATCGGCGGTCTTTCCGGTGCGCCGCAGGACAGCACGCACGCGGGAAAGCATCTCCATCATGCCGAACGGCTTGACCAGATAATCGTCCGCGCCCAGATCCAGGCCGCGAACCTTGTCGTACTCCGTCCCCTTGGCAGTCTCCATGATGACCGGAATCTCTTCCGTCTCATGCGACTCCCTCAGTTTCTGGAGGATTGAAATTCCGTCCTCATCCGGGAGCATGATGTCCAGCAGGATCAGATCCGGAACTTCCTTGCGGAGTGCCCGGAACATCGATTCCCCGTCCGGAAACCCCTCTGCGGTGAAATCTGCTCCGCGAAGAGCGTATAAGATGAGTTCTCTGCTGGAATCATCGTCTTCGACACAGTAAATCACGTATAACTCCTTTTCCCTTTTCTTAATCAACAACCATTGCTGCGGCCGCGGAGCCGTACTGCCCATATAGAGATGCGTATGTCGATCCGTATATCGGTCCCGTACTGTTTCTTTCTCTCCGCCTTCCGCTGCCCTGCGCACCCGCGGTATTCTGCTCGTATCCCCGCGCATGCGGCTTTAGATTAATTCTACCCCATCCCGGTATTAAATACCAGAATGCTAAGAATTTTTCGGCTTACGATCCTTCTCGTACTCCGATTCATCTCCCGGCAGGATGCCGTCTACCGCGTAGATGACCCACTCTGCGACGTTGGTCGCGTGGTCGGCGACACGCTCTAAGTACTTGGAGATCATCAGAATATCCGCGAACTCCTCTGCGGAGTCTCTGACCTTCTCGCCCGCCTCGTTGTACACGAGCTCGACCCACTTGCGTTTAGCCTGGGTCAGCGCCTCGTCGACGACGTCGTCACGGTCGATGACCTCCTGCGCAAGTTTGGAATCCTGCTTGACGTAGGCATTCAGGCTGTCGGAAACCATCCCGCACGCGACATCCGACATGTCATGCAGGTTAACCTGATCCAGAAGATCCGGATCGGTGATGTACGGCGCGAGCTCGGAAATATCCTGAGCTAGGTCGCCGACGCGCTCCAGGTCGGAGATCATGTGCATCGTCGCGGAAACCTGACGGAGGTCTCCTGCAACCGGCTGCTGGCCGAGCAGAAGCTTCAGGCAGAGGGACTGAATCTCTCTCTGCGACTGATCCATCGCTCCTTCCAGCTGCTCCGCCTTCTTGGCGAGTGCCATATCGTGATTCAGCACGGATCTCATGGCCGTGTCGATCGCGTCTACTGCTGCAGCTCCCATTTCAATCAGCTGCAGGTGCAGCGTCTCAAGCTGCTGACGATAGTGGATTCTCATTAACCGAACCTCCCTGTGATGTACTCTTCTGTTTTCGGGTTCTTAGGCGTTGCGAACAACTCGTCCGTCGGCGCGTACTCTACCATTTCTCCCAGGTAGAAGAACGCGGTACGGTCGGAGATACGGACCGCCTGCTGCATGTTATGCGTGACGATGACGATCGTGTAGTTCTCCTTCAGCTCCATAGCCAGGTCCTCGATCGCCGATGTGGAGATCGGGTCCAGCGCGGAAGTCGGCTCGTCCATCAGCAGGATGTCCGGCTCGACGGCCAGGGCTCTCGCGATGCAGATTCTCTGCTGCTGTCCTCCGGAAACGCCTACCGCGTTCCTCTTCAGACGGTCCTTGACCTCGTCCCAGAGACCTGCTCCCCTGAGGGACCTCTCGACGATCTCGTCCAGCGCGCTTCGGTTCTTGATTCCGTGGATTCTCGGACCGTACGCGACGTTGTCGTAGATCGACATGTCGAACGGGTTCGGCTGCTGGAATACCATGCCGACCTGCTTTCTAAGCTGATTGACGTCTACCTTCTTATCGTAGATGTCCTGTCCGTCGATTTCGATCTTTCCCGTGATCTTGCAGCCCTCGACCAGATCGTTCATCCGGTTCAGAGACTTCAGCAAGGTCGATTTTCCGCATCCGGACGGTCCGATGAACGCCGTGATCTCATGCTCCGGCATCCTCAGATTGATGTCCTTCAGCGCCTGAAAATCGCCGTAGAACAGATCCATATGGTCGACGACAATCTTGTCTTTATTATCGCTCATTTTCTATCTAACTCCTATATTCTATCTTCCAGATCTTATGCTCCGCGGTTCTTCTTCACGATTCTTGCGGACAGCAGACGTGCCGCGAGGTTGAAGACCAGTACCGCGATGACCAGGATCATGGAGGAGATGTTCGCAATCTCTGTGGAATGCTGTACCACACTTCCCTCTGTACGCATCATCCAGACGTGCAGCGCCAGGGTCTCTCCCGGGCGGAGCGGATTCAGCGGACATGTAGAGGACGCCAGGTTCCAGTTGCTCCAGTCGATGATCGTGCTCTGTCCGGTGGTGTACAGCAGTGCAGCTGCCTCTCCGAATCCACGGCCGGCGACCAGGATGATTCCGGTGACGACTCTAGGGATGCAGGCCGGGATCAGGACGTGCCAGATAGTCTGGAACGTCGATGCGCCGAGTCCGACACTTCCGGTACGGTAGTCGTCCGGCAGCGCGCGGAGCGCGTCCCTCGTCGTCGAGGTGATCTGCGGGATGCTCAGGATCGTGACGACCATGGCACCTGCGAGCAGGTTGCTCTGGGCTCCGGTCATCAGGATGAAGACCAGGTAGCCGAACAGGCCGATGACGATGGAAGGCAGTGAACTCAGTGCCTCGATGGACATCGTGATAATCTCAGTCAGCTTGCCCTGCTTGGCGTATTCCGACAGGTAGGTGCCCGCCGCCATTCCTAGCGGGACGCTGACGATCAGGGACAGGACAACCAGGTAGACTGTGTTGAACAGCTGGTTTCCGATTCCCGCATCCGTGAAGCCCATGACTCCCGGATAATAACTGCGTATTCCTTTAATGACAATGTATGTTGCCAGCACGAGCAGCAGCAGGATGGCGCTTCCGCCGACGATATAGAATATCCCGGTCATGAAGTGATCGACCCCACGCGATCTCGCATGTGTACTTCTCTCATTCATATGCTTGCTTCCTTTCCGGTTAATACTCTTTCTTCTTCTTCAGTGTCAGGTGGATCAGCGCGATGCAGATCAGGGACAAAATCAGAAGCAGCAGGGCCATGCTCCACAGAGCCAGGTTATATTCACTGCCGTTCGCCGTATTTCCCATGTCCGCCGCAATCGCAGCCGTCAGGTTGTTCGTCGGATAGAGGATTCCCTTAGGGAAGGCTCTGGTCTTTCCGATTACCATCGCTACCGCGAGGGTCTCTCCCAGGGCTCTGCTGAGTCCTAAGATGACACCGGTGATGACGCCGCTCTTAGCCATCGGCACCTGTACTGTGTAGATTGCCTGCCATCTCGTCGCGCCCATGCCCAGCGCACCCATCTTGCATCTAGGCGGCAGGGACCTCAGCGCATCGGCTGACAGAGTTGTGATGGTCGGCATGATCATGATCGCCAGGACGATGCCGGCCGCCAGGACGGAGTATCCGCCCATCGGTGCGTGGAACTTCTTCGCGATGAACGGAACCAGGACGGTCATGCCGACCCAGCCGTATACAACGGAAGGAATTCCGACGAAGATTTCGATTGCCGGCTGCAGAAATCTGGCTCCGAACTTAGGAGAGATCTCTGATAAGAAGATCGCCGCCGCCAGACTGAACGGGACTGCGATCAGGAGCGCCAGCGCGCAGGTGTAGATCGTACCTACGATGTAGATTAACGCGCCTACTTTTCCGCCGCCAACGCCAGGTGTGTCAGACGGATCCCAGTCCGATGAGAACAGGAACTCGAAGACACTATGGTGATACTGAATAAAGGTACCGCTCCCGTTTACGACCAGAAACAGCGCGATGACAATAACGAGAGCGATAATGAGAAGCCCGCAAAGCATTACGAGTGTTTTGCAGGCCTTCTCTTTGCGCTGTCTTGATGCAGCTTTATTTGTCATGATTCTTTGCCGCCTTGTCGGTCAGCTTAGAAATTGCGCCGTATCCCATGTCCTCAACGTTCTTGACGTAGTCCTTACCAGCCAGGTACTTGATGAATGCCTGTGCGGTCTTGTTTCCGTCACCCTTCGTGTACATGTGCTCATAGCCCCATACATTGTAGGATCCGTTGTAAGTGTTCTCCAGTGTCGGCTCGACTCCGTCGATGCTGACTGCTACAGCGTCCTTGGTGTCGGTGAGGTAGGACAGTGCGACATATCCGATCGCGCCCTTGTTCTTCTCAACAGTCTCCATCAGTGTACCGGAGTCGTCTGTCTCCAGAGCGGACTTGGAAGCCTCTTCCTTACCATCCATTGCGTACTCCTTGAAGAGTGCTCTTGTTCCGGAGGACTCCGGACGGGTTACCAGCATGATCTTCAGATCCGGTCCGCCAACTTCTTTCCAGTTCGTGATCTCGCCGGTGAAGATTCCGATCAGCTGCTCGGTAGTCAGATTGTCAACACCCAGCTTGGAGTTTACAACCGGTGCAACCGTAACCAGTGCAACCTTGTGGTCTACCAGCTCGGAAGCCGCATCCTTGTCCAGCTTCTCAGCAGCCTCTACATCGGAGTTTCCGATATCTACGGAACCCTCGGAGACCTGCTTGAGTCCTGTTCCGCTTCCGCCGCCGCTTACGGTGATGGAAACGCCGCTGTTCTCCTTCATGTAGTCTGTAGCCGCCTGCTTGGCCAGAGGCTGAAGTGCGGAAGAACCGGACGCCGAGATTTTCTTGCTCGAGCTGTCAGATGAGCTGCTTGAGGAAGATCCTCCGCATGCTGTGAAAGCCATCATGATCGCTACGATCAGTACGAGGACTGCCGCCGCCTTAAACTTCCCGTGAGATTTCGAATTTTCGCCTGATAACATCATTATTCTCCTTTCTCATATTGCATTCTTTGCATTATGATCCAATCAGCGTATCGGAAGGGGTTCTCTTTTTTCTCTCCCTTCGACAGTTAACAGTCTACAAAACGAATGTAAAGTGGGAAATCTATACTTTGTAAAACGTATGTAAAGTCATTCAAACCATTGAATTTTCAATGCTTACCGGCTTGATGTTTGTAAAGTGTTTCCGGCTTTACAATTGATTTGCGGCTTGATTTACAATATTTCCGTGACAAAGAACACAATCACTCTTCACGATTTCTCCATTTGTAAAGTCCCTGCCGGAAAACGCGACGTCAGAATTCCGCGCATCCCTCTTTCCGGCGGCCCCGGTGAGCGGCCTGAACCGTCCCGACTTTGTCTAAACGAACCAGATGAATGGATGCGGACAAAAAAGAAAGAGCCGGCGGGCTCTATAGGCCTGCCGGCTGATTCTGAATGACATTGTTTCTTTTCTATATTATTATAGAAGGGATTGAACGTTCTGATACGGAACTATCTGGTTCCCGTCTTCTTTGCTGCCTTCTTCTCGAGGTGGTATTCGGCCTGGCGTCTTGCCTCGGCTTCCTTCTCGAGTCTCTCGCAGGTGTACTGCGGGCTGTCGCTGAGGAAGTCCTTGATCAGGCGGACGATCTCCGGCGAGAGAATGATGACGGCGAGCAGGTTCGGGATCGCCATCATGGCGTTCAGGTCGTCTGCGATGGTCCATACGAGGTCCATCTTGGTAACTGCTCCGATAACGACGAAGGCTACGAACAGAACCTGATACGGCTTGATGATCTTGGTGCCGAACAGGAACTCCGCACATCTGGTTCCGTACAAGCTCCAGCTCAGGATCGTGGACAGTGCGAACATCGTGATGCACAGTGCGATGATGATCGCTGCGAGCTTTCCGCCGAACGTGGTGCTGAATGCACTGATGGCCATGTCGGTTCCTGCGCTCTTTCCGTAGAACTGTCCGCATACGCCGGATGTCAGAACTGCCAGCGCGGTGAATGTGCAGATGACCATGGATGCGGCGAATACCTCGAAGATACCGAACATACCCTGTCTTACCGGGTGGTCGGTGTCAGCTGCGGCATGGGCGATCGGGGCGGATCCAAGTCCTGCCTCGTTGGAGAAGATTCCTCTTCCGATTCCCATCTGCATGGTGACCTTGATTCCGGTTCCTGCGAGTCCGCCGCCGATCGCAGCAGGATTGAACGCATAATGGAAGATGTCCGCGAATACAGGAACGATATTTCTGTAATTGAAGACAACGACGATGATTGCGGAGAGGACGTACAGCATAGCCATGCCCGGTACGAGCTTCTCGGTTACAGCGCCGATTCTGTTCAGTCCGCCGAACAGGACCATCGTGGTCAGGACTGCGACGATGATTCCAACAACAAGGTAGATCGTCTTCAGCTGCGCATCTGTAGTTGCAGGGTTGAACTGCGTGAAGATGGATCCTACGGAAGTTACGATCGTGTTGATCTGGGTCATGTTTCCGATTCCCAGTGCTGCGATTGCGGCAAAGAGCGAGAAACAGACACCGAGCCACTTCCAGTTCTTTCCGAGACCGTTCTTGATGTAATACATCGGTCCGCCGACCCAGTCGCCCAGCTCGTTCTTCTCACGATAACGAACGGAGAGGGTTACCTCGGAGAACTTGGTAATCATTCCGAACAGCGCGGATACCCACATCCAGAAAACGGCTCCCGGGCCTCCCAGTGCGATCGCACCGGTGACTCCGGCGATGTTTCCGGTTCCTACGGTTCCGGCGAGAGCGGTCGTCATCGCCTGTACCGGAGAGAGCGAACCTTCCTTGACCTCTGTCTTGTCGAACAGCTTACCAACCGTGTTCTTCATCGCAAGTCCGAACTTGCGGAACTGGAACGCCTTGGTTCTTACCGTCATGAAGATTCCCGTACCGACCAGAAGGATCAGCATCGGCGGTCCCCACAGGACCTCATACAATGAATAAATCAACCCAGCAAACGAGTGCATAATGAAACTCCTTTCCAAACACATTACACATTTACGTACAACGATTTACAAAACTTTTTCCATACTCAACTGGGTTTATTTTATTATTATTTACATGGAAGATGCCAGTAAAAATGTTGAATTATCCGCATTGCATCCGACGAAGTACGGTATACAGTATTATACGTGTGTTCTACACAAATAATTTTAATTTTTATTGTTGCTTAAACCAGTTATATTTTCAACATATTGAAGTATTCTTTAACTATGAACTTTTATCGAATCTCCCTCGGCTTTATCTGAAATATTGCGAATATTATATATTGAAATATATTTCATATACTCACCTTTCACGAAGATATGTTTTATTATTGATACATAAATAACTTTCACGCTTTACCGATAAAGTGTGAAAGTTATTCTACCAGTTGTCCGATTATTTACACTTTCCATACTAAGCCTTGTATGTATCAGCGTGCAAAATGCCCGTAAGCTGTCCGATAATTTCCCGAATTCAGGATACTGAATATGGCGTTTACGTGCGCGTGTGAATAATTATTCTGTGCCGGAGGCAAAGTTTTCGCGCAGCGCGGGCGGGCGGGCTCCGGGCGGGCAGCAGGTCAGGCGGGCGCGGGCGAGCCGCCGGGGCCGGGCGCCCGGGGAAGACGGGATGGGCGCCCGGCCGGCCTGCGCGAACGGGCTATTCCCAGCGCAGGCCCGCGCCCGCGGATTCCGCCTTGGCCAGGATGACCTTTGCCGCACAAAGATCCTGGACCGCTACCCCGACGGACTCGAACACGATGATCTCGTCCTCGTTCTCCCTTCCCGGGATCTGTCCGGTCACGACCTGTCCGAGCTCGCCGGTCACGTCGCTGCGGCTGATCGTCCCGTCCGCGAGCGGGATCAGCAGGTCACCGCTCTCGGAAAGCACGGCGTCGACGGAGTCGCAGATGATCTTGGACGCGCGCGCCAGAAGCGCCGGGTCGAGCTCGTGCTTCTCCGGCTCGTACGTCCCGATGCAGCTGATCGTGCAGCCCGGCTTGACCCTGCTTCCGTCAAAGACCGGAACCGGGGATGAAGTCACCGTAATGATCACGTCGGCGTCCTGAATCGCCTCGTCTGACGTCGCCGCACCCGCTATTTCCACCGGGAAATCCTTGAACTTCTCCTGCATCTCGGTGACGAACGCGCTGCGGCGCTCCTCGTTTCTGCTGTAGATCAGGACCTTCTTCAGGTTCCCGCACGCGGTCAGCATCGCAGAGAGCTGCTGCTCCGCCTGGCTCCCCGTCCCGAACAGCGCGCCGACCGACGCATCCTTCCGCGCCAGAAGCTGGAACGCCGCACCGGACGCCGCTCCCGTGCGCAGCTGGGTCACAAAGTTTCCGTCCAGCATCGCGGTGATGTACCCGCTCTTCCCGTCGATATACAGGATCTGCGCCGGGGCCGTGTCCATCCCCTTCTCGCGGTTATGCGGGAAGATGTTGACGACCTTCAGCGCCGCGGCATCCATCGGCTCCGCGAACGCCGGCATGAACAGGAAGTTCCCCTCCTCCTTAGGCGCCGGAATTCTCGTGCGCAGCGGTATGTCCGCGCTCTTCTCCGTCACCATCCTGAACGCTTCCAGGTCGGCGTCGATGAGCTCCTGCATGGTAATAACGGACTCGATATCCTTTTTGGACAAAAGCAGCATTGGCTGATCCTCCATTTCTATTCATTAAATTAACTGATGTACAGCTGTTTATGGTTCCCGATCCGGTCCCCCGACCTCGGAATCAGAATACACACATCTTAATATTATACAGGATCATCCTCTGTGAATCCATATCCTTATCGGTTACAGCCCGAGCTTTCCGATCAGCCACTCCCGGAGCACGACCGCATTGTTGTGTTCCTCGTCCTTGGCGCCGAACAGCAGGGTCAAATTTCCCTCCTGAAGCAGTTTTCCGCACTCCTCCGTGAATTCTTCCATCGACTCCGGGTTCTCCTCCAGCTCAGCCAGGTATTTTGCCTTAAATTCCGCGTACTTCTCCGGGTCATGCCCGAACCACTTGCGGAGCTCCTGGCTCGGCGAGACCACCTTCTTTTACGCGGTCAGCTGCGCCTTCTCCTTGGAGGTCCCCCGCGGCCAGAGCCGGTCGACCAGGATCCTCGCGCCGTCGCTCTCCTCCGCCGGCTCGTAGACCCTCTTGATCTTCAGTTCACCCTTCCTCTGTTCCTGCTCGTCCATCTCTCTTCTCCTTTCCTTATTCCCCCGTCCGTTGTTTCTCCCGCAGGCATGCGCGAAAGCAAGGCCGCTGCTCATCCAGGCATGAACGGGGCACTAATATAAAAATACCCGGACCATTCCGATTGGAACAGTCCGGGCGTTGATTTTCTGTATTTATCCGGTCACGGCGTCGTCACTGGCTGCTGTGTTGTCAGCGCATCAGCTGGTCTTCCGGACGGCAGGGGTTCTTATTTGTGGCCCTTTGCCTTGTAAGCCTCGAGTCCGAGTCCGAGCAGCTCAGCAGCTCTCTTCAGGTCTTCCTGCTTCAGGATGTAAGCGATTCTGATCTCATCCTTGCCGATTCCCTTGGTTGCATAGAATCCGCTTGCCGGTGCGTACATAACGGTCTCGCCGTTGTCGTCGAACTCAGTCAGCAGGAACATCAGGAAGTCCTCAGCATCCTCTACCGGCAGCTTGACGGTCATGTAGAATGCTCCGCCCGGCTTCTGGCATACGACGCCAGGAATCTTCATCAGTGCCTCGTGAACGGTGTCTCTTCTTGCGCAGTACTCCTCGTTGACAGCCTTGTAGTAGGAATCGTCAACCGTGTACAGAGCAGCAGCGCCGACCTGATCGATCGTGGAGGAGCAGAGTCTTCCCTGAGCCATCTTCATGATTCCGCTCATGAACTCCTCGTTCTTGGAGATTACGCAGCCGATTCTAGCTCCGCATGCGGAGAATCTCTTGGAAACGGAGTCAATCAGGATAACTCTGTCTGCGTACTCGGACAGCTGTCCGAAGGAAGCGAGCTTTCTGCCGTCATAAACGAACTCTCTGTAAACCTCGTCTGCCATTACCCACAGGTCGTGGTCCTTAGCAAACTCGCAGATAACCTTCATGTCGTCCAGTGTCAGTACATTTCCTGTCGGGTTTCCCGGGGAGATGCATGCGATGGCCTTCGTCTTAGGAGTCAGGGACTTCTCGAGCAGGTCTCTCTTCGCATACTGATATCCATCTTCTGCGTTTGTTGTGATCGGAGCTACGGTTGCGCCTGCTTCCAGAGCGAACGTGTTGTAGTTCGTGTAGAACGGCTCAGCCATCATAACCTGGTCACCCTCGTTCAGGATGTTCAGGAAGCACATCATCAGTGCCTCAGATCCTCCTGTTGTGACAATAATGTCTTTTCTTTCCAGATCAACGCCTACCTTGCCATAGTAACCGATGATCGCGTCCTGCAGCTCCGGAAGTCCGCCGGACTCGCCGTAAGCGATGACCTTAGGCTGATAAGCTCTGATTGCCTCCATGAACTGCGGCGGAGTCTCGATATCCGGCTGGCCGATGTTCAGGTGGTAAACCTTCTTACCCTTCTGCTCTGCTTCGATTGCGATCGGGTTGAACTTACGGATAGGGGAGAACTGCATCTCCTGCACTCTCTTGGAAAGTTCCATAATGAATCTCCTTTCAATACTCTTACACGTACTTCTTTACACATACATCAGACTAATTAGACATCGTGGATGCTTAATCAAATCTGTAACATGTCAGATCGCTCACCGCGGCAATTGCCGAGACAGGACTACAGGTCCTCGTGAGATTTTCTGACAATGCTTTCAACAGTGATTTCATTATAACGCGAATCCGCGGGAATGTCACTCGTATTTTCAGATAGTGAATTGTTTTCAATATACAGAAGATATTCAATGTTCCCTTTTGTGCCTTTAACCGGAGAAAACGTGATTCCTTTGGGCGTAAAACCATTCGCTTTGGCGAACCCCGCCACCTTTTCGATGACTTCTTTGTGGATCTTAGGGTCGCGTACGATGCCCCCGGTGCCGCGCATCTGTTCCTTCCCGGCCTCGAACTGAGGCTTTACCAGGCAGACCATTTGTCCCCCTGGTCGGATAATTTTTGCCGCAGTCGGAAAAATCAGCTTAAGGGAAATAAACGACACGTCGACGCTGATGAAGTCGATCGGATCCTCGATCAGGGCCGGGTCCAGGTAGCGGACGTTGCACTTCTCCATGTTCACGACGCGCGGGTCGGTGCGCAGCTTCCACGCCAGCTGGCCGTAGCCGACGTCCATCGCGTAGACCTTGGATGCGCCGTTCTGCAGCATGCAGTCCGTGAATCCTCCCGTGGACGCGCCGATGTCCGCGCAGACCTTTCCGTTCAGGTCGATCGGGAACAGCTCCATCGATTTCTCGAGCTTGAATCCGCCGCGGCTGACGTACGGGCAGATCTCCTCCCGCACCTCGATTTCCGCGTCAGGATCGATCTTGTTCCCCGCCTTGTCGCTTCGCTGTCCGTCGACAAAGACCACGCCCGCCATAATCGAGCGCTGCGCTTTCTCCCTTGATGGGAAGAAGCCCTTCTGCACCAGCAGGACGTCCAGTCTCTCTTTCTTTTTCTTCTTGTCCAATATCCTCTCCTGTATCTAGTTACGTTCCTTATTCTTCAGCGTCTCCGCCGCATTCATCCGCATTATCGCCGCAGCCGGCAATCTCGGAAAGCGCCTCTTCCACCGACTTCGCGATGCCCTCGCCGTCGAGCCCGTACATATGGTACAGGTCAGAAGGCGAACCGTGACTGACGAACTCGTCCGGCCATCCTAAGTTCAGGACGTGGAGCCCGCAGGGCGCGCTCTCCCGGAACATCGCGCCGAAGCCCTCCAGCACGACGCCGTCCTCGACCGTCACCGCGAGCCTGACGTGCCTGTCCAGCAGCGAAAGATCCATCGGCTTCACCTGCAGCGCGCTGACGATGCCGACCGAGTATCCCTTCTTCTCCAGGATCTCCTTCGCGTCCCTCGCCGCGCCGAGCATGGCCCCGACGGCCCAGATCTCGACGTCCCTGCCCGAGCTGTCGCGCAGGTTCCCGCCCTCATACTCGAACGGAACGTTCTTCCGCTCGCACTCGCCTCTCGGATACCTCACCGCAGCCGGAGCGTCCAGGGACAAAGCATACCGGAGCAGCCCGGCAAGCTGGTCGCCGTCCGCCGGGGCGAACACGTGCATGTTCGGGATCGCCGAGAGGTAGCTCAGGTCGAAGACGCCGTGGTGCGTCTCCCCGTCCGCGCCGACGATGCCCGCGCGGTCAATCGCGAATACAACTGGAAGATTCTGGATACATACGTCCTCGATGATCTGGTCGTACGCCCTCTGCAGGAAGCTGGAATAGATCGCCGCAACCGGCTTCATGCCGTTGGTCGCGAGCCCCGCGCAGAACGTGACGCCGTGCGCCTCCGCGATGCCGACGTCGAAGAACCGGTCCGGGTAGTGCTTCGCGAACGCGCAGAGTCCCGTCGCGTCGCCCATCGCGGCCGTGACGGCCGTGACCCTCGGGTCCTCGCGGCCGATCTCGTCCATCGTCTCGCCGAACACCTTGGACCAGGTCAGCCCGGACTTCTTCAGCACCTCGCCGGTCTCCGGGTTGAAGGCGCCGATGCCGTGGAATTTCCCCGGGTCCATCTCCGCGTTGCGGTAACCCTTTCCCTTCCTTGTGATGACGTGGAGGACGACCGGCCCGTTCACGCGCTTGGCCCTGGTCAGCGCGCCTCTCAGCGCGGCGATGTTGTGGCCGTCGACCGGCCCCAGGTACGTGAAGCCGAGCTCCTCGAACAGGATTCCCCCCGACATCAGCGCGTACTTCAGCCAGTTCTTGGCCGCGGACATGCCCTCGTACAGCTCTTCTCCGACGACCGGGATGTTCTTCACCCTGCGCTTGACGCTGCTCTTGGTCTCCAGGTACTTCCGGCTCGTCCTGAGCTTGGTCAGGTGCTCGGACATGCCGCCGATGTTCTCAGCGATCGACATGCCGTTGTCGTTGACCACGATGATGACCTTAGACTTGGAGATGCCGATGTTGTTCATCGCCTCGTAGCACATGCCGCCGGTCAGCGAGCCGTCGCCGATCACGGCAATGACGTTGTAGTCCTCTCCGCGGATGTCTCTCGCCGCCGCGATTCCCGCCGCCGCGGAGATCGAGGTGCTGGAATGACCCGTCTGATAGATATCGTGTTTGCTCTCGCTCTTCTTCGGGAAGCCGCTCATCCCGCCGGTCATGCGCAGGCGGTCAAAACCGTCCATCCTGCCCGTCAGAATCTTATGCACGTAGGACTGATGGCCGACGTCCCAGATAATTTTGTCCTTAGGACTGTTGAACACGCGGTGCAGCGCGACCGTGAGCTCCACGACGCCCAGATTGGACGCCAGGTGACCGCCCGTCTTAGAGACGTGGTCGATCAGAAATTCCCGGATCTCCGTCGACAGCAGCTCCATCTGGCTGTTGCTCATCGTCTTCAGGTCCTTGGGAAAATGGTATTCTTCCAGCTGCTTCATCCGCAATTTTCCTCCGTTTTCAAAAAAACACTCTTTTATTATTTTTGTACTTCTATATTTCTGTAATTCTATGATTCTGCTGCGCTTCCGTACTTCTGTCACGCATCTGTGTTTCTGCACTTCTGCGCTTCCGTATTTCCGCAGCGCGCGCCCGCCCGGAGCCGACTCGGGATCAGCGCGTTCTCTTCTCTAATTTTACCACAAGATCGCGGAAGAAATCGGCGTCCTCGTCATATCCCTCTAACTCGGCGAGTGCGGCGCGCGTCAGCTGAGACGCGAACTTCCTGGATCCGTCAAGCCCGTGCAGGGAGACGTAGGTCAGCTTGCCGTTCGCCTCGTCCTGGTGCGGGTCCTTGCCGAGCTCCTCGGCGGTCCCGGTGACGTCCAGGATGTCGTCGACGACCTGGAACTCCAGCCCCAGATCCTCCGCGTACTTCCTCAGGTGGTCCTTCATGTCCTGCGGCGCGCCGCCGATCTCCAGGCCCGCGGAAACCGCGCCCTTGATCATCGCCGCCGTCTTATTCAGGTGGATGTGGCGCAGCATCTCCGGGGAAGAGTTCTCCCCGTTGTCCGACTCGACGTCGGAGACCTGTCCCGCGACCATGCCCTGCACGCCGGCGCCCTCCGCGATGCGGTACGCGGCGTTGATCCTGCGCTTCAGCAGGTCCGGCTTGTCGAAGTACAGGAACATGTCCTTAAACATCGCCTCAAAAGCCGTGTTCAGCAGCCCGTCGCCCGCAAGGGTCGCGATGTCCGCGCCGAACTTGATGTGGTTCGTCGGACGCCCGCGGCGCAGGTCGTCGTTGTCCATGGCCGGAAGGTCGTCGTGGATCAGCGAATACGTGTGGATGTATTCGATCGCGCATGCGTACGGCAGCGCCTGCACCGGGTCACCCCCGGCAAACTGGCAGGACGCGAGCAGCAGCACCGGACGGAGCCGTTTTCCGCCGCCGGTCAGGCTGTACTCCATCGCGTCGTACAGGGTCTGGCTCAGCGGGTTGACCTGCGGGATGAAATCCAGCAGGTGCTGCTCTACGAGTTCTTGCAGTTCTTGGTATTGAATCTTCATTTTCGCCTCCTGACATACGGAACCGACCACGGACCGCTCCTTACTCCGGAACCTCCTCCGTAGCAATCTTCTGCTTGGCGCCGTCCAGGATGGTCATGCATGCGTCGTAGCACTTCATGCCCTCCTCGTAGCAGCGCAGAGCCTCCTCCAGGCTGACCTCCGGACGCTGAATCTTATCCGCAAGCTCCCTGAGCTTCTCCATGGACTTCTCGAATCCTTCTGTCTTAATTTCCGTATCCATTACATACTCCTATACATTAGTTTACCGTATCTTCTCATTTTCTTCCATATCTTGGCGGTATTCCGCGGAAATTACCGTGATCCTGGCCGTTCCGTTCTTCATGATCAGGCTGTACTCAGGCAAAGTCTCCGGTCCAAGATCCTGCGCCGTCTTCAGGTCCCTGATGTCGGAAACGACGTTTCCGTCCTGATCCTTCACGACGGCGTACCCCTGCTGGAGAATCCTGAGCGGGTGGCTCGCGGTCAGCATCATCATCCTTCTCTCGAGCTCCTGCTCCGCGATCCTGATCCGGTTCTGCATGCCTAATATCAGCCGGCTTCTCTGCTCCTTCGCGACCAGACGCGCATTCCTGAGCCTGCCGTCGGTCTGCCAGACCAGGCTCTGCTTCATCTTGGCGAGCTCCTCTCTCAGCAGGTGCGTGTCAGGGACGGCCAGGACGGCGCCCTTTGTCGGCGTCTCCGCCCTTAAGTCCGCGGTCATGTCGGAGATCGTGAAGTCGATCTCGTGGCCGACCGCGGAGATGATCGGAATCTCACTCGCGTAGATCGCCCGCGCTACCGGCTCCTCATTAAACGCCCAAAGATCCTCGATCGAGCCCCCGCCTCGGCCCACGATCAGCACGTCGAGCTCCGGGTGCTTCCGGTTGGCGTAGGCGATCGCGTTCGCGACGTCCGCCGCGGCCTGGTCGCCCTGGACCAGGACCGGGAAGATGATGACGTCGACCACGTCGTTCCTCGTCGTCAGGTTCTTCAGGATGTCGCGCACCGCCGCGCCCGTCCCCGAGGTGATCACGCCGACCGCCTTCGGGAACTTCGGGATCGGCTTCTTGTGCGCCGGGTCGAACAGGCCCTCCTTCTCCAGCTTCTCCTTCAGCTTCTGGAACGCGATCTGCAGCGCGCCCACGCCCTCTGCTTCGACGGATTTCACGATCAGCGAGTAGCTTCCGCCGCGGATGTATACATGCACGCGGCCCCTGACCGTGACCTCCATGCCGTCCGCGATCTCCATGTGCAGCTCGTCGATCGTGTCGCGCGGCACCATGCAGCTGATCTTGCTGTCCTTATCCTTCAGCGTGAAGTACAGGTGGCCGCTCGCCGCCTGCCTCGGCGCCGAAACCTCCCCGCGCACCGCCGCCATCGCCATGATCGGGTCCGTCTCGAGGATGCGCGCGAGATAGTGATTCAGTTCCGAAACCGTGATTGGTTTGATTGCCATCCTACTTTCCTTTCTATAACGTCAATTGATCTGCAGCTCCGTCCGATTCCGCGCCGCCGCTCTTCAGCTGGTCCAGTCCGAGAAGCGCCGTCCCGACCGCGTTGTCCGACGAGAGCGCAGGCGAACCGAAGTAAATCCGATAATCCCTGGCCTTAAGCCGCGCGTGCCCCTTATGCTTCCGCGCGCTCTTCTCCTTCTTCTCGGCCGCGAGTGCGAGCTCCTCGTGGAAATGCTCCCGCATGAACACGCTCGACGCCACGCCCCCGGCCAGCAGAAAATCGCGAATTCCATACTTCTCTCCGAGGTCGCAGGTCATCCGCGCGGCCGCCCGCGTGATCCTCTTCATCAGCACGAGCACGAGTTTTGCAGCCTCGTCCCGCTGCTCGCTTTCCAGGCCGCCCGACTTCTCATCGGCATCCAATTCGCTTTCCTGATCGATGCTTTCCGACAAAGTCTTCCCGCCCAGGATCTCCTCAACTCGCCTGCTGCAGTCGGTCTCGAGCCCGGACAGGTTCACGTACCCGTCCCTGCAAGGCACGGCGGAAAGGTCCGGCAGTTCATCCGCCGAAAACCCCTTCGCCTCCGTCTCGACCGCGATCCGGTCGAGCTCCTGCCCGCACGGGAACGGGAATCCCAGCTGTACGCCGATCCGGTCGAGGACCTGCCCCGCCGCGAGGTCGCGCGTCCCGCCAACCTTCTCGTACCAGAGCGGATCGCCCTCTCCCTTCTTTCCCTGGTCAATCAGGACAGCCTCCGTCGTCCCTCCCGAGAAATGGAACGAGATCAGCCGCTCCGGAAGCTCTGCCATTCCGCTGCTCTCCGCCGCCGCGCGGATGTGTCCCTCCTGGTGAGAGACCCGGATCAGCGGGACGCCCTGCGCCGCGGCGATGCTCCTCCCGGTGCCCTCGCCTGCCAGGAATACCGGCATGTACGAGCCCTCGACCGGGCGCGGCCTGGTGCTGACCGCGACGCCGATGAGCTCGATCCCGTCGGATTCCCTGTCAGTCTTCCCATCAGCCGCCTTCGTCTGTGCCGCTTCCGGCTTTGTCCCAGAACCCGCGGCCGAATCCGCCTGCGTGCTCCTCGCCGGGGCCGCATCGGAGAACACCTGTTCGATCAGCTCCGGAAGATGCGTCACATGCTGAAAAAGCGCGTTCTGCTGCCGCAGCCCGCGCTCGTTTTCCGGTACGTCCAGGAATCTCCTGCGGTCGCAGAGAATTTTGCCGTCTTCCCTGACGAGTGCCGCCGACGTCTTATAGTTGCTCGTGTCAATTCCCAGTACTGCCCTCTGCTTCATTACTCTTCGCCTTCTTGATCAGCCGCCTCATGGGCTTCCTCATGAGCCTCTTCAGGGGCCTCCTCGGAAGTTCCGGAATGCTCCGGCTTGATCTTCGCGATCTTGGCGAGGATTCCGTTGATAAAGCGAGGTCCCTCCTCCGTTCCGTACTTCTTCGCGAGGTCGACGGCCTCGTTGATGGAGACGGCGGTCGGGATGTCGTCCATATACAGGATCTCAGCGGCGGAGAGGCGGAGGACCGCGATGTCCGTTTTGGCCATGCGGGAAGCCTTCCAGCCGATGCTGTACTCGTCAATATAGCGGTCGATCTGACCTCTGTACTTCAGCAGGATGCGGTACAGCGCCCTGCAGTAGTCCTCCTGGTCGCCGAGGTTCTTCTTCATCAGGAGCTTGTCCTCGTCCTCGGGATCGAAGTCCTTGTTGACATCCATCTGGTAGTATACCTGCATCATCCATTCTCTGGCCTGCGTTCTGTTCATTCCTGTTCCTCTTCCTCTTCGTTTTCGACTCTGTCAGGGCGGCTCACACCCTGCACGTGTATATTGATCTTCTTCAGCTTGATCGACATCTCTTCCTGCACCCTGGCGCTGACGGCCGTCTGCACGTTCCATGCCAGCTCCGGGATGCTCTTCCCGTACTCGGCGATCACGTAGATGTCCGCGCTCAGGCTGTCTCCCCGGTCGTCCAGGTGGACGCCCCTGAGCTTTCCGCCGAGGCCCGGGATCGTGTCCACGATCGTCTCGGTCAGGGTTCCGCTCATGCCGCAGACGCCCTCGACGGACTCCGCGGTCTCCGCGATCAGCTCCGTCAGCTGATCCTCGAGTTCCTCTCGTTCCTTCTCATCCATTGTTCTTGCTCTTCCTTTTTCTGCTCTTCCTGTTTCCTCATCCGGAAATTATAGCATACTTCGGCAGGATCTGCTTAATCCTCATCGTCTTCTTCCTCTTCAGGCGGATGAATTTCCATGCGGACCTGCGTGATTCGGCGTTCCCGGACGGCCATGATCGTGAAGGTGTAGTTCTCGTACTCGACCTTGTGGTTGCTCCTGCCGTCCTTCGGGATCTCCTCGATCAGGTCGAGCAGGAAGCCGCCGAGCGTCTCGCTGTTGTCGGACTCGAGGTTCGACCCGGTCTCCTCGTTCAAGTCGTCCAGGGCGACGTTTCCGCTGACGAGCCAGGTGTTGTCCGGGAGCTCCTTGATGTCCTCGGTCTCGACGTCGTACTCGTCGTCGATGTCGCCGACGATCTCCTCGATGATGTCCTCCATCGTCACGATGCCGCTGAATCCGCCGTACTCATCAATCAGGATGCAGATGTGCTGACGCGACGCCTGCAGCTCCATGAAGAGCGCCGCGATGTTCTTTGTCTCCGGAACCATGTAAGGCTTCCGCAGGATCGAACGGATGTCGACGTTGTCGAAGCCTTTCAGCCGCGCCTGAATCAGGAAGTCCTTGATGTGCAGGATGCCGAGGATGTTGTCCGGCTCCTCCTCGTACACCGGGATCCTGGAATAGCGCATGCTCATGAGCTGGTCGAGGTACTCGTCCGGCGTGTCGTCGATGTCGATCATGAACACGTCGGTCCTCGGCGTCATAATCTCGTAGGCGAGCTCGTCGTCGAATTGGAAAATACTTCCAATCATCTTCCTGCCATCTTCCTGGATCGCGCCGTTCTTCTGGCCCTCCTCCAGCAGGGACATGACGTCCTCCTCCGAGAACTGCTCGTCCTCCTCCTCGCGGTTCTGGCGGAAGATCACGAGCAGGATGCTGCTCAGCGCCCGCAGGACCCACGTGAGCGGGAAGAATATGATGCACAGCCCCCTCTGGAAGCTGCAGAGCACCGCCGCCATGCCCTCCGCGTGCTGGGCCGCCGTCCTCTCGGCGAAGAACAGCACGATGATCAGGAGCGCGACGTACCCCGCGGTGTCGGCCAGCGCCTGCCGGATTCCCGGCCCCGAGAACATGTAAACGCTCAGCGCGCCGGCAGCCGTGCAGATGGCCTGCAGCATCATGTCCGTCCGGCGGTAGCGGAACGGCTGGTCCAGGTACCTCCGCATCAGAGGCTGCTTCCGTTCCGGCAGCTCGTTCCATTTACTGCGGCTGAAATTCTCCAGCGAGCGGTACGTGAATTCCACGAGGACCGACAGGACGAACGCCGCCGCCGCGACAATCATGCATATTCGAACCGCAAAAGGATCACTTAACATCGATGTACATCTCCCATTCCGGGGGCTTCTCCCCCAATTCCCAATTTGACCTTGATCTTGATTTAGACAAAGACGACGCGCCTCATAACATACGTTCTGATGATATGCTGATAAGCGCCTCCTCCATCATTGATAATTTCTATTTTGAAAGCCCGCACCGCCGCGCGGCAGTACGCTACTTTCATTCTCTGAGCTCTGAGAGCGGCTTTAAGATTGACGAGCGCGGGTCGGTTAATCCTCGATCTTCATTCTGAGCAGGTAGCCCGGCTTCACCGGCTGCGCCATCTTCATCAGAAGCTTCTGCTGCGGATGCGGCGCGGCATCGATCGCTGCGCCCGTCTCCGCGTCGCGCATGCCGGTTACGGTCTGCTTGAAGAAGCTGATCTCCGGCCCGAACACCTCGATCAGATCGCCTTCGACCATCTTGTTCCTCTGCTCGACGAGCGCGTCGCCGGTACTCTCGTCGTAGTCCAGGACCTTGCCGACGAACGAATACTCCTTGATATACTTGCTGCTCTCGTAGTTCTGCTCGTTTCCGGACGGATTCCCGTAGTAGAAGCCCGTCGTGAAGAGCCTGTGGCTCGCCTTCTTCAGCTCGTCCAGCCACTCCTCCTTAAACTCCCAGTGCTCCGGATCCTCGTAGTACGCGTCGATCGCCTGGCGGTACGCGTGGACGACGGTCGCGACGTAGAAGATGCTCTTCATGCGGCCCTCGATCTTGGCGCTGCAAATGCCGGCGTTCACGATCTCCGGGATGTGGCGGATCATGCAGAGGTCCTTGGAGTTCATGATGTAAGATCCGCGGTCGTCCTCCTCGATCGGCATGTACTGGCCCGGACGCTTCTCCTCGACCAGCGCATACTTATAGCGGCACGGATGCGCGCAGGCTCCGCGGTTCGCGTCCCTGCCCGTCATGTAGTTGCTGAGCAGGCATCGGCCAGAGTAGCTGATGCACATCGCCCCGTGGACGAACGCCTCCAGGTCGACGTCCGGCAGCTTCTCATGGATCCCAGCGATCTCGTCAAAGCTCAGCTCGCGCGCGAGCACCAGGCGCTTGACGCCCATCTTCTCGGTCCAGAACTTTCCGGTCCTCCAGTTGGTCATGTTCGCCTGTGTCGACAGGTGGATCTCCGCGTCTGGGATGACCTCCTGCACCATGGCGATGATGCCCGGGTCCGAGATCAGGAAGGCATCGATGCCGAGGTCCTTGATCTCGTTCAGGTAGCCGTAAAGCGGCTCGATGTCCTCGTTATGCGCGTAGATGTTGATCGTCATGTAGCAGCGCCTGCCGCGGCTGTGCGCGAATTCCAGCGCCTCTTTAATCTCGTCGATGGACAGGTTTCCCGCGCCCGCGCGCAGGGAGAACATCTGTCCGCCAAAATAAACGGCGTCCGCTCCGTACTGGATCGCCGTCTTCAGTTTTTCCAGATCGCCGGCCGGTGCCAGCAGTTCCAGTTTCTTCATTCTTTACTCTTCTCTCCGTTTTTCTCGTTCTTTATTCTCTGTTTCCGTCTGCCGTCAAAACCGCTTGATCCCGCGCCGCCTTGAACTTTGTCAAGCCGACGGCAGGAAACAATCATAATCGCAGAATTCCTTCCCTCTCAGGGGATTCTCCATTCAGGGCAATTTTACACTGCCCCGCGGCGCTGTTTCAAGGAACATGTTCCGTCATTTTCCAACTCGTATATTATTCCCCGTCCGGCGCGTGGTAAACCGAAACCGACATTCCGTCGCCCACGGCGTTCAGCGAGGTGGAAAGGCGCGGGTCGCTCGTGATCTGCTCGAGGAACTCCCGCATCTGGCGGATGTTCGTGCGGTGCTTGCGCTCACGCTTAGGGTCCATGTCCTGGTCGATCAGGGTCAGGCCGTTCTGCAGGATGTCGTCGCAGACGATCAGCGCCCCGTCTCTGCAGACGGTCAGCGCGCTGTCTAAGAACGCCTGATAGCGGCTCTTGGCCGCGTCGATGAAGACCATGTCAAAACCCGTGATTCCGTTCGCCTTGAGGGCTTCAACAGCCTCTGCGCCGTCCCCGTGCATGACCTTGATCTGCGTCTCCAGCCTCGACTGGCGGACGTTGATCCTGGCCGCGCGGTACATGTACTCGTCCTTCTCGACCGTGTAGACCATCGCGTGCGGGCACGACGTAGCAAAATATACCGCCGAGTACCCGATCGCGGTCCCGATCTCGAGGATCTTCCTCGGCTGCTTGAGTTCCAGCAGCGTGTTCAGGAACATCTCCGTCTCCCTCCTGATCAGGGGAACTTTGTCCGCCCTGGAGATCTCGCGAAGCTTCTCTAAGTTCTTATTCAGCGGTTTATAGTAGTCCTGCAGGAATTCCGTAACCAGAGGACTTGTAATTTCGATTTCCATGGTTCTTTCCTCGCTTAATTCTTCTGGTCCTCAAGCGCCTTGCTGTAAGCGGCCTTGTCCTTATTGAACTGGCTGTAGCTGCTGCTGAAGACGTGGCTGCCGTCGAGCTTGCTGCTGACGACGAAGTACAGGTAGTCGGTGTCCGCAGGGTGCAGGGCGGCCTGGATGGACGCCTTTCCCGGGCTCGCGATCGGCCCCGGCGGCAGTCCCGTGTTCTTGTATGTGTTATACGGGGAATCGATCTTCAGGTCCTGGTAGGTGACCTCGGTCTTGTGCTCCCCGGTCTGATCCAGCAGGTAAGTGATCGTGGAGTCCATCTGAAGAGGCATGTCCTTCTTCAGGCGGTTGTAGATGACGCTCGCGATCTTGGCGCGGTCCTTGTCGACCTGGCTTTCCTTCTCGATGATCGACGCGGCCGTCATGACCTCGTTCAGGGAATAGCCCTTCGGCAGGTTCTTCTCTGCCTTAAGCGCCTCGAGCTGCGACTGCGTGCTCTTGAGCATCATCGTGATGATCGCGTCGCTGCTCGTGCCCGGAGACACGGAGTACGTGTCCGGGAACAGGTAACCCTCGAGATAGTGCTTGCCCTTCTGCGCCCCCTTCAGGAAGCTGAACTTGGAGCGGTAGCTGCCGTCCTCCAGCGCCTTGACGAAGTCGTCGTACTTGACGAGCCCCGCATTCGAGAATCTCCTGGCGATCTGGTACTCGGCCAGGCCCTCCGGGATCGTAACGCTGACCGTCCTGGTCTTTCCGGACGCGATCATCTTCGCGATCTCGCCTATGCTCATCGACTTGCTGATGCCGTACGTGCCGGCCTGATATTCGTCTTCCGTTCCGTTCAGCTTGCCGTAGATGCGGAATGCAGCGGACGAGCGGATCAGGCCCTTGCTCTTCAGCGTCTGTCCGATGGAGGACGCGCCCGTTCCCTGCTCGATGTTTACGATCTGAACCGACTTCGACTTCGAATTCACCGGCCTTCCGGCAGTGATATACCAGATGGCGCAGGACCCCGCGGCCAGGACGAGGACGAGGATGACGGCGAGGAGTATGTGCTTTCTGAACCCGCCTTTATTTACTGTTTCCATAACCCTAAACTCCGTTTTCACTGACAACAGAGGGACGTAAATATAATCTACGTCCCTCCTCATGCGTTTCCTTATGTGATTCCTTATTCCTTGGATCTTCCGAGATACTCGCCACTTCTCGTATCGATCTGAATCTTCTCTCCCTCTTCGATGAAGATAGGAACCTGGATGACAGCGCCTGTCTCGACGGTTGCTGCCTTGGTGACGTTCGTCGCGGTATCACCCTTGACGCCCGGCTCTGTCTCTGTGACGACCAGGTCGACGAAGTTCGGCGGCTCTACGGCGAAACATGCATTCTCGTAGAAACGAAGCGTTGCTTCATCGTTCTCGCGGATGTACTTTACGGCATCGCCCATGAGGTCCGTACCTACCGGAATCTGCTCAAAAGTCTCCGGATCCATGAAGTAGTACAGCTCTCCGTCATTGTACAGATACTGCATCTTTCTGGTCTCGATTCTTGCCTCGTTGAACTTCTCTGTCGGGTTGAAGGCTGTCTCACGGATTGCTCCGGTGATGATGTTCTTATACTTGGTTCTTACGAACGCAGCACCCTTGCCCGGCTTTACATGCTGAAAGTCTACGACGACGTTAGGCTCTCCGTCCAGTTCGAACGTCATGCCCTTTCTGAAATCTCCTGCTGTAATCATTGGTTTTTCACTCCCTATTTTTTTAGTAAATCTAATATATTATATCAGAATTACGGCATTTTGCAACCTGTCCGCACCCTGATTCCGGCGGTTTTCCCGCCTTTTCCGAAAATTTAAGGACGGCTACAGACTGCGCAGTTCCTCCGGAAGCTGTGACATGTCCATGCCGATCGCTTCCCCAAGGATCTTATACACGTCTGCCATCATCAGGGAGAACCGCATAGCCGTCTGCATGTACTGCGCGGCAGCCGGGTTCGCCATCATCATCGCGGAGAGACGCTGGATTTCCTGCATCATCTCCTGCGAGATCTGCTCGCCGGACAGCTGTGCCTGCTGCTGACGGATCTGCAGGTCCTGCAGCTCCTTCACCATCTGGGAGAGCTGCGGGTCCTGATCGACCAGTTTCTGCATCTGGTCGTACTGCTTGAATTCTTCGGATTCTTTAATGGCCTGGGCTAACCCGTGGGCCTGATCGTATACGTTCATTATCCCTCCGTTACGTCCTTATGTTTCTGCTAGATCTGCAGGAAAACCGGAAGGATCAGCGGGCTCCTGCGCGTCTTCTGGAAGATGAAGCGGCGGAGATCGTCGCGGACGTCGTTCTTCAGGCTGTTCCAGTCCTGGAATCCGCCTGCCAGGCTCTTCTCAATCGCGTTCTGCGCGATCTTCCTGGCATCCGTGATCAATCCTTCGTTCTCCTTGACATAGACGAATCCCCTGGACACGATTTCCGGTCCCGAGACCAGTCTCCGGTTGCCGACGTCGACGCCGGCAACGACCAGGATCAGTCCAGACTCGGAGAGGAGCTGGCGGTCCTTCAGGACGATGTTTCCGACATCGCCGATGCCGAGGCCGTCGACCATGATGTCTTCCGCCGGGATGACGTTCTTGAATTTGATCGCCCTCTTCTTAGACAGCGTCAGCTGGTCGCCGTTGCTGAGGATGAAGATGTGGTCCTTCTTCTCGCCGAGCTGCTCTGCGAGCTGACGGTGAATGATCAGGTGTCTGTGCTCGCCGTGCACCGGCATGAAGAACTTAGGACGGATCAGGGAATGCATCAGCTTCAGGTCCTCCTGGCACGCATGGCCGGAGACGTGGATGTCTGCATTCTCGTTGTAGATGACGTTGACCTTCTTCTGGTACAGCAGGTTGACGACGCGGGACACGGACTTCTCGTTGCCCGGTACCGGTGTGGAAGACAGGATGACGGTGTCACCCTTCTTCAGCTTGATGCTGCGGTGCTCGTCTGCGGCCATCCTGGCCAGTGCAGACAGCGGCTCGCCCTGGCTTCCCGTCGTGATGATGGTCAGCTTGCTGTCCGGGATTCCCCTCGTCTGGTTCAGCTCGACGTAGGAGCCTGCCGGGAACTTCAGGTACCCGAGCTCCATCGCGAGCTTGACGACGTTGTCCATGCTGCGTCCGGAGACCGCGAACTTTCTGCCGTACTTGACGGAGAGCTCGATGATCTTCTGGATTCGGTTGACGTTCGAAGAGAAGGTCGCGATGATGATGCGGTTCTCCGCCTCGCGGAAGATTCCGTCCAGCGATTCCCCGACGACTCTCTCGGAGCGGGTATATCCCGGCCTTACTACGTTTGTGGAGTCACAAAGCAGAAGGTCCACGCCGGAATCACCGATCTCTGCGAGCCTTCCGAGATCGATCGGGTCGGAGTCGACCGGTGTGTAGTCGATCTTGAAGTCACCGGTATGGAAAATTCTGGCAGCCGGCGTCGTGATGCAGTAGTTGACCGCGTCCGCGATGGAGTGGGTCGTGTGGATCGCCTCGATCTCGAAGGCGCCGACCTTAAACTTGTCTCCGGCGTGGATCACGTTCAGGTTGCCCCTGATGCCGTGCTCGTCCAGCTTGTTTCGGATGAGTCCAAGTGACAGCGGAGTTCCGTATACCGGGATGTTGATCTGCTTGAGCAGGTACGGCACACCGCCGATATGGTCCTCGTGTCCGTGGGTGATGATCAGTCCCTTCACCTTGGACGCGTTCTTGATCACGTAGGTGAAGTCCGGGATGACGACGTCGATTCCGTACATGCTGTCATCCGGGAAGGACATGCCGCAGTCGATGATCAGGATCTGGTCCTTATACTCGAGCAGGGTCATGTTCTTGCCGATCTCGTCCAGTCCGCCGATCGGGAATACCTTGATGCTCTCAAGCTTCTTGCCCGAGCGGCTCTCCGTCTTGTTCCTGCTGCCCTGATGGGAAGAGGAAGCCTGGGAACGGCTGCTGTTATTGCTGTTATTGTTGTTGTTATTATTGCTGTGATTGTTATTGCTGTGGTTATTGTTGCTGCTGCTGTGGCTGCCGTTTCCGCGGCCGCCATTTCCGCCTGCGCTTCCGCTGTTTCTTCTCGAAGGATGACCAGGCTGAGCTTTAGGCTTCAGCCCGAGCTTCTTTCCTAAGATCTCCGTCGCGGCATCCGCGTTTTTCACCTCGACCTTCTTGACCGCAGCTGGTTTACGGCTGCTGGAGCGGCGGACGGAGGAGCGATTCCTCTGTCCGCTTCTCTTTGCCCTGGAGCTGCTCTCCTGGGCGGTACTTCTGTTATTCTCTCTCATTAAGGTCCTCTCTACCTGACGACAAAGTTTACGAGCCTATCCGGAACCGCAATGGTCTTCACGACTGTCTTGCCCTCAAGAAGCTTCTGAACCCGTTCATCCTGCTGCATCTGCTCCGCAAGCTCGTCCTTAGACAGGCCGCTGGCAACGTTAACCTTTGCCTTGACCTTGCCGTTCAGCTGCACGACTACCTCGACCTCGTCCTTGACGAGAGCGTCCTCGTCGTAGGACGGCCATTCGTGGTGCACAAGCGTTCCGTTTCCGTCCAGGTCCTGCCACATCTCTTCACAGATGTGCGGCGTGAACGGGCTGAGCAGGATGACAACCGTCTTGACGGCCTTCTGATAGAGGCCCTGGTTCAGATCCTTCTGATCCTTATCCTTGTAAAGCTCGTTGACCAATTCCATGATGGAGCTGATAGCAGTGTTAAAGTTGTAACGCTTGCTGATGTCATCGGTCACTTTCTTAATCGTCGTATTTAATACATAGTTCAAGTTCTTATCGAGGTCGGACTTCACCTCGGCAGGAATTTCCCCGCCGTCGTGCGTGGATACGAAGTCGTAGACCAGTCTCCATACACGGTTCAGGAAGCGGTAGCTGCCGTCAACGCCCTCGTCTGACCAGTCCAGCTCTCTGTCCGGCGGTGCGGCAAAGAGGATGAACAGCCTCGCGGTATCTGCTCCGTATTTCTGCAGAATCTCCTCCGGGCTGACGACATTTCCGACAGACTTGCTCATCTTCTTGAAGACGCCGTTCTCGTCTGCCTTGTTGACCATACCCTGTGTCAGCAGATTGCGGAACGGTTCCTCCTCGCTGACCAGTCCCAGGTCATGCAGCGCCATCATGAAGAAGCGCGCGTACATCAAGTGCAGGATGGCGTGCTCGACGCCTCCGATGTACTGGTCAACGTTCATCCAGTAGTCGGCTTTGTCCTTATCCCACGCCTTCTTGTCGTTGTGCGGATCGGTGTAGCGCAGGTAGTACCAGGAGGAATCCAGGAAGGTATCCATCGTGTCTACCTCGCGTCTCGCCTTCTTTCCGCAGCGCGGGCATGTGCACTCTACGAACGACTTGGATGTCGTAATCGGGGACTCACCCTTTCCGGTGAACTCCACGTCTTCCGGGAGCAGGACCGGCAGGTTCTCCTCTTTCTCAGGCACCCATCCGCAGTCGTCGCAGTAGATCATCGGAATCGGCGTTCCCCAGTATCTCTGTCTGGAGATCAGCCAGTCCCTGAGCTTGTAGTTTACCGTCTTCTTTCCGATTCCCTCATGGTCCAGCCAGTCGATCATCTTCTCGATCGCGTCGCGGTTGTTCATACCGTCGAACTGTCCGGAGTTGATCATCGTTCCCTCGGCGGCAAAGGCCTCCGTGAGATTGTTCACATCGATCTCCGGGTCAGCACTGCTGACTACCGGGACGATGTCCAGGCCGAACTTCTTGGCGAAGTCGAAGTCCCTCTGATCGTGAGCAGGAACGGCCATGATTGCGCCCGTTCCGTACGTCATCAGGACGTAGTCGGAGATATAAATCGGAATCTCCTTTCCGTTTACCGGATTTACCGCATAACGTCCGATAAATACACCCGTCTTCTCGCGCGTAGTGGACGTACGCTCGATGTCGTTCAGGTGCTTGACTTCCTCGACATATTCATTCACCGGCTTTTCGTATTCGCTTCCCTTTACCAGCTCCATCAGGTATGGGTGCTCCGGTGACATTACCATAAACGTCGCACCGAACAGGGTATCTGCTCTCGTTGTGAAGACCTTCAGCGCCTTGTCGGAATCCTTGATCTTGAAGTCGATCTCCGCTCCGACGGACCTTCCGATCCAGTTGCGCTGCATGACTTTAACCTTGTTCGGCCATCCCGGCAGGTCGTCCAGATTGTCCAGCAGGCGGTCTGCGTATTCGGTGATGCGCAGATACCACTGGGACAGGTTCTTCTTGGTGACAGGCGTGTCACAGCGCTCGCAGCAGCCGTCCACAACCTGTTCGTTCGCCAGTACGGTCTGGCAGCTCGGACACCAGTTGACCGGGTTTTCCTTTTTATATGCAAGACCTTTATTGTAGAACTGAATAAAGATCCACTGCATCCACTTGTAATAATCCGGGCTGCAGGTCTGCACCTCGCGGTCCCAGTCGTATGACAGACCGAGGCGGCGCAGCTCGCCCTCCATCTCATGAATATTATCCCACGTCCACTTGGCCGGGGCAATACCATGTTTGATCGCGGCGTTCTCCGCAGGCAGTCCGAATGAGTCGAATCCCATGACATGCAGAACGTTGTATCCCTGCATCGTCTTGAAACGGGCGATGACATCTCCGATGGAATAGTTCCTGACATGTCCCATGTGCAGCTTTCCTGACGGGTACGGGAACATCTCCAGATCGTAGAACTTCTTCTTGGACCTGTCCTCCGTGACCTTGAAGGACTTGTTGTCCTCCCAGTACTTCTGCCATTTCTTCTCTATCTCACTGAAATTGTACTTCTCTTCCATAACTTTAATCCTCTGTAAAACAACGACTACTTCCAATCCACGAGGTCACAGTCTCCCCAGACCCCTTCAATATTATATTTCGCACGCATTTCTTCTGTAAATACGTTGACGACAATATCCCCGAAATCTACGAGTATCCAACCCGTATTCCGTCTTCCCTCGGTGCTCCTCGACAAAACATCAAGTTCCGCGAGACGATCCTCTGCTGCATCAGCTAAGGACTCCGCCTGACGCTCGGAGCTTCCGCTCGCGACGACCAGGTAATCCGCAAATGAGGAACGCTCCGCCACGTCGATGATGACGATGTCGATTCCCAGCTTGGCGTCCATCGCCTTTGCCGCTTCAATCGCTAAGGTTCTGCTGTCCATTATTTTCTCCTTTAGTTGGTTTCTGTAGTAATCCCTGGCATGAAGCGTGTCTTCATCGAGATATTTCCCCTGCGAGCGCACGAATTCCACCGAGCGGCTCAGAGAGTACAGGCAGGCCCTGTCAATATCTTTATACGCCAGTCTCCTGGCCTCGTCAACATTAGGATAATCACGGGAAGGCTCGATCGCGTCGGAGATGAACAGAATCTTCTCCAGAAGCGACATCGCGGGACGCCCCGTCGTGTGAAAGCTGACGGCGTTGATCAGGTCCCGGTCAGTGACGTGGTAATCCTGCTCCATCGCCGCCGCGGCGACCTTGCTGTGCGCGAGGTTGCGCTTGCCCTTGTACTTCTCCGGGAGTCCGTAGCGGTCGACCAGGTCGTCCAGGTCCCGCTCCTTGAACATGTCGTGGTACAGGGCGCCGGCCTCGGCTTTCTCCGGGTCTGCGCCGTACAGGTTCGCCAGCTCCACGGCGGTCTTCACGACCCCCTGGATGTGGCGGCGGCGCTTCTCCGACAGGTGCTCGTCCAGATAGGCGATGATGCTTTCCTTATCGATATAGTCCGTGATCATATATGTATTCTTCTACCTCCGGCGGCACGAGTCCCTTCAGGGATTTTCCCTCCGCCGCAAGCCCTCTGATCTCCGTCGAGGAGATGTCCAGCGGGATGTTGTGCACGAGGGAAATTCTCGCGCCGAATTGTTTTTCATAAATTTCCATCATCTTCAGGCATTCTTCTTCCGACACGCCCGGGCGGACGGTCAGGACGATGCCGTAGCGGCTCAGGATCTCCGGCCCGTGTTTCCACAGATGCAGCTGCAGGAAGGAATCCCCGCCGACGATAAACCAGAAGTCGGTGTCCGGATAGATCCCGGACAGCTCCTCCAGGGTGTCCCAGGTGTAGGAAATTCCCTTCTTGCGGATCTCATAATCCAGCACGCCGAGCAGCGGCCGCTTCTCTACTGCCAGCCGCACCATCTCCAGGCGGTCCTCGTCCGACACATGCAGCTCCGTCATCTTAAACGGGCTGACGTGTGCCGGCATCAGGTAGACGCCGTCGGGCTGAAGCTCCTTCGCCACCTTCTGTGCGATGGAAAGATGGCCGAGGTGGACGGGATTGAACGTCCCGCCCAGGACGGCCGCGCGCTTCGTCTTCATGTCTTTCCTCCGCGTCTGTTCCTCTATTCCTCGCGAAGTGCGATGCCCAGTTCTTTAAGCTGCTCCTCGTCGACGGTGTTCGGCGCGTCGCTGACCAGGCACTGTGCGTTCTGGTTCTTCGGGAACGCCATGACCTCGCGGATAGAGGACTCGCCGGTCAGGAGCATGATCATGCGGTCCAGGCCGTATGCCAGTCCGCCGTGCGGCGGTGCTCCGTACTTGAACGCCTCCAGGAGGAATCCGAACTTGCGGGCGGACTCTTCCTTGGTAATGCCCAGGATGTCGAACATCTTCTGCTGCAGGTCGCGGTCGTGGATACGGATGCTGCCTCCGCCCATCTCGACGCCGTTCAGGACGATGTCGTAGGTGTCGGAGCCGACGCTCATCGGGTCGGTGTCCAGCTTAGGGATATCCTCTGTCCTTGGATGCGTGAACGGGTGGTGCATCGCGGAGACCTCGCCCTCGTCGTTCTTCTCGAACATCGGGAAGTTGACGACCCAGAGCAGGTTGTACTTGTGCGGGTCGAGCAGGCCCATCTGGTCCGCGATATGTCTTCTCAGGAAGCCCAGGCTGTCGTAGACGACCTTCGGCTGGTCGGCGACGATCAGGATCAGGTCGCCTTCCTTAGCGTCGAATTCTTTCGCGATCTCGCCGAGCTCTTCCTGGCTGAAGAACTTGTTCACGGAGGACTTGTACTCATCCGCCTCGACGCGGATCCAGACGATTCCCTTGGCGCCGTAGTGCTTGGTCTCGTCGGTCAGCTTGTCGATCTTCTTGCGGCTGTACTCCTTGCTTCCGCCGTCGATGCAGATTCCGCGGACGTCGCCGCCCTCTGCGAGCGCATTCTTGAAGACCTGGAACTCAGTGCCCTTGACGGCCGGGATGTTCTTAAGGTCGTGCAGCTCGAACCCGAAACGGGTGTCCGGCTTATCGGATCCGTAGCGGTTCATCGCGTCCCAGTACTGCATTCTCGGGAGCGGCGTCTCGATGTCGACGTCCAGCATCTCCTTGAACACGCGTTTCAGGAATCCCTCCTGCATCGTCAGGATGTCGTCCATGTCGACAAAGCTCATCTCCAGGTCGATCTGCGTGAACTCCGGCTGTCTGTCGGCGCGCAGGTCCTCGTCTCTGAAGCACTTGACGATCTGCATGTAGCGGTCCGTTCCGCCGACCATCAGGAGCTGCTTGAACAGCTGCGGGGACTGCGGCAGCGCGTAGAACATGCCGTGGTTGACGCGGCTTGGCACCAGGTAGTCCCTCGCGCCCTCCGGCGTGCTGCGGACCAGCATCGGCGTCTCCACTTCCGTGAATCCGTTCTCGTCAAAGTAGTCTCTCGCGATCTTGCAGACCTTATGACGGAAGGTCAGGTTGCGCTGCATCTTCTGCTTGCGCAGGTCCAGGTAGCGGTACTTCAGGCGCAGGTCCATGCTGACCTGGTCGTCGTCCTTGACGTAGATCGGCGGGGTCTCGGAGGAGGCGTACAGGACGATGTCCGTCGCCAGCACCTCGATGTCTCCGGTCGGGATCTCCGGGTTCTTGGACGAACGCTCGCGGACCTTTCCGCTTACGCCGATAACGTACTCTCTTCCCAGGCTCTCCGCGAGCTCGAACTTGTCCCTTGCGATCTTCTCGTCGAACACGATCTGCGTGATTCCTGTCTTGTCTCTTAAGTCGACAAAGATCAGGCTTCCCAGACTTCTCTGGCTTGCTACCCAGCCGTCCAGGGTAACCTCCTGCCCGATGTTTTCCTTTGTCAACACACCGCACATGTGCGTGCGCTTCAATAATTGTGACATTGCTTCGCTCCTAAAATGACGTTTTCGCGCCCGCCCGGCAAAAGCCGGCCGGACGCTGTTGATACTAATTTATTGATACTGTTCAGTCCATCCGAGTGCCGGGCTATTTCCCGAGGAGCTCGGTAACTTTCTCCTTCAGCTGGCTCAGCGGAACCTCGTGCTGCTCGTGCGCGTCCATGTCCTTCAGCTGAACGACGCCGCCCTTGATCTCGTCCTCGCCGATCATCACGGTGAAGCGGCTGTTTAAGCGTGCCGCGTACTTGAACTGGCCCTTGACCTTGCGGGACAGGATGTCCATCTCCGCGTGCAGGCCGGACAGGCGCATCTCGTGCATCAGGCGCAGGCCCTCGCGCTTCGCCTCGTCGCCCATGACCGCGATGAAGACATCGACCGGCTCAGGCTCCGGGAACTGGAATCCGTTCTCGTCCATCAGCAGCAGGAGGCGCTCGATGCCGAGTCCGAACCCGACGCCAGGGACCTCCGGTCCTCCGATCTCCTCGACCAGGTGGTCGTAGCGGCCGCCTCCGCAGACGGTCGACTGCGCACCGATACCGGTGGAGACGAACTCGAACGCGGTCTTGGTGTAATAGTCCAGTCCGCGGACGATCTTAGGATTGACGACGTACTCGATTCCCATCGCGTCCAGGTTGGCCTTGAGGTCCTCGAACGCTGCCCTGCAGTCGTCGCAGAGGTAGTCGACCATCATTGGCGCGTCCTTCACGAGCTCCTGCTCGAACTCGGACTTGGTGTCCAGGATGCGCATCGGGTTGGTCTCGAAACGGGTCTTGCTCGTCTCGCTGAGCTCGTCATAGTGCGGGCGGAGGAAGTCCTTCAGCGCCTCCCTGTACTTAGGGCGGCATTCCGGGCAGCCTACGCTGTTGATCTCGAGCTGCACGTTCTTGATTCCCATCTCGTCCAGGAAGTCCTTCGCGAAGCAGATGACCTCGGCGTCCGCCAGCATGTCCGGCGTTCCGAAGACTTCGATGCCGAACTGGTGGAACTGGCGCAGGCGGCCGGCCTGCGGCTTCTCGTAGCGGAAGCACGGCGTCTCGTAGCAGAGCTTGGTCGGCTGCACGTTCGCGAACGTCTTATGCTCGGTGAACGCGCGGACCGCCGGGGACGTGCCCTCCGGCTTCAGCGTGATGCTCCTGCCGCCGTGATCGTCGAACGTGTACATCTCCTTCTGGACGATGTCCGTTGTTCCGCCGACTCCCCTCAAAAACAATTCCGTATGTTCAAAATCCGGTGTCCGGATCTCCTTGTATCCATAGTTTTCGCACATCCTGCGAAATTTACCTTCGACAAAGTGCCAGCGGTGAATCTCCTCCGGCATGATGTCCTTGGTCCCTTTCGGTGCTGCTGTCAGCATGTTCTCCACTCTCCTTTTATATTTACCCCAGATTCCTGATGTTCTTCTCATCGATATCGTCCGATGTGAAGAATCCGTCGGCCTTTCTCTTACACATCTCCTCGATACGGTCGATATACTGCTGATAATTGGTGACGTTGGCCACCCTGACCAGCTTGTCCATCGCCGGATAGTAGCGCTTGGAGATGCCTCCCGCGCCTAGCGCCAGGATGCTCTGATGCTCGTCCATGATGCGGGTGTTATACAGGCCCTCGGTTCCCGGCATCGACCAGCCGGTGTTCTCGAAGTAGCCCGCCATGTGCTTCTGCCTGTACAGGTAGTACGGGCGGAAGCCCTCGGCCTCCAGGACCTCCTTGCTGTGGTCCAGCATCCGGCGGACGATGTCCGCAACCTTATAGTGGTAATCCTGGTCGATTCCCTTCAGGCGCGACGCCCGCTTCACGGCCAGGGTATGCACGGTGATGTTGTTCGCGCCGAGCTTCAGCACCTCGCTGAGCGTCCTCGCGAAGTCCTCCGGCTGTTCCTCCGGGAGTCCGGCGATCAGGTCCGCGTTCACGACCGGGAAGCCGACCGACGACGCCATCTTAAACGCCTCGCGGATCTCATCCGGCGTGTGGCTCCTTCCGATGATGTCCAGAGTCTCCTGCTTCATCGACTGCGGGTTGATGCTGATCCTGCCGACGTTATGCTTCTTCAGCACCTTCAGCTTGTCCATCGTGATCGTATCCGGGCGCCCCGCCTCGACGGAGAACTCCTTCAATTTACTCAGGTCCCAGCATTCTTCTACAGTCGTCAGCATCTGATCCATCTGTTCCGCGCTCAGCGTGGTCGGCGTGCCGCCCCCGACGTACACGGACTCCGGGTGGATCCCCTGCTCCTTCATCTTCTCCCCGACGAAGCGGATCTCCTTAAGAAGCGTCGGCAGATACCTAGCGATCTCCCCGTCAGGAACCTGGTTCGATGCGAACGAGCAGTACAGGCACCTCGTCGGGCAGAACGGGATTCCGATGTAGATTCCGATGGAATCCGGGTCCGGTTCGCCCATGCTCTCCTGCTGGTACGCGTACATATTCGTGATCAGGTCGGCCTTCTCCTCCGTCAAAAAATAATCCTTCAGGAAGATCGACCGGACCTGCTGCGGATCCTTGTATTCATGCAGCAGCTCGCCGGCCAGCTTGACCGGCCTCACGCCCGTCAGGATGCCCCAGTCCGGCCGCTTGCCCGTCAGGGCGGAGAGCTTTCTGAAAATCTCCCTCTTTACCTCATCCCTGTCGGTGCTTCCGGCCTCGTTGATCTTCAGGCAGTCCTCATCCGGATCGTCCTCCTCAAGCAGGACGTATTTCTCCGGCGGCAGAAACTCGTCGATGAGCTCCTGCATCAGCGCCTTCTTCTGGACGCCGAAAAACTTGATTTTGATTGTGAATTCGTTTGTATTATCGATTGACAAAGGGGTTCGTCTCCTTTTCTGTCTGTACGGTGCTGGTTCCCATGTGGCCCGGCAGGAGCACGGTGTCTCCCGGGAGCTCCAGAATGCGGTGCAGGGAACGGATGATCGCGTCGTAGTCTCCGCCCGGGAAGTCGGTGCGGCCGATCGATCCTCTGAAAACCGTGTCGCCGCAGAAGCAGTACTTGTCGACCAGGATGACCTGTCCGCCCGGCGTATGGCCAGGGGTGTGGTAAAACTTGATCTTCATGTTTCCGATCGTCATCTCGTCGCCGTCCTTGACGTACTTGTCGGCGTGCTCAGTGATCGTCCTTCTGTTGATCGAGCGGGAGGAGTTGAACGCCGGGTCCTCCAGGACCTTCTTCTCGTCCTCGTGCGCGAGCACCTGAACGCCCGGCAGCACCTGACGGAATTCCTCGATGCCGCCGATATGGTCGCCGTGGCCGTGCGTGAGCAGGATCCAGCCGATGTGAAGCCCCTGCTCCCTGATGCAGTCCGCCAGCTCCTCGCTGAATCCGCCCGGGTCTACGATGAATCCCTCGTTCGTCTCATCGTAGACCAGATAGGTGTTGACGAAAATCGGACCGGTTTCGTAATGCTTGATTTCCATATTTATCTCCTGTTCTGACCACCGCACGGGGCGCGGCCATGAGCGCTGACCGTTCAGCGTTTCTTCAGCTGACGGTTCGTCTGACAAAAATTAAACAGCATATGTACAACGAGGCTACTGCAACAGCTGCAGTTCCCGCATCCGCAAAGGCGCCTCCTGCAGCAAACTGCGGAAGACGTGCGGTCGCGGCTGCGTGCTGCTGCACCGGCCTCGCTGAAAATTTCCTGCTCTATACGCCCGAGCGGAATGCATTGATGACGTCCGGGATCTTGCGCATCTTTCTCATGACGCTCTCGACCTGGTCCGTATCTTTAATCGTGAGGGAAAGGGTCAGGCGCATGCGTCCGTCCTTATCCACTCGTCCGTTTACACTCTCAATATTGACATCCATCTCGTCGCAGACACGGGAAACATCCGAGAACATCCCCTTCCGATCGGTGAAGACGACGGTGATCGCCGCCTGGTAGATCTGATCCTCCGGTTCGTCCTTCTTCCATTCCACTTCGATGAATCTTGCGCGCTCGGATTCCGGCATGGCCACGATATTCGTGCAGTCCCTGCGGTGTACCGATACGCCCCTGCCCTTGGTGATGAATCCGATGATGTCATCCCCCGGGACCGGGTTGCAGCAATGCGCTACGCGGACCATCAGGCCGTCCATGCCCTTGACGATGATTCCGGCATCGCGGTGTTTCTTCTTCTTTCTGACGTCCGACTTAGCCGACGCGCGGAGGAAGGCCTGCTCTTCTTTAGCACGCTTCTTCTCCTGCTCGCGCTGCTGTTCCTGGTCGTACTGCTCGAACAGGATCTTCGCGAACCTGCTCAGGAGCGATCCTCCCTGGGACAGCTGCTTGTAGGCCTCGTCCAGGGTCGAGAAGTTCATCTTCTTCATCGCCTGGTTGAGGTACACGGACCTGGTAACATTAGACGGCTCGTAGCCTTTCTTCTTAATGTACTTGTCCAGTGCCTCGCGGCCGCGGTTGATGTCGTCGCCGTTGTTCTGCTTCTTCAGCCAGGAACGGATCTTGTTCTTGGCCGTCGAGCTCTTCACGATCTTCAGCCAGTCGACGCTTGGTCCCGAGGAGTTTGGGTTGGTGACGATCTCGACGATGTCGCCGCTGCTCAGCGGGTGATCGATCGTGACCATCTTTCCGTTTACCTTTGCCCCGACACAGTGGCAGCCGACATCGGTGTGGATCTTGAAGGCGAAGTCCAGCGGCGTAGAACCCGCAGGGAGGTCGATGACCTCGCCCTTAGGCGTGAATACGAATACCTGAGACGAGAACAGATCCATCTTCAGGGTGTCCAGGAAATCCTTAGGATCCTGCAGATCTTTCTGCCACTCGATGGCCTGACGGAGCCAGGCGAGCTTCATTTCTTCCTTATTCGTCTTGCCGGAGGTGCTTCCCTCCTTGTATTTCCAGTGTGCGGCAATACCATATTCTGCGACGCGGTGCATCTCGTAGGTCCTGATCTGGATCTCGAACGGGACGCCGTTCTCGCCCAGCACCGTCGTGTGAAGCGACTGGTACATGTTCGGCTTAGGCATCGCGATGTAGTCCTTGAAACGGCCCGGGATCGGCTTCCACATCGTGTGAACCTGTCCCAGGACCGCATAGCAGTCGCGCACCGTCTCGACGATGACACGGACGGCGATGAGGTCAAAGATCTCATCCAGCTGCTTATGCTGGACGGTCATTTTCTTGTAGATGCTGTACAGCTGCTTGGAGCGGCCCATGATGTCGTACTTCATGTGCATGTCATCCAGAGCATCCTTGATCTCCGCGATGACGTTGTGGATCATCTCCTCGCGCTGCTGCTTCTTCGCGTTTACCTTCTGCTCAAGATCTGCGTACTCCTGAGGGTGCAGATACTTCAGCGAGATATTCTCAAGCTCAAACTTGACGGTATAAATACCGAGACGACCTGCGAGCGGCGCATAGATGTCCAGGGTCTCCCGCGATTTCTCGATAATCTTGGCAGGAGTCATGAACTCTATGGTACGCATATTATGCAGACGGTCGGCGAGCTTGATAATCAGGACACGGATGTCCTTAGACATCGCGAGGAACATCTTGCGCAGGTTCTCCGCCTGCGCCTGTTCCTTGCTGTCGAATTTCAGATTTCCGAGCTTGGTGACACCGTCAACCAGGAGGGCGATATCCTCGCCGAAGTCATCGACGAGCTGCTCCCTTGTATAACTGGTGTCTTCCACGGTATCGTGGAGCATGCCGGCGACCAGCGTCTCGTCATCCATGCCCAGCTGGGCGAGGATGACCGCGACGGCGATCGGGTGAACCAGGTACGGTTCCCCGCTCTTTCTGAGCTGGCCGTCGTGGAGCTCCTTGGCTTTATCATAAGCCCTGCCGATCAGTTCTGTATCATATGGTTTATACTGCAGGATTTCTTCTAAAAACTTCGATTTTGTCTTCATGACATCTCATCCTTTAGAACAAACCGGCATTATTTTTTCCTTTTATAGGAAGTATGTTTCTGCTGATTCTTCTTCTTGTTTTTCTTATTCGCATGCTTCTGACCGGAGGATGCGTTTGCAGCACTCTGCGTGTTCGCAGTGTTCTGCGTGTTTTCCTCTGCAGCCGGTGCGTCAGCGGTCTGCTGAGCCTCGATCTGCTTAGGAGCCTCCTCGTGATGCTTCTTTTCCTTCTTCTTAGCCTCAATACGCTCCTTGTTCTTAGCAATCTGCGCGTAGCGGGAAGCCTCCGAACGCTTGTTGAACTCGTAGTACAGCGGGCTGCACAGGCAGATGGAGGAATACGTTCCTACGGCGACACCGACCATCAGAGGCAGGACGAATGCTGCGAGCTCCGAGGATACGAAGAACAGCAGCGGGATAATCGCGAGCTCTGTCGTCAGTGACGTCATGATCGAACGGTCTAAGGTCTGGGTGATACTGGTATCCAGTACCTCCAGGAACGGCTTGCCGCGCATCAGATGCGTGTTCTCACGGACTCGGTCGAAGATTACGATGGTATCGTTGATGGAGTATCCGACGATGGTCAGTACCGCAGCAACGAACGGGTTGTCGACGGTGATGCCGAATATCGCGTACACGCCGATCAGAACGAGCACATCGTGGCCGATTCCCGCGATCGCGGCGACACCGTACTTCCAGGACTTGAACCGGAAGATGATGTACAGCAGCATGCCGAGTGCGGCGATTAAGATGGACTTGATCGCGTTATTTCTCAATTCGCTTCCGACGGAAGGTCCAAACTCCTCAGACGAAATGACGGAGCTCTCTGTACGGTTGAACGCCTTCTCCAGGCTCTGCTGAACCGCGGCTCTCTCGTCCGCCTTCAGTGACTTGGACGTACGGAGGATGATCTCATGCTGACCCTTTCCGGAGTATACAACCGTCGGATCCAGCTTGTACTGGCTGACAGCCTTCTTGACCTCCGTCGTGCTGACCTTCTGACCCATATCCATCTGGATCATGGTACCGCCGGTGAAGTCGATACCGTAGTTGAATCCATGGAAGATCAGGAAGCACAGACCGACGACGATGAACGCGCCGCTGCATGCGTAGAAGATCTTTCTCTTCTCGATGAAGTGTACGTGATGCTTGATCCAGCGCTTAGGTGTTCCGTCAGCGTGGCATCCGAACAGCGTATTCTTGGCAAATCTGCTGTCTGCCAGGGAGCTGACGAACAGCTGCGTGATGACAACTGCCGTGAAGATGCTGACGATGATGGAAATCATCAGGGTGATCGCGAATCCCTTAACCGTCGGGGATCCGAGCTCGTACAGGACGATGGTCGCGATCAGGGTAGTGATCTGCGAGTCTAATACCGTCACGAGTGCGTGGCGGAAACCTTCATCCACGGCGGACCGTATCGATCGTCCCTTTCCTATCTCTTCCTTAATTCTCGTAAAGATGATGACGTTCGCATCGACGGCCATTCCTACTCCGAGGATGATACCGGCGATTCCCGGCAGGGTCAGTACCGCGCCGATCAGATGCATGGCTCCGAGTACGAGCAGGACGTACAGCGCGAGCGCGATGTCCGCGAATACGCCGAGCAGGTTGAACGCGAAGATCATGAACAGGAATACCAGTCCGAGACCGATGGCTCCGGCTACGATACTCTTATTCAGCGCGTTCGCTCCGATGGATGCGGTCTGTACGGAGGAGGAAACCTCATGCAGGGAAACCGGCAGGGATCCTCCGCGGATCAGTGCGGCCTCTTCTGTAGCCTCTTCCTTGCTCATTCCGCCGGATCCTCCCGTGATCTCACAGGTGGAGGAGTCGATTCTCTCCGACGCAGTCGGCGCCGTCAGGATATCGTCGTCCAGCCAGATAACAATGGAAGAATTGCTTACCGTCGTTCCATTGTCCTGAACGGTTGCGGTGACATCGCCGTTCGCGGCCTTCTCCGTCGCATCGGCAAATTTCTCCTGGCCTGCAGAAGTCAGCTTCAGGTCAATCTTGTAACCGCCGTTCTCCTGGTCCTGGCTCGCGGACGCGTTCTTGACGTCGGAACCGGTCATGATCGTCGTGCCGTCAGCCAGCGTGAAACGCAGCTTGGCGGTCTTTCCGATCTTGTTGATCGCCGACTTGGCGTCCTTGACGCCAGGCATCTCGACACGCAGGCGGTTAGTACCTTCTACATTAACTGTAGCCTCGGAAACACCCATTGCGTTGACACGGCGGTTCAGGACCTCCTTGGTCTGCTCCATTACCGTCTTCTCTTTCGATGCGCTCATGTTGCCGGTGTCGGCCTGCAGAACGACATACACGCCGCCATCGATATCCAGTCCATACTTCAGGGAGTCCTTCAGATTGCTCATCGAACCCAGGCCGAAGATGGATGCATACCAGCCGATTACCACGGCCGCAATGACGACGACACTCAGGATTTTCTTTACTCTCGTCTTCATTTTCATCCTTTCAACTTACACGAATTGTATTGATCTTGATAATTGCACCTTACCATTTTACTACGTTTCCACAGTGCTTTCAAGCAATCGATAGTTTTCCGACGGTTCTGACCTGAACCGCGTTCCACCATGTATTCGATGGAAAACACGGGAAACAAAAAGCCGCAGCGGCAACTCTGATTGTCACTGCGGCTTCCTATCATTTTCTCAGAATTACGCGGATTACTTATCCTCGCCGTCTGTCTCAGGCGCGTTGTCTGTCTGCTCAGGAGCATCCGTCTCCGGCTTCTCATCAGCAGGCTTCTCCGCCTTCTTGCTGGTCTTATTTGCCGCCGGCTCATCGTTCTGCTCCGGTTCCTTCTTCTTCAGCATTTTCAGACCCTTGTTGCCCGTGCGCTCCTCATTCTCGTCCTCTGCAGCCTTGCTTGTCTTAGCAGCAGATGTGCTCTGGGATGCGCCGCCCTTCTTCTTGAGCGTCTTGGAAATTCCCCACTCCATGAGCTCGATCTTGGTCTTCGCGGAGCCGACCTCGATGACGATGTTTCCATCCTTCTTCACCGTATTGACGACACCGACGATTCCGCCGATGGTTACGATCTCATCGCCCTTCTGGAGAGCGCTTCTCATCTCTTTTTGCTCTTTCTCTCTCTTCTTCTGCGGTCTGATCATTAAGAAGTACATCAGAGCGAAGAAGACGACCAGCATCAGAATCGTGCTGATCATGCCGCCAGATGACTTAGAAGCTGCCAGCAAAATTGCGGTATTCCACATAATAGTTCCTCCCTGCGTTGTTTTTCACGTTAAGTAACAAGTAAAATGCTTAACACTATGACTATACAATAAAACCGCCGTTCGTGCAATGCTGAAGAAGAAAGAATCTCCGCATAATCCCACGTTCCGGCGGCAAAATTAACCTTTTCTGTCAAAAAAGAAAAAAACTGCCGGCGATGGGGGTCGAACCCATACGGTGTTGCCACCACGGGATTTTGAATCCCGCACGTCTGCCAATTCCATCACGCCGGCACAGACTTTCCTGTCTGAAGATAAAAAAATGGTGCGGCTGACTGGATTTGAACCAGCACGGTTGCCCATACGGCCCTCAACCGTACGCGTCTGCCAATTCCGCCACAGCCGCACGATGAATGACGCAGAGCGTCATATCATGCAAATGTTATGATCCGTTTACGACTTCTTATATGTATCGGATGCCGTATCCGGTGTGATTGTCTTCTCCCAGTTCCATGTACTGACTGTTCGGTACGGATCGAAGAAAACAGGTGAACCGGAAGATTGGAGTTTCTTTACCGTCGTCAGTGAGTACGTCTTATAGCAAATGCAGTAATAAGGGACGTCCTGACTCAGGTCACTCTTCAGTTTCTGATAAACTGTCTTCTGGCTCGCGGCGCTTCTGGATTGTTCAAGTTGTTCAACCTCACTTGCGACCGCTTTATTATAATAACTCAATTCATTACCCTTGTCAAACATTTTTTTCAGGTTATATGTTTTATCGAAGAGGTAACCTCCCATCAGCAGGTCAAAGCTGCCGCTCTCCCGGTCTGCGTCGTAGGAATCCTGCGTCTCCGCCTTCACGGTCACGTTGATTCCGATGTTCTTCAGCTCGGACGCGACGCTCTGCGCCGCCTCTGCCCGTCTGGAATCGTCCTTGTTTACGAGCAGGGTCAGGTCGACGTGATTTCCCTTCTTATCCTCCAGCAGGCCGTCCTGGTCGGTGTCGGAGTAGCCCGCCCTGCGCAGCATCAGGATTGCCTTTGACTGGTTGTAGACATAGTTATCCTTCTTATTGCTGGTTCCTAAGAATCCAGGGAAGTAGATCGAATCCGACTGGACGCAGGTCGAGCCGAAGTCGTTATCGATCAGCTGCCGGCAGTCGATCGCATAGCAGATCGCCTGGCGCACGGAACGCTTCTTCAGGAAGTCGTTCTTGAAGCTGAAGGCCAGGTATTCCGCCTCAGACGAGGTGACCTTCCTGCTCTTCAGGCTCTTATCCTTCGCATCCTCGAACGCGCCCTGAGATGTATCCAGGAATCCCGTGATTGCATCCGTCGTGACGAGTCCAGAGACGTTGTCCTGGTTCGGCAGGCGGCGGAAATGGATGGAATTGGTCGCCTTGTCACCGTAATAGTAGCTGTTCGGCTTAAGGACGATCGACATCCTCGCGCTGTCCACGCTGGACACCTTATACTGGCCGCTTCCGACCGGCTTCCAGCTGTCGCCGCTGCCGTAGTCCGACGAATCGACGATCGGGAAGATCAGGTTGTCCAGCGCCGCGTCGCTGGCCTTCTTGAACGTGATCGTGACGTTCCTGCCGCTTCCGCTGACGGAATCGATCTTGCTCGCGTAGGCGTAGTATGGGCTCGAGGAACCCGCCTTCTTGATCTGGGAGACCGTGTACTCGACGTCCGTCTCGTTCAGGGCGTCGCCGTTGCTGAACTTCGCCGATCTCAAGGTCATCGTGACCTTCCCCTCGGTCGGATGGACCGAGTAGGTCTGAACCAGGTCCTTCTCGATGTTCAGGCCGCTGTCCAGGCGGAACAGGCTGCTGCAGATCAGCTGCGCGATGTAGTACGTGTCCGTGTCCTTTGACGACAGCACCCTCATCGAACGGATCCGGCTCATCGGCAGATACACCGTGCTCGTCTTCTCGTAGGTGCTCTTCACCTCCGCCTGCTTTCCGGCACTCGCCGAGGTACTGTCGTCCGACGGGGTGTAAAAGTGATTGATCAGCGATCCCAGCACGACCATGATGATGATCACCGCCGCGATGACGAGGACCATGTGGTCGCGCACGTAGTCCACGATCCGATAAAAAATATTGTCCTTAGAAGGTTCGATCATATTTCTTCAGGAGCGCATCCACCGTTCGGTGCAGCTCCTCCACTCCTCTCGAATTATCCACGATCTCATCCGACCGCTCCGCTTTCTCTTTCTCCGGCATCTGGCTCCGCATCCTGCTCCTGACCTGCTCAGGGGTCGCACCGTCGCGTGCCATTACCCGCTTAAGACGCACGTCGTCGTCCGCCGTGACGAACCAGACCGCGTCGCAGATATCCTCCGATCCCGTCTCGAACAGGAGCGGAATATCGAGAAAGATTATACCACAATTTCCCTTTTCGCGGTAACCTGTGATCCATTTCAGCGATGCCTCGCGCACCTTCATCGTGACGATCTCCCTGAGCCTCGCGTTCTTCTCAGGGTCGGCAAAGACGACGTCCGCAAGCTTCTTCCTGTCCAGCACGCCTTTTCTGATGAGGATCTCCTCGCCAAAGTTCTCCGCGAGCTCGTCCACAACCGGGCTGCCGTCACTCGTCATGTCCCTGGACACCGCGTCCGCATCAAACACCGGATACCCCAGAGAAGCGATGTAGCCGGACACGGTCGATTTCCCCGCGCCGATCCCGCCGGTAATTCCTATGATCTTCATATTTTGTCCCTCCAACACTCTGCGTAATCACGCGTCCCCGCCGCCGAAGGCGAACAATCGCCCCGGGCGGAAGAGCCTCCGCCTCCTTCTGAAATCATTACCGCCAGCCGGCTGCACCGGTTCCAAAGGCAGCTCCTGCTAGTCCTTCAGCTCGTACCAGGACGTGCCCTCGTTGCGGTCGCACAGAAGCGCGACCTTCAGGCTCGCCGCGCTCTCCATGTTGCGCTGCAGCAGCTCCTCGACCTCGCTCTGCTCGTCCGGGCTGGTCTGGATGATCAGCTCGTCGTGGATCTGCAGGATCAGGCGCGACTTCATGTTTCGTTCGCGGAGCTCCTTCTCCACGCGGATCATCGCGATCTTGATGATGTCCGCCGCGGTGCCCTGGATCGGGCTGTTCATCGCCAGGCGCTCGCCCAGCTGGCGGCTCATGTAATTCCTGGACTTGATCTCGCGGATGTAGCGGCGGCGTCCGAACAGCGTCTCGGAATAGCCCTTCTCGCGGCACTGCTCCACGCAGGCATCCATGAAGACCTTGACCTTCGGGTGCTTGCTGAAGTAGTCCTGGATGTATTTCTCGGCCTCCTTCCGGGAGACGTGGATCTCCTCCGAGAGCCCGAAGCTGCTCATGCCGTAGATGACGCCGAAATTGACGGCCTTGGCGCGGCTTCTGTCAAGGCTCGTGACCTCGTCGTACTCCTTGTTGAACACGCGTGCCGCGGTCGTCCGGTGAATGTCCTCGCCCTCGTTGAACGCGCGGATCAGGTTCTCGTCACCGGACAGGTGCGCGAGGATCCTGAGCTCGATCTGGGAGTAGTCGGCGCCGACCAGCAGCCCGCCCTCGTCCGCGACGAACGCGCGGCGCAGCTGGCGCCCGATGTCCGTTCTGACCGGGATGTTCTGCAGGTTCGGCTCGGTGCAGCTCAGCCTTCCCGTCGCAGCGACCGTCTGCTGGAAGTGCGCGCGGATCCTGCCGTCGGATCCGATCAGCGGCGTCAGGCCTTCGACGTACGTGCTCCTGAGCTTGGTCAGGGTGCGGTACTCCAGGACCAGGGAGACGATCGGGTAATCCTTCTCCAGCTTCTTCAGGACGTCCGCGTTCGTGCTGTAGCCGCGCTTGGTCTTCTTGCCCGCCGGCAGGTTCAGCTTCTCGAACAGAACCTCCCCGAGCTGCTGCGGGGAGTTGATGTTGAACTCCTCTCCGGCCAGAGTATAGATCGCCGACTCGAGCTCATCGATCTTGCCCTCGAGCGACTCGCCGATCTCATTCAGGACTTCGGCATCCGTGCGGATTCCGGTGACCTCCATCTGGGCGAGCACACGGATCAGCGGAAACTCGATCTCCTCCGCCAGTGTCCGCTCCTTCTCCTCGTCCAGCTTAGGCTCCTGGACGTCCCTGAGGCTCCTCGCCGCGTCGAGCGCGGACCTTCCGTATTCCGCCCAGTCCTCGTCTACGCCCTCCTGGAACATCGTGATCTGCTTCTGCTTCTTCAGGAGCTCCTTTCCGTCCGGCAGCGTGACCTGCAGGAATTCCAGCGCGAGCGCCGACAGAAAGTAGTCCTTCCTCGACGGGTCCAGCACGTACTGGGCGACCGCCGTGTCGTACGAGGTGCTGAAGTTCTTAAGGCCTCTCATCATCAGCGGGTAGTAGGAGCGGATCAGGTCGTGGCCGCAGAAGCGGAAGTTCTTCCCGTTCAGAATCTCTACGAGCTTCTCTTCTAGGGAAGCGTCAACGCAGAAGTACTGGTTCTCCGCCATCAGCGCGATCATCGTGTCCGCCGGCATGCGGACGTGGTCGTCGTTTCCGATGACCATGACCCAGACCTCGGAACCGTCCTCGAGTGAAGAAACCGCAGAGAGCTGCTCCTCCGAAGTGATCATGTGCGTCTCGTACGTCCGCTCCGGTCTGCCCTCGGTCTCCAGCATGCCGCGGTCCGCCAGCCTCTTCAGGAACGTCTTCAACTCGAGCTCCTGGAAGAGCTCCGTCAGCTGCGGGATGTCCGGCTCGCCCAACTTCAGGTCCTTCTTGATGTCCACGTCGAGCGGAACGTTCCGGACGATCTCCGCGAGCCGCCTGCTCATGACGGCCTGCTGGACGTTGTCCTCGACCTTCTCGCGAAGCTTGGCACCCTTGATCTCCTCGGTGTGCGCGAGCAGGTTGTCGATGCTGCCGAACTGCTTCATCAGCTTAAGCCCCGTCACCTTGCCGACACCCGGGATTCCCGGGATGTTGTCCGAGCTGTCGCCCATCAGACCCTTCAGGTCGATGAACTGGCGCGGCGTCAGGCCGTACTCCTCCATCATCTTCTTATCGTCGTACAGGTCGAACTCCGAGATCCCCTTCTTGGTGATCATGACCTTGGTCTTGTCGGAAGCGAGCTGCAGCGCGTCGCGGTCTCCCGTGATAATCAGCGGAAACAGTCCCTCCTCCTCGGCCTCTTTAGAAATCGTCCCAAGGATGTCGTCCGCCTCGAACCCGTCGATCTCCAGATTCTTGATATCCATCGCAGACAGGATCCGCTTCATGTAAGGCAGCTCCATCGCGAGCTCCGCAGGCATGGACTTGCGCCCCGCCTTATATGCGTCGTAGCTCTTGTGGCGGAAGGTCGGCGTCTTCCTGTCCCAGGCGACCGCCGCGTATCCCGGTTCATATTCATCCAGTATTTTCCAGAGCATATTCAAGAACCCGAAAATACCCCGCGTATAAACTCCGTCCGCAGTGATCATCGGCCGCTGCATCGCATAGTACGCGCGGTTGATCAGGCTGTTTCCGTCAATGATCACGATTCTGTCTTCCATTAACCTTCTCCCATCTGGCATTTTATGACAATAGAAAAACCCGGAGGCACCGTCAGAGCTTAATTGACGCCTATCAAATATGATAGGTGGGTACCCTGCTTCAGCTTTCCACAGTCCGTATAGGATACGGCGGAGCGGTCCGAAGAAGACTCCGGGTTCCCGTTTAAGTGCTGTAGGTTCAATTAAATGCTCTAAACGTATGTTCCAGGCTCACACCTATTATATCGCATGTGCCCGTTATATTCAACCGGTAATCAAGATAAGGACAGTGCGATGTAAAACAAGAGCACTGAATATTCAGTGCTCCCGTAATTTCCCATAATTGCTGTATTTCTCTTGTATTTCGGCAAAGGCGAGACTTAACACCTTCCTACTCGGACAAAAAGAAATGCAAATATATTCCAGTTTTACCTGCTGGATTCGCTCAGTTACAGCTCGATGCTGTCCAGATCGACCGCGCAGTTCGTGTGGACCTTCTGAACGTCCTCGTTGTCCTCCAGGACATCGACGAGCTTCTTCAGCTTCTTCAGGTCCTTCTCGTCCGGCGTGCTCTCCATGGACGGAACCTGCTCGATATCAGACTCTACGAGCTCGTATCCGGCCTTTCTCAGCGCGTCGTCGACGTCGTTGTAAGCGGCTGGCTCTGTCTGGATCTCGTAGCTGTCCTCATTATTGATCATGTCGTCTGCGCCGGCTTCCAGTGCCGTCTCCATCAGAGAATCCTCATCGATGTCGTCAGACTTCTCGATGACGATGATGCCCTTTCTGGAGAACATGTAGGATACGCATCCCGGTGTTCCGACATTTCCGCCATGCTTATCGAAAGTGGACTTCACTGCGGAAGTCGTACGATTGGTATTGTCCGTCAGGCACTCTACGATGATGGCAACTCCGCCTGCACCGTAACCCTCGAACTGCAGGGACTCGTAGTTGACGCCCTCGAGCTCTCCGGTTCCCTTCTTAATCGCTCTCTCAATATTGTTGTTCGGCATACTGATGCCCTTGGCTTTTTCAATAGCAGTACGCAGTCCGGCGTTGTATTCCGGATCTCCTCCGTCCCTTGCTGCTACAGTGATCATCTTCGCGTACTTTGTGAATAAAGCTGCGCGCTTGGAATCCTGCGCCGCCTTTCTGCCTGCTATCGTTCCGTGTCTTCCCATGGAGACGCCTCCTTCTACATTAATAAATCAAAAATCAGTTCATCGATAAAAGCACCGGATAATTATACACCCGGATACACCGCCTTGCAAGCGGGTCATGGAAAAGGCCCGCCGGGCGGCTGTTCAGGCTCTCCCGGCAGGACCTGCAAATTAACGGTATCCCGGGGCAGTTTTCCGCTTCCTGGCGCTGCCCCGGGGTCGATTTTGTCCCTAAATCGCGTGCTGGTGGTGTTCCTCCCATACCGCATTGACGGCCTTCATCTCCGCCAGCGTCTTCTCGTTCCTGGCGCGTTCCTCGTCGGTCATGGACTCGTTGAGGTTCTTTCTCGCCGTGCTCATCATCAGCTTGATTCGGTTCAGCTGGTTGACGGTGCTCGCGCCCGGGTCGTAGTCGATCGCCGCAACGTTCGCCTTAGGGTTCATCCTGCCGACCTGCTTCAGCATGCCCTTTCCGACCACGTGGTTCGGCAGGCATCCGAACGGCTGCAGGCAGACGATGTTCTCGACGCCGCTGTGGATCAGCTCGACCATCTCGCCGGTCAGGAGCCAGCCCTCGCCGCACTGGTTGCCGATGGACAGGATCTGGCTCGCAGACTCCGCCGTCTTCTCGATTCTCGCCGGCTCGCTGAAGTGGACGCTCTCGCGCAGTGCGGTGCGCATCGGATCACGCAGCCACTCGATCACCTGGATCGCGCGCTTGTTGATTTCCATATCCTTCCAGCTTCCGGAGAGGTACTCGTAGTTGTAAATCTTGTTGTAGAAGCCGTAGAGGAAGAAGTCGAGCATGTCCAGCACGACCGCCTCTCCGCCCTCATGTTCGATCGTCTCGACGATCTGGTTGTTCGCGTTCGGGTGGTACTTGACCAGGATCTCTCCGACGACGCCGACCTTAGGCTTCTTCACGTCGCGGCGCTCCACCTGGTCGAACTCGCGGACCATCTCGCGGACGTTCCGCTTGAAGACCTTCCTGCTGTAGTGCAGGGAGTTCTCGACGATGCGGTCGAACCAGCTGTCGAGCAGTTTCTCGGCCGTTCCCGGGTTCTTCTCGTACGGACGCGTCGCGTACAGCAGGCGCATCGCGAGGTCGCCGTAGGAGACCGCGACGCCGAGCTGGGTCAGCATCTTAGGCGTGACCTTGAAGCCCGGGTTCTTCTCGAGGCCGACGTAGTTGAAGGAGACGACCGGGACCTGGCCCATGTGCAGGTCGTTCAGCGCCTTCCTCAGCAGGGAGACATAGTTGCTGGCCCTGCAGCCGCCGCCCGTCTGCGACATGAAGACCGCCGTGTGGTCCAGGTCGTACTTGCCCGATTTCAGGGCGGAGATGATCTGGCCGAGCGTGACGATCGTCGGGTAGCAGGCGTCGTTGTTGATGTACTTCAGTCCCTCTTCCACCGCGTTCTCGTCGACGGACGGGAGCAGCACGCCGTGATAGCCGTAGGACTTCAGCAGCGGCTCGAAGTACTGGAAGTGGATCGGCGACATCTGCGGGATCAGGATCGTGTAGTCCTTCATGTCCTTGGTGAAGACCGTCCTCTCGAACGGTTTGCTCTCCTTGATGCCCTCGATTCCGCTCTTGTCGCGCTCCTCGATCGCGGCCTTCAGCGAACGGATACGGATCTTGGCGGATCCCAGGTTGCTGACCTCGTCGATCTTCAGGACGGTGTAGAGCTTGTTATGCTGCTCCAGGATCTCCTCGACCTCGTCGGTCGTGACCGCGTCCACGCCGCAGCCGAACGAGTTCAGCTGGACGATGTCGACGTCGTCGTTCTCCCCCGCGAACTCCGCAGCCTTGTACAGGCGGGAATGGTAGACCCACTGGTCCAGGACCCTGATCGGGCGGTCCAGGTGGGCTTTGTCCGCGACGGAGTCCTCCGTGAGGACAACAAAGTCGAAGGAGCTGATCATCTTATCGATGCCGTGGTTGATCTCCGGGTCGACGTGATACGGGCGGCCGCTGAGCACGATGCACTTCTTCTTATGGTCACGCGCGTACTTCAGCGCGTAGGCGCCCTGCTTCCTGACGTCGTCCTTGAAGCGGATCTGCTCCTGGCGGGCCTTGCGCACCGCCTCGGTGATCTCGCGCTCCGGGATGTGGAAGCGCTCGAGCTCCCTGTTCAGCGCCCTGGTCAGGCGCGCGTCGTCGTCGTAAGGCAGGAACGGGTGCATGAAGCGGACCATGTTCTCGCGGAACACGTCGTCCATGTTGTTCGCAATGACCTCCGGATACGTCGCTACGACCGGGCAGTTGTAGTGGTTTGCGGCTTCCTTGTCCTCGACCTGCTCAAAGTTGATGCACGGGTAGAAGATGAACTTGTAGCCGTGATCGACGAGCCACTGGATGTGGCCGTGGACCAGCTTGGCCGGGTAGCACGCCGTATCGGAGGAGATCGTCTCGATTCCCTGCTCGTAGATGCTCTTGTTCGAGAGCGGGCTCAGCTCCACGCGGAAGCCCAGCTCGGTGAAGAAGCGGTACCAGAACGGGTAGTCCTCGTACATGTTCAGCACCCTCGGGATCGCGACGGTTCCGCGCTTGGCATCGAACTCGGACAGCGGGCGGTACTGGAACAGCCTCTTCAGCTTGTACTGGTACAGATTCGGCAGTCCGCTTCCGTCCGGGTTTCCGCCGGCGCCCTTCTCGCAGCGGTTTCCGGTGATGAACCTGGATCCGTCGCTGAAGCGGTTGATCGTCAGCAGACACTGGTTCTCGCAGCCGTGGCAGCGTCCGTTGGAATGCTTGACCTCGAACGCCTTCAGCTCATTCTCGTCCAGGATGGACGAACGCGTGCCGTCGACGTAGTTCTCCTGCGCGATGATCGCGCAGCCGTAGGCACCCATGAGTCCTGCGATGTCCGGGCGGATCGCGTTCTTTCCGACGATCTCCTCGAACGCGCGCAGGACCGCGTCGTTCATGAACGTTCCGCCCTGCACGACGATGTGGTCTCCGGTCTCGTCCGGGTTCCTTAATTTAATAACCTTATACAGTGCGTTTTTAATGACAGAGTAAGAGAGTCCGGCGGAGATGTCCCCGATGGATGCACCCTCCTTCTGCGCCTGCTTGACCTTGGAGTTCATGAAGACCGTGCAGCGGCTGCCCAGATCGACCGGGCTCTGGCTGTACAGCGCCTCCTTGGCGAACGCGCGCGTGTCCAGGTTTACGGACTTGGCATACGTCTCCAGGAAGGATCCGCAGCCCGCGGAGCAGGCCTCGTTCAGCATGATGTTGTAGATCGCGCCGTCCTTGATCTTCATGCACTTCATGTCCTGGCCGCCGATGTCTAAGATGAAGTCGACGTCAGGCTCAAAGTAAGCCGCGGCCTTGTAGTGCGCCATGGTCTCGATCTCGCCCATGTCGGCGCGGAATCCAGCCTTGATCAGACCCTCTCCGTATCCCGTGACACAGGTGTTCGCGATGTACGCGTCCTTAGGCAGCTGAGCGTAGAGATCCGTCATGATCTGGCGGACGACCTCGACCGGGTTGCCCTCGTTGCTGCGGTACTCGGTGAACAGCAGGTAGCGGTCCTCGTCCATCAGTGCGGCCTTTGTCGTCGTGGATCCGGCGTCGATGCCGAGATAGCAGCGGCCCTTAGCCTTCTTGATGTCTCTTCTCTTGACCTTGTCCTTGTCGTGGCGCGCCTTAAAGCTGTCGTAGTCCGCCTGCGTCTGGAACAGCTTCTCCATGTGGTGCGTGTCGGACAGCTGGCTCTCGTCGGCGTTGTCGATCCTGGAAAGGATCTCCGACAGCGTGACCGGCGTCTCGCGGTCCGCAAGCATCGCCGCGCCCATCGCGACGAAGTTCTTGGCGTTCTCCGGGAAAATGACCTGGCTCGGCTTCAGATGCAGCGTCTCCTCGAAGCGCTTCCTCAGCTCGGACAGGAAGGTCAGTGGTCCTCCTAAGAATGCGACATTTCCTCTGATCGGATGGCCGCACGCCAGTCCGCTGATGGTCTGATTGACGACCGCCTGGAAGATCGAAGCCGCGAGGTCGGAAACCTCCGCGCCGTCGTTGATCAGCGGCTGGATGTCCGTCTTCGCGAATACGCCGCAGCGAGCCGCGATCGGATAGATGATCTTGTAATTCTTGGCCGCCTCGTTCAGTCCGGCGGCGTCCGTGTGCAGCAGGATGCCCATCTGGTCGATAAACGCACCGGTTCCTCCGGCGCACGTACCGTTCATCCTCTGCTCGATCTTCTGGCCGTAGAACGTGATCTTCGCGTCCTCGCCGCCCAGCTCGATAACACAGTCCGTCTGCGGGATCAGCGTCTCTACAGCCTTGCTGCAGGTGATGACCTCCTGCTCGAACTTAATGCCGATCAGCTTCGCGAACGAGAGTCCGCCGGATCCCGTGATTACCGGCCTGAGCTCGATGTCCCCCAGGTCGTCATACATCTGCTTCAGCAGCTCGTGAACCTTGAGGAAGACATCTGAATTGTGACGTTCATAGCGGTCGTAGAGGACGTTGTTCTCCTCGTCCACCAGGACCAGCTTTACGGTTGTCGAACCAATGTCGATTCCTAATCTCTTCATAACTCTTACTACACCTCTTTTGACGGCATTCCCCCGGAAAACCGTCCCCCTCTTCTTTTCTCTTCTTCTCTATTAATATCTCTGATTAATAACAGTTCCGGGCAATCGGTTACGATGCCTGAAGTCCCGGACGAGCCGCGACTCCCCTTGACGGCCGCCGCGCCCCTTTCACACTCCGCACCTGAAGCAGAGGGTGTGACAAAGGCAAAGCAGGCGGCAATGGATAATCTTGATTGCTGAATACTTGCAGCTATACGTCCGCCGCTGACGAACTCACGCGGCGGAAGCATTTCTGCTCCTGAGGAGAACTCCCGGATCTCCGGGCTTTCGAGCAGAATTACTTTGCCTGCAGCGGGCTGTCAAGCGGCTTGATTTCTTTCTTATATAAATGAATGACCATCGCCAGCGAGCAGAACAGTCCGGCAATCTCCGCAATCGGGAAAGAAAACCAGGAGGCTGTCACGCCCAGCGTGTGGAACAGGATGTACGCCATCGGCAGGATGCACACGAGCTGACGGACGACGGATACGATCAGGCTGTAGACGCCGTGTCCGACGCCCTGGAACAGGGTCGAGCTCATGATGCCGAATGCGGCCGGCAGGAAGCACAGGCTGATCCTGCGCAGGGCAGGCACGCCCATGGTCAGCATCGACTGGTCTGCGCTGAACAGCAGCAGGAGCTTGTCCGGAATGATCTGGAACAGCAGGAAGCCGATGAACATGATGACCACCGCGGTTTCCACACCTCGCTTGTAGGTTTTCATGAGCCTCTTCCGGTTGCGCGCACCAAAATTGTATCCCATGATCGGCATCGCGCCCTGGTTCAGGCCGAACACCGGCATGAACACGAACGACTGAAGCTTGAAGTAAGCACCCAGTACGGCGACGGCCGTCGGGATCGCGCTCAGAATCTGGTTGTATCCCAGCAGCATGAAAGATCCGATAGACTGCATAATGATCGACGGAAGGCCGACATTGTAAATATCTTTTACCACAGTCCAGTCAATATGAAAGCCTCTCAGACGAATTCGGACATCTCTGTCTTTCCTGAAAAATACGATCCATGCCATCGTCATCGCGACGAACTGGCCGATGATCGTTGCAGTTGCTGCGCCCGCGACGCCGAGTCTAGGCGCACCGAGCAGGCCGAAGATGAAGATCGGGTCCAAAATAATATTTACGATGGCTCCGCTCATGCTGATCGCCATCGGGGCGACCATATTTCCGGTCGACTGCAGGACCTTCTCGATCATCATATCGATCGAACTGAACATGCTGAAGATCATGACGATGCTGCCGTACTGCACGCCGTACTTCCAGATGACCGGGTCACTTGTGTACGCGCTCATGAACGGCCGGATCAGGAATACGCCGACGGCTAAGAATATCAGCGCGTTCATCACCGCGATGCGGATACTGGTCGACGCCGCCTGGTCCGCGGCCTTGTAGTTTCTGGCACCGAGCCTTCTCGCAATCAGCGAGTTGACTCCGACGCCGCTTCCTACGAACAGCGAGATCATCAGCATCTGGAGCGGCATGACAAACGAGACCGCCGTCAGCGCCTTCTGGCTGATCATCGCGACGAACACACTGTCCACGATATTGTACAGCGCGTTGATCGTCATGGACACGATCGCAGGCCCCGACATCTGCAGCAGCAGTTTTCCGATCGGCACCTCGCCCATCTTGTCAGACGAGTTTACCTGCCTCTTATGGATCTCCTGCTCGACGTGCTCGGCCCTCGCGAGGTCCGCGTCCTGGGTATTCTTGTTTGCTTCCTGTGAGTTCTGCATCTTATTCCCCCTATCAGTTTACGAATTTCCAATGCGCCGTGCATTATACAATTCGCGTCTTTTATCAAAAATATATCCGCTGCCTCTCTTCTTTTCCCCCGCCTGTACTCGCCGTCACCGCCCCGTCTTCGGCAATACCTATCCTGCAGTCTCCCCGTCCCGGACTGATGCACAGCCCAAACTTAGGAGCTCGCACCGACAGCCGTTAAGGTACGGATGTGATACGGAAGCGATACGGATGAAATGGAAAAAAAGAGCTGCTATCCCAGCAGCCCAGCGAATGCTTGTAAAATCTAGATTCTTGCATCTTGCATCCGGTATACACGGAAGCCGCGCCGACGATGCGCATGCAAAAAAGATGCGGGACAGGTCTGTAAGCCGGGTTCTGTATTAGACGATCATCTATCTAGGCGAAACATCTCTGCTCGCTCATGCGGTCCACCAACTGAACGGCGACGGGCAGCCGCCTTGCGTTCACCGACCTTGCTCCGGATGGGGTTTACACGGCCGCTGCGTCTCCGCAGCGCCGGTGAGCTCTTGCCTCACCATTTCAACCTTGCCACGGCATTACCCGTTTCGGCGGTATGTTTCTGTTGCACTTTCCCTATGATTACTCACGCCGGACGTTATCACGGCATCCTTGCCCTATGGAGCCCGGACTTTCCTCATGCCTAAGCACGCGACCGTCTGGCCTGCCCACATCGTTCTACTTTAACACAGGAATGGGTTGAGATCAACCTCCGATTCCAGTACGGTGAGTTCTTTCTCAGATACCCTCTCCCTGAGCTTGCCCGCCATGTTCGAGGTGAAGATCTGCTCCGTCCCGAAGTGGCCGGCGTCCAGTACGCAGATTCCTTTGTACAGGGCCGCCTGCGCGTCATGGTATTTAAAGTCACCGGTGATGAAGAGGTCGCAGCCCTTGTCCGCGGCGAATCCGACGAACTCCGCGCCGGCCCCGGTGCACCAGGCAGCGCTCTTCACGAGCCTGTCCGGGTCCCCGCAGGCGTGCAGGAACTTCCGATCTAAGTGAAGCGCCTCCGCCGCGCTGTCGATGAACGCGCGGAACGGGACCGCCTTGGGAAGTTCACCCCTTCTGCAGATCTCGTCCGGCTCACCGAGCATGCGGATGTTCTCCATACCGAGGCGGATTCCGATGTCGTCGTTGTTTCCGCCAAGCATCTTGTCGAACGAGGTGTGGCACGCGACCTGAGTGATTCCGGCGCGGATCAGCTGCAGCGTCATGCCGCCCTCCGGGTCGTCCGGCGTCACCTTCTTCAGCCCGTGGAACAGCAGAGGATGGTGGGTCAAAAGCAGCTGCGCGCCCTTCTCCTCCGCCTCGCGGATCACGGCAGGAGAAGCCTCGAGCGCGACCAGAACCTTATCGATCTCCTCCGGCCCCGCGTCGACCTGCACCCCGCAGTTGTCCCACGATTCCTGCAGCTCCGTCGGGCAAATATCTTCCACAATCTGCAGAACATCTTCCTTTCTCATCGGTTTCTCCTTTCTGCCTTTATTTATTTCAATTTCGGCTTCTATGTGTTATTTCAATTTTTTCTGCCTGCTGTATCTGCTGCAGAAACACGCCGGCCGCACGGACAAAGTCATTCCGTGACGCCGCAAACGCCGCCGCTTACGCCTGCAGAAGGGATTCCAGCCTCGCGATCATCGCCTCCGTCACGGAGGTGTCCGAGGCTGCGCTCTTCTGCTGGCTTTCCAGGATCGCCTGCTGCTTGTGCAGATTCAGCGCGAGGTATTCCCGGACGTACGGTCCGCCCTTCCGCCAGGTATCCGGCCAGGCATAAGCCGCCTGAACTGCCGGATCCAGGGCCTGGAAGGCGGCGAGGCCTTTCAGTTCCGAAGCCGCATTGTTGTAATCAACTGTATTACAATATCGTTCGTCTCCGCTGCAGTCGCCGTCTGCAGATTCACCGGCAGTGCCAGAGCCTGCGCAGTTCTCAGCAGGTGAATCCGGTGCGGCGGGGCTTATGGATTTTGCCGCGGAAACGGTCAGAATCTCGCACAGCCGCTTACCCTCGGGCGCGATGCGCTCGCGCTCAATCGTAAACCCGTCCTCAGTAAGGCGCCACCGGAGGTACCCGGGATGGCTCCTCGGTTGAAGAATAAAGCGCGGAATGGACCGCGCTTTCTCAATATCGTATTCCAGAATATCCGCGATCAGGATGCCCCCGATCCCGGCCATGACCACCGTATCCGCCTCACCCTTCTCGAGGACCTGCAGCCCGTCGCCTAAGCGAAGGTCCGGTTCCTCGCCGGGCAGGAGCTCGTGCCAGTCGGCCGCGGCCTTATCCAGGGAGCCTCTGCTGACGTCGCAGAGGATCACGTGCGGGCAGATGCCGTCCTGCTTCAGGCGGATTGGGAGGTAGGCATGGTCGGTGCCGATGTCAGCCATCACAGCGCCCGGCGTGACCTCCTCCGCGATGGTTTCCAGTCTCTTGCTCCATTTCATCCGCTTACTCCAGGTAGTCCTTCAGCTTCTTGCTCCTGCTCGGGTGGCGGAGCTTTCTTAATGCCTTGGCCTCGATCTGACGGATGCGCTCACGCGTGACGTCGAATTCTTTTCCGACCTCTTCTAAAGTGCGGGAACGGCCGTCGTCCAGGCCGAAGCGCAGGCGGAGCACCTTCTGCTCGCGGTCGGTCAACGTGCCCAGTACCTCGACGAGCTGTTCCTTCAGCATCGAGAACGCGGCAGCCTCGGCCGGTGCCGGGACGTCGTCGTCCGGGATGAAGTCGCCTAAGTGGCTGTCCTCCTCCTCGCCGATCGGGGTCTCCAGGGATACCGGCTCCTGCGCGATCTTCTGGATCTCGCGGACCTTCTCTACGCTGATTCCCATCTCCTTGGAGATCTCCTCCGGCGTCGGCTCGCGGCCTAACTGCTGGAGCAGCGTCCTGGAGACGCGGATCAGCTTGTTGATCGTCTCGACCATGTGGACCGGGATACGGATCGTCCTGGCCTGGTCGGCGATGGAACGCGTGATCGCCTGGCGGATCCACCAGGTCGCGTACGTCGAGAACTTGTAGCCCTTCTTGTAGTCGAACTTGTCGACGGCCTTGATCAGGCCGAGGTTGCCCTCCTGGATCAGGTCCAGGAACAGCATGCCCCTGCCGACGTAGCGCTTGGCGATGCTGACGACCAGACGAAGGTTGGCTTCGCAGAGCTTCTTCTTCGCCTCCTCGTCGCCGGCCTCCATGCGCTTGGCGAGCTCGACCTCTTCATCGGCGGTCAGAAGAGGCACCTTTCCGATCTCCTTCAGGTACATCCTGACCGGATCGTCGACCGCGATTCCCTTAGGCACCGTCGCATCAACGTCGATCTCCCCGTTCTTCTTCAGGACGACGCCGTCGTCATCGTCGCTGTCGTTATCCGTGTCGTCGTCATCGTCGCTGTCGTTCAGCAGCTCGATTCCCTGTTCGAGCAGCTTCTCATAGATCTCGACGACGGCGTTCTTATCGTGAACATCGATGTCGTAAGGTTCCAGGGCCTTGTCGATCTCCTCATAAGTCAGAGTGTCCTTCTCCGTCCCCTTCTTCGCCTTTGCGACCTTGGAAAGCTGCTGCAGAATATCGGTCTTCATCTGCGCAAGCTCTTCCGGCGACATTCCTGTGTAGTCGTCCGTCTGCTTCTGCTCGGTCTTGGCGTCGGCCTTCTTTCCGGCAGACTTTCTGCTGCCGGATGCACAGGACTTCTTCGTTGTCTTCTCTGCTGCAGATGTTGTCTTATTATTCACCTTATCGCTCATATATACTCTATTCTCCTAACTTTCCAGCCTGCAGGCGCTTGATCTCCTTCTGCACTCGCATTAAGTCGGATGACCAGGCGCGGATTTTATCTGCATTCTCATTCTCGTCCGCCATGGACAGCATCGTGATCAGTTCCTTCTCACGGGCAACCATGCGGTTGATTTCCCATGTTCTTACGCAGTCGTGAAAGACGTCGTCTGCCTGACTCTGATCCACCGCGACGTTGCGCAGGATCTCCTGAAAGACCTCGCGCTCCTCCTGCGGCAGGGAATCAAGCAGCTGCATGCTGTCGACCGGCCCGTTTCCGCCGCCGCTCTTCAGCAGCGCGATGACATCGTTTGACAGGCCGCTCTCCATGATTCCCGGATAGCGGTCCAGGGCGGCGATCCATGCCGGGTCCAGCGTCACGAGCTTCAGCAGCGTGCGCTCCCACGGCGGAACCGACCGTGCGCCGTGAGCGATCTCTCTTGATTTCTGCTCCCTGCGCTGTTCTTCCCTTCTGTCCTGCCGGTAGTCATTCCGGCCTCCCCCGCTCCTGGCGAGGTGCACCTCCCGGCTCATCGCGTCCCGGGAGATCCGCATCTCCGATGCGACCTTCTGAATGTACTCTTCCTGCTCCACGGGATCCAGTCCCGCGATAATCACGGCGGCCGCCTTGAGGTAGGCGATCCTGCCCTCGCTGGTTTCCAGATTCTGTTCCCGCCGCGCAGTGTCCAGCTTGTACTCCGCGTACGGCAGTGCCCCGTCGATCAGCTTCAGGAAAGCGTCCTTTCCGTTCTTCTTCACGAATTCATCCGGGTCCTTCCCGTCCGTGACGTGCAGCACCCTGACATTGCAGCGCTCGTTCCTTAAGATCTCGATTCCCCTAAGGGCCGCCCTGCGTCCGGCGCTGTCCGCGTCGTAGCTGAGCACGACGTTCTCCGTGTACCGGTGGATCAGGCGGGCCTGATTCTCGGTCAGCGCGGTCCCAAGGGATGCGCAGACGTTCTGGATGCCGCTCTGGTACAGCGCGATCGCGTCCATGTAGCCCTCCACGAGAATCAAAAAATGCTCTTTGCCCGCATCCCTCCTCGAGATGTTCAGGCCGTACAGATTATTCTTCTTCTGGAAGACCCTGGACTCGGGCGAGTTCAGGTACTTGGCCTGCGCGTCCTTATCGAGCGCGCGGCCGCCGAACCCGATGACCTTCCCGGACGTGTTGATGATCGGGAACATCACGCGGTTTCTGAACCTGTCATATATTTTCCCCCTGCCCTGTGAAACCAAACCGAGTTCCAGCATGATTTTATCGGAGACTCCCTGTCCGCGAAGGTAGCGGTACAGGCTGTCCCAGGACGCGTCCGCGTAGCCGATGCCGAATTTCTTCAGGATCCTCGGCTCGATCTGACGGCCCTTCATGTACGTGTAGCCGGGGTTCGGCCCCTGCGTGAACGCGCGGTAGAAGTACGCCGCGGCCATGCGGTTGACCTCGTAGTACGGCTTCCGGTCGTCCTTCTGCGCACGGGAATACTTCTCCATCGGGATGCCGTATTCCTCCGACAGCTTCTCCACGGCCTCGGTGAACTCCAGGTTGTCGTACTTCTCGATGAAAGAGATCACGTCCCCCTTGGCGCCGCACCCGAAGCAGTTGAAATACTGCCGGCTCTCTGACACCATGAAGGACGGGGTCTTTTCACTGTGAAACGGACAAAGGCCTTTAAAATTCGCCCCTGCCCGTTTAAGTTTCACCCTTCGTCCGATCACGTCGACAATATTGATCTGGTTCTTCAGATTCTCTATGGATTCCTTTGAAAATGAAAAAGCCATCTGCCCCTCCACTGCTATGCGTCTATTAATATTATTCGCCGCAGTTTCTGCTTTCCTTTTTTCTTTTTTGAAATTTGTCCAAAAAATTTACTGACGTCAATTTCGCCGGCCGCTCCGGCCGACGTCCTGTTCTGCTCTGTATACTTTGTCCTTAACTGATGCTTCTCTTAATACGTCCGATTCCGCAGCGCCCGATGCCTCAAGCAGCGGCCCTGCACAGTCACTATTGTTATACCCAGATCACCGGCGTTTCACTCTCGTTCAGGCATTTCGCGCGGTAATCCATCAGCGCGTAGCGGTCCGTCATTCCGGCGATGTGGTCCTTCACGACGGTGTCGAGTCCGTCCTCGTCCCTGAGCTCCAGATACTCCTGCGGCAGGTCCTCCGGATGCTCCATGTAGTAGGCAAAGAGCGAACGGACCACGCGGTCGACGTGAACGATTTGTTCTTCTTTTCTGACGACAGGCCCGTCGTAGACCCTCTGAAACATGAACGTCCTGAGCCGGTCCATCGCGGCCATGTGCACCTCGTCCATGCGGACGAAGTCCTGCCCGTCGCTCGTCTGGATCACGTTGTCAATCATCGAGTTCAGGCGCGCCTCCCTGGTCGGCCCGAAGATCTCGCGCGTCTCCTCCGGGATGTCCTCCTCGCGCAGCGCGCCGGCACGGATCGCGTCGTCCATGTCGTGGTTCAGGTAGGCGATGCGGTCGCTGATCTTCACGACGTACCCCTCGAGCGTGTGCGGCCGGTGCTTCCCCGGGTGGTTCACGATCCCGTCGCGGACCTCCTCCGTCAGGTTCATGCCGCGCAGTCCCTTGTGGAACTCCAGCTTGTCGACGACGCGCAGGCTCTGCTCCTGGTGCGCGAACCCCGGCTTGTAAAGCTCGTTCAGAATCCGCTCGCCGTTGTGGCCGAACGGGGTGTGGCCCAGGTCGTGCCCGAGCGCGATCGCCTCCGTCAGGTCCTCGTTCAGCCCGAGCGCCCGCGCGATGCTGCGCCCGACCTGCGAGACCTCCAGCGTGTGCGTCAGCCGCGTCCGGTAGTGGTCGCCCTCCGGCGCCAGGAAGACCTGCGTCTTATGCATGAGCCTCCGAAACGCCTTGGAGTGGATGATCCTGTCCCGGTCGCGCTGAAACACCGTGCGGTACGGGCACTGCGGCTCGTCCCTGAGCCTTCCCCGGCTCTCCTCCGCCAGGCACGCGTGCGGCGACAATATCCTCCGTTCCTCTATCTCAAGGTCCCTTCTGGTCCTCATGCTCTTCCCTCCTTCTGCGTCCTGCCTGCAGCCGCCGGCCTTCCCCGTCTTTCGACAAAGCAGAAACTGGCACGGTTACACCTCTGCTGATGCACAGACTGCATAGTCGTGTGCATAGACTGTCTGGACGTGCCAGGGCGCCTGCCTAAACGCCGGTGTGCCCGAATCCGCCCTCGCCGCGCTCCGTGTCGCTGAGCTCATCGGTCAGGTTCAGCTCCACGACCTCGACCTTCATGATGACGACCTGCGCGATGCGCTCGCCGTCCCTGATCGTGAAGTCCTCATCGCCGAAGTTGATCAGCGGAACCTTCACCTCGCCGCGGTAGTCGCTGTCGATCGTCCCGATGCCGTTGACCAGGCCGATGCCGTTCTTGATCGCGAGGCCGCTCCTGGCCCTGACCTGCGCCTCATAGCCCTCCGGAACCTCAAAGAACAGGCCCGTCGGGACCAGCCTTCTCTCTCCCGGCTTCAGCGTGATCGGCTCGTCCAGGTACGCCTGGATGTCGAAGCCGGACGCGCCCCTGGTCTTATATGCAGGCTGCCTGCCGCTCTTACTGATAATGTTCATATTCATTTACTTGTTCTCCTCGTCAGATGTAACTAGTTATCGGTTTCTCTCATGACCGCCTCGACGTCGACCTCGCGGCCGCTCACGATCGATGCGGAGTACTGCGAGAAGTCGCCCATCAGCTCGCGGACGGACTCCATGTCCTCAAGCGTCACCTTCTCGTACGCGTCGATGACCTCCTCCGGGAGGAAGACGCGGTTTAAGAGAAGGAGGTTCTTTCCGTTGACCACCATGCGGGCGGACGGGTTCTCCTGGCTGAATACGTAGGAGGACTTCATCTGCTCCCTGGAAGAATCGAGCTCCTCCTGGGTGATCGGGTTATTCTTCAGGCCCTCGATCTCCTCGCGGATACCCTCGACCGCCTTCTCGATCCGGTCGTGCGCGACGCCCGCGTAGATCTCAAAGTAGCCGTCCGTGCTGAACGTGCCCATATTGGAATAGACCGAATAGGCAAGCCCCTTCTGCTCGCGGATATTCTGGAACAGCCTGGAGCTCATGCCGCCGCCGAACGCGTTGCTGAAGATCTGGAACGCGTAGGAGCGCGGGTCGGTCAGGGCGATTCCCTTGGTGCCGAGGCAGATGTGCGACTGCTGGATGTCCTTCTTCTGGAAGTAGAAGCGCGGCTCATAGTGCGGTGTCACGGCCTTCCTCTCCGGCTTAGACTGGCCGCGATTCATGAAGCACTTCTCGAAGTAGGCGCAGAACTCGTCAGGGTCGAAGCAGCCCGCAACGGAGACGACGATCGATTCCCGGACGTACTGGTCCTGCACGTAGCGGTCCATCACGCCGTGGTCGATGGCCTCGAGCGTGTCCTTATCGCCCGTGATTGACTTTCCGAACGGCTCGTCCTTAAACATCTCCTCGATCAGCTTGTCGTGGGCGACGTCGTCCGGCGCGTCCTGGTCCATCTTGATCTCCTCCTCGATGACCTTGCGCTCGCGGTTCATCTCGTTCTGGTCGAACAGGGAGTTCTCCAGCATGTCGACGAGCACGTCCGCCGCCTTATACAGGCTGGAAGACAGCGACTTGACGTAGTAGCAGGTCGCCTCCTTCCCGGTGAACGCGTTCATCTGGCCGCCGATCCGGTCGATATCAGAAGCAATCTTCCTGGCATCCCGGCTCGGGGTTCCCTTAAACATCATGTGCTCGACGAAGTGCGAGATTCCGGCGTGCGCAGCGTCCTCGTCCACTGCCCCGGTCTTCACCCATATGCCGATCGCCGCGGACTTCACCTGCGGCATCTCCTCCATGATAACCCGGACTCCATTGGATAATTTTCTGGTTGTGATCATGTTCTCCGTTACTCCTTCTGTTCTTTCATTCGCTCAATCGTTCGTTTCTTGTAAACAATCTTTCATCGATTGAATCTTTTATTAATATATTGGTAATATTATCTGTTATTTGTTCCCCGGCAGGTTTCCCTGCGGCAAAGTTATCCGTTCAGCAAATTCCTGTCCTGAAGGCCTTGGCCTGGGCCAGGTTTACCCGGCCGATCGACGACCGCCGAACGCTTCATTGCTTCCGAACCTGCCGGACGCCGGAATGTCATTCGGTATCGTCCTGACAATTTTCCGCATGATAGATATTTACCCCGGCCGAGGTGGTTTTCCCCGCCAGGGCAGTGTAAATTCAGCAGACGTTTTTCCTGCAGTTCCGGGGCTGTTTTGCCGCAGCGGGCGGCCGCAGCCTATAGCAGCAGACCGCAGTGCCTACCTGGTCGCGTCGGTGAACGTCATGACGAAGTCGTCCAGGTCGTACTCCTCGGCACGCTCAAAACTCAAGTCGTAGCCGGAGCCGCCGAGCTTCTCCGCGCGGTCAAGCACGAGCGCGTCCCTTACCGGCAGCATCTGCGACTCCCCGGTCTCCTCGTTCACGCACTCGACGTTCTCCGTCTCGTTGTACCACGTCCTGAACTTCACGATCTCGGACGCCAGGCGGACCAGCATGTCGCTCTGGCTGCCGGAATCGTCCTGCGAGGATGCGTCGTCCGCGAGACCGCTGATGATCCGCTTGATGTTCTCCACCAGCGTGTAGAAGTTCGTCTCGTCGTCCGGGATCGCTTCCTCCAGCTGGTCGAAGTAGTTCTCGGTGAGCTCCGCGAACGCGGTCAGGTCGACGTCCTCGAGCAGCTCGTACATCACGTCCTCGTCGATCTCCTCGTCCGTCTCCAGGAGCTCCGCCATATTCTCAAAGTACTGGAAATCGTCTCCCGATTCCATGTCAAGCAGGTCATAAAGTGATTCCTTATCCATTCCTTCTCCTCCATTTATATGCTTCATGATTTGCTTCAAGCCTGGTCTCTACAGATCCAAATTCTTAAACCGGATATTAAGTTTATCCCGATCTTCGCCTAAAATCAACTGAATCATGTTCACGAAGCTGTCGGAAATATCGCTCGCGTAGAATACGTTCTCGTCGGTCTTGCGGTCAGCCAGGAGTCCCCTCTTATTCAGCTCGATGCGCACCGCGACCGCGATCTCTCTCGAGGAGCTGATCAGGCGGACGTCCGGGTACAGGCGGTGGATGTTGTCCGCGACGACCGGGAAGTGCGTGCAGCCGAGAACGAGTGTATCGATGCTGTGCTCCTTGATGAAGTCATCCAGGTAGAAGTGCAGGAGCTCGTCCATGACGTCCCCGATGATGCCCTCTTCCACGAGCGGCACGATCGCCTGGCATTCCTTCTGGTAGATCTTCTTCAGCGCCGGGTTCTTCTCCTGGATCTTCTGCACGTAGACACCGCTCTTGACCGTCGCGCGCGTCGCCATGATGCCGATCTGCGCGTCAGGGCTGCAGTGGTTCGCGATGACCCTCGCCGTCGGCGAGATCACGCCGATAATCGGAATGTCCGGGAACCTTTCTCTCAGGTCCTCCAGCGCCGTCGCCGAGATCGTGTTGCACGCGATGACCATCATCTTGACGTCGTTGTCCGCCATGAACTGGCCGATCTGCATGGAAAACTGCCGGATCTTCTCCGGCGACTTGGATCCGTACGGCGTCCTCGCGGTATCCCCGAAGAACACGATTCGCTCCTTCGGAAGCTCCTCCATGATATACGCGGCGCTCGTCAGCCCGCCGATTCCTGAGTCAAAAATACCGATACTTCTGTTGTCCATTAATCTATATGCCCCTTTACTAGCTCTTTCATGCGGGCCTGAAAGCCCATATTGCTATATTATACCGCAGGCACACGAAAATGAAAATATTTCCCTGTATAATCACCGCGATTAGGAAAAGGCACTGCAGGGACTCCCACGAATGGGCAGGAAAAGTCTCCGGATCCGCTCATTCTGCGGTCTAACTGGCGCCGAAACGGGCCGAATCTGCCCAGTATTATTGAATGTTGCCATGCGTTAGTGATAGAATATTGGATAGCTATATGCATAACCGTTCTGCCGGCAGCCCCGGCGGAAATCAGATACAGGCACATTTTGTCTAAGGATCCGTCCGGAAGACGTGCCGACCGCGTAATTACGCAGAAAGGACAAAAGGGAAATGGGCAAGAGAAAAACAAGAGAAGAAATACAGACTGCGGATAAATGGAACATCGAGAAGATGTATCCGGACAACGCCTCCTGCGAGAGCGACCTGAAGCTCTCCATCGAGGCCGCGAAGGACTACCAGAAGTACGAGGGCAGGCTCGCCGAGAGCGCTTCCGTGCTGGCCGACGCACTGATCGAGAGCGACCGGATGGAGCAGAGGCTCGAGCGCGCCTACGTCTACACGCGCATGAAGCTGGACGAGGACAACCGCATCGCGGAGCAGCAGGAGCTGTACAGCAAGGCCGTGTCCGCGGCGAGCCAGGTTTCGGCGCTGACGAGCTTTGTCATGCCGGAGCTGACCAGGATCCCGGAGGAGACGATCAAGGCGTTCCTCGAAGAGGAACCGCGCCTCCAGCAGTACCGTCACGTCCTGGATTCCGTGATGCGGCAGAGGGAGCATGTTTTGTCCAACGAACAGGAGAACATCCTGGCGCAGCTCGGCGAGGTCCTGGACGCGCCGGACCAGATCTTCACGATGCTGAACGACGCCGACATGAAGTTCGGAACGGTGCACGACGAGGACGGCAAAGAGGTCGAACTCACGCACGGCAACTACATCAACTTCATGCGCTCGCAGAACCGCGAGGTCAGGAAAGAGGCCTACACGCACTGCTACGAGGCGTACAAGGGCATGATCAACACGATCGCGACGAACTACAGCACGAGCGTGAAGACCGACGCGATCTCCGCGCGCCTGCGCAGGTACCCGTCCGCGAGAAACGCGGCGCTGTCCGGCGGAAAGATCCCGGAGTCGGTCTACGACAACCTGATCGAGTCCGTCCGGGACACCCTGCCGAAGATGCACGAGTACGTACAGCTGCGCAAGAAACTGCTCGGCGTGGACGACCTGAAGATGTACGACATCTACGTCCCGCTCGTGAAGGTCCCGAAGAAGGAGCTCACGTTCAAGCAGGCGGTCGAGATCGGCAAGGAGGGCCTCGCCCCGCTCGGAGACGAATACCTGGCGCAGTTCCAGAAGGGCATCGACGACCGCTGGATCGACATCTACGAGACGGAGGGGAAGACGAGCGGCGCCTACAGCTTCGGCTCCTACGACAGCGACCCGTACGTGCTGATGAACTTTGACTCCCAGCTGGAGGACGTGTTCACGCTGGTGCACGAGATGGGCCACTCGATGAACTCCTACCTGACGAGAAAGACGCAGCCGTTCACCTACGGCGGCCACTCCATCTTCACCGCGGAGGTCGCGTCCACGGTGAACGAGACGCTGCTGATGAAGCACCTGCTCGAGACGGAGCAGGACCCGGACATGAAGAAGTACATCCTGAACATGTACCTCGACGCGTTCAAGGGCACGCTGTTCCGCCAGACAATGTTCGCGGAGTTCGAGAAGAAGACGCACGAGTACGTCGAGCAGGGCGGCGGACTGACGGCCGAGTGGATGAACCAGACGTACGATCAGCTGAACACCGACTACTTCGGTCCTGCCCTCTCCCACGATGATTACATCCAGTACGAGTGGGCGAGGATCCCGCACTTCTACAGCAGCTTCTACGTCTACCAGTACGCGACGGGCTACTCCGCGGCGAACGCGATCGCCGACCGCATCCTGAGCGGCGGGAAAGAGGAACGCGACGACTACCTGAAGTTCCTTTCGCTCGGCAGCAGTGACTATCCGGTCGAGCTGCTGAAGGTCGCCGGCGTCGACATGGAGAAGATAGAGCCGGTCGACCGCGCGATGAAGGTCTTCGGCCAGCTGGTCGACGAGTTCGCAGAACTGATGAAGAAATAGCGGCGGCAGAACAAAAATAAGCACAACAGCACGATGCCGCGCTGCCGCGGAACAAAAATAAGCACAACAGTACGATTATCATAATTACAATATTATATTTATACAATAAATAATTAATATTAAGCCCGGGGAGGCGCTGCTCAGCCCGCCCCGGACAATCATCCCGGGCGCAGCGCAGGCTCACCCGGAAACACAACGCCAGGCGACGCTGCGAGGCGCGCCCAGGTTAATATTACAGGCGCAGCCAAGCCGCGCACCTCAGGGTAAATAAACATGGTTATGAGTAAAAAAGAAAAGGTATTCATCTACTCCAATCCTCTTCCGGTCTCGCTTGAGATCAAGGACGAGCTGGCAGTGAAACTGAAGAAGTCGGACTTCGAAGTCATCTCGGAGTATCAGCCGGAAACCTCGCTGATCTTCTGCGTCGGCGGGGACGGCACGCTCCTGCACCTCGTGCACGAGCTGAACTTCCCGACCGCGCCGATCATCGGCGTGAACACGGGGCACCTCGGCTTCTTCCAGGACGCGAGCCCGGAGCACGTCGACGAGATGATTGAGAACTACAAGTCGGGAAACTTCTACATCCAGAACGTGCGGACGCTGAAGGCGACGATCCGTCACGAGGGCATGATCACCAGGTGGTACGGCATGAACGAGATGGTCGTCAAAGGCGAAGTCGGCTGCACCGTCCACCTGAGCATCGCGATCGGCAGGAGCTTCATCGAACACTTCAGCGGCGACGGCATCCTGATGTCCACGCCGGCCGGAAGCACGGCCTACAACTATTCGCTCGGCGGCGGCCTCGTCGACCCGAGCCTGGAGGTCCTGCAGGTCACCCCGATCGCCCCGATGAACACGAGCGCCTACCGCTCCTTCACCTCGAGCCTGATCCTCCCGGTCGATAAATACCTCTTCATCCGCCCCGAGGGCGCCGACTGCTATATCCGCATGCAGGCCGACGGCTTCACCCGCGAGTTCGACAAAGTCGACACGATCATGATCGGCTACGGCGCGATGACCCTGCACCTGCTGAAATCCAAGGACTTCAACTTCTGGGGCAAGGTGAAGGAGAAATTCCTGGGCAACGAGGACTAACCGTCCGCCGACCATTAGCTTCGTCCGCTATTAACAGAGGAGGCAACGCGTACTGCCCGAACACGTGCTTCGCAAAAACGCCCGTCCGTGTGGCAGTGTACGGCCGTCCGCAGTTCATTAGCGAGTCCCATCCGCGCAGCCGAGTCCTCCAGTCCGCAGTCCACAGGCGAGCCTATATGCATTGCACGAACACGTGCTTCGCAAGAATTCGTGCAACGCACACAGGCTCACCCATAAGATGCGGACGGGCGGACCTTTACAGCGAATGGGGCTCGCACGGAATTTGCGGACGGGAGAACCTCCTATGAAAACGGAGAACAATGTGCGCGGGCCAGGCGGCCGTACGCGTGTATCGCGCGGTGATCGTGCGCGCATACAGAATACAAGGATCATAATTAAGTAGAACAGGAAATAAATGGAAAACGACAACAGAAGAACATTTACGTTTACGATTAAGAAAGAGGACGAGGGCATGGGCATCCGCCGGATGCTGAAGAAGAATCTCGACTTCTCTTCCCGCCTGCTCGCGAAGATGCGGGCGCAGCACCTCGTCTTCCTGAACGACCAGGTGCTCGAGGGGTGGATGAACCCTAAGGAGGGCGACGTGATCCGCGCCGTGCTCCCGGACGAGAAGAGCGGCTTTCCGCCGGAGGACATCCCGTTCTCCGTGGTCTACGAGGACCAGGACCTCTTGATCGCGGACAAGCCGGCGGGCTACACCGTCCACCCGACCAAGGGCCACCCGAACCACACGATCGCAAACGGCATCATGAAGTACATGGAGGATCACGGACAAAGCTGGAAGATCCGCTTCGTCAACCGCCTCGACATGGACACGACGGGGCTCTTGATCGTCGGAAAGAATTCCCACGCCCAGGACGAGCTGATCCGCCAGATGCAGAAGAACGAGCTGAAGAAGACGTACTGCGCGATCGTCCAGGGGATCATCGAGGAGGACGCCTTCACGATCGACCGCCCGATCGGCATGCCCGACCCGGACAAGCCGAACCGCGCCGTCATGGAGGACGGCCGCCCGAGCGTCACGCAGGTGAAAGTCTTGGAGCGCATCCCGGGTAAAGCAGCCGACAACTCGGAGAACGCCGGCCACACGCTGGTCGAGCTTCGATTGTTAACCGGCCGCACCCACCAGATCCGCGTCCATCTCTCCTCGATCGGCCATCCGATCACCGGCGACCCGCTGTACGGCGGCGACCTGCAGGACATCTTCCCTCGCCAGGCGCTGCACGCGATGCGCTTAAGGTTCCGCCACCCGGCGGAGGACCGCATCGTCGAGGCCGAGGCACCGCTGCCGGATGACATGGAGCGGCTGCTGGAGAAACTGAAAAACTAGGCTGCGAAGACCTGGCCGTGCGCACGATAGCGGCGCCGCCGTCACCGCCAATAAAAAACAGGGATGCGCGAAATTCGCACATCCCTGCTGTAACAATCTGCGGTTAAGCGCAGCGGTCAACGCCTGCGGTAAATCGTCTTTACCACTGCCCCGGTCCCGGCCACGACTGGCCCTGATTCGGCGGGTTCGGCTGTCCAGGCTGCCCATACTGTCCATGGCCCGGGCCCGTGCGGTCGATCACGAGGCGGCCGGTCAAAAGGTCGAAGAAGGCGGTCAGCCCGGTGTTGACGTAGGCCATCACGAAGGAGAACGGGATGAAGCAGGCGCAGGTCAGGAGGAAGAGGACGACGTCGTTCTCAGGCGCGAGGTAGACGAGCGCGACGAACGGGAGCGAGCCCAGGATCAGATACGGCAGGTACGACAGCCAGAGGTTGAACAGGCGCATCGAGTTGCCGCGCATCAGTGCCCAACTCTCGCGGAGGCACTGGAAGCCGGTCTTGGACGGATCGTCCATCAGCAGGTAGTTCGCCTGGCTCGTGCGCAGCAGGAAGAAGATGCCCGGCACGATGTAGAGCATCAGGCCGAAGAGCACGAGGATCGAGCGCAGGATGCCGATCTCGATCGATTTCACGTAGCGCATCGGCGTCGCGAAGCCGCTGAGCACCAGGACAGGGTCGGCGTTTCGCTTGCGGAAGAACTCCAGCATGAAGCCGCAGAGGCCGCTCGTCAGCGCGCCCCCGGTCAGGAGGCCGTAGGACGACGCCAAAGTCGAGACCTGGACTCCGGACGGGAAGTACCTGGCGTAGATGCCGAGCCTGCCGGCCGAGATCACCTGCCTGCCAATCGGCACGAACTGAGTGAAAAGCTGCCGGACCTGTTCCGACAGCATGAAAAACAGAAAGACCGCCAACGCGACGCGGAAGAGGTATCCCGCAAGCTCCGACCGGGAAATATTCTTAATCAGACGGTTGGATTCTGTTACTTTTCGATTTTGGTACTGCATGAATCTCTCCATTCTGTAGTGAACGTGAATTGAAAACAGCCGCTTCAGTCGGCGCGCGGCGCGGAAGCCGGCGCGGAAAGCGCACTGCTGGAAACAATTTAAGACCAATTTCGAATCAATCTTAAAATTAGCTTATCGTTATATTATAACACAATTCTGAGGGTATGAAATGAAGCAGAAGACAGAAAAGGAAAAAACTGGACTTGTAATCACCGCGCACGTGGAAGGAATCCCGCATATTAGGATAAACGCAGAAGATTATGACGAAATCGTGTGCGCGGACGGCGGGATCAGGGCCGCGCAGGCGCTCGGCCTGAAGCCGGATAAGTACATCGGCGACTTCGATTCGGCCGCGCAGCCGGACGTTCCGAATCTGATCAAGCTGCCGTGCCAGAAGGACATGACGGACAGCGAGGCGGCGATCGACCTCGCGATCGCGGACAGCTGCACAGACGTCACGATCCTGGGCGGGCTGGGCGGCCGGTTCGACCACACGATGGGGAACATCGGCATGCTCGCGAGCTACACCGGAAAGATCCCGCACATCGAGATCCTTGACGGCTGGAACCGCGTGTTCATCGCCGATCCGGGCACGGTGCGCGTGAAGAGGAACGGCTTCAAGTACATCAGCATCATCGCCTACGGCAGCGAGGTGACCGGGATCACACTGAGAAACGTGAAGTACCTGCTGGACGATTTTACTTTGTCGAACGAGACGACGAGGGGCGTCAGCAACGAGATCGCCGATGACTGCGAGGAGGCCGTCATCACGCACAGGACCGGGCGCCTGCTAATCATCCAGGCCAACGACGCGGATTAGCCACGAGAGCGTCTCTTCGAAGTTGATGCTGTACCAGCCGTTGTCGCCGTCCTCAGCGGTCTTAAGGATCGTTTTCCGGACGTAGGTGCAGGCGAGGTCCGCGGCCTCCCTTAAGCTCATTCCGCGCACGAGCGCGCCGGTCAGGACGCTGGAGAACAGGTCCCCGGTCCCGATGTACGTCCCAGGGACGACGGCGTTCTGGCAGGAGAAGAACTCGTCAGACTTAGAGTCGTACGTCAGCACGCCCGTCATCCCCTCCGAGAGCGACGCCCCCGTCAGCATCACCTGCCTGCAGCCAAGGCCGGCCGCCCTGCGCAGCAGGTTTTTTTGTGTGTCTAAAGAGCAGTGCTCGTCGTACGGGGATCTGGTAAGGCTGCAGAGCTCGGTCAGATTAGGCACGATCAGGTCCGCGCGGGCGCAGAGCGCCTCGTTTTCCCTAACGTATTCCTCGTCGAATCCCGGATACAGCCTGCCATCATCCCCCATCGCGGGGTCGACGACCAAGATCGTGTCCTTTGTCAAAAAATTATCCAGCACGTCCTCCACCAGGTTGACGTCCTCCCGGCTGCCGAGGTAGCCGGTGTAGATCGCGTCGAAGTGCAGGCCGAGGTCCTTCCACTGCTCGATCACGCCCGGGTTGAAGCCGCGCATCGTCTGGAAATGGTAGCCCGGGATCCCGGTGTGCGTCGACAGCACGGACGTCAGCAGCGGCACCGCCTCGACCCCCATCGCCGACAGCACCGGCACCGCAATCGTCTGCGAACATTTTCCGAAACAGGACAAGTCCTGGATAGAGAGCACTCTCTTCATGATATCCCCTTCTAGGTATTCCTTCTGACAAAATCCCCGCGAGATCGCAGAAACGCGCTTTAACTGCTGCGTTCTGCCGGGCGCGCAGTTCCGCCGCTCCTGATCTCACGGGTTTTTGTAATCATCTTCGTTTATTCTGTCTGAGCCGCCTCAGCCCGAGAATCGCCGTTCAAGACATCCTTAGGCAATTTCCTCGGCCCTTAGGAGATCTTCTCCGCGCTTTCCTCGGCCGCGTCGATCGCGAACAGGGCCGCGCCGATCGCTCCGCAGAGGTCCGGGTTCTCCGGGACAAAGATCTTCTCGCCTACCAGGTCCTCGATGCAGCGGACGACGCCGATGTTTCTCGCGCCGCCGCCGGTCATCATGTAAGGGCCCTTGCCGCCGGTCCTGTGGACCAGTGCCATCGTCTTGGCCGCGACACTCTTATCCAGGCCGTGGACGATGTCCGCGATCTGGTTGTTGTCCGCGATCAGGGAGACGACCTCGGACTCGGCGAATACCGTGCACATGCTGGAGATCGTCAGGTCATTCTGCCAGTCGAGTCCTGCCGTGCTGATCTCGTCCAGGCTGATCTCGAGGACCTTGGCCATGTTCTCCAGGAATCTGCCGGTTCCGGCCGCGCACTTGTCGTTCATCGCGAAGTTCGCGACGTCGCCGTTGTCGTCCAGGCGGATCGCCTTGTTGTCCTGTCCGCCGATGTCGATGATCGTGTGGACGCCCGGGTGGATGTGGGACGCGCCCCTAGCGTGGCAGGTGATCTCGGTGATGTTGTCGTCGGCGAAGGAGATGTTCATCCTTCCGTATCCCGTCGCGAAGATCAGGGAGATGTCCTTAGGATCGACCTTAGTCAGCGAGTCCAGGGCCTTCTGTGCGCCCTTCTGCGCCTTGGCGCCGGTGCGGCAGGTCGCGCTGTCCACGACGTTTCCGTCGCGGTCTAAGACGGCGATATTGGTCGTCGTCGAGCCGCTGTCGATGCCGGCAAAGTATTTTCCATCTTTATTCATTAGTCTGACCGTCCTTTCTTTTCTGAGCCCGATGCTCTCGATGAATCCGCCGATCCTCGTCGACAGCTGTCCCTCCGACTGCATCGTGAAGTCCGTCTCGATCTTGGTCATCGGGATATTGGTCTGCCTGCGCAGCATTTCATATTCGAATCCGAAGTAATCGCAGAATTTGATCGTGTGGTAGATAATCCCCTTAAGATGCGGATCGTTCAGCAGTTCCCTGCGCTTCGTGATGTCTTCCATCCTCATGCACGGCATCTGCGTCATCAGGCGCTGCGCGTACCACTCGAGCACCTCGCGCAGGTAATCCGGCGTTCCGTCCTCCTGGTTTCCCTCGGCCGCGGCCTCGTTCCAGCGCTTCAGGACGTTCCGGTCCGGGCCCTCCATGTCGCGGATGTGGTTGCAGGTCATGTCGCGGATCGGCAGCGGGACCAGATCGTCCAGCTGGTCGTGCAGGCCGTTTCCGACGCGCGCGCCGATGATGCCGATGTAGTCGCCGTCCGGACGCTTCTCCGCGCCCGTGAACGACTCCGCGAATTTATTCAGGTCGAACGGCTTTCCGCAGTAGTCATGGTAGGCCGTGAACAGGCGCTCCAGCTCGTCCACCAGGTGCTGGCGGCTGCATCCGTTCACCGCGTGCGGCATGTCCATCAGGAAGATGAAGTCCATCTGGTCCTTCAGCACGTCGTACGCCCTCCTGGTGCCGTCGCAGCAGTTCACCAGGATCATCTCGCGTACCCCGTCCTTCTTCACATTCTCGATCAGCGCCTTGATGCTTCCGCACATGTTCATGTGCATCATGTCCTGCGCGCAGTCGAAGTTGTCCGCCTCTTCATTGATTAATAAAGGCTCAGCGCCGAACGCGGAAAGCAGTTCGACAGGAGCGTATTTACATGTGTATCCGATCATCTTCTCCTCGCCTCCAACTGTTCGATAAATGCCTGTACTCGTGTGACCATCTGGCCGTCCTGGATGTTTCTCGGGTCGCATCCGTCGCCGTCAAGGACCAGGGTCGGGAAACCAGCCTCCTCAAAGGTTTTGGCCGCCAGGGATGACGCGCCGAGCGTCTGCTTGCATCCCCAGTGGCAGAAATAGACGATGCCGTCCGCGTGCATGTCGCGCGCGTACCTCAGGACCCTCTCGATCCTGCGCTCCGCCGGACCGTTGAAGGAATCCTTCAGCAGCATCTCCGCCATCTTCTCGTACGGATCCCCGCCGGTCAGGTCGACGTCCAGGTTGTCGTAGCTCATGTCGCCGCTGATGACCTCGACGTTCTCGTTGTGGTTGAAGATGTTGGTCATCGACTCCTGCCAGTACGGCAAAATATGCACCCACGCCACACAAACGCCCTGCTGGTTGTCCGGGACGACCTCCGGCAGCTCCTTCAGCTCCCGGATCATGCGGTTTCCGGACTCCACGGTCTCCTCCGTGCCGAGCAGCACGTGGTACTCGAAGGAATCCATCATCAGGTCGGTCAGGCGTCCCCTCTCGCTCCTCGTCGCCTTCAGGCGCAGGATCTCGCGGTAGTTCTCGATTCCCTTCTGCGCTAATTCCATCGACTCCTTCAGCTTCTGCTCGTCCAGCTGAATCCCCGACGAACTCTGCAGGAACAGCGCCATCTGCTGCAGCTGCTGGCGGACGTACTCCTGATTCTTCTCGTTCCAGTCGTTCGGCACGTCGATGACGAAGTGCGGGACCTGGTAGTAATCCGCCAGGTAGCGGAACGAGAGCTGGTTCGCGTCACAGACCATCGTCGTGTTCACGATGCAGCACGGCTTGGGCAGCACGCCCTTCTCCACCATTCCGATGAACTGTTTATGGAACGAGCAGAAAGATTCCGGCACACCGGACTTCTCCGCCTCGTTTAGAAATATCTTCTCGCAGTGTGACGCAGTCATGTAGCAGCTCAGGCCTTCCGGGAAGACGACATCCAGTCCCATCGCGTGCATGACCTCGCACGGCGTGAAGATGCTGACCACAACGCTCTTCCTGCCGTTGTCCGACAGGGAGGCCGCCATGGCGCGGTTGCAGTGCTGCATCTGGTATCCTCTCGCAGGCAGCTGATCCGACTTCTTCATGCGCATGTAGTTTCCGTACAGCCGGAACGTGCGGGCGAGGAGCTTCCTCGCCCGGGCAGGATGCCTGTCGATCTGTTTTTCTGCGTATTCTCCAAAGCGATCTACGATCGTTCTGCTCATACTTCATCCTTTCTTCTTCAATCACAATCGGTATTCTTATGCGGTTTCCCGCCCTTTCCAGCGAATTGGCGGGAATAAATGCTGTATCCCGCCGGTTTCTGCAATTGGCGGAAATAATTGGTAAATTAAAAAGGGGAAAAGAAAAGGGAAAGAAGCCAGGCGGCAGGCCCGGCTTATCTTCTTGCCCCGTTATTCTTTTGTCAATGAATCGAACTCGGCGTCAACGAGGTCCGCCAGTTTCTCCGGATCCATGCAGATCGTGAGGCCGATCCTGCCCCCGCTCACGCCGATCTTGTCGAACAGCTGCGCCGTCTCGTCGATCGCCGTCGGGTACGGCTTTTTCATGCCGATCGGGGAACAGCCGCCGCGGATGTAGCCGGTCACCTTGTTGATGTCCTTCACGTGGATCATCTCGAGCTTCTTCTCGCCGAAGTGGCGCGCGGCCTTCTTCAGGTCGAGCTCCTCGGCGACCGGGATCACGCAGACGACGTACTGCCTGTCGAAGCCGATCAGGACCAGCGTCTTGAACACCATCTCCTCGGGCAGGCCGATCTTGTGCGCGGAGGAGACGCCGTCGGAAAACTCGCCCTCCACCTCGTACGTGTACTCCTCGTACGGAATGCCCGCCTGCTCGACCATGCGGATCGCGTTGGTCTTGACAACTTTCTCTTTCTTGGCCATGATCGTTCCTTTTCAATAAACCTCTACTCTGATTTATATCCAGTTTCTATCAGTCTAACACGCCACAGCGCATTCGGCAGTAACAAAAATTACACATCTGACAGAAATACCATTCCTATCTCCAGCTGAGGAACAGCGGTCCGAGCGTCACGGCCACGATGACCATCAGCTTGATCACGATGTACACCGAGGAGTCGGAGATGTTCTTAAACAGCGACCCCGCATTGACCATGATCGCGCCGAGCAGGACGCCGGATACGATCGCACCGATCAGGAGTCCTGCGAGCATCTCCTGGCCTGCGAAGCCAGCGATCAGGATCGGAACCAGGACCGTGATGATGCCGGACAAGTACAGTCCCTTCATCGCCGAAACGGCGGACGGGCGGACCTGGTCCTTGATCTCCTTTCGGTCCTCCTTGCTGATCTCAGACGACACGCGGTCGCCGAGCTTTCCCTTCAAGTCTCTCACCATGTCTCTCAGGGCGCTTCCGGAGAAGGTCATCGAGCGCGAGGTGAACGCGAACGGGAACATGACGCCGATCAGGCAGCCGCAGACGACCATCGGGTTCAGCAGGCTGACCTGGCTCAGGCTCAGCTGGTCGGACAGCGAGATCAGGAGCGCGACGGCTGTCATGCAGGCGGCGCCGGACGAGATTCCGTTGCGGGAGCGGCTCAGGGAGTTCGCGAATTCAGCTGCGGCATCCTTTACGCGGCCGCTCTCCTCCTCGGTTGCGACCGTGCTCAGTACGGTTCCGCTCGTCTTAGTCAGCAGGACGAGGCCCTGCAGCGTGAGCAGGACGGCGCTGACCGAGACCATGCCGACCGCGCCTAAACCGATGCCGTAGTTGCCGGCGAAGTAGTAGGCCAGTCCGAGGCCGAGCGCGAGGCAGACGACCGGCAGGATGGAGGCGGACATGCCGCTGCTCAGACGCTCGAGCATGGCTTCCCTGCGTCCTCCCTGGCGGACCATCTCCCTCAGCTTGTGGTCGGTCGAATCGGTGTAGACTCTCGTCGCGAGCTCACCGACCAGTCCGGCTGCGATGCCGGACGCGACCGCGCCGGCGTAGGTCAGGTTTTCCATCTCCCTTACGCTCAGGAAGACCGCGGTCAGGGCGACGACGACGGACGCGAAGATCAGCGCCATGTCGAGGTTGTGGCCGTACGCCTTGGTCTTCTTACGGATGACGATGACCGCGATCAGGGAGGCCAGGATGCCCGCCCCGATCAGGACGAACGAGATGACCGCCGCCATGCCGGCCGAGAACGTCGCGTTGACGCCCGCGTCCGTGACTGCGGACTGCGCGAGCAGCATGACCGCCGCGGTTCCGGCGATCAGCGAGTCGACGACGTCGTACATCTTGGCAAAAAGTTCTCCGCCGCTCCTTCCGAGGAACGCGACAGTGGAGACGCCGAGCAGGAGGCCCGGAAGTCCCTCGGTGAAGAGGGTGAAGTTCATGCTCCAGTAGGTGACGAGCAGCCCCAGGACGCTGATGCCGACCGCGCCCATGCCGCCGATTACGGCGGTGTAGAAGCCCATTCGCTCCGCCTTATCCATGTCACCGTGCACCGCAGCGCCGGCGACCCTGGTGTTTCCGACCGCGACCGCAAACGCGAGCAGCAGGCCGTCCGCGATGCCGATCGCGGCGCCGATCAGGTACATGCCGGCCGTGATCTGCCCGATCAGAAACAGCAGCAGCAGGAAAAACGCCGCAGCCGCGATGACCGTGTAGAGTACGCCGATCTTGAGGTAGCGGCCGAGTCCGCACAAAATATATCCATTGAGATACTGGACCCTGGTACTCTCGATGGGATTCTTCTTTTTCAACCAAAACAATAGCAGGCCTGAAATCGCAATCGCCGCAATGCAGCAGAGCAGTGTGAACATTTTCAGCATAATGACCTCCTGATTTTCCTTATAACGCATGAAGGCTCCGCATCTCTGCGGAGCCCTTGTCCTTCATGACGGAATCTTCTTAGCTAAGTGTTACGACTGCAAGCGATACGACAATGAATACGACGGACAGCACAATCGTTGCCTTATGAAGCATAGACTCATAAGCATTCGACTTCTTCTGACCAAAAAGCTGCTCAGCACCGCCGGCGATGGAACTTGAAAGTCCGTCGCTCTTGCTTTCCTGAAGCAGAATTACCAGCGTCAATAACACACTCACGACAGCGAGAATTACCATTAATGCAGTATGCATAATCCTTACCTCCTCCTATAATTAGCACCTCATTTTATCACATCCCGGCGCATATAGCAAGTCCGGAGACAAAATACACATCCCCGGCGCATCACCATCCCTGCCGACATAAGCCGTCCGGACCGCTGACACTATTTATTTATTATCACATTGTATTGCTAATATTGCATATGCTCTACGGGATGACTGTTTCCCCGTCGTGCTTAAGAGACAGCCCCGCGTCCGCGAACCTCTTCACGATCGACTCCTTCAGCTTCAGGGCCGCCTTGTCCCAGGTCTCCTTGACTGAGTCGCTCGCGTCGCTGCTGAACTTGACGTTCTTATTCAGGTAGGACGAGAGGTACGACGTGTACTTGACCGCGCCCAGGTAGTTCACGTGGTTGCTGTCCATGAAGTCCGTGCTCCAGTTCAGCCCGATCTTTCCCTCCATGGCCTTGCTGTTGAAGTCCAGCACCGTGAAGCCGCTCTTCCTGATCAGGCTGATGCTCGCGTTCAGCTCCTTCTGATCGTCCTGCGAGATGGAATACAGCGCGGAGACGAAGATCACCTTCTGATCCAGCGTCTTGCAGTAAGCCAGCAGGTCCTCGAGGATCTCGATCTTGGCCTCGCTGAGCTTTGTCTGATCTTCCGTGTAGGAAGGCTTGGTGTTCTTATAGACCGCCGTGCTCATATCGGAGACCTCGAATCCCATGTACGGCGACTTGCTCCGGAACGGCTTCAGGTCCGACGGGGAGAAGTCATCCGACCAGCGGCTGTGGTAGAGCAGGAACGGATAATAATAGTATGATTTATTGTAGCTGATCGGCGCGCCCTCCTTCTTGAAGTAGTCGAGCGCGGCGTCAATCGCCTCCGTGCGGTTAGAGGACATCTTCATCGCGTCCGTCACACGGCTGATGTCCGCCTCCTTCAGCTCATCGCCCGACTTCAGCAGGCTCCTGATGTCGAGCAGGACCACCTTCATGTTCGGCTGCGTCTTCAGCGCCTCCTTGATCAGGTACTTCTGCAGCACGACCGGCTCCGATCCCGTTCCGATGTCGTAGATCTTCATGCCGTACTCGTCGTAGGCCTGCGTCGGGATCCAGTAGCGGTAGACCGCGCTGCTTCCGATGTAGATGCCGTCCAGCGAATTCTCCTCCTGGTGGTAGAATCCGCTCAGCGCCTTCTGATCGTCCAGGACGAACACGTTCAGCAGATAGACCATAAGCCCCGCCGCGACCAGAATAAACACCAGGACGATCGCCGCCTTCTTCCTCTTCTGCTTGTTATTCCACACTTCTTTCATAGACTAACTGTATTTCCTTTTTCTCTTTATATATATTTATTGATTTTGACAAAGTTCACCGCAGCCAGGCCCTGCCGACTGCACTGATGAACAGAACAAGCAGGGCTGCATACGCAGTCCCTGCCAGAACACCAATTAAATCAGTACCCATTATGACATACTAATCCAAAGCAAGTGTGAAATTTTCATAAACTTTCTTTTCCATACATATAAAACATATTCGGATTTACCAGCATTTTCCAAATCTGGACTACGCAATCGAGAACGCCGGCCAGTACTTGAGCATCAGCCAGGCCACGACGGAGGTGCCCGCGATGGTCAGGATGCTGAGGACGACTCCCTTCTTGAACATGTACTTAGGCTTCAGTCCGTATCCGACCGGGATCGCACGGATGGAAGTCGGGAGCATGTAGGAGACGTTGATGCCGATCGACGCAATATAGATGTAAGGGATCGGGTTCTCGCCCATGCCCTGCATCAGGTTGATGACGATCGGGATGGCGACGCCTGCCGTAGCGGTCGCACTCGTGATGTCGGAAAGCAGCAGCGTGATCGTGATGATGATCAGGACGGTTAAGAATCCGCCGCTCATGTTCATCTCTCCCATGGCCTTTCCCATGGCTGCCGCCGCTCCGCTCTTGTCGATCAGCGTTCCTGCGGCCAGGCCTCCGGCGTAGACGTACATGAGCTCCCAGATGACGCGCTTCTCCGCCGTCTTCCAGTCGATCAGGCGCGTGCCGTCCTTCTTGGTCACGATGAATGCGATGATCGCGCAGATCAGGAACACGTAAGCCGGCTTCATGTTCGGCAGCGCGTTCTGGTACAGCTGGCGGGAGAACGAGAGGATCGCCGCGACCGCGAACAGTCCGAGCGCCCACTTTTCTCCGCTCTTCATCTTGCCCATGGACTTGTACTGCATCTCGAAGTACTCCTTAGATCCGCCCAGGTCCACGCCCTTCTTGCAGAAGAACAGCAGGTAGATCAGGTTGATGGCGACGAGGACGACCATGATCGGCAGGAAGCGCAGCACCCAGTGCAGGTAGATGTACTCGTGGCCGGTCAGGTTCTCCATGTAGCTGACGGTGACGAGGTTCATCGCGCCGCCAAGCGGGGTCGCGAGTCCGCCGATGCCGGCACCGTACGCGATCGTCAGGAGGATCATCGATCCCCTGTTGTCCTCTCCCACGTTCTCAATGCCGATGTAGCGCAGCATCGATACCGCGATCGGCGTGATCGCGGCGCAGACGACGGCGTTCGGCAGGACGGACGACAGGATCGTCGTCAGCAGGAACCAGAAGACGACCTGCGTGCGCAGGCTGTTTCCGATAAACAGCAGGAACCAGGACGCAATGCGCTTGTCCAATCCCGTCATCTCCCAGACGACGGTCAGGATGGACGCGCCCAGGAGCAGCAGGACGATCTCGTCCGCGTAGTTTGCGATGACCAGGGACATGTCCGCCATCTGCAGGAATGCGTTTACTGCGATCGGGAGAAAGCCCGTGATCGCAAAGTCGATCGGTCCGCTGACCCACCAGTACGCCATCCAGGCGACCGTTCCGATCGCGCCCCTGGCCGCTGGCGTCGTGAACAGACTGTGCGGCAGGAGCAGCAGGCAGGCGAAGAACAGTACCGGACCCATGATCAGGTTGAAAACTCGTACACCGTTATGTTTCTTATAGTATGTTGACATTATGATGGAATCTCCTTGCCGAGCCTCTTGTAGGTTGCACGGACCGTCTTCTTAAGATTCTTGGACGCCGCCTTCCAGAGCTCGGTTGATGTTTTATTCTTGCTGATGGTGAAATCTACATGCTTCTCCAGGTAACTAGCGAGTGACGCAGTGTACTTGGACGCACCGACGTAATTCAGGTGCCTTCCGTTCATGAAGTCGGTGCTCCAGTCCAGGTTCATCGCCTTGGTCATGGAGTCAGTGTTGTAGTTCAAAACATCAAAACCGTAACTTTTTATTATTTTTATACTCTCATTGATCGCTTCCTGCTCCGCTTTCGGTATCCGATACGGGGAAGAGACAAAGATCACTTTCTGCTTGAGCGTCCCGCAGTATTTCAGCAGGTCGATCAGAGCTTTCTTTTTCTGCGGCTCAAGTGCCGTCGTTTCCGTCGTGTAGGTCGGCTGAACGATGTTCTTCTTGCTGACCGTACCGCGGTCGTCGAACATGTAGCCCATGAACGGCGCGTCCTTATCGGCCGGATTCAGATCTTCAAGCGTGAAGTCGTCCGCCCAGCGGCTGTGATAGAGCAGAAACGGGAAGTAATAGTAGTTCTTGTTATAGCTGATCTGACCGTCCGATTTTCTGTAGTAGGTCAGCGCGGCATTGATCGCCTCCGTGCGGTTGTCGGAAAACTCCATGTTGTCCGTCACGCGGCGCATGTCCGCCTCGCCCAGGCTTCCGCCGATTCTGGTCCTTCTGATGTCCAGCAGGATGACATCCATGTCCGGCTGCGTCTTCAGCGCCTCCTTGATGATGTACTTCTGCAGGACGATCGGCTGCGCGGCGGTGCCGATGCAGTAGATCTTCATCCCGTACTTATCGTAGGCTTCCGTAGGAATCCAGTAGCGGTAGCTCGCACTGCTTCCAATATAGATGCCGTCGAGCGAGTCCTCCGGCTGGTCGTAAAACCCGTTGAAGACCTGCTCCGCGTGGTTGTAGTCCTCCATCGCGAACACATCTACGAGATACGCCACGAGCCCCGCGGCCAAAGCTAAAAACAAGAAGACTTCCACAACGGATATGATTATTTTCTTCTTATTTTCTTTCATCAATAATCCCTATATTCAGTATCCGCAGGGATCAGGGCGTGTCCGAAGCGATTTTCGAACGGAACAGTCTGCCCGGCAGCCCCTGCGGATTATGCATTACCAGATTGATTTTGTCCTGTAATCCAGGGACAAAATATTAATAGTTTCTGTAAATAAACGAGCTTGATGAGTAGCCCTCACCGTAGACGCCGAAGACCAGTACGGCCGTCAGCAGCCCCAGGATCAGCACCCAGCGGACCGGCAGAGGCTTTCTGCTCACTGCCTCACGGATGTGCACGCCCTTCTCCCTAAACACCGAGACGGTGAAGAAGATCAGGATGGCCGCAGTCAGGACGACCCACTGCCTTCCGTGCAGGCCGACGGCGATCAGCTCGGACTTCATGTTCGCGAAGAACATGCCGAAGTCGAGGTGAAGGGTCGCCTTCATCATCGCGAGCGCGTCGTGGACGCTTGCAGCGCGGGTCAGCGTCTTTCCGTAGACCATGATCGCGAAAGTGCGGATGATCTGGAAACAGCGCCACCAGAACGCTTCCTCCGGGATGTGGAGCACCGACTTGCACTTGTCGAACGCCGGTGTGAGCGCCATGCTGAAGATGATGATCAGGGAGTTGTACAGGCCGAAGGCGATGAAGCCCCAGCCGGCGCCGTGCCAGATGCCGATCAGCATGAACGTGACGAACGTCGGGATGTAGGCAGGCAGCTGCTTTCCGATCGTCTTCAGGTGATGTCTGCCCCACTTTCCGATCTTGGTCGAGAAATGGGCGAACGTCAGCGGGAAGAAGACGTAGTCCCTCATCCAGTTGGTCATGGACATGTGCCATCTGCGCCAGTATTCCGCAACGGAATTACCGAAGTACGGCTGGCGGAAGTTGTCGACCAGGTTGATTCCCATCGCCTGCGCGATTCCCCTGGTCATGTCGATTCCGCCGGAGAAGTCCGCGTAGATCTGGATCGCGTACAGGACCATTCCAATCAGGACCTGCATGCCGTCGAACGTGTCGTATCTGCCGAACACGTTGGTGACGGCCGTGCTCGCCGCATCCGCGATGACCAGCTTCTTGAAGTATCCCCAGAGCACGAGCTCGAGGCCGAACTTCAGGTTGGTCAGCGAGAACTTGTGTCCTTCCTTCAGCTGCGGGGCCAGGTCACCGTAACGGAAAATCGGGCCCTGCGTCATCTGCGGGAAGAACGACAGGAACAGCGCGAACTGCAGAAAATTGGTCTCCGCCTTGATCTTGCCGCGGTAGACGTCAATCGAGTAGCCGACCGCCTGGAAGGTATAGAAAGATATACCAAGCGGCAGGATCAGGTTGACCAGCGGCATGGAGAAGTCATACTTGAACATGCCGATCAGGCCGTTCAGGTTGTCTGCGATAAAATTGTAGTATTTTAAAACGAATAAAATTCCGAAATTGACCAGTGCCTCGAGCAGCAGGATCCGTTTATTTGTCTTTTTCGCGGCCTTCTTTGACTTGGCATGATCCCGCACGGACTCCATCCAGCGCGCTCCCCCGTACACGACGGCTGTCGTGAACAGCAGGAACAGCATCACCTTTACGCCCGAGCTCAGGTAGAACCCGTAGCTGGCGATCAGCAGGAGGACCCACCGATACTTAAGAGGCGTCAGGTAGTAGAGCAGGATCACCGCCATGAAGAAGACGATGAATGTTGCTGAAATAAACGACATAAGGCTTAGTTCTGCTCTTCGTTCAGACGGCTGACCATTGCGACGATCGCGGAGATAGAATTGAAGTTCTCCGGAGTCATCTCATCCGCGGAGATCTCGATATCGAATTCATCGGAGAGCTCGCCGATAATCGCTACCATGTCGAGGGAGTCGATCAGTTCCTTATCGACGATCTTGTCCTCGTTCATCCAGTCTACGTGGTCGCCGGCGTTCTCCTTGATAATTGCTAAGATTTTCTCTTCCATAATATCTAACCTCCAAAAACAAAAGATAAAAATAAAAAAACAAAAAACATTAAATGCCCATCTTTTTCCATTTATAATGGTGTATGATAGTCATGTGTTTTACAGACCCTCATGGTGGGCTTTCCCAAACAATAACAATTATAACAGATACAATATCGAGTATACAGGTCATTTATTAACAAGATTTAAGGTTTACGTAAAAGTTATATGTTGGATTATGTAGAAATTGTGAAGTAATGTGAGGTAATTGTGATGAATTCTATTCTGGAAGCACTGTACGAGCACGCGCATGAGGAAAAAACCGCCGAACGCATCTGTCTCGCGGACGGCAAGACCGAAATTACATATAGAGACGCATGGGAGGTCCTTAAGGCCATGGTCAGCCGCTGGACGGAAGAGGGCGTCAATAAGGGCGACCTCGTGATCATCCCGTGCACGCAGAACGCGGCTTACATGATGAACGTCATGTCCCTGCAGCTCTGCGGCGCAGTCCCGGTTCCGATCGAGAAGGGCGCGGGAAGCGAGCGCTTGCACTCCATTCAGGACGACACGAACGCGCGCTGGTACTTAGGGAAAGCGCCGGAGGACATCTCCGCCGAGTCCCTGCCGGGGGCCAAGTTCCCGGACGATATTGAAGAAATGAAGAAAACGGCAGAGGCTCTGTCCGACGCCGATTATCCTTTGCCGAAGAGCACCGAGACGGCCGAGATCCTGTTCACGACGGGAACGACCGGAAAGCCTAAGGGCATCGTCATTCCGTTCAGCAGCGACGTCGCACTCGCGCAGAACGTCACGAACGGCGTGCACATGGAAGAGGACAACGTCGAGCTGATCCCGATGCCGCTCTCCCACAGTCACGGCCTGCGCCGCACCTACGCGAACCTCTACAACGGCTCCACCGTCGTATTCGCGAACGGCGTGCTGCTCGTCGGCCAGTTCTTCAAGCTCCTGAAGAACTACAAAGCCAACTCCATCGACATCTCCCCTTCCATGCTGAACATCCTGTTCAAGCTCTCGAAGGACCAGATCGCCGACTATAAGGACCAGCTGCGCTACGTCCAGCTCGGAAGCGCACCGCTGACCGAGGAGGACAAGGACCGCCTCGCGAGCGATCTCCCGAACACGCGCCTGTACAACTTCTACGGCACGACGGAGGCCGGCTGCTCCTGCATCTTAGACTTCAACGAGACCGAGAGCAAGAAGATGTGCATCGGCCGCCCGACCGTAAACGCGAAGTTCAAGTTCGTCGACCACGACCGCAACGAGATCCATGCAACCGCGGAAAACCCGGGCTTCATCGCAACAGCAGGCAGCCAGAACATGGACTGCTACCTGAACGCGCCTGACCTGACGGCCAGCGTCTGCGAGGGCGGCTTCATCTACACGAACGACCTCGGCTACATGGACGAGGACGGCTACATCTACTGCTTAGGCCGCGAGGACGACGTCATCAACTGCGGCGGCATCAAGATCGCCCCGGACGAGATCGAGACCAAGGTCGTCGAGTACGACGGCGTCAAGGACTGCGCCTGCGTCCCATTCCCGGACAAGATCCAGGGCCAGGTCCCGAAGCTGTTCATCTCCCTCGCCCAGCCGGAGGAGGAGTTCGACTTCACCAGCTTCCGCGCCTTCCTTCACGAGACCTTAGACAAGAACGAGGTCCCTAAGCTCATGGAAGTCCTCGAGGAGATCCCGCGCACCTACAACGGCAAGCTCCAGCGCAAGAAGCTGATCGCCCGCGACAGAGCTGCGGCAAACTAGACAGGCCGCGAAACGGCGGCGAACTAGACCGGCTGCGACGGAGCGGCGGTCAGCTAGACAGGCCGCGAAACGGCGGCGGACTAGTCTCCCCCATGGGTCGAAAAGCCGCGGATGCTGGGCAGGAACGCATAAAAAAATAATCATCGAAGTCCGAAGTCCGATTCGTTTTTCGATGAAATCATGGTACAATTGATAAGAGACATGGCACACCGACTCTGTTCCGGAGTATAACTACTGCAATTCCTACTATAGCAGGGTTGGCGGCCATGTTTTTTTATTGTGAGCGGGACGGAATCCAGTAATTACCATTTCTGCCGGCTATATCGTGATTATTCCCATGAGCCGGAAAGTTTTCGTTTTCTCCCGGCTATAGTTCATATTTCTCGTGGTACCGAAGTTCGCCGGACGATCCACCCGCTCTACGGCAGCGG
>CAIFEY010000004.1 GCA_903789635.1 uncultured Eubacteriaceae bacterium
CTAAAGTAGATTTCGATCTTTTTGCTGTCTACTTTAGGGTGATCATATCATTTTGAACCGTTTGGAAAATGGCGGGCAAACGGGCCTGTTTCCAAACGCCGGCGTGTCATACCCCCGTTGATCCGGGTGATCCAGGCGCCGGAATCGCAATCGTGCTATCGCAGCTGTAAGAAAATGATGGATGCTGTATACAACCGTGCGCCCTCCGCGCCGCGCTTCACGGTTTGGGCCTGCACGCGCCGTGAATTGCTATTGTCGCCGCTGTGCCGCCGCCCCGCCGCACGTCACTGGAATCCTCGTCATTCGGCAGTCTGGCCGCGCGGCACATATCACGGCCGGCGAAAATAACAGAACGGCGCCCTCCTGTACCTGAGATGATCATGGAGTATAGGAGGGCGCCGCCCCGCCGCACGTCACTGGAATCCTCGTCATTCGGCAGTCTGCCGCGCAGCGTGGATCACGGCTGGCGAACGCAACAAAACGGTGCCCTCCTGCACCTGGGATGATCATGGTGTATAGGAGGGCGCCGCTGTGCCATCTGTCGCTGCGCCGCTGCGCTAGTCGTCCATGTCTGCGATCACGCGCACGCGGATGCAGCCCGGGATCTTCGGGATGTAGTCGAAGGCGGCCTTGGTGGAGATCAGGACGTAGCCGTACTCGCCCTTGAGGCCGCCGGCGACGGCGTCGATCTCGATGTTGGTCAGGGCGCGGATGACGGTGTCGACCGGGGTTTTGATGCCCTTGGTCATGACGGCGATGCGGATGTCGCCGCTCATCGGTCCCAGGTTCGCGTCAGGGAAGTTGACGGCGTGGACCGCATTGCCGTTCTCGATGAAGTCCATCAGCTCGTCGGCGGCCATCAGTGCGCAGTTGTCCTCGGCTTCCTTTGTCGATGCGCCCAGGTGAGGTGTCGTGATGACGCCTGGGTGGCCCAGGGTTTCGGCGGTGGCGAAGTCGGTGACGTAGCGGGAGATGCGCTTCTCATCCAGGGCGCGGATGACGGCGGCTTCGTCGCAGACGAACGCGCGGGAGTAGTTCATCAGGACCGCGCCGCTCTTCATCGCGGCGATCTCGTTTTCGCCGATCAGGCTGCGGGTGGACTCGTTGCCCGGGACATGGATCGTGACGTAGTCGGCGTGGCGCATGACGGTCTTGATGTCCGGCGCGATACGGATGGTCGGGTCCAGGTGCAGGGCCGTGCGGGCGGACAGGAACTTGTCGTAGCCGATGACGTCCATGCCGAGCGCCGTGACGGCGTTGGAGATGCGCGCACCGACGGCGCCCAGGCCGATGACGCCGAGCGTCTTGCCGGCGATCTCGCTGCCCTTGAACTTGCTCTTGCCCTTCTCGACGTCGACGGCGAGGTCAGGGTCGTCCTTCAGGTCGAGCGTCCACTTGATCGCGGACGGGAGCTTGCGCGCGGCCATCAGGATGCCGGCCAGGACGAGCTCCTTGACGGAGTTGGAGTTTCCGCCCGGGGTGTTGAAGACGCAGATGCCCTCGTCCGCGCAGCGCACCAGCGGGATGTTGTTGACGCCGGTGCCGGCGCGCGCGATCGCGAGAAGGCTGTCGCTGAATTGAACGTCGTTGATCTTCTGACTGCGGAGGATCAGCCCTGTTGCTTCGGACAGGTCCTCGGTGAATTCGTAGTTGTCCGTAAAGTGATTCAGCCCCGCAGGGGCGATTTTGTTCATCTTGGCGATCTTATACATGGTGCAGTTCCTCCAATCGAATAGCGGGCGTGTGGGAACGGCGGCTGAAGGGCGAAAGGCCTCTGACTGACAGCGCCGTGTTCGAACACGTAAAATTGTATTTATTATCAGTACACAATAAACGAAACGTATTTTGTAGTATGGAAATAAATATAACATCAATTTTGTTTACAATCAAGTGAAATGGTGCTATAATCATGTGCGTTAATACAAAAACTTTCGCGTTTTAAAGCGATGACGACCGTCATCAGTAAAGTGTTCAGATTAGGAGGAAAACGATGACTGCTTACAACCGAGTATTTAATTTCGCGGCGGGACCGTCGATGCTGCCGCAGGAAGTGCTGGAGCAGGCGGCTTTAGACTTGTTCAACTACCATGGAACGGGCGAATCCGTCATGGAGATGAGTCATCGATCTCCGGAGTTCGACGCGATCATCAAGGAGGCGGAGCAGGATCTCCGCGATCTCCTGAATATCCCGGATAACTACCACGTGCTGTTCCTGCAGGGTGGCGGAACACTGCAGTTCTCGATGGTCCCGCTGAATTTTTTGTCTAAAAGCAAGAAGGCGGACTACATCGTGACGGGAAACTGGGCGAAGAAGGCGTACGAGGAGGCCTGCAAGTTCGGCGACATCAGGGTCGCGGCATCGTCTGAGGAGGACGGCTACACGTACATCCCGAAGCTTGGAAAAGCCGATTTTCGCGATGATGCGGATTATGTATATATATGTTATAATAATACGATATATGGATCGCACTATTCGTACGTTCCGGACACAGGCGACATTCCGCTGATCGCGGATATGTCCAGCTGCTTCCTGAGTGAGGAGGTGGACGTCAGCAAGTTCGGCATGATCTACGCCGGGGCGCAGAAAAACGTGGCGCCTGCAGGCGTGACGATCTGCATCATCCGCGACGATCTGCTCGGGCACGCGCCGGAAAACATCCCGGTCTACCTGGATTACCAGACGCACGCGAAGAAGGACTCGCTGTACAATACACCGCCATGCTGGAATATCTACATCGCGGGGCTGGTTTTCAAGCACCTGAAGAAGCTGGGCGGACTGTCCGCCATGCACGAGCTGAATGTCCGGAAAGCAGGCAAGCTGTACGCGTACCTGGATTCTACGGACTTCTACAAGGCACCGGTCGCGCCGGAGGACCGCTCGCTGATGAACGTCGTATTCGTCACAGGCGACAAGGACCTGGACGCCGAGTTCGTCGCGGGAGCTAAGGCGCAGGGCATGATCAACCTCAAGGGACACCGCAGCATCGGAGGAATCCGGGCGAGTATCTACAACGCCATGCCTGAGGAGGGTGTGGACAAGCTGACTGTCTATATGAAGAAGTTCGAGGAGGAGCACCGCCGCTAGGGCGGGCCTCACGTAACGGCGTATGAACGGGGGAGGATCTGATCCAACCTCGTTTTATGTTTTTTTGAAATACTTGGGACAGGAATAGCCGCATGAAGCAGGAGACAAAATATAAATGGAAGAGGGCGCTGTGCGCGGCCGCAGTGATGACGATCATCGTGCAGACCGTGCTGTTTTCGCTGACCTCGGAGGAGGTGAGTGCCGCAAGTGTGGCCGCGCCTTCCCTGACGGCAGACAGTGCGATGGTGTACTGTGAAAACACCGGGCAGGTGATCTACGCGAAGAATACGTCGGCAAAAGAGAGCCCGTACAGCATCACCAAGCTGATGACGGCCCTGCTGGTCGTCCAGAAGTGTCCGCTGGATAAGAAGGTCACCGTCTCCAAGGCCGCCGCCTCGCAGGGGGACACCACGATCCACCTGAAGGAGGGCGAGGTCGTCACCGTGCAGCAGCTGCTCTACGGCGCGCTGCTGAGCTCGGGCAACGACGCGGCCTACGCGCTCGGCGAGGCGGCCTGCGGCACCGGAAACATGAGCGAGTTCCTCGACCTGATGAACCAGACGGCCAAAAACATCGGCTGCAAACACACACACTTCTCGAACCCGAACGGCATCTCGAGCAAGAGCAACTACACGACCGCCTCCGACTTCATGAAGATCGCGCGCGTCGCGTATTCCAACGACACGATCAGAAAGATCGCGGGGACCGCGAAGTACGAGATGACGGCGACGAACAAGAGCAAGGGCAGGACGTTCGTCAACAAGGTCAGCCTGGTCCGCCAGAAGTCCAGCGGCATCGTCGCGGGGAAGACCGGCTACTGGACGCCGACTGACTGCAGCATCGCGGCTGTGTATAAGAAGAACGGCCTCGAGCTCTGCATCGTCGTCCTGGGTGACCAGCTCACCCAGCGCACGGCGGATGTCAACAAGCTGATCGCCTACGCGGAGAAGAAGGTCAAGGGGATCTGCGCGGTCCGGAAGGGAAAGAACGTCGGCAAGGTCCACGTCAACGGCGGCGTGAAGACGAGCCTGGACGTGTACACCGCGGAGAACGGCTACGCCTACCTCCCGAAGGAGGGCTCGAGCAAGCTGATCAAGGGCAAGGCCGAGATTAGCAGCGGCGTGAAGGCGCCGGTTGCGGCCGGGGAGGTCGTCGGCGCGTATAAGATTTATGTCAGCGGTGAGCTGGTTAACAGCATTCCGCTTGTGGTATCAGAGGGTACAGGAACAGGCTGGTTCCCGTCAAAGATCGGAATTTCCAACTTTGCGACGGTCGTGATCTGCGTCATCCTGCTGATCCTCGCGGTCTGCGGGACCGGCGTCGGGATCGCGCGCGCGAAGGCGAGGAAGCGCCGGGAGCTGGCCAGAAAGAGAAAGATAGAACGGCTCGCGCGGCGGAAGATGCTCGAGGAGCAGGAGAAAGAGGAACGCGGCTGGTGGTTTTAGCCTGCGGGGACGGTAAACTTTGTCCCTGCCGGCGCACTGTCGGACGGCCAGCCGAAGAACGCTGGACCGGATTCTGCATCGGATGACGGGGATGATCCCGAAACCGCCGACGAGCATTGAGGAGGACTATGTTTGATATTGCGGAAAATCTGAAGAAACTGCCGGACTGCCTGGGTGTGTACCTGCACAAGGACAAGCTCGGCCGCGTCATCTACGTCGGGAAGGCGATCTCGCTGAAAAACCGTGTGCGCCAGTATTTTCAGTCTTCGTACCAGAACAGCAGTCCTAAGGTTAAGGCGCTCGTCCAGAACATCAGCGAGTTCGAGTACATCACGTGCGGGAGCGAGATGGAGGCGCTGATCCTCGAGTGCAACCTGATCAAGAAGTACATGCCTAAGTACAATGTCCTCCTCCGCGACGACAAGACCTACCCGTACATCGAGGTCACCGTGACGGAGGATTACCCGCGCGTGCTGAAGACCAGGAGGCTCCTGAAGGACGGGAACAAGTACTTTGGGCCTTACAGCGACGTCGGGGCGGTCAATGACATCGTCGAGCTGCTGCAGCGGATGTACTCGCTGAAGAGGTGCAGCGCGACCGAGTTCCCGGAGGGTCACCGTCCGTGCCTGAACTACCATATCCAGGCGTGCCAGGGGATCTGCACGGGGCGGGTCGATAAGGAAGAATACAGAAAATCGATCCGCGAGATCATCGACTTCCTGTCGGGAAAGGACAAAGCGCTCGTGACGGAGCTGGACCGCAGGATGCGCGAGGCTTCCGAGGAGATGCGCTACGAGGAGGCGGCGAAGTGGAGGAACGATCTCTTTGCCGTCAAGGCCCTGAAGGAGACGCAGCGCGTGACGATGATCAACGATCAGGACCTGGATATCGTCTATGCGCTCAAGGATCAGGACCACGCGTTCGTCGTGCTGTTCCCGGTTAGAGGGGGCAAGCTCAGCGGCCGCGAGACGTTCCAGATTCAGGCGGACGAGAGTGATTCCAGGAAGAACATGGTCGCGGCGTTCATCCAGCAGTACTACAGCCAGTGGGCGACGGTCCCGCCGGAGATCCTGGTCGAGGAGGAGCCGGACGAGAAGGAGCTGCTCGAGGAGTTCCTGAGCCGCGGCCGAAAGAAGGTCCAGATCCTGGTCCCGCAGAGGGGCAGCAAGCGGGCGCTGATGGACCTGACGCGGCGCGACCTGATGGAGATGACCAAGACGATCGAGGACCGCGCGCAGAGCCGCAAGGAGCGCGAGAAGCTGGTCTACCGCGAGATGCAGGACGTCATGCAGGAGGGAGGATTCACCCGCCAGCCGGGGCGCGAGGGCAAGCCGTTCCGCGTGGAGTCCTACGATATTTCCAACACCAACGGCGTCGATTCCGTCGGCGCGATGGTTGTGTTCGAGGGGCTCCTTCCGGTCAAGAAGGACTACCGCCGCTTCAAGATCCGCACGATCGAGGGTGCGGACGATTACGGGAGCCTGCAGGAGGTCCTGTACAGGCGGTTCCGCCGCGCCCAGAAGGGCAGCCAGGGGTTCAGCACGCTGCCTGACCTGATCCTGATGGACGGCGGGCGCGGCCAGGTCACGGCCGCGCTGAAGGTGATCCGCGCGCTCGGGCTCTCGGTTCCGGTCGCGGGCATGGCCAAGGACGACCGACACCGGACGCGCGCCCTGGTGTTCGAGGACGGCCGGGAGATCGACCTCGTGCACCACAACGTGCTGTTCCGCTACTGCGGGACGATTCAGGAGGAGGTCCACCGCTTCGCGATCGACTACCACCACCGTCTGCACAGCAAAAATTCCTTCCATTCGGAGCTCGACGACATCCCGGGAATCGGCCCTAAGCGGCGCAACGACCTGCTGTACCACTTCAAGTCGATGGACGCGATCCGTGCGGTTTCCGAGGAGGAGCTGATGGAGGTCCCGTCGATGAGCCGTCAGGCTGCGGAGAACATCCGCGCGTATTTTGCGTCCCATCCGGCCGGCAGGAAGGCGTTCGGCACGGGTACGGTGACCTTTGTCGAGGAAGATTGATTGCAAACACTGCGGCCATATGATAGAATTCATGTGTATGAGTTAGATCAGCGTTATAGATCAGCATTGCGCTGATTGAATGGAGGAAAATATGGCAGACGAAAGATACGAGCTGGGCAATGAAGTCGAAGACGATGATATCATTACCCTGGAGTATGACGACGGCACGGAGATGGTTTGCGAGATCATGGGCGTCTTCCCGATGGGAGACAAGGACTATGTCGCACTGATTCCGCACGACGACAGCGATGATGTCTATATCTACCGCTATCAGGAGTACGATGACGGGACGTTCGACGTTCTGGACATCGAGGACGAGGCGGAGTTCAACAAGGCAGCACAGGAGTTCGACGCCATCATGGCAAGCCAGGACGACGAAGAGCCTGAGGCTTAGTGCAGTCGCTTTTTAAGACTAGTGAATAATGGGAGGGACTGTCCGAGTTGGCAGCCCCTATTTTTCTGCGTTCTGAGGGGTTCGCAGGATGGAGATTGGACAAAAGAGAAAAGAGGACAAGAGTGAAAGAATATGATGTAATCGTGGCAGGCGCCGGAGTCGGCGGAGTATTCCTGTCCTACGAAATGACGAAGAAGGACAACAACGCGAGCGTTCTGGTCATCGACAAGGGAGGCCCGCTGGAGAGCCGCATCTGCCCGATCAAGGAGGGCAAGACCAAGCAGTGCCTGAACTGCAAGGTTTGTGCGATCATGAACGGCTACGGCGGTGCGGGCGGACTGTCTGACGGCAAATACAACCTGACCACGCAGTTCGGCGGCGACCTGCACCGCTACATCGGCGAGCAGGAGGCGATGGACCTGATGTGGTACGTCGACGGCGTGCTCTGCGATATGGGCGGTGCCCAGGCAAAGCTCTATTCTACAGCGGATTCAGAGCTTCGCACCAAGTGCCTGCAGCACGACCTGCACCTGCTGGACGCCCAGGTCCGCCACCTCGGCACCGACACGAACGTCGAGATCCTGGGAAATATTTACAATTACGTCAAGGACCGCATCGATATGATCTTCTACACGGCGGTTCAGGACGTCGACCTGCAGGACGACGGCACGTTCATCGTCCGCACCAAGGACGATGCGTACCACTGCAAGGACCTGATCCTCGCGACCGGCCGCTCCGGCTCCGACTGGATCTCCCACATCTGCGGCAAATTCAACCTGAAGCTGGAGAAGAACCGCGTCGACATCGGCGTCCGCGTCGAGCTGCCGGCAGACGTGTTCAAGCACATCACCGATCAGGTCTACGAGAGCAAGATCGTCTACCAGACATCGCAGTACAACGACCTGGTCCGCACATTCTGCATGAACCCGTACGGCGAGGTCGTCTCGGAGAACACGAACGGCATCGTCACGGTCAACGGACACAGCTACTCGAACCCAGAGCTGCTGACGGAGAACACTAACTTCGCTCTCCTGGTCTCGAACCACTTCACGAGCCCGTTCGAGGACAGCAACGAGTACGGCGAGGCGATCGCGAGCCTCTCGAACATGCTGGGAGGCGGCGTCCTGATGCAGCGCTTCGGCGACCTGGTCAAGGGCAGGCGCAGCAGCGACCGCCGCATGGAGAAGTGCTTCACGCGCCCGACGCTGCAGGCGACCCCGGGCGACCTGAGCCTGGTCATCCCTAAGCGCCAGCTCGACGACATCATCGAGATGATCTACGCCCTGGACGAGATCGCCCCGGGTACGGCGAACGAGGACACGCTCCTCTACGGCGTGGAGGTGAAGTTCTACAACTCCCGCGTCGACGTCGACGACAACCTGATGACCCGCATCCCGAACCTCTACGCGATCGGCGACGGCGCAGGCGTGACCCACTCCCTGTCCCAGGCCTCCGCGTCCGGTGTGTACGTTGCGCGCCGTCTGATCGAGAAGTACCAGTAAGGTATAGGGTGTGCAGGAAGCAGGGAATAAATAACAGAGGTAAAATCGTATGAAAAAGACGTGGAAGCATCGAGGTTTCGGGCTTTCACGTCTGTTTTGATTGTCCTATTTTGCTGGCGGAACCAAAGGAGAGGGCAGGCTCCTGTGCGGTGATGCCGACAGGCCGCTGGAAGTGGTGCCGGCAGGCCCATGCGCGCGGCGGCGGGCAGAAGAGTAGTGGCGGCGCAGCAAGTATACAATGTATTGTATCACTGCGCCGCCCGGAAAGCTGGAGGGATCGCGTGAAAATCACCCGCGAATTCCGGCGGGCGGGCGCGGCAGGGCACTGACGGCGGTGTAACGGTGGATTGACGGCAAATTGTCTGCAGTGACACGACGAATTGACGGCCGTGATCGAGCCCGGGACAACGTCGGTAAAAAATCATCCTTGTATACTGCATATTGTTGCGTAGGAGAGAGATTTCTTCACCCTGGCGCAACGGCTTTTTCCGAATTGCGCAAGACGGCAATAATGACGTTCCTACGCAACAGCTTTTTAGGCACCTTTGATCTTATATATTTACCACCCTTGTAATTTTTTGAGCGCTCTGAAATTCGTCTCGTTTTCACACCCTTTTCCAGAAAAATATCGTCCGCAGCTGGTCGATTTTATACTCTTAGTATAAATATACAATCAAATTGAATATTTGTTCATCGCTACGGGCATTGTTGGAAAGCCCACCGATCACCTCAGGTTTATCTCAGGCCCGCCTACGGACCATTTTGATATCAAATATGCTGCATTTTAAATTGTCAGACTTCTGCGCGCGTTTTTTGGCATCGAAGAAGTTGCGTCAGAGTGTGAAAAAGCACGCATTGCCAACAAGAAAAATAAGCGTTGCGTCAGAATTCTAGATTTGCCTTCCTGCGCAATGATTGGAGGACAGAAAGGCCCTTCGGGTTTTTTTCGATAGATTTCATCTATGCGTACTGTATACTGCTGATCATGGTCCTCTCACATCCCACTTCCCACCGCCGCAGCATTTCGTCATCGCCTAATTTTGCCATTGTCGTCCTTATCGCGGTCTGTCCGTCCATCCCTTCGTCTCCGTTATAGTCCCTCGCCCGCAATTGTTGAAATTCCAGTTTCTGTAAGATGTTGTACCTTTACAAATTCTTTAAGAAAAAAGCACGTTTTTAAAAAAAAGGGGTTGCAATATATTCTCATCCGAGTATAATAATCTTTGTCAGTCAGCGAGAGTGCTTAACGAACAGAGCTGATTGAGAAATTAAATATGCGGTTGTGGCGGAATTGGCAGACGCGCACGGTTCAGGTCCGTGTGATGAACAGTCATGAGGGTTCGAATCCCTCCAACCGCACCAACAGAGCGCTGGAATCACTTGATTCCGGCGCTTGTTTTTTATTCTGGCAACATTTTCATGTCAGTTTCCGCGAATGGAGGCGAGGAAACTATTTACATTTTTGAATACTTATGAAGACCGATCCCTTCTGCAATGGAATATAGAACTATTGCACCGCAAAAAATCAGAATATACAATTTTATTAGGTGCTTCAGCGCGGCTTGATAAAAGAGCTGGGAATCGATTGAATGATACCGTTTGATCGGTAAAGATGGCTGCAGATTTTCAGCGATGAAGTATAAGCGATGAAGTATAATGGAGGTATACGATGAATTTTGACGCTGGATGACGGCGCCGACGGCGCCTATGACAAGGGGGTAATGAATATGAAGATTTTGATGGTGGAGAGCAGCCCGCATAAGCAGGGGTCGTCCAATCTGCTGGCGGCGGAGTTTCAGCGCGGGGCTGAGGAGGCCGGGCACGAGGTCGAGGTGTTCGATGCGGCAAAGGCGGACATTCACCCATGTCTCGGATGCGATTACTGCGGGATGGCGGGACCGTGCGTCCAGAAGGACGATATGGAGGGCCTCAAGGACAGGATTCGCCGGGCGGATATGGTGGTCTTTGTCACCCCTCTGTACTACTTCGGATTCTCGACGCAGCTGAAGATGGTCATCGACCGCTTCTACAGCTTCAACGGGGAGCTGACGTCGATGCACCTGAAGACCGCGCTGATCGTCGCGGCGTGGGACTCCAACTCCTGGACGATGGAGAACATCTCTGCGCACTACCAGACGCTCGTCAAGTACCTGAACTTCGACGACCAGGGCATGATCCTGGGCAAGGGGTGCGGAAACGTGCCGATGACGCGCAGGACGGAGTACCCGCGGGCGGCGTATGAGATGGGAAGGTCGCTTCGTTAGAGGAATTGCTTATGTTAAAACCAGGTCTTTATGAACAGGTCGTCACCGACGGGATCGAGAGCGAGCTCGAGGAGGTTCCGGAGGAATGCAAGGATGTCGGGAAGATCGACGCCGCCGAAGCCTCCAAGGTGCTGTCGGCGTACGTTTCGGAGGTCGTTCGTCAGAGGATGGACCAGATTTTTGATGCGGACAGCCGGAAGTCGCTGGAGAAGCAGATCGAGATCGCCAATCGGATCATCCGTGAGGTTGGAGGTCCGGATGGGTCTAGCGAGCAGGCGGTTCACGGGGAGGGCGCACAGCTTCTGACCCTGCGCGAGGAGGATTCCCCGGATGCCATATTTAAGAAGGACATCCGAAAGACGCCGCGCCCGGAGACGTCGATGGCATTCAGCAGCCTCTTTACGGGTGCAGTCCGCGAACCGCAGATGCTTACAGAACTGAAAAAGGAGATTTTGTCGGCGGACAGAATCGACATGCTCGTTTCCTTCATCAAGTGGAGCGGACTTCGGATGATGATTGAGGAGCTGCGGTCGTTCACGGCTTCCGGCGGGACGCTTAGGGTCATCTGCACGTCCTACATGGGCGCGACCGACGTCAAGGCGGTGGAAGAGCTGAACAAACTGCCGAACACGAGCATCCGCATCTCCTACGACACCAGGCGGACGCGGCTCCACGCGAAGTCGTACGTCTTTTACCGGGACACCGGGTTCACGACGGCATACATCGGCTCGTCGAACATGTCCAACGCGGCGCTGACGAGCGGGCTGGAGTGGAACGTCAAAGTCACCGAGAAGGACATGGGCGACACCATCGACAAGGTCGCGGCGACGTTCGAGAGCTATTGGAACGACCCCGAATTCACGCTGTACGATTCCGGTCAGAGGGATCGGCTGACCCGGGCGCTGGAGAGCGAGCGGTACACGGGCGAGGAACGGAAATTCGTCTTTGACATCCGGCCGTATTCTTACCAGCAGGAGATTCTGGATCGCCTGGAGGCGGAACGCCGTGTCAGGGGACAAAATAAGAACCTTGTCGTCGCGGCAACGGGCTGCGGAAAGACCGTGATCTCCGCCTTCGACTACCGCAGGTTCTGCAGTGAACACCCGTCTGAACCGAACCGCCTGCTGTTCGTCGCGCACCGAGAAGAGATCCTGAAGCAGAGCATCGAAACCTTTCGCGGAGTTCTGAAGGACCCGAACTTCGGGGACCTGATGGTCGGAAACCACCAGCCTCAGACGCCGGAGCACCTGTTCGTCTCAATCCAGTCCGTGAACTCCCGCCGTCTGTACGAGCGTCTGCCAAAGGATTACTATTCCTTCATCATCGTGGACGAGTTTCACCACGCCGCGGCGCCGGTGTACCAGCATCTGCTGAAGCACTTCGAGCCGCAGATTTTGCTCGGGCTGACCGCAACGCCGGAACGAATGGACGGCGAGAACATCTTGGACTACTTCGACGGACGGATCGCGGCGGAAATCCGGCTGCCGGAGGCGATCGACCGGAAGCTGCTGTGCCCGTTCCAGTATTTCGGTGTGACGGACACGGTGGATCTGTCCGAGATCCGCTGGACGCGCGGCGGTTACGACAGGAAGGAATTGAGCAACGTCCTGTCCATGAATACCGAGGTCGCGAAGCGCCGTGCGGATAATGTCGTCGAAAATATCTATAAGTATGTGACCAGCGTGGATAAGATGAAGGCGCTCGGATTCTGCGTTTCGGTTGAGCACGCGAAGTTCATGTCGGACTTCTTCAACGAGGCGGGGATTCCGGCCATGCATCTGGAAGCAGGGACGAGAGACGAGATTCGCGGCGAGGCAAAGAAGAAGCTGGAGCGTGGAGAGGTCAAGGTGATCTTTGTCGTGGATCTGTACAACGAGGGCGTCGACATCCCGTCGGTGAACACGGTGCTGTTCCTGCGTCCAACGGAATCCCTGACTGTGTTCCTGCAGCAGCTCGGCCGCGGTCTGCGCCTGGACGAGGGCAAGGAATGCCTGACCGTGCTCGACTTTGTCGGCCGGGCGAACAGCAAGTACAACTACGAGGAAAAATTTGCCGCCCTGCTGTCGAACACCAAACACAGCGTGGAATCGGAGCTGAAACGCGGCTTCGTCTCGGTTCCTAAAGGCTGCTACATCCAGCTTGAGAAGAAGGCAAGTGAATATATTCTAAAGAATATTCGGAATTCTATAGAGACGAGGCGCGGGCTGATCAGCAAGATCGGCACATTTTCTGAAGACACCGGCCGGCCTTTGTCCCTGAACAACTTCCTGGAATACTACCATCTGGACCCGAGGACCGTCTATCAGCGCGGAAGCTTCTCCGAGCTGTCATACGAGGCGGGTGTGCGGGAGGATTTTGGGCGTTCGGAAGGCGGGGTCGTCGAGCGGGCGTTTCCGAAGCTGGCGGCCATTGACTCCAGGCGGCTCCTCAACTTCCTGATCGCGCGGCTACCGAAGATGCAGTCGACGCGCTGGCCGGACCTGACGGCGGGCGAACAGCGGATGATGCAGATGTTCTATGTGACGGTCTGGCAGGAGCCGATCGATTCGGCCGACCCGGAGCCGCAGCTCGACAAGGTCCGCCGGCTGACGCGGTCCGGTGCGCTGTTCGAGGAACTGATGTCGCTGCTTCAGTATCAGTACAGCCACATCGACTTCGTGGACCAGGCGCTCGACTTCGGGTTCGACTGCCCGCTTGACGCGCACTGCACCTACACCCGCGACCAAATCCTCGTCGCCCTGGACTTCATGAAGCCGAACACCATCCGCGAGGGCGTGAAGTGGCTGCCGGAGAAGAAGCTCGACCTCCTCTTCGTCACCCTGAACAAGTCGGACAAAGACTACTCGCCAACCACGATGTACAAGGACTACGCGATCAGCGACCTGCTGTTCCATTGGCAAAGTCAGAGCACCACAGGTGAAAACTCCTCTGCCGGTCTCCGCTACCAGCACCACAGGGAGATGGGTTCCAAGGTCCTCCTCTGCGTCCGCGAATCGAAGCACGACCGCTGGAACAACACCGGCTGCTACACGATCCTGGGGTTCGCCGATTACGTGAGTCACACCGGCAGCAAGCCGATGAATATCACCTGGAGGCTGGAGCAGCCGATCCCGGCGAAGTATCTGAAGGAGACGAAGAAGCTGATCGTGGGCTAGGTGGACGGCGGCCAATTGAGATAGGAGATTCTGGTATAACAAAACCCCTTGCCGGCAGGCGTGATCGTGCCTGCCAGCAGGGGGTGTTTTTCTTGGGGCTGTGGACTTTGTCGGAACGTGGACTTGGGCCGGGTGGACTTTGTCTTAACTAGCGGAGCTCCTCGGGGTGGCGCTGCAGGTACAGCAGGGTGAACTCGCGGAATTTCCAGGCGGCCGGGGAGAGCTGGTCCTTGGGGGCGGTGGCGATGCCGATGTCGATGACGGGGTCGGGGGAGAGTTGCAGGACGCGCAGGTTGTCGCTGTAAGAGGTCTCCGTGTAGAGGTCGTTGCACATCGTGACGCCGAGGCCGGCTGCGACCATTGCGGCGGCGGACAAAGTATTCATCGCGGACATTCGGTAATTCGGCTTGATGTTATATTGGCTGAAAATCAGGGAATTGTCCGTGACCTGGTCGGGGAAGATGTCGATGCTGTTCTCGGTCTCGAAGCGCTCGAGCGGGAAGACGTTCGGGTCGTCGAGCGTGTCCAGCGGGAAATCCATCGGGACCCAGGCGACCATGTGATCTTTAGGGAGCGGGATCCAGTCGAAGTGACCGTTTCGCCAGCTGATGATGCAGAAATCGATGCGGTGGTTCTCGATCTGGTCGACCAGGACGGAGCTGAAGCCCTCCTGAATCTCGATTTTAATGTGCGGGTGCTTGGCCGTAAATTCGGATATGATCTTGCCGAGCAGCGTGTAGTAGGTGGAATAGGCGGTGCCGATGTGGACCTCTCCGACGTCCAGGCCCATGATCGTCTGTGCCCGTTCCTGGTACATCTCGCTCTGGTGGACGAGTTCCTTCATTATCGGCATCAGTTTCTCGCATTCGCGGGTCGGCTTCACGCCGTTTCTGCTCCTGTGCAGAAGGGGAAAGCCGGTCTCGGTCTCGAGCGAGGCCATCATGCGGCTCATGCCGGAGGGCGTGTAACCCAGCTGCTGTGCGGCATCGGAGAGATTGCCGAGGCGGATCGCGCAGAGGAGAGCCGCGCATTTTTCTGTATCCATTTTCTTTCTGCTCCCAATTGTTTTTACTTGCGTTTTACTCAAGATAAGGTTGAGCTTGTGTCGCTTTACTCAATAATAGAACTGGATTATAGTAATGTCAAGAAAGGAAATGTGTACACCCTTTCGTAGACAAAATATAAATTGGCAAGTCAAAACGCGTATTCGAACCAATTTATTATGCTAGATGAAATATTCTAATCTGCATGTTATTAATCATTGAGAAAGATTTGGTTTAGGAGGAATTGTTCACATGTCTCGCAGAAATGCTGAGTTACTGTTGATGCTTGCCATTGGCCTCCGCGCGACGTCTCTGCTGTTCAGCAAGATCGGCCTCGCCGGAATGCAGCCGTACACACTTCTGGGAATGCGTTTCCTGATGGCCTTTGCCATCCTGGTACTCATTTTCCACAAAAAACTGAAGACGATCAAGAAGAGCACCATTCTTCACAGCATGATCATCGGCGCTGCGTTTACGGTCATGATGTCGTTCGAGCTTCACGCACTGAAGACGACACCGTCCTCCGTAACATCGTTCCTGGAGAACACGGCAATTGTCCTGGTACCGCTGCTCCTCGTACCGGTCCAGCGCAAGCTCCCGCACAAGGGAACCGTAATCAGCGGACTGATGGCGATCGTCGGAGTCGGAGCGCTGACTCTGAAGGGCGATGGATTCACCTTTACGCATGGTGAGCTCCTCTGCCTGGCAGCAGCAGTTTCCTACGCACTGGCGATTATTTTCACCGGAAAATTCTCCAGCGGAGACGATACACTCCAGATCGGAATCCTGCAGAACGGATTCATCGGCCTGTTCTCCATCATCATGGCGTTCACGTTCGAGAACCCGCAGCTCCCGCAGACCGCGACGAGCTGGGAATGCCTGATCGCGCTGACGGTCATCTGCAGCGTAGTCGGATTCACGATTCAGCCGGTCGCACAGAGATACGTGCCGACCGAGACAGCAGGCCTGTTCTGCGGACTGAACCCGCTGATCGCATCCATCCTGGGTGTCGTATTCCTGCGTGAACAGCTCGGAATCAACGGATTCATCGGCGCAGCCTTCATCCTGGGAAGCATCCTGGTTTCCCACATGCTGGACGAGAAGAAAGCGACCGAGACCCCGGTACACCAGGGAATCCAAGAGATGCCGGCGCCTGTACGCCGCGCAATGGACAGACGCGCCGCTTAATCGGAACGCCTCCCGGCCAGTTAATCATTAGATCGACCAATTCCCGGACTATTCCGGATCACAATAAAGCCAAAAAGAATATGCTGCATGCAAATGCAGACTGTTCTCCTATATTTTAATATCTCAGACTTAACCGGACTGCGGACTGTACACCGCCGTCCGGTTTTACTTTGACAAAGTTCAGCGGGGGCGGAGGGCGGGAGCAACCGGGCTGCAGCGAGCCGGGTTCACGGGCATGGAGCTCGCTGCCCGCCGCCCACGTAATTCCTGTTGAAGCCCATGGAAAAAAGTGTTAAAATAGATACCCGAGTGTTCGAGACCTTCCACTCGTAAAACAAAACTAAAGGAGCAATTACCATGAGAAACAAAAATGTATTATTCATCACCCAGGCTGGGCTGATCGCGGCGGTTTACGTCGTGCTGGTCGTCCTGCTGCAGGCATTCAGCTTTGGACAGGTGCAGATCCGCGTGGCGGAGATGCTGACGATCCTGCCGGTATTCACGCCGGCCGCGGTCCCGGGACTTTTCCTCGGCTGCATCGTCGGAAACGTCATGGGCGGAGCCGTCCTGCCGGACATCATCTTCGGAAGCCTGGCAACCCTGGTCGGCGCATTCTTCACGTACAAGCTGAGAAACCGCGGCCTGATCATCGCCTGCCTGCCGCCGATCATCGCGAACATCCTGGTTGTGCCGTTCGTCCTGAAGTACGCGTACGGCGTCGCACTGCCGATCCCGTTCATGATGCTGACGGTCGGAGCCGGAGAAGTCGTCGGATGCGGCGTCCTCGGCGTCGCCCTCGGCAAAGTCCTGACGCGCTACAAGAACGTCATCTTCGGAAACCTGGCCGCTTAACTGCCGGTCACCCGAACGGACTCCCGAGCGGATTTCCAAGCGGACTTCCGACTTGGAACACCGCAAGAGCCTCCGCCAAAAGAGAAGCGGAACTCCACATCACATGCATGCATAAACATATATAATATAGTAGTAGATTTTAGAACAGAAGGTTTGGTCTGACGGGGCTGCGAAAAATGCACGTTCATTTTTTCGCAGCCCTGTTTTCATGCGCATTTTCACAGCCGCCGTTTTCATACGCCGTTTTCATACGCCGTTTTCATACGCTGGAATTACAACGGCGGATTGGCGATACTGGGACGAAAGAAGATAGCTGCATACAATATCCACTATTCATTGACAACTGCGATAGCATGATTGCGCTCGCGTCGCCCGGCTCAACGGGGTATGGGCGCGCCGTCGTTTGGAAAGAGGCCCGTTCGTCGTCCATTTTCCCAACAATCCAAAAAAAGTTAGGGAAAATGGCGCCGAAAATCCTTGTTTCCAAAGTTCCGGGGAGCCCGGCGGGCGCCTCCGTCGCTGCGGGAAGAGCCTTATCATCGATTTGGCCAGTGCGCCCGCCTTCATTGACTGCACCGCCGCCGTCATTCTGGACGAACAGCACAATCTGTCGCGCAACATAGTCGCACTGTCGTCCATTTTCCAGCGGCAGCGGCGGTGCTCCCATCGCTCATCGAGAATCATCGTCCTGCGTATACCCCTATAGGGTATAATGATTCGCTCGTCCATCGCAGGCGACTTTGGAATTTGGGCCTATAGGTGCCAGTTTTCCCACATTTCTGGAGGTGGTTGGGAAATGGGAGGTCTAACGTGGGTTTTTCCAAAATTTCAACGCGCCGTACACCGTCGTCCGCGCACGGTATTCCTTAAGCCGTCGAATCCCTGTGTTTTACTGAAATATTTAGTATACACGCATCACCCCAGGGGCCGTTGATCGATGACCATCACCCCAAGGTCCGTTGATCGATAGCCATCATCCCATACCCCGTCGATCAACAGCCGCGCGGCGCGCCCAGGCGTTCACTTGCGCCGCGAAGCCAAATTGCCAATTGACGATGATCCCAGCCCCGTGCAGCAAAACTGCGGTCCTGTGACCGTGTCGAATTCGGCCCGGCGGCTATGTGAACGCCGGAACCCCGCTGTTTCACTAGATAATCGTATATCGCAAATAGGCGATGTGACTGCCTTGGTAAAAGAGCTATAGAGGTTAATCGAATGTCTATATAAGAGTGGTAGAAGGTCAAAGGAAGAGTGATTAGAAATGAAATAGAAGAGCAATCGAAGGAAAATCAGAGGAAATTGAAGAATAAGGGAAGGACGGCAGAAGGACAATGAAAGAGCAATAGAAGGAAAATCGCAGGCAATACAGGTAATAGAAGGGAAATAGAGGTGCAGGGGAAGGGCAGTTGAAAGGCATGGGAAGACGTGCCGCCGTGCCTGGATCGGCGCAGTCGAAGTTTCAGGGTAAAAAAAATCACTGCAGCATCGCTGCAGTGAAATCTGTTGGTCGGAGTGATGAGACTCGAACTCATGGCCTCTGCGTCCCGAACGCAGCGCGCTACCAACTGCGCCACACCCCGACAACAGAAACTATTATAACACGCTGATCGGCCATTGCAAGCACTTTTTTATAATTGTAAAAAAATGGATCGCATTTGGTAAAATCAGGATGACGGGCGCCCGCGCGGGGTGGTTCCGGGCCGTGCATGCACGGCCGCGGCGGCGTTATTCGGCTGAGTTCGGCAGCGAAAAGCATTTTTCCGGTGTTCGCGCTGGCTCCGCGCGGGTCCCGCTCCTTATTGAACGATGTGCGGTGCTAAAGGGTCGTCAGCAGCTCGTCGACGGTGTGGCGCGGCGGCATCTTCGGGTCCTGATCCGGGTAGCCGAGCGCGATCATGACGGCCGGGATCCTGTCCTCCGCGAGTCCCAGGGTATCCGCGAGGAGCTTCTCGTCAAAGACGCCCATCATGACGGAACCGAGTCCTTTGGCGTGGGCAGCGAGGCAGAAGGTCTGCGCTGCAACGCCGGCATCGAAGACTTCCCAGCGGTCTTCCTTAGATGTAGAGAAACTGCCGTCTCTCTCGAATCCGGATCTGCCGTGGCGGATGACCGGAATGACCAGGACGTCTGCGGCCTTGATGTTCTTCTGGTTGCCCGGGAAGCCCATCACACAGGTGTCGGCGATTTTGGCCTTTAATTCTTGGTCACGGACGACCGTGTAGACGATCGGCTGGCAGTTCTTCCAGGACGGTGCGTACGACGCCAGCTCGATCAGCTCGCGGATTGTCTCGTCCGTCACCGGCTGGTCTGTGAATTTGCGGATGCTTCTTCTTGTCTTGATGCATTCTAATGCTTCCATATCTATACCTCCAATTTTATTATCTGTCGATATCATCCTGGTCGATTTTTCGGCGGCAGGCGGCGCCGCCCCAACCCGCGGTCCGCCGGGCCCATCCCGCCACCGGACCACCTAAAGCCCGGCCGACCGCCCTGGACCTCCCTGAGCTGACCTGACCGGCCCGCCGCCCCAACGCGCGGTCCGCCGGGCCCATCCCGCCACCGGACCACCTAAAGCCCGCCCGCCGCCCCATCCGAAACTTCCGATCGGCCGACCGCTCCTGCCCACAGTATACCACACATTCACAATTGCACAACAACGGCCGCAGCAATTGCATTCACCGGGGATTCGCGCAGAAACGGGTATGGAATACCGTACAGAATATTTCGGAAACAGTGGGTAATCGTGACAAATGCGGCAGGTTTTTTGTGGAATCTGTGAAAAGGCGAAAAACATGACCGGAAAGTTTTGACGCAAGAACGCTTAGTGTATATAATAGGAACGCGAATTTAGATGAAAGGGGACTGTTATGGAGAAGAGGATTCTGACCTTGAAGATTGGAAAATGGCTTGGTGTCCTGATCGGATTCATCATGTATATCGGAACCAGCAGCGCCTTTACGGGTCCCGTTTCTGCAGCACTTGGGGCCGCGTTCGGCATCGCGTTCTGGGTGCTCCTGAAGAAGGAGGAGATCCGCCAGATCGGTCACGAGATCGCGCTGACGATCCGCGAGGCCGTGCGCGACAGCTGGGACGGGGAGCATTTCATCGAGATCAAGAGGATCCGCAGGGGAATGATCGCCCGTGTGTACCTGATCGGCTCCAGGGAGAGGCTGGAACGCGTGAGGAAGGCCGTCGGCGCGAGGCTGTCGGAGGACACGTACGCGGACCAGGTCTGGATCATGCAGATGACGAACCTGAAGAGCAGGAATGACCTGAAGGCGGCTCGCGACGTCCTGAACCGTCAGCTCGTCAACTCCATCCTGGAGGAAGCTGAGAAGAGCGAAAAATAAAGACTTTGTCAGCCGGCAGCAGCAATGGCCGGCGGAAACAGAAAAGGAGAGGTTCAGCAAGATGGAAATCGAGTTGAAATATTCTATTGAAGATCCGGCGGATGTGGACAGGCTGTTCAACGACCCGGATGTCGAGGAGGTGCGCGACGAAAACAGCGTCGAGTCGATCCCGATGGAGGCGGTCTACTACGACACGCCGTCGTTCGCGCTGTCGAACAAGCGCATCGCGTTCCGCGTAAGGAAGGAAGGCGAGCGGTGCATCGGCACGCTGAAGTGGGACGGTACGCGGCAGAACGCGCTGTACCGCCGTCACGAGATCAATTTGACGATCAGCGATCCCGAACAGCAGCAGCACCCGACGATCGGGCTGTTCGAGCAGTGCGACATGGGTGACCGGCTGAAGGAATTCGTCGGCAGTGAGGAGCTTGTGCCTGTGGTCGAGATGAACTTTGTCAGAAGAAAGGCGAGGCTCGACACCGGGAAATGCATCGTCGAGATGTCGATCGACAAAGGAGACATCAACGCCGGCACGCAGATGACGACGATCCTGGAGGCCGAGTTCGAGCTGTTGAACGGGGACGAGGAGGCCATGGAGGCGTTCGCGGAGACACTTGCGGACCGCTATGGGCTGGTTCCGGGCGAAAAGAGCAAATATGCGCGCGGACTGGAGCTGATCGGCAGGCAGAGTTAATACTAATCGCGATTATTTCCACGCAAAGCGGGGGATAGACCACTTTAATGGGCAGAAACGCCCCTGAAGGGCCTAAAAACCGCTTTCAAATGTTTACTTTAAACGACAAACCGTGTATAATTATTTAGTATGTGCACAGAGGTCACAGACTGAGGTGAGATGAGCGAAATCCCTCAGCCGGACATATGGACAGCATTCTATTTTAGGAGGATTTATATAATGAAAACAACACTCATCTCTAACGAGAACAATGAAGCTAAGCTGACTCTGGAATTCGAGGCTGCTGAATTCGACAACGCCGTAAACAGTGTGTTCAAGAAGGAGCGCAAGAATTTCTCGATCCCTGGATTCAGAAAGGGCAAGGCACCGAGACAGATCATCGAGGCACATTACGGAGAGGAAATCTTCTTCCAGGACGCAATCGACGAGCTCTTCAAGGAGGAGTATCCGAAGGCACTCGAGGAGCTGGATCTGGAAGTTATCGATTCTCCTAAGGTAGATTTCAGCGAGATCGGTCACCACAAGCCGCTGACCATGACGATGGAAGTTCCTCTGTATCCGGTAGTCGAGGTTAAGGACTACTTCGGACTGGACGTCGATCAGACAAAGGTCGAGGTCACAGACGAAGAGGTTGATGAGCAGATCGAGAGCCTGCGCAAGAGAAACGCGCGCATGGTAACGACGGACCGCGCAGCACAGATGGGCGACTCCGTAATCCTCGACTTCGCAGGATTCGTCGGCGACGATCAGTTCGACGGCGGAACGGCCAAGAACCAGGAGCTGAAGCTCGGATCCCACATGTTCATCCCGGGATTTGAGGAGCAGCTGGTCGGCGCAACTGCAGACAGCAAGGTTGACGTAGACGTCACATTCCCGGAGGACTACTCCGTAGAGGAGCTCGCCGGACAGAAGGCCGTCTTCCACTGCGACATCCACGAGGTCAAGGAAGAGCAGCTGCCAGAGCTGAACGACGAGTTCGCACAGGACGTCAGCGAGTATGACACTCTGGCTGAGCTGAAGGAGCACACCAAGCAGGATATGATCGACTCCAGAACCAAGAGCGCGGAGAACGAGGCAAAGAACAACCTGGTCAACGCGATGATGGAGAAGAACCCGATCGACGTACCTGCTGTCATGATCGAGGATGAGATCGACAACATGGCTCGTGAGTTCGAGCAGCAGCTGTCCTATCAGGGAATGAACCTTGACATGTACCTGCAGTATGTACATTCCGACATGGACAACTTCAGAAAGACCATGAGAGACGGCGCTGAGCACCGTGTAAAGAGCAGAGTCCTGCTCCGTTCCATCGCAGGTCAGGAGAACATCGATGCGACAGAGGACGAGGTCAACGAGGAGCTGAACAACGTCGCAGCACAGTATCAGATGACCGGCGAGGACATGAAGAAGATGCTCAACAATGCCACACTGAGACTGTTCGGACAGGACGTCGTCGTTCAGAAGACGGTAGACCAGATGTTCGAGAAGGCAAACATCACGATGGTCGAGCCTAAGGACGAGACAGAAGAAAAAGCTGAAAACGAGAAGACAGAGGACGACGCCGAGAAAAACAGCGACGCGGAGTAGTAAAACGCGGTTCTTTGGGTATAAAAGCATATAGATGACGCGCGGACGGGATCTCTGATGGAGGTCCCGTCGCAGTCCATCATGGTTAAAGTAATATAACCGAGAGGAGAACGTAATGGCACTGGTACCTTATGTAGTTGAGTCGAGCGATCGCGGAGAACGCTCGTATGATATTTATTCGAGACTTCTGAAAGACAGAATTATTATTCTGGGTGAGCAGATCGACGAGAGCGTTGCGAGCGTTGTCGTGGCTCAGTTCCTGTTCCTGGAAGCGGAAGATCCGAAGAAGGATATCAGCATGTACATCAACAGCCCGGGCGGCTCGGTCACCGCGGGAATGGCGATTTACGACACCATGCAGTACGTCAAGCCGGACGTGTCCACAATCTGCGTCGGCATGGCCGCAAGCATGGGTGCATTCCTGCTTTCCTCCGGAGCCAAGGGCAAGAGATATGCTCTCCCGAACGCGGAGATCATGATCCATCAGCCGCTGATTTCCGGAGGCGGACTCTCCGGTCAGGCGACGGACATTCAGATCCAGAGCGACTGGCTGCAGCATACCAAGGACAGGCTGAACCGCATTCTCGCCCACAACACGGGCAAGGATCTGGAGATCATTCAGAGGGATACGGACCGCGATAACTTCATGGATGCCGCGGAAGCGTGCACCTATGGACTGATCGACGAGGTAATTGATAAAAGAGAAGGGGAAGAGCGCTAATGGCATCAAACAGAGGGGACAATCAGGAGCTGCACTGCTCGTTCTGCGGTAAGCCGCAGAGCCAGGTCCGCAGGCTGATTGCAGGACCTGGAGTGTATATCTGTGATGAGTGCATCGAGATGTGCAGCGGAATCATCCGCGAATCCGAGCAGAAGCTTCATCCGGAATACAGTCAGGAGTACAGCGGAAATGCGGAAAAGGATGCGTACAGGTATCTGAAACCGAAGGATATCTACGACAGACTTTCCGAATACGTTATCGGACAGGACAGGGCCAAGAAGGCACTTTCCGTCGCGGTATACAATCACTACAAGAGAATTTCGGGCCTCACGGAGGACGAGCGCGAGGGTGTAGAGCTCCAGAAGAGCAACATCGTCATGCTCGGACCTACGGGATCCGGAAAGACACTGCTGGCCAAGACGCTGGCGAAGATCCTGGACGTTCCGTTCGCGATCGCAGACGCGACCGCGCTGACGGAGGCAGGATACGTCGGTGAGGACGTCGAGAACATTCTTCTCCGTCTTCTGCAGGCAGCAGACTACGATGTCGAGAAGGCACAGCGCGGAATCGTCTACGTCGATGAGATCGATAAGATTTCCAGAAAGAGTGAGAATCCGTCGATCACGAGAGACGTCAGCGGTGAGGGCGTGCAGCAGGCACTGCTGAAGATCCTGGAGGGCACGGTAGCCAACGTTCCGCCGCAGGGCGGACGCAAGCACCCGCACCAGGAGTTTATCCAGATCGACACCACCAACATTCTGTTCATCTGCGGAGGCGCATTCGACGGCCTGAACCGCATCATTCAGAGGAGAATGGGTGAGAACGTCATCGGTTTCAACTCTGATGTAGCGTTGACAAAGGAAGAAGAGCAGAATCTGCAGCGCAACGTGGAGCCGGAGGACCTGCTGAAATTCGGATTGATTCCGGAGTTCATCGGCCGTCTGCCGGTAATCGTCACACTCGATGAGCTGACAGAGGACGCGCTGATCCGCATTATGAATGAACCTAAGAACGCACTGATCAAGCAGTATAAGAAGCTGTTCGAACTGGACGGAGTCGACCTCGAGATCGAGGACGACGCGGTCAAGGCGATCGCGGACAAGACGCTGGAGCGTCACACGGGAGCCAGAGGACTGCGTTCCATCTTCGAGAAGGCGATGAACGACATCATGTTCGACATTCCTTCCAGGGATGACATCGAGAAGTGCGTAGTTACGAAGGATACGATTGAAAAGGATGCCAAACCGCTGCTGGTGAAGGGAAAACAGCAGAAGAAGTGGCTTGACAGCGGTTCAGACGACCTGGAAAAGGATCAGTCTGACGCTTCCTAGTCAGTCGCCGCCGCACATAGAAGGCTGAAATCAGGCTGCCGCGCTTGCCGCGGCTTCAGGGGGATGTCCTGATGGATGCCAGGGGAAGGACGAGTTAGATGAAGGAAGAATACGAAAACAATCCTGCGGTTACAACACCGGATTCCAATAATCAGGGTGTAAGGCCTGCCGGAAAAGATTTTGACAGCGACATCGAAGTAAAAGAGGTCCTGCCATGCGTACCGCTCAAGGGCGTAACGATTTTTCCGCATACAGTCGTACATTTTGACATTGGCAGGGAGAAATCCATCCGCGCGCTGGAACGCGCGATGGCGACCGATAAACTCTTATTCGTGTCGACACAGAAGGACGAGAAGGTCCTGATCCCGATGGTATCGGACATGTATCCGATCGGTACAGTCGTCCGCGTCAAGCAGATGCTGAAGATTCAGGGAGACGCGGTGCGTGTGCTCGTAGAGGGCATCTGCCGCGCGATCATCGACGAGTGCATCACGGAGGAGAATTACATCTCCTGCACCGTTGACCGCATTCCGGAGGATTTCACGGAGGACGACCTGTCCATCCAGGACAAGGCGAGAATCCGTCTGATTGAGGACGCGTTCACTGAGTACGCATCCCTCTCCGCCCAGATCGGCGATGAGGCCGTAGACAAGATCCTGGACGAGAAGGACGCTGCCGCGAAGATTGACATGATGGCGAACGAGCTGTTCGTCACGTCGGAGAAGAAGCAGAAGATCTTAAGTGCTCTGAACTTCTCCGAGCGCCTGCAGATCATCGGCGAGATCATCTCGGAAGAGAACGAGATCGCAGCGGTGGAGAAGAAGCTCGCCGCTAAGGTAAAGGAAAATATCGACAAGAGTCAGAAGGAATACTATCTGCGTGAGAAGGTTCGGGCGATCCAGTCCGAGCTGGGCAACGACGAGGATACGGTGGAGGAGACCACCGCGTGGACGGAGAAGCTCGACGAACTCAAGCTCGACAAGAAGATTGACGAGAAGGTCCGCAAGGAGATCAAGAAGTACGCGAGAATGGTCCCGTCCTCCGCTGAGAGCTCGGTCGTGCGCAACTACGTAGAGACCATCCTGGAGATGCCGTGGAAGAAGTCTTCCAAGGTCAACCACGACATCAAGAAGGCGGAGAAGATCCTGAATGAGGACCACTACGGAATGGACAAGGTCAAGCAGCGTGTGCTGGAGTACCTGGCCGTCACGCAGCTGTCCAAGGGCATTCACGGACCGATCCTCTGCCTGGTCGGCCCTCCGGGAGTCGGCAAGACCTCGATCGCGAAGTCGATCGCGAGAGCGACCGGAAGAGAGTTCGTCCGCATGTCGCTCGGCGGCGTTCGCGACGAGGCGGAGATCAGAGGACACAGAAGAACATACATCGGAGCGATTCCGGGCCGCGTCATCAACAGCATCAAGGAGGTAGGCGTGAACAATCCGCTGTTCCTCTTCGATGAGGTCGACAAAATCGGAAGCGACTTCAGAGGAGACCCGGCGTCCGCACTGCTGGAAGTCCTGGATCCGGAGCAGAATAACACGTTCACGGACCACTTCCTCGAGGTGCCGTTCGACCTGTCTCAGGTGATGTTCATCACGACGGCGAACACGCTGGATACCATCCCGCAGCCGCTGCTCGACAGAATGGAGATCATCGAGGTTCCGGGATACACGGAAGAGGAGAAGGTCCAGATCGCCGAGCGTTACCTGCTCAAGAAGCAGATCAAGGCCAACGGTCTGAAGCCGGACCAGATCAAGCTCTCCGAGAACGCGATCCACGATCTCGTCAACTACTACACGAGAGAATCCGGAGTCAGAAGCCTGGAGCGTGAGATCGGAAGCCTCTGCCGCAAGGTTGCCCGCAAGGTCGTGGAGAACCCGAAGCAGAAGAAGACCTACAGCATCACGCCTAGGAACCTGGAGAAGTACCTCGGCAAGCACCGCTTCTACTACGACATCGTAGAGGGAGAGGATCAGGTCGGCGTAGTTACCGGACTCGCCTGGACGCAGGTCGGCGGTGTCACGCTGCAGATCGAGTGCGACGTGATCGAGGGATCCGGAAAGCTGCAGCTGACCGGACAGCTGGGCGACGTCATGCAGGAGTCCGCACGCATCGGAGTCAGCTACCTGCGGTCCATCGCGAAGAACTACGGCATCGACATCGACACGTTCCGTAAGAACGACATCCACCTGCACATTCCGGAAGGCGCTGTGCCTAAGGACGGTCCGTCCGCCGGCGTCACGATGTGCACGACGCTGATGTCCGCGATCACCAACACCCCGGTAAGGAGAGACGTCGCCATGACCGGCGAGATCGACCTCCGAGGCAACGTCATGCCGGTCGGCGGAATCCGTGAGAAGGTTCTGGCCGCACACCGCGCAGGCATCAAGAAGGTTCTCCTGCCTAAGAAGAACGAGCCTGATATGGAAGAGCTTCCGCGTCAGGTCCGCCACGACATGGAGTTCGTCCTGATCGACCGCGTGGAGCAGGCGTTCAAGGAAGTCTTCACTCAGGATCCGCCCATCAACGCGAAGAAACTCGCGGCGGAGTACGAGGCGAAGAGAAACGAAGAAAAGGAAGAGCGCCGCAAGGACGCTTAATATTCGCGGGGCTGCCGCATTGAGCAAAAGACACTTCTGCTTGGGGCGCAGCCCCGTTTTCTAGTTTTCGGAAAGGCGCGGGGAAAGTTGATGCCGCGCGTGCGCGCCTGTTCGGCGCCGCAGCAGCTGCACGGAAAGGAATACTAACTATGTTGAAAATTATGCAATCGGAAATCGTAGCGACCGCCGTGCGGCCGCAGCAGTACCCGGAGGACAACCTGGCGGAGGCGGCCTTTGCCGGAAGATCCAACGTCGGGAAGTCGTCGCTGCTGAACCTGATCACCGGAAGAAAGAACCTGGCGCGCGTCAGCGGATCGCCGGGAAAGACGCAGACGATCAACTTCTACCTCGTGAATAAGGACCACGACCCGTTCCGCATCGTCGACCTGCCGGGATACGGCTACGCGAAGGTTTCCAAAAAGATCACGCAGGACTGGGGCGTGATGATGGAGACGTTCCTGACGACGAGAAAGGGGCTGAAGAAGGTCTTCCAGCTCGTCGACATCCGCCACAAGCCGACCGCGCAGGACGTGCAGATGTACGAGTTCCTGAAATACTACAACCTTGACGGGCCGGTCATCGCGACCAAGGCGGACAAGGTGTCCAAGCGCGAGATGCAGAAGCAGATGCAGATCATCCGAAACACGCTGGAGATGGATAAGGACGCGGTCATCATTCCGGTCTCCGCGCTGAAGAAGACGGGCGTGGACGAGGTGCTGGAAGCGATCGAGCAGGTCATCAGCCAGGGCTAGTGTTTAAGGTAAGTTTATCGTCTTTGTCCCTAAAACGGGGGAATAGCCGGTAGACCTGAGCGGCCAAAAGTTATATTATATAAAGATAATCATATAAAAAATTTCTGAAGTGGAAGCGAAGGCTTCCTGGATAAGGAGACGTAATGGCGGAGGAAAGAAGTACGCTGGGCAAGGTATTATTTACCGAACAGGATATTTTAGATAAGGCGAAGGAGCTTGGCGCACAGATTACGGAAGATTATCAGGACAGTGACCTCATCGTTGTCGGAACGCTGAAGGGCGCGGTCATGTGGATGAGCGACCTCGTGAAGAACATCGATCTGGATCTGAAGATGGACTTTGTGTCGGCAAGCAGCTACGGTTCGGGGACGACGACCAGCGGACTCGTGAAGATCACCAAGGATCTGAGCATGGACATCTATCAGAAGGATGTCCTGATCGTCGAGGATATCATCGACACCGGAACGACCCTGCACTATCTGACAAAGAAATTTGCCGAGCGCGGCCCTAAGAGCGTCAAGATCTGCACGATGCTGGACAAGCCGTCCAGGAGAAGGGTGCCGCTGACGCCGGACTATAAGGCGTTCACGGTCGAGGACCTGTTCATCATCGGCTACGGCCTGGACTACGATCAGAAGTACAGGAATCTCCCGTACATCAGCTATCTGGAGCCTGGAGATATTCAGGAATAATCAGGAAAGGAGCGGTAACTCATGCAGAAAACAAGCATTGGACTGTCACTGCTTTCCGTAATCACGATACCGCTTGCGATTATTCTGCTCAGTTCCAACATCGCGCTCAGGCTGCCGCTGACCTACCAGTTCTATTTCACGGACAAGCAGGCGATCACCAGCGCGGGCTACGACGTCACGGAGAAGGAGATGAGCCGCGAGATCGCGTCCAGCTTGAGCTCCGTGTCCGGGAAGAATTTCCAGGTCTATGAGAAGAACGGGCAGTACAGGGATCCGATCTTCGGCAGGGCGGACCAGAAGGTGATGCGGCTGGCGAGGACGCAGCTGAACCGCGCGCTGATCCTCGGCCTGATCGCTCTCCTGGCATCGATCATCCTGTTCGAGTTCATGCTCAGGAATAAGATGGAGGAGTGGCTGACTGCGGAGGGGCAGTGGGCGAGCGCGGCGGTATGTGCGCTGCTGGTCCTGCAGGCCATCGTGGTCAACATCGGCGGGTTCCGAAAATGGCTGTACGCGCACCTGATCGGGGTCAGCCTGTCTAAGGGCGACGCGCTGTACATGCTGATGCATCTCGGGTTTGCGAAGGCGTATCTGATCTTCGCGACTGTGATCGCGGTCATCATGCTGCTGATCTTTGTCTACATCCTCGTGAAGCGGACCAAGCCGAAGGGCATGATATTCTATCAATAAGGACTGAAATATGCGGGAGTCTCCGGTTCGCCGGAGGTCCCGCGTTTCCATACAAAGCAGCGGAGGGAACATGTTTCCATTAGAGAATTGCGAAGATATTGAACATGCGAAGATCGACCTGCACATGCACTCGACGTATTCCGACGGGGTCAAGACGCCGGAGGAGCTGATTAAGATGCGTGCGGAGCAGGGCATCGAGGTGGCGGCAGTGACCGACCACGATGGCACGGACGGCGTCCCGGAGGCCCTCGCGGCAGGTGAAAAATACGGGGTCAGGGTCCTGACCGGAATCGAGCTCGGCACCCTGCTGGAGAAGAAGTACGAACTGCACATCCTGGGCTACTGCTTTGACACGCAGAACGCGGTGCTCAAGGGCGAGATCGACAAGATCCGCGAATACCGCGACGGGCGCAACCGCAGGCTCCTGCGCGTCTTTCAGGACAAAGGCATCCCGATCACATGGGAGGATCTGATGCAGCATCCGAACCAGGAGTACATCGGAAAGCCGAACTTTGCCCTCGCGTTCGAGCGCATGGGCTACGTGAAGAGCGTGCAGGAGGCGTTCGACTCGCCGGAGTTCCTGGCGTGCCCGGAATCGATCGCGCTGAAGAAGATGGCGGTCGACTCCCTGGAGGGGGTCTCGTGGATCACCGGTGCGGGCGGATATGCTGTCTGGGCGCACCCGATGGAGCTGAAATCGCCCCTCGATAAGAAGTCGCCGGAATACCGCGCGATCATCGAGGGGATCGCGAAGACGCTGAAGCAGAGCGGCCTGGCCGGCATCGAGTGCTGGCACCCGTCCGCGGACCGGGAGGATTCCCTCTGGCTCGAGGGCCTCGCGCGCGAGCTCGGCCTGTTCCGCACCAAGGGCACGGACTACCACGGGCTTCGATAAATTTCGACAAATCCCAGCGATAAATTCCATCGATAGTTGCTGCTGGTTATAGAGATCGTTTCGATCGGAGCCGCAGATTATTCTGCGCGGCGACGCTGCAGATTATTCCGTTCGGAAGCGCCAAAGATTATTCCGCTTAAAAACCGCGCACCTGCTGAGCGTGCCCGTATCGCGGCACCCGGGACTTTCTCTTCCGGGGATTGAAAATGTCCGAACTTTTACGCGCGCGCGACAAAACCCTTACTTGGCGTTATAATAAGCATATAGAGAATCGATAAGCGATTGGACATGAGATTCTTTTGGGGCCGCACGGCCGGTTATCCGGAGGTCCCGGCGCAGAAAACCTGCGCTCCGAAGGTCGTTAATTTTCGCAATTGTGATGCTATTAGTATTATGATTGTGATGAAATAAGGAGGTAATTATGAAAATCAGATTCTGCGGTGCTACCGCCGGCGTGACGGGCTCCTGTCACCTGCTGATGTCGGATAAACACAACGTACTGCTGGACTGCGGCCAGTTCCAGGGCGGCAAGGCCCAGGAGGCGATGAACGCGGAGCCGTTCCAGTTCGACCCGGAGAAGATCGAGGCAGTCATCCTGAGCCACGCGCACATCGACCACTGCGGCAGGCTTCCGCTGCTGGTCAAGCGCGGTTTCCACGGACAAATCTACTGCACCAGCGCCACAGCTGACCTGCTGGGTGTCATGCTGCAGGACAGCGCCTACATCCACGAGCGTGAGGCGGAGTGGCAGAACAGGAAGAACGCCCGCGCGGGCAAGCCTAAGGTCGAGCCGCTTTACACGGCGCAGGACGCGACGGACACGATGCAGTATGTCGTCCCGGTCCTGTACCAGCAGCTCGTGGAGATCAACGACGAGATGCGGATCGTCTTCAACGACGCCGGCCACATCCTGGGCTCCGCGATCACGGAGATCTGGGTGAAGGAGGAGGACCGCGAGACCAAGGTCGTCTTCACCGGCGACCTGGGTGAGCGCAACCGCCCGATCCTGCGCGACCCGACGATCATCAAGAAGGCGGACTGCGTGATCATGGAGACGACCTACGGCGACCGCCTGCACACCGAGCACGTCGCGGACATCCAGAAACTGATCGACATCATCCTGAAGACGACGCGCCGAGGCGGAACCGCGGTCATCCCGTCGTTCGCGGTCGGCAGGACGCAGGAACTGATCTACCAGCTGAACCAGTTCTACGAGCACGACGACCGTTACAAGGACGAGCTCAGCCGCCTGACCGTCTACGTCGACAGCCCGATGGCGATGTCGGCGACCCAGGTCTTCCGCAGGAACCCGCAGGTGTTCGACGAGGAGACCAAGAAGCTGATCCTCTCCGGCGACGACCCGCTGGACTTCCCGAACCTGAAGTTCACCAAGACCACGGAGGAGTCACGCCAGCTGAACTTCGACCACTCCCCTAAGGTCATCATCTCCGCGAGCGGCATGTGCGAGGCCGGCAGAATCCGCCATCACCTCAAGCACAACCTGTGGGACCCGATGAGCAGCGTGATCTTTGTCGGCTACCAGGCCGTCGGAACCCTGGGCAGAGCACTCGTCGAGGGCAAAAAGGACGTCACCCTGTTCGGCGAGCAGATCCACGTCAACGCCGAGATCTACAATCTCCAGGGCTTCTCCGCGCACGCCGACCAGCACGGCCTGTTCAGCTGGGCGGCAGGCCTTCAGACTCCGCCTAAGCAGCTCTTCCTCGTCCACGGTGAGCTTGCGGCAAAGGAAACCTTCGCCAAGCTCCTGAAGGACAAGCTTGGCTTCGATCCCATCGTACTCAACGGCAATGCTGAGTTCGAGATCTCCGGCACCGACCTCGCCCTGCTCAACCAGGACGACACCGAGCGCAAGGAGGCCGAAAACCAGGAGATCCAGCGTCTGCGCGACCAGATCAGCGAGATCCACACCGACCTCGAGGACATCCTGTACAACGCCAACCTCGCGATGGGCAGCCAGCTCTCCGCCGAGCGCCTCGTCCAGATGAACAACATCGTCCAGGAACTGAACAAGAGCGCCATGGACCTCGGCGCCGTCGTCACCGAGGCCGGCAACGAGGAGGACCAGATTCCGAAGAAGGTTTGATCGACATAGGATATAATGTATGCCTGCGCGCGCGGCGGCCGAGCGGTCTTGTACGAAGGCCGCGGACGCGGCCGACACGCGCGCGGGACGATCTCGATTGTGACATCACTGGGTGTCAGTCGAGGCCGCGCGCTTCGGCTATATCATAAAAAGCTCGGTGAGCAGAAGCAAAATCATTTTCTTCCGGCTATAGTTCATATTTTGTCTGGTTAGGAAGATTTCCGTGCGCGCCGTACTCCGGAAGTTATCTCCGCCTCGCGGCAGGCTCGGACGAAGACAGTAAAAGTCGGCAATCCGTCAAATTTTGGTGGATTGCCGACTTTTTCTTGATATATGCTGCCGCGTTGTCAGCATTCGCGCGCGGATTGTCCAAGTGTATCCAGGATCCAATGACTTTGCGCGCAGGACAGCCCTGAATAAATGGAGGATGCCGGATTCCTGGGAATTAATGGAAGTATCCTTTTCGGCTAATCGATATGATTTACAATATAGCCGGGATTGTGCACTGCATACTCGGCTGGACAGTAAATTTGCAATATAGCCGGGATTGTGCACTGCATACTCGGCTGAACAACAAATTTGTCTTGTAGCCGGGACCGCAGGTGCGTGCGGGAACTATGATGAAAGCCCGCACGCGGAATGAGCTCGATTGTGGTATCATATGGCGCCGCAGGTGATCACGATTGTGATATCGCTTGGCGGCGCGGCTGCCGCAAGCAGCAAACGGACTGACCACTCGTTCGATAGTGCGGCGTCGGCCGCGGCGAAGTGATGTAATGAGGCATGAGAGATGTAGGTATACCGGTATGCATAGATTATATCAATGGAAAATCCCTAGAGAGGAAATTTTGGCCGTTGATATTTCTCCAAAAAGACAATTCTTGTGGTTTTACATAATGGGTTTTCCGAATTTCAGCAATGCGGATGATTCTGCTCTTTGGTGGAACTTTTTTGCTGCTAAAAGCGGGTAAAGTTGTCTGATAATTAATGACGGGTCAGATTTGACATAATAATGTTCCGCAAGCGGTCATGTGGTTGTCCTGAGGTGGGTATATCTGTTCGTGAAGGTGAACGAGCACTTAAATTATCAGTTCATTTGCATATAAAGTATAAAACATATCGTTCCGGAAGGTGCTTTTCCTGAAAAGAGCGCAAAAAGCAGATGAAATCCTGAGAGCATAATAAATAATAGTGAAAGTAAATATATAAGAGCAGACGGCACTCAGATCCTGTTATGTAAGGACGAGAGTTTTCTCCTATTATGGAACTTAGTAAATCGCGTTCCACCAAAATGAATAATTTGCCGCCCTGCAGAAAAGAATACAATATGCACGGTCAATTAATTTCCTGGGTATGAAGCTCCCTTGAAATGGCTGCGCAGCGATAGCAAGCACGCCGTCAATATTCCGGTAGATTAAAAAGGAGCTGCGAAAAATGAACCAGCATTTTCCACAGCCCCGCTTTCTTGGTTATTTATACGCCCTCTCGTAGATTCCCTGGCAGTCCTCGACGGACATCTCGGCCGGGTCGGCGACGAAGAGGCGGGCCATGGCGACCTTGGCGTTCTCGGCCATGGTGCGGGCCTCGGACTTCTGGATGCCGTAGTCGGACATCTTCAGGTCGTCGACGCCGCAGGCTTTCTGGAGGGAAAGCAGCGCATCGATGAAGTCGGATGGCTTGTTCGCGTCGGTTTTGCCGAGGAAGCGGGCGAGGTCGATGAAGCGCTCGTCACAGACGTGACGGTTGATCCAGTAGGTGAAGTACTCCTTGGAGAGCATGATCAGGCCGGCGCCGTGCGGGAGCTCCGGGTGGTAGGCGCTCATCGCGTGCTCCATCGAATGCTCGGAGATGCAGGACGTGACGACCATCGAATAGCCGGACATCGTGTTCGCGAATGCCAGCGCCTCCCTGGCTTCCATGTCCTCGCCGTTCTCGACGGCGCGCTGCAGGTACTTGCCGATGTTCTCGATCGCGGCGCGCTGGATCATGTCGCTCATGAGGCTGTTTTTATTGGAAATGTAGCCCTCGAGGGAGTGGAACAGCGCGTCAAAGCCCTGGTATGCCGTGAAGCGAGGCGGTACGGTCTTCATCAGCTCAGGGTCGACGATCGCGAGCCTGGCGAACATGCTTGGGACTCCGCCGATGCCGATCTTCTCGTGGGTCTCCGGGTTCGTGATGACGCCGATCGCGTCGACCTCGGAGCCGGTTCCTGCGGATGTCGTGATCGCGATCCACGGGAGCGGGGCGCTGTCCAGCGGCTTGGCCTTTCCGGTAATGCCGGTCGCGTAGTCCCAGAGGTCGTCGGACGGCTGAGCGGCGAACATCGCCAGGACCTTGGACGCGTCCATGACCGAGCCTCCGCCGAGAGCGATGACGAAGTCGCAGCCGCTTTCCCTGGCGAACTTGGCGCCCTCCTCGACGGCGGACTTCAGCGGGTTCGCCGCGATATTGTTATAGACCTCGTATGCGCAGCCGGCCTGCTCGAGCTCGGACTTCACCTTCGCGAGCGAGCCGTTCTTGATCGTCGACGTTCCGTTCGACGTGCAGATCAGCGCCTTCTTGCCCGGCAGAGCCTGCTCGTGCAGCTTTCCGAGCGCTCCGCAGCCGAACAGCACGCGGGTTGGGTCAAAAAATGAAAAATCTCTCATCGTAATACCTCCTGATAACTTCTGATGTCTGCTGGTAATTTCGTCGCAGAAACACGTGAGTTTCAACACGTGGATTTCGGAATGCATGAATTTCGTCAAATCATAAGCTTTCCGATTCTTCATATCGAGGATCCGCATTTCGCGGTCCCCGCACTCCTTTCATCATAGCACAGAACAACGCGGTTCGGACGGCGCGCCGGGTGAATATTTACCGGATTTTCAGACGGCGCGGCAGAGGAATGTCTGCTGGGTTCTCGGACGGCTCGCCGGAGAAATATTTGCCGAATTTCGAACGGCTGGTGACGGTCAGCCCGTACAGATGATGAAAATTGACGGCGCGCGGGTGCGGCAGGCGATGGGAATGTGCGGCGGGCAGCAGGACGGCGGTGCGCGGCTGACGTTGGATTTTGTCGAAAAATGTAGGATCTCTGAGCGGTGTGCGCGGCGGGGATTCGTGTTACAATGGTGGGATGAATCATCAGAGCGAAGAAGGGGTGAGTGCAAGGATGCATTCGGGACAGAATATACAGGATACAGTGCAGGGCGCGGCAGGCGCAGGAAATACAGTATACATGGCAGATACGACAGATACATTGGAACCAGAAAATACGGTGCAGGAAACACTTAAAGGGAAAATTCAGCTTTCCGAGGCGCAGAGGAGGGCGGCGACGCGCGTGGAAGGGCCGCAGCTGCTATTGGCGGTGCCGGGGAGCGGCAAGACGACGACGCTGGTCGCGCGGCTCGGGTACATGATCTTCGAGAAGGGGATCGCGCCGGAGCACATCCTCGTCATCACGTTTACGCGGGCGGCGGCAGGAGACATGCAGAGGAGGTTTGCGTCGTTCTTTGGCGGGGAGACGGCTAAGCGGATCCGGTTCAGCACGATTAACAGCTTCTGCTATTCGGTCGTCCTGTATTACGCTAAGCGGTACGGGCGCACCAAGCCGAAGGACGAGACGAACAGCCCGGGAGTCATCAGAATGCTGTATTCCAAGGTCTACGGCGGCTTTGCCAACGAGAACGACGTCAAGGAACTCGCGCAGTCGATCACGTACATCAAGAACATGCGGCTCACCGAGAAGCAGATCGGGGAGCTGAAGACGTCGAACGCGGGGCTGTCCGTCGGGAAGATGTACGAGGCGTACCAGGCCTATTTAAAGGACAACTACCTGATGGACTACGACGACCAGATCCTGTTCGCCCACCAGCTCCTGTCGAACCTGCAGCCGGTCCGGGAGCACTTCCAGCGGCAGTTCCCGTACATCTGCGTCGACGAGGCGCAGGACACGTCCAAGGTCCAGCACCAGGTCATCCGCCTGCTCGCCGGGGAGAGGCGCAATCTATTCATGGTCGGCGACGAGGACCAGAGCATCTACGGCTTCCGCGCGGCCTATCCCAAGGCCCTGCTCGACTTCCGGAAGGACTATCCGGGCGCGGAGGTCCTGTTCCTTGAGACGAACTACCGCTCCGGGCGCCGGATCACGGACACCGCGGCCAAGTTCATCCGCAGCAACAAGAACCGCTACGAGAAGAAGATGGCTGCAGCGAGGTCGGCGGACGGCAGGGCGCAGGTCGTGACGCTGAAGAGGCGTGAGCAGCAGTACCAGTGGCTCGTCGACAAATTAGACGCGGGCAGCGAGGCAGACCCGGCTGCTGGACAGACAATCGAACAGACCGCCGTCCTGTACCGCAACAACGACAGCGCGATCCCGGTCCTCTACGCCCTGCAGAAGGCGGGCATCCCGTGCCGCAGGAAGAGCATGGACACGCTGTTTTTCCAGAACCGCGTCGTCCAGGACGCCGTCAAGATCATGCAGTTCGCCCTGGACCCGTCCAACACGCACCTGTTCTGGGACATCTACTACAAGTTCGGCGTCCGGATCACCAAGAAGGCCGCCTACGCCGCGTCGCACCACCCGGTGAACAGCTCCGCGGACCCGCTGCTGAAGGCGCTCGAGAGCTCCAGCGAGCTCGGTCGGAAGAAGCGCGAGGACGTCAAAGCCCTCCGCCAGTCCTTCCAGCGTATGCGCCAGCGCGACAACGCCCGCGAGGCGATCAAGTCCATCCGCTTCAAGATGGACTACAACAACGCGAGCAGCGAGAAGCTCTTCCTGCTTCAGGCCCTGACCGATCCTGAGGAGGCCGGCGAGACCATCGAGGACTTCCTGACCAAGCTCAGTGAGCTCGAGTACGGCCTCGCCCACCCGTCGGACTCGCTCCGTGGATCAGGCACGGCCGGCGCCGTCGCCGAGGAAGGCCCGGCCTCAGCCGCTGGCAGCTCCGCCGCCCCGCGCGTCGTCCTCAGCACCATCCACGCCAGCAAAGGCCTGGAGTACTCACGCGTCATCCTGATCGACGCCGTGTCCGACATCCTGCCCGCCGCCGACAACGACATCGAGGAGGAGCGCCGGATCTTCTACGTCGGCATGACGAGGGCCAGGGACGGACTGATCATCCTGGACTACGAGGACGAGCGCTGCCCGTTCGTGAACGAGTGCCTCGGCAAGTCCGCCGGTTTTTCACCCGGCTCCGTCGTCGAGCACAAGAAGTTCGGAAAGGGCAAAGTCGTCTCGAACGACGGCAAGACCATCGTCGTCGACTTCCCGCGCCGCGGCCGGACCAGCATGAAGCTCGACCTCTGCATCAAGAAGCACCTTCTGAAATAGCCCCCGCCGTCCATCGGTCCCGCCGCGCCGCTCCCCGCCTGCCGAACCGTTCGCCTTCATTTTTCCCAACTGCCGAACCGTTCGGCCTTCATTCCCCGCCCAATCCGCGCCCCGCTTATCAGCGCGGCGCCCTGGCCACCCACCTGCCGAACCGTTCGGCCCTCCAACCCTGCCCAGGCCTGAACCGTTCGGCCTTACTTCCCCGCCCCCCGCCCCCATTCCCACTGCATAACCCCTGCATAAAATCCATGTGCCCACGCATAAAAACCCCGCAGTCTGCGTAAAATAAACGCATTCCGGATGAATACTTTTCTGCCGTTCTTGAGGCATTCAGAATACTGTGCTAAAATGAATAATTGGGGCGCGCAGTTCAAACCGCGTTCGCCCCGTCATGAACCTTGACTGCAAGAATCCCTGCATTTTCCTGTTACAAGGGGACCGGGGATTCCGAAAATTATTAAAATTTAAGAGGTGAAACAAATGAAGAAGGAAATCACAGAGCTTCGTCAGAAGATGAAGGAGAACGGAATCGACGTCTACTTCGTTCCGTCCGACGACTATCACAGCTCTGAGTATGTCAACGACTATTTCAAGGAGCGCGAGTTCGCTTCCGGCCTGACCGGCGAGTCCGGCGAGCTGATCGTGGACAGCGAGGGTGCTTACCTCTGGACCGACGGAAGGTACTTCCTGCAGGCGGAGACGCAGCTGGCTGGCTCCGAGATCGAGCTGATGAGAATGGCTGAGCCTGGCGTTCCGACCGTCGAGGAGTTCCTAGAGGACCTCGGAAAGAAGCATCCGGGATTCACGTTCGGATACTTCGGCCGCATGCTGAACGCGGACAGAGGAAACGAGCTGAAGGACATGCTCGGAAAGTACAATGTAGAGTTTAAGCTGGACAAGGACCTGGTCGGAGAGATCTGGGTGGACAGGCCGGAGCTGAAGCCGACGGAGATCTACGAGCTGCCGCTTTCCACAGTCGGAAAGACGAGCGAGGAGAAGATCGCGGACGTCCGCAGGGCTATGGCCGAGAAGGGCGCGGACTACATGCTGATCACGGACCTGATGGAGAGCGCATGGCTGTTCAACCTGCGTGCGGACGACATCGACTACACGCCGGTATTCTTCGGATACACGATCCTCGGCATGGACGACGTCAAGCTGTTCGTCATGGACGGTGCGCTGAAGAAGGACGCATCCGGCAAGCCGGTTCTGCCGTCTGAGCAGCTGAACTTTGTCGACGTAGAGGATTACGATGACATCGATAAGGCTGTCGCGGCGCTGCCTGCAGACAAAACCCTCTGGTACGACGGCGGCACGACCAACTACCTGCTGAGCCTGCAGATTCCTGCCGGAATGAAGGTTATCAACGGCATGACGCCGATCGCGATGATGAAGGCGCAGAAGAATGAGACCGAGATCAAGAGCACGCTGAACGCACATCTGAAGGACGGCGTCGCGATGGTCAACCTGATCTACTGGCTGAAGAGCACCGTCGGCAAGGAGAAGATCACCGAGCTGGACGTCGCTGCCAAGCTGCGCGGATTCCGTGAGGCACAGGAGGGATTCTTCGACATCTCGTTCGAGACGATCGCCGGATACCAGGAGAACGGCGCGATCATCCACTACGCACCGACACCGGAGACGGACACCGAGGTTAAGCCGGAGGGCTTCCTGCTGCTGGATTCCGGCGGGCACTACATGGACGGAACGACCGACATCACGAGAACCATCAAGCTCGGCGAGGTCAGCCAGGAGATGAACGACGACTACACGTATGTTCTGAAGTCCCACATCGCGATGGCGACGGCGGAGATGACTCCGGAGCAGAACGGAATCGACCTGGACAGCGTTACGAGAGCACCGATGCGTGCTGTCGGCCTCGACTTCAAGCACGGCCTGAGCCACGGCGTCGGCCACCTGCTGAGTGTCCACGAGGGACCGAACATCCTGAGAAGGGTTCCGACTCCGATCGAGCTGAGACCGAACATGATCATGTCCGACGAGCCGGGCGTCTACATCGACGGCAAATTCGGCGTCCGCATCGAGAACGAGGTCCTGCTGAAGGAGAACGAGAAGGGCAACATCGTATTCCAGAGCATCACCTACTGCCCGTACGAGCGCGCCTGCATCAACACGGCCCTGCTGACCGACGAGGAGCTCGCTTGGCTCAACGACTACAACAAGGACCTGCGCGAGAAGCTGGTTCCGCTGCTGGGTAAGGAGCAGGCTGACTTCGTCATGCAGGAGACCGAGCCTCTGACAAAGTAGTCACGGGCGAGTCACCGCACGACCTGCGGAATTACGCGATCGGTGATTCGGACAACGGACAATTGATCCGTTCCGATCCGATATTCGTATCCTTAATACAAGAAAATATAGCCTGACCTTGTGATTGTCGTCAATTGTCACCTTAATTAATGTGACATAGGTTGACAATCGCGGGCCGGGCGTGTAAGATAAAGCTGTACCACGCAATCCGGCGCTTTCCGCCGGCTTCGTGCACAGCTTTTTTCTTTCGTCGGCAGCAGCTGAAGAGAGGCGAGAAGCAGGTGGAAAGGCGGTACGCGGAGAACGCAGTCTGCAAGGGCTTAAGTTCCGCGTGTCGCCGGATTCCGCGCGGGAAACTGAATGCGTCAGCAGGCACGGCTTGTTAACCGTGTGTTCTGCGCGGGCAGCCAGATGCGGAATCCAGGCGAAACCAGAGAATCCGGAGCCGTGGGCAGCATGAGTGTGAGTAAAGGGAAAAGGGGTGTACATACAGCATGGATTACCTGAATCTTGCGAAAAACATCATCGACGGCAGGCGCCTGACGACGCCGGAGGAGTGTCAGCCGCTCCTTGACGCGGTCACCGAGGAGGAGATCCGGAGCCTGCGCGAGGGCGCGGACATGATCCGCGAGGAGCTCTGCGGCGACTGGGTGGACCTGTGCTCGATCATCAACGGGCGCAAGGGCGGATGCTCGGAAGACTGCAAGTTCTGCGCCCAGTCGGGCACGAGCTGCTCCGGAATCGGGAGCTACGGATTCCTTCCGGACGAGGAGTTCCTGGAGGACTGCGAGAAGCACTATAATCGCGGGGTAGACCGCTACTCCATCGTGACGGCGGGCAGAAAACTGACCGACAGGGACCTGGACGACGCGGTCCGCGTGTTCGGGAAGATGCATAAGAAATTTCCAAGCCTCGGCCTCTGCGCCTCGCACGGACTCGAGAGCGAGGAGGCGTTCCGGCGCCTGCATGAGGCCGGGGTCGATACCGTCCACTGCAACATCGAGACGTCGAGGAGGTATTTCCCTGAGGTCTGCAGCACGCACACGTTCGAGGATAAATTAGAGACGATCGAGAACGCGAAGCGCGCAGGGATGCGGATCTGCAGCGGCGGCATCGTCGGCATGGGGGAGACCTGGGAGGACCGCGTCTCCATGGCGCTGACCACGGCTGAGATCGGGGCCGTGTCCGTTCCGCTGAACGTGCTGATCCCGATTCCGGGGACGCCGTTCGGAGATTTAGAGCCGATGTCCCGCGAGGATATCCTGAAGACGGTCGCGATCTTCCGCTACATCAACCCGGAGGCGCAGATCCGCATCGCGGCGGGGAGATTCCGCTTCCCTGACGGCGGGACCGAGCTGTTCCGCTCCGGTGCCAACGCGACGATCACCGGGGACATGCTGACGACGACCGGGAACAACATCACGCAGGACCGCGAGATGCTGACGGAGATGGGCTTTGAGATCCACCCGGAACCGCGCCATCGTCAATAAGGGGCTATAGACGGGATCTATTATATAGATCAAAATTATTGATTAGAGATTATCATAAAGGGAAAAGAGAGGTATCACATGCGTTCCAGCAAGATTAAAGACATGACTTTCATCGCCGTCATGACGGCGGTCATCTGCATATTAGGGCCGTTGTCCATTCCGATCGGACCGGTTCCGATCTCGCTCACCAACCTGGCGCTCTACTTCGCCATCTACATGCTCGGGACCAGGAAGGCGGTGCTTTCCTGCGGGCTGTACCTTCTGATCGGCCTCGTCGGCGTTCCGGTGTTCTCCGGCTTCACGGGCGGCCCGCAGAAGCTGTTCGGACCGACGGGCGGCTACCTGATCGGCTTCATCTTCATGACGCTCGTCGCCGGGCTGATCATCGACCGTTTCTGCGAGAAGCGCGTCATCAGCTTCCTCGGCATGTTCGCGGCGACATGGATCCCGTACCTGCTGGGCACGCTCTGGCTCGCCTACAGCGCGCACATGACCTTCCCTGCGGCACTCGCAGCTGGCGTCCTGCCGTTCGTCCTCGAGGACATGGTGAAGATGGCAGCGGCCGCAGCGGTCGGACCGGTGCTCAGGAAGAGGCTGTCCTCCGCGGGACTGTTCGTCCAGCCGGGAAGGCAGACAAAGAACGCCTAGGCAAGAAATTAACCACCTGCCTCCTATGGCCGCGGAGCGATCTGCGGATTCACACTGCCTTGGCTGACGCCGGGCGGATAAAACGAATCAGAGCCGGACAGAATCCGGCACAATCTGAGGAAATCTGATGGAAAGACACTCCGGACACGGGAACTGCGCCCGCCCAGCGAGATTTATGGTGAATTGACTATAAAGATTGTGGGTTTACGCAGGCAACCTGTCCGGAGCTGTCTTTTTTTGATGGGTTTATGGTATAATAGTAGTTATATTAATCTTATTCGACAGTTTTGAAAATTGTTGGGCAGAAAGGCAGACGAATCGGTATGAGGAAGTTAGTATACGCAAAACTGCATGAGAAGTACGGCGACACCCCGGATCCGCGCATCCGCAAGAGGACCGACCTGGAGCTCCGCCTGATGGAGATGTACCACCTGGCGGACCAGCTGAAGGCGATATACACGCTCGCGATGGACTTGAAGGAGAAGCAGATCCCGTACGCGATGGGCGGAGAGAGCGGAAACTCCCTGCTCCTGTACCTCCTCGGCATCACGGAAACCAACCCCCTCCCGGCCCATTACTTCGATCCGGACCGGAAGACCGTGGAGTTCGCCCGTGACCTGGGCAGGGAGGAGAGCCGCTACCGCACCCTGATGCGCATCAGGGACGGTTATGACCTGCCGGAGAGGGGCTTTGACCACGAGGGAACCTGGGAATCGGACGGCCACGACCTGCTGCCGGAGCTGTTCTGGGGCAACGAACCGGTAGAGATGGGAAGGACGACCTCCCCACAGATCTCCATGCGTGTCCCGGTCAGCGCGTTCGGCGACGTCAAGCGATTTCTGAAGGATCAGCCTGCGCTCGTGAACACCGGACGCAGCGAGAGCGACGGGATCGGCTTCTACTGCGGCTGCCTGCACGTGATCAGCAGCATCATCCTGCCGGACAGCAGCGAGACCTGGTACCAGCCGGTGGACGGCTCGATGATCCGGGACTACTGCGTCGCCAACTTCCAGTCCATCCTCAAGCTGGACGAGGGCAAGGTCAAGCCGCAGACGTTCTTAGGCGTCCTGAAGATGTACGGCCTATCGCGCGGGAGCTGGTCCAACATCGTCAACCAGAAGGCCGTGGTCACGGAGAGCGGCGAGGACGACATCGTCTACACGCTGAAGGACTTTGCCTACTCCCTGGACGTGGTTCCGGCGTTCTACGACGAGGTCATGGACACGCTGATGAGCGAGGGCATGGACCGGAGCCAGGCGTACGAGGAGGCCGAGCGCGTCCACCACGGGCGCGGGCTGACCGGCGGGCTGACCCAGGTCTACTACGAGAACAACCGCCTGCCTTGGTGCAACTACGCGATCCACCTGTTCCCGAAGTCGCACGGCATCGAGTACATGATCATGTGCTTTAAGGTCGAGCGTGACCGCAGGGCCAAGGGCAAGAAGGAGGCGGAGAAGCAGCTCGAGCAGGAGCGCATCGCCGGCCGCGAGATGACCAAGCATGAGCTCGGCCACCAGGCGACGATCGAGATCAAGTCCGAGGAGGCGTGGCAGTTCCAGGATGACGAGCGCAGGGCGCGTGCCCGTGCGAACGCCGCGGCTTCCCAGTCCTCTTCAGCGGCAAAATCCGAGGACCAGGCACCAGACTCGCCTGATGAATATTCGGATGAACAGTCCGGTGAAAATTCCGATTCCCCGAGCAGCTGGAACTGGGACACACCGGACGGCGAAACTTCGGATTCGGACGTGCAGGCCGACACTTCGGGAAATACGGGATACGAACCGGAATCCGAACATGAAGAATACAAAAACGAAGAATACGAAAAAAAAGACCCCGGCCGAGGAGGCGGGATCTGATGTTGGCGTTGATAGCGTAATCGATATCAACGGCGCCGGGGATGCCGGAAACGCGGACGGCGGCTCAGGCAGCGCTGAACACAGTCAGGACGCCGACCGCGACGGCAGCGTGATCCGCAAGGTGATCAGCGACGGAGATGCAGAAGCGGAGGCAGAGTCTTAAGGAACTCGAGCAGAAACCCGTTGATGCCGAGGTAGTTGATCCGACCACTGTGGGCGTAGACCAGGTAGCCGCTCTGCACGCCCGGCAGGCGGGCGAGGCTGAAGTTCTGTTCGAACTCGCCGCTGCTGCCGCAGCCGAGCAGTGAGGCCGCGTCCAGGACGGCGACGCCTTCCGCCGGGTGCTCCGGGTAGAACTCAAGCTCCGCTTCTTTGGTCTTGGCCGACGCGGTCAGGCGGTACGGGCGGTCGGACGACGGGAAGACGACCGCGTCGCCGATCGGGAGGGACGACTTCACCGAGGCCGCGATGCCGTGCGCGTTCGCCTTGATCTTGGCGGTGGTCAGGCCGCCTGCCGGGATGCCGAGGTTGAATATCGCGCGGTGCAGATCGCAGTTCTCGATGACCCTGAGCAGGCGCGCGAGCTGCAGGATGTCGTCGTGGTTGTGCAGCAGGATTCGCTCGAGCAGGCTGTCCTCTCGGGTGTTCAGGTACTGATAGTAGAGGCGGACGCTCTCACCGCCGTCGATCTCGTCGGCACGGTCGTCGGAGAGGCCCATGTAGACCTCGATGCTCTTCTGCCTGAGCGACGGCAGGACGGTCGGAAGAGGCGAATAATGACGAATCACCTGGTATAAATCCAGATCGTAAGGGTCTGCGATTGTCAGGTGATTTTTCTTTGCCCTGGTCTTCAGGAATGGGAGGTCGAACCGCCGGCCGTTGAAGGTGATCACGCAGTCTACGGTCTTCATGATGGCGTCTGCCTCGCGCAGCAGCTCCGCCTCCTCTTCCAGCGACTCGGCGAACAGCTGAATCGCGTGCAGGACGGGACGCCCGTCCGCGTCCAATTCCGGCAGGACGAACCCGATCAGGACCGCCTGGTCCTGGTACGGGCGCAGCCCCGTCGTCTCGATGTCGAGCACCGCGCAGCGCGACGCTCGGAAATACATGTCGAACGCCTTGCTCTGGTACGGTGCCTCGTGTAAATAGTCATCTCTTCTGAGCATTTCTTTTTTCCTCTTATCTATTCTAATCTATGCTGATCTATACTGCGGTTATTTTCGATGTTGTCTTTTGTTTTGATTTGTTTGTTTGTTTTCCGCCTGTTTTCACGCGGATTGTCTTCCGGATGTTCTTCCGGGTTTTCTTCGCCTGCAGTCGTTTACCACCGGCTCCTATCGCTTCGGCAATGGGAAAATACATTAATTTTATTCCCCGCAGAGGCCGTTTTCAGACAGAATCCGCATCGGTCTGCGGGCGGCTGCGCGGCGGCGGTTTTCCGAAAATTTCGGAAGACATCATGGACGGGAAACAAATTGATTGGTAAAACTTTGTCTAACATTATGCCCATGCACAAAAAATGAAAATGGACTGCAGGGAATGCAGTCCATCGTTCAAAAGGGGTATTGGGATTAGAGATTAATGAGGTTATCAGGGGGATAACCACGAATATTATTATATCCTGACAATTGCTGAATTGCAAGCGTTTGCGGCATGTATCCCAGATCAATTGCATAAATAACCGGGACTAATGGGCAGAATTTGTACCTTCTGATCATAGAAAAGAACATAATTTTGTGGTAGAATGTGAGTTACAATAACGCGGATCGGTAAAGCACATGGTGGTGCATATCCGACAGAATGAAGAGGCATCCCGGAAATTTCCGGATGGATGCAGCAGATGGAGAACATTATGGTATTCGAAGAGAAAAAGATTAAATCGGAATATATTTACCGCGGTCACATCCTGAACCTGAGGAAGGACGTCGTGCAGGCGGTCAACGGCGAGGCGAACAGAGAGATCGTCGAGCACCTGCCGGCGGTCGGCATGGCCGCGCTGAAGAGGAACGGCATGTTCCTGATGGAGCACCAGTTCCGCTACGCGATCGGAGAGGTGAACTTTGAGATCCCTGCCGGCCTGATGGAGGAGGGCGAGGACCCGGAGACGTCGTGCGTGCGCGAGCTGCGCGAGGAGACGGGATACACGCCGGAGAAGGTGCGGTTTATGACCAAGTGCTACTCCTCCGCGGGCTTCACGGACGAGACCTGCTGGATCTTCCTGTGCACCGGACTGCACAAGGGCGAGCGCGACCTGGACGACGACGAGGCGATCGACGTGCTCGAGTTTCCGATCGCGGAGATGGAGCAGAAGGTCCTCAATGGCGAGGTTCCGGACGTGAAGACGCAGTCCGCGGTCCTGTTCACCGCCGCGCTGATCCGAAGGGGAGACCTGGACGACCAGCTGGACGAGGCGGTGCTGAAGCAGTTCGGAAGATAATGACAGCGGCCGCAGAAGGCAGCAGGTAAACGGATTAACGGATAGAGGAAATAGCATGCAGGAAGAGACGATCATCGAGGAATTTATCGAAGACCTGAAGGAAAAGAAGAATTTGTCAAAAAACACCATGGACGCATACCGCCAGGACCTCCGCCAGTTCGCGGCGTTCCTCGCGGAGCGCGGCATGGGAACGCTGAAGGAGGCGACCAACACGGGCGTCGTCGCGTACATGCTCGCGCTGAAGAACGAGGGAAAGTCCAAGTCGACGGTCAACCGCAGGCTCGCGTCCCTCAGGAGCTTCTACCGCAGGCTGCTGGACCGCGGCGAGATCAGGGAGAACCCGGCGGGATCGATCCGGTCGCCCCGTATCGAGCACAAGCAGATCCAGTACCTGTCGATCCAGGAGATGCAGAAGCTGCTTGAAACGCCGGACGACACGGTCATGGGCGTCCGCGACCGCGCGATCCTGGAGGTGCTCTACGCGACCGGGATCCGCGTCAGCGAGGCTGTCGAGCTGAAGGTGTCCGATGTCGACCTGCGCATGGGATTCGTGGCCTGCAGCGGGCAGCACGGGCGTGCGAGGATCGTGCCGATGGGAAAGCCTGCGCAGCGCGCGCTGAAGGCGTACATCGCCGGCTCCAGAAGAGAGCTGATGAAGGACGGCGACCCGGACGCCAAGGACGGCATCCTGTTCGTCAACTACCAGGGAAAGCCGTTCTCACGCCAGGGCCTCTGGAAGGTGCTCCGCCACTACGGCGAGCTCGCCGGCCTGCAGGAGAAGCTGACCCCGCAGTCGATCCGAAACTCGTTCGCGATGCACATGGTCCAGAACGGCATCGACATCAAGTCCCTGCAGGAGCTGATGGGCCACGAGGACATCACGGCGACCCAGGTCTACTTCGGCAGCACCAGAAAGCGCATCAAAGACGTCTACGACCGCACCCACCCACGTGCCGAGTAGCGTCCTTTCGGACAAAGTCACAACTTCACATCGTTTACGAACGCCCTGATGGAAGGAGGAGAATCTCCGCGCCGTCGGGGCATTTTTTGAACAAAATTATTTATTTTCATCGTGATTCCAGCGTATGGAGAGGGGCTGAAATAAATGAACCTGCATTTTTCACACCCCCTTTTAGGGGGTAAGTGGCGCGCCCACAAATTACATTGCATGAGCTTGTATACAATTGTGGCATGTGCATAATGTAGAACATTGTGCAAAATAAGTACATGAATAAACAATTTTGTTTATTGACAACCGGCGGAACACGGCTATAATTTGTATTGTACGATAAACAAAATTGTTCGTGAAATAAACAACACAAACAATTAGGTTCATATATTCCGTGCAGCGAAAATTTTCGCAGCAGAATAGAACATCAACGTTTTCAGAAGTATCCACAACTTCAACAAACAACATCATCATCATTTCATTCAATCAGCTGCATCGATTAATTTTTAAGCAGATATTTGGAGGTAATCACATGGCTTACGAAAAAGGACTCCTGTTCGATAAGGATTTCCAGGAATCACTGAAGGCAAAGTTCTGCTACGCGGACGCCGACCCGAAAACGGGGAAGAGAATCTTCCTTGACAATTCCGGCGGATCACTCAGACTGAAGGCGGCCGTAGAGGCTAAGGCAGCAGTCGAGGAGTATCCGGACTGTCCGGAGAGGTATCATGAGCGTTCCCTTTGGCTCAAGGGCATGGTAAACGAGGGCACCAGAGAGATGCTCGAGTATATGTTCAACGCAGATCCGGGCGAGGGCGCACTCATGACGGAGCTCTCCGCTTCCCAGACGATGTTCCAGATGGTCGAGATCATCCTGAGAAACGTCAAGTGGGGAAAGAACGTCGTCGTCTCCGCCCTGGAGCACCCGTCCGCATTCGACTCCGTTCAGTACTACTGCGAGAAGACGGGAAGAGAGATGCGTGTCGCCCACATCGATCCGGCAAACGGCCAGATCACCACGGACGAGATCAAGAGGCTCGTGGACAAGGACACGGTCATGCTCAGCGTCATGTCCGCCTCCAACATCTCCGGCATCGTCATGGACATGGAGGCGATCTGCAAGGCGGCGAGGGAGATCAACCCGAAAATCTACATTGTTTCCGATGCCGTCCAGCACGCGCCGCACATGGCGATGGACGTCAAGGCGACGGGAATCGACGCGATGAACTTTGCCCCTTACAAGTTCTTCGGCGTAAGAGGCTGCGGATACGCGTACCTGTCCGAGAGAGTCGCGCACATGTCCCACCACAAGCTGCTCGCCAAGGATCCTAAGGTGTTCGAGCTCGGAACTCCTGCCCCGGGAAACTTCGCCGCAATGATGGCCGTCATCGACTACGTCGCGGAAATCGGCGCTCACTTCATCAAGTCCGAGGATAAGAAGGAGCTCTTCCGCGAGGGAATGAACAGAATCCACCTCCAGGAGAGGGCGCTCCTCGTAAGACTGCTCGAGGGAACGGACGAGGTTCCGGGACTCAGGCACATCCCGGGCGTTCAGCTGTACATGGACGTGGACGAATTCGAGGGAAGAGACCTGATCGGCTGCTACCTGATCAACGGAATCGCGTCCGACAAGCTCGTAGAGGAGTATCAGGCCAAGGGCATCACCGTCTGCGAGAGAGCGGCGGATTCCCTCTATTCCAAGAGAATCGTCAAGGAAATCGGAGCAGACAAGGGCGTAATCCGCGTATCCCCGATGCACTGCCAGGGAACGGACGACGTCGACGCGTTCCTGAAGATCACGGCAGAGATCGCAGCGAGATACAATTAGTGAGACAAAGCCGCAGCGTGGGCCGCAGTTCACGGTCCTGCTGGAGGCTGGTATTCATGGAAAAGATTTATTTTGGCTGAAAAGCCATGGAATAATCACGCGGGCGGTCCTGAAGAGGCGGCGCCCGCACACAAAAGCGTAAGAAAGAATTTATTTTAGGTGAAATCAAATGACTAAGGAAAAGAAGAAACTGGGTCTCGGTATGAAGATCCTCATCGGCATCGCAGTCGGTCTCATTATCGGTTTTGTATCCCCTTCCGCAGCGGAGGCCCTCTCACCGCTCGGAACAATCTTCCTGAGAATGTTGAAGATGCTGATCGTTCCTCTGGTATTCTTCAGCATCACGGCTGGAATCACCAAGATGGGTGACGTCAAGCAGCTCGTTTCGGTAGGACTCCGATTCGTCGTATACATCCTCATCACTTCCGGAATTGCCGCCGCATTCGGAACGGTCGGCGGACTCCTCTCCGGCGCAGGCAACGGAACAACCGAGTTTCTGAAGGCCGGCGCGCACGTGCAGAAGCAGAGCTTCAGCTTCATCGACAGCGTCATCAGCTGGTTCCCGGAGAATATCGTCGACGCGATGGTTCAGCAGAACATGCTCCAGATCATCGTATTCTGCATCTTCTTAGGCGTCGCACTCCTGTACCTCGGCGAGAAGGCGCACACCGTCATCGACCTGATCAACCAGGGCTCGGACGTCATGCTGAAGATCACGGACTTCGTCATGGCTTACTCTCCGATCGGCATCGGATCGCTGATGGCCACGATGGTATCCACGATCTCCGGCGCCACAGTCAAGGACGTCATCATCCTGATCGGAGCTGACTACGTCATCTGCATCGGCATGCTGGTCATCGCTTACCCGCTGATCATCAAGCTGTTCGCAAGGCTTCCGGTCATGAAGTTCTTCCGGAAGATCACTGAGCCGATGATCGTCGCGATCTCCACGACATCCTCCGCCGCTACGCTTCCTGTATCGCTGAAGGTTGCCCGCGAGAAGCTCGGAATCCCGGAGAACATCTTCGGATTCACCCTCCCGCTCGGAAACACCTGCGGAATGAACGGATTCGCCGTGTTCATCGGACTCGCCTGCGTATTCTGCTCCCACATCTACGGAATGCCGATCACGTTCTCCAAGATGTGCATCTACATCTTCCTCGGCATTGTCCTCTCAGTAGGAGCCGCCGGCGTCAAAGGCGCAGGAATCGTCATGTCGACCGTCCTGCTGCAGGCGATCGGAATGCCGCTCACCGTTATCCCGATCTTCGCGGCGATCTGGCCGGCAATCGACCCGATCCACACGCTGCTTAACAACACCTCTGACCTGATCGGTACAGCGGTAGTCGCGAGACAGCTCAAGAAGATGGACATGGATGTGTTCGAAAAGAAGGAAAAGATGGTCTCCGCGGAATAGAAAATCGAAGGAATACCCTTAAAATAACCTCATCGGAGCTCTGGCAGTTGCATAATTGCCGGAGCTCTCGTAAAATAAGGTATAAACATTTTTGTGCAATTTAACAGAGGGTATGAACATGACATCGAAATTCCAGGAACTGATCAGGGACGTTAAACTGACAAAGTCGGAGAAGGCTCTGGCCGACTACATCATTTCTAATTTCAGGGACATCTGCTTCCTGACATCGACGGAGCTCGCCGAGAAGGTCGGCATCAGCCATTCCTCGGTGATCCGGTTCGCGAAGGATCTCGGCTTCAAGGGCTACACAGCCTTTCAGGACGAGATGAGAAAGGCATACGACGAATACCTGAAGACGCACGACGAGGCGGCGACCGTTCCTCTCGAGAAGCTGCACAAGAGCCTCGACAAGCTGTCCACGGATAACCTGGTGGAGGCGCTCAAGGGGACGACCCTGCGGAACCTGCATTACACCGTCATGAACAACGCGCAGGAGAACATCGAGGCGGCGGCGAGGGCCCTGGTCGATGCGAACATGAAATACATCATCGGATACCGAGGCTGCGCCGGCGTCGCAAGCTTCCTGGAGATCATGCTCCGGGACACCCTGCCGCACGTATTCGCGAATGGCTCGGCATCCCTGAATTCGTTCGACTTCCTGTCCGACATCTCGGAGAAGGACGCGCTTCTCATCATCACGTATCCGAGATACAACAAGGAGGCGTTCCTGTCCGCGCAGCTCGCGAAGGAGCGCGGCGCATCGGTCATCGTCATGACGGACTCCCTGACCGCGCCCGTCTGCGAGTACGCCGATCAGGTCCTGCTGTCAGACGTCGACTCGCTCGCATTCTTCAACTCGATGGTCGCGCCGATGTTCCTCGCGGAATGGCTGTGCGACTACGTCGCCAAGATCGTCGAGAAGGGCAACGAAGGCAAGCTGAAACTCATCGATAAGTACACAAGGATCACAGAAAGCTATTAAATATGACTATTACATGGTTAACCTACCTCATCGTCTGCCCGCTGGTCTTCCTGGGCGGGTTCGTCGACGCCATCGCGGGCGGCGGCGGACTGATCTCGCTGCCGGCGTACATGATCGCCGGACTGCCCCCGCACTACGCGATCGGGACGAACAAGCTCAGCGCGGCAATGGGTACGACGCTGGCGACCGTCAGGCTCGGCATCAGCGGGTATATCCCGTGGAAGCCGGCGATTCCCTGCGTGATCGCGGCCCTCGGCGGATCCACGCTCGGGGCCAACATCGCGCTCCTCGTCAGTGCACACATCTTCACGCTGATCATGGTCGTGATTATTCCCATCACGGCCTTCTACGTGTTCCGGGACCGCTCGATGGGCGAAGACCCGGAGCCGATCCCGGAAGTCCGCATGATCATCCGCGCCGTCATCGTCGCCTTCATCATCGGCATCTACGACGGGTTCTACGGGCCGGGAACCAGGACCTTCTTGATCCTGCTGCTCTCCGGTTTTGCGCACATGAAGCTCGCCGAGTCCAACGGGATCGCCAAGTCCATCAACCTGGCGACGAACATCGGCTCCCTCGTCGTATTCCTGACCAGCGGCAAGACCCTTATCATGCTCGGCGTGAGCCTGTTCATGGGAAAGGGCAGCAGGATCGTCAAGCCGATCATGATCATCGTCCTGGCTCTGTTCTTCATCAAGGTCATCACCGAGCTGGTGTGATCGAGCGGGCACGGCAAAACCGACGGCGCACGCTCCGGTAATCCGGGCGTTCGGAAGGCTTGGCATCAGCGTGGGTGCCTCCCTGATCGTATTAATTTTGTCAAATCAACGGGAAAAATCGCGTGTGCGAAGCAAGTTTTCCTTGCAATGCGGGGCTCCGAAGGGTATAATATTCGGGTATGACGGGCGTTCCTCTGGATGCGCGGCGGGGCCGCACAGCAATCATCGTAAGAACGTCTAAGCTGAAGGGAGTTACAAGAAGATGAACGTAATTGATTCCATCACAAACGAGTATCTGAAGAAGGATATTCCTGATTTCAGAATCGGAGACACCGTACGCGTTTATATCAAGATTAAAGAGGGAAACAGAGAAAGAATCCAGATGTTCGAGGGCTATGTCCTGAAGCGTCAGAACGGCGGCATCAGCGAGACTTTCACCGTTAGAAGATTCTCCTCCGGCATCGGCGTTGAGAAGACGTTCCCTGTTCACAGCCCATGGATCGACCACATCGAGGTCGTCAGAAGAGGCCGTGTCAGAAGAGCTAAGCTCAACTACATGCGTTCCAGAACAGGTAAGGCTGCAAGAGTCAAGACCAAGGAAATCAGAAGAAAGAAAGACGCAGAGGCAAACGCATAGTGCGAATGCCAGAAGGCTGTTGCGACCGCGCAATGGCCTTTTTTATTTATCACATCAGTGTGCGGCAGAGGCTGCAGGGGCTCATACGAACCAGAGCCGAAGGCGCTGGGCGCGCGGACGGACTGCCGGGGCTCCCTGATCCGCCGCATCGCCGCATACGGGAGGGCAGCAATGGAACATATTAACTGGTATCCGGGCCACATGAAGAAGACGCGCGACCTGATCCTGACGAACATGGGCATGGTCGACGCCTCGATCGAGGTCATCGACGCGAGGATCCCGGTCTCGAGCAGGAATCCGATCATCAACGAGCTCGTGAAGGGCAAGCCGCGCATCATCGTTTTGAATAAGAGCGACCTCTCCGACGAGGAGCAGAACCGCCTCTGGAAGGAGAAGCTCTCCGAGGACGGCACGTACACGGTGATCATGAACTGCACGACGGGCAGCGTGAAGCCGCTCCTCAGCGTGATGGACCGCGTGCAGAAGGACGTCGAGGCGGCAAAAGAAAAGCGCCGCCGGGAGGCGGCGCAGACCAGGGGAGCGGAGGAACCTGCCGTTCACCATGACGACGCCGCGGCAGTCCGCCGCCAGAAGCCTCTGCGCATGATGATCGTCGGCATCCCGAACGTCGGAAAGTCGTCGCTGATCAACCGCCTGACGAACCGCAGGAGCGCGCGCACGGGCAACAAGCCGGGCGTGACCCGCGGCAAGCAGTGGCTGACCCTGAAGAACGGCATGCAGCTTCTGGACACGCCGGGCATCCTCTGGCCTAAGCTGGAGGACCCTCAGACGGGCCTCTCGCTCGCGTTCTGCGGCTCGATCAAGGACGAGATCCTGGACATCGCGAGCCTCGGCCTGGAATTCATCAAATACATGCAGGCGGAGTACCCGGAGCTGCTCTGCGCGCGCTACCGCCTGGACGAGGTCGGCGAGACGCCGCTCGAGACGATGGAGGAGATCTGCAGAAAGCGCGGCTTCATTATGCCGGGAAAGCGCATCGACTACGACCGCTGCGCACGCACGGTCCTGGACGAGTTCCGCGCAGGTAAGATCGGAAAGATCACCCTGGAGAAGGCATAGTGGAACGCCGAGGCAGGCGGACAAACGGACGGATACGGCAGAATTGGCAGCGGAAAGAGAATCATAGGGCAATCAAAATGACGACAAGAGCAGAAAGATTAGAGATCAAGAGGCAGCACTTCCTGGAGATGAAGGCGTTCGACGCGCAGCACCGCGCGGAAGGCGCGTACATCGCGGGCGTGGACGAGGTCGGCAGGGGACCGCTCGCGGGACCCGTGGTCACCGCCGCCGTCGTGCTGCCGGAGGACTTCGACGAGTTCGAGGTCGACGACTCCAAGAAGCTGACTGACAAGAAGCGCCGCGAGCTGGACGTGAAGATCCGGGAGAAGGCGCTCGCTTACGGGTTCGGTCTAAGGGACAACCGCAGGATCGATGAGATCAACATCCTGAACGCGACCAAGGAGGCCATGGCGGACGCGGTCTTCCAGGCGGCGAGGATGCTTCGGGAGCGCCTCGGCATGGAGGAGCATGAGAGCTCGCTGTTCGCGCCGCTCTCCCTCGTCATGATCGACGCGGTGCACCTGCTCGAGCTCGAGGCGGCCGGCGTGCACCAGATCTCCCCGACCAAGGGCGACTCCACGAGCGCCTCGATCGCCGCGGCCAGCATCATCGCAAAGGTGAAGAGGGACGACATGATGATCGCCTACGACGCGCAGTACCCGGGCTACGCGTTCGAGAAGAACAAGGGCTACGGGACCCGCGCCCATTACGAGGGGCTCCGCGCGAACGGCCTGACGCCGATTCACCGGCGGAGTTTCCTGAAGAACTTCCTGTAAGTAAACGGATTTAATCAGATCCGGATGAATCAGGATGCCGGGAGCGGGGAACTTGGTTCAGCACCCGGCATTTTCGAAAACTTGTAAAATGTGATATGATAAGGTTCATGACCGGAAGACATAAGAAAACGCCCGCTCCTGCGGCCGGGAGGTTAGCTCGGGCCGCGGAAGGCAGGCGTCTTCGGTTTTTCTCGGTTTCAAAAAACCAGATCCGGCAGGGTGTTTGGGAGCCCTGCCGGGTTCTTTTTTTGTCTTAAAATCTGGCCTGCATCCCGCAGGACGCGGGGGAGGCTAGTCGTTCAGCATCATCGACAGCGAGGTGTCCGTGAAGAACGTGTTCGCGTTATAGAGGAACATGACGTCGGTGATGTTCTCCGCGCTGATCGTGTCCTTGATGTCGCCGAAGTAGTAACGCGGGTCGACGACGACGATCTCGCGGTAGTTTCTCGTCAGGAACGGCAGGAAACAGTTCGCGTAGGAGTCCTTGACGAGGAGGAGGCGGCGGCTGTTCTTCACCGGTGTCTTGATCGTGTAGATCGGGTGGTTGCTTCCGCCGAATACCGTGTAGGCATCCTTCTTCTTCAGATTCTTCATCTCGTAGAATTCCGTGGTCTTGGTCTTGGTGTCCGTGTAGTACATGACGGACGGGATGTAATCGCTCTTGTCAGCCGGCATGTACAGCTTGATCTGGTCGCAGAGGCCGTTCGTGAAGGCGCTCTTGGAGTACAGGGTGCCGTAGAAGTCGTTCTTGACGACGTAGGATTTGTACTTGGTGCTGTCGTGGATGCCCAGGGTCTTCTCGGCCGCCTTGTACGCGGCGTACGCGCCGTCCGTCGTCCAGTGGTGGTCGGTCCTGTAGTAGACCTGCGTGCCGCTCTTGGCCGCGTCCTTCAGGGCCGTGCGCACGTCGACCGGATGGATGCCGCAGTCTTTCACGTCCTTGAAGAAGCTGTCCATGTACGCGTTCTGGCCGGCCGTGCGGAACGTCGCCGGCAGCTTGTCGCTGAGGATGTTCGCCGCGTTCGGCGCGAGCAGGAAGTACATGTGCAGTTTGCTGTAGCGCTGCTTGAACTTCTTCAGGCCGGCGATCGTGCTGTTCATGGCCTTCTTATCCGGCGTGCTGATGTCCTCCATCAGGTAGTGGTCCTTGGCACGGATGACCCCGTTCGACTCCAGTGCGCCGAGCGTCGTGTCGTAGGCCGATTTCACCTTGATGAAGCCGTTTCGGAACATGAACTGGTCGTTCGCGTAGTCCTCCATCTTGGTCTCCAGCCGGCTCTGCATGAACTTGCTGAGCGACACTCCCGGCCACTGCTGGAGGATTCGGTTCTCCTGCGGGGAGAAGGATTTATCGGGCATAATCAGATTCCCGATGAAAACCACCGCAAGGATGAGACTGAACAGCGTCGCCGCTATAACATAGTAATTTCTTTTATTCATATCTCTTCTCACTTCGATTCTGTAAACGCGTGCGTGTCATTGTCTTCTATTGTCTTCTAAGACGTCAGCGTCCGTAAAGTTCCCGGATTCCGCTAGAAACGGAAGTAGAGGAACGGGTTGTAGGAGCTGTAGATGAGGCACGCCGTGCTGAGTACCAGGATCGCGAAGATGCAGACCAGGCACAGGATCGGGGAACGCTCCTCCAGTTTCCTGAACTTCTCCATCGGGCGCGGGCCGCTGACCAGCACGCCGGCGATCAGGAGCAGGATGTTGGTCCTGAGCAGGTAGATCGTGTGCATGTTGATGAACGCCGGCGCTCCGACGCCGAACATGATGCTGAGCGTGTCCATCGCCTTGCCTAAGGTCGCGCTGCTGAAGAATACCCAGCCGATGATGACGATGACCATCGCGTAGACGTGCTGCACCCATACCGGCGCCTTGGCAATATACTTTCCGATCAGGTATTTCTCGATGACGAGCAGGACGCCGTAGTATAAGCCCCAGAAGACGAAGTTCCATGCGGCTCCGTGCCAGAGGCCGGTCAGGCCCCAGACGATCATCAGGTTCAGGATGTGGCGCGGCACCGTCACGCGGTTTCCGCCGAGCGGGATGTATACATACTCACGGAACCATCCGCTCAGGGACATGTGCCACCTGCGCCAGAAGTCCGTCACGCTGCGCGCGATGTACGGGTAGTTGAAGTTCTCGAGGAAGTCGAACCCGAACATCTTTCCGAGTCCGATCGCCATGTCGGAGTATCCGCTGAAGTCAAAGTAAATCTGCAGCGTATACGCAACCGCGCCGATCCACGCGGTGACCACCGCCGACTTGCTGTCCGGCAGTCCTACGACACCGGTATTCAGTGCGCCGAAGTAGTTTGCCGGCAGGACCTTCTTGCCCAGGCCGAACATGAAGCGGATGGCTCCCTGGCCGAATTTCTCTTTTGTCGTCTCACGATAGACGAGCTGCTCCGCGACGTCTCTGTACTTGACGATCGGTCCTGCAATCAGCTGCGGGAACAGGGACAGGTACAGTCCGAATTTCAGCGGGTTCTGCTGCGGGCGGACGGTCTTCTTATACACGTCGAAGATGTAGGACAGCGCCTGGAACGTGTAGAAGGAGATGCCGATCGGCAGCGACAGCGCGGTGTAGTGGATGTGCAGCCCGGTGAGGCTGTTGAACGTGTCCATCAGGAATCCGAAGTACTTGAAAAAGCCCAGGATGAACAGGTTGATGATCAGGGTGAAGAGCAGGTTTTTTCTGCCCGTGCCCCCGCGCCGCTGCTCGTTGAATATCTGTATGGCCATGAAGTAGTTGAAGAAGATACTGTAGACCATCAGGAACAGGTAGACCGGCTCGCCCCAGCTGTAGAAGAACAGGCTGGCGATGAGCAGGACCATGTTTCTCGCACGCAGGTACCTGCGCGGGATCGCGAAGTAGACGACCAGCACGATCGGGAGGAAGTAGAAGAGGAATATGATGCTGCTAAATAACATGGTTGAATGCCTCCTCGTACTTGTCCGGGTTCTTGGCCGTGCAGTAGAAGAGATACTGTCCCTTCTTGACGACGATTGCGTTTTTCAGCATCGCGACCTGCTCCGGCCCGTAGTTTTCGAATGTGGTGATCTGGCTGTCGATGCGGGACTCTGCCGCATCCTCCGCGCCGCTCAGGGACTGGCCCCTTGCCGCCTTCAGGACGAGGACCTCCTCGACGCCGAGGGCGTTCTTGCTCTTGTAATAGATAAATCCTTTATACTGAGAAGCGTCGATGCTCATGAACTCCATGAGTTCCCTCGAGCTGCACTTGTGCATCTGCTGGATGTCGGTGCTGCTGGTCAGGGCCTTCTCGATGGTGCTCATCGGCACGTCCTTCGCGTTTGCCTGCCCGTAGACGACCAGCAGAAAGATGATCAGGACAGCGGTCAGGATGATCTTCAGGATCAGACTGCTGTTTTTTACGATTGTTTTCATATATGTTAAAGCCCCGCTTTCTCTGCCATCATGTCGAGCCAGTACGGATAGTATGCCGGCTGCGCGTGGATGCCGTCTCCGGCGTACAGGTTGCTGTGATCTTCCAGGATTCCGGTGACGTTGATGTATACCGGCTTCACGTCGGACAGTTTGCTGCTCTCGCACATCTGCTCGATCGCGTCGTTGAACTTCTTATAGTTCCTCAGGATCTTGCGCTTCTTCAGCGTGCGGTCGCTCGGCTTGGAGATGCTGCAGACGTAGATCCTGGTCTTAGGCGAGATCTTGTGGAACTCCTTCAGGAGCTCGGTGTAGTGATCGGTGAACGCCTTAGGGTTTCCGTTGTAGTTGCCCATGTCGTTCATGCCGAAGGCAAAGAATGCATTGTTCGGGTACGTCCTGGCCGCTGCCGTGAAAAGTTTGCCGCTGTGCATGACGGACGCACCGATCTCACAGAAGACCTGGTTGTCAGAGAGGAAGCCGTACGCGGACAGTCCCTCGGTGACGGAGTCGCCGACGACGACGCAGTTGCTGAACTGCTTTCTGTACTGCGCTCTGGAGTCCGTCGCCGATGAGCCGCCCGTGGTCGGGTTCGACTGGTCCAGGCTCTGGACCTTGCTCTCGATCGTCGCGACGGTCGAATAATCGTACGACTGCACGGTCTCGATATTCTGTTTTACAGCGGAAGCGGAAGGCTCCGCCCTGTGATTGAACTGAAGTAAATGGAATATAAAGATGAACACGAGGATGACGATGACTGCACAGACGATTCCGTCCGGCGTCGTCAGAAAACGTCGCAGATTCATCAGCAGATCTTCACGTTCCGCACCTGATTCCGGGCTGCGGGAAGGCCTGCGGTAGGTATGATTATGGCTTCTCACGGTGTAGTACTCTTTCTGTATTCATGAAGAAGATAGTTGTTTCGGTTGCAATGTCAGCATTTGGAAGATGTCAACAGTTAATATCATAAAGAAAAGAGCAATATTTTTCAAGGGTCGAATGCCTTAAATATTGCGTAAGGTCCATAAAGAATCATTAAGAAAATTACATGCACTTAAAAAGATACGATATCAAAAAAGCATAGAAACTTCACCGTAAACTGCGGAAAAAACAGGACTGTTCGTAGAAATTTTACCGAATAACAGGCGAAATTATGCGGTTTTCCGGTTGGACTGAGAATGCGGATCATCGCGCATGATCTGTGATAGATTCGTGAAGTCGGCGGCAGATTCCCATCAGAACAGTCAAAAAACGGACGGCTGAACCGTCCGTTCCGACTTTGTCAAAATATTCTCCCTAAATTTCCCGTATCCGCTCGCAGATCCTCCTGCCGGCTTCCTCGGTTGTGCAGAAATCGCCCCCGCCTGCGATGTCGCAGGTGCGGAAACCGTCCTTCAGGAACTGCTTGACCGCGTCTTCGATGGCGTCGGCTGCGCCCGGCTGATTCAGCGTGAAGCGGAGCAGCATCGCGGCGGAGAGGATGGCCGCGATCGGGTTGGCCTTTCCCGTTCCCGCGATGTCCGGCGCGGAGCCGTGGACCGGCTCGTACATGCCGAAGTTTCCCTCGCCTAAGCTCGCGGACGGCAGCATGCCGATGGAACCCGTGATCTGGCTCGCCTCGTCCGACAGGATGTCGCCGAACAGGTTGCTGGTCAGGATCACGTCGAACTGCGACGGGTCGCGGACGAGCTGCATGCTCGCGTTGTCGACGTAGAAGTGGTTCAGCTCGACGTCCGGGTAATCCTCCGCGATCTCGGTGACCGTCTTCCGCCAGAGGCGGGAGGTATCCAGCACGTTGGCCTTGTCGACGCTCGTGACCCTGCCGCGCCGCTTCTCTGCCATCTGGAAGGCCGTGCGCGCGATCCGCTCGATTTCGCCCGTGCTGTACTGCTCGACGTCGTAGGCCGCGTAGCCCATCTCCGTCTCCTTGTGGCCGCGCTCGCCGAAGTAGATGCCGCCGGTCAGCTCGCGCACGATCAGGAGGTCGAGCCCCTGGTTCAGGATCTCCCTCTTCAGCGGGGATGCGTCCGCGAGCTCCGGGAACACCGCGGCCGGCCTGAGGTTCGCGTACAGCCCGAGGCTCTTCCTGAGGCCGAGCAGCGCCTTCTCCGGCCGCTGCTCACCCGGCAGCGCGTCCCACTTGGGACCGCCGACCGCGCCCAGGAGCACCGCGTCGCTGGCTTTGCAGGCCTCGACGGTGTCCTCCGGGAGGCATTCCCCGCGCGCGTCGATCGCCGCGCCGCCCGCGAGTACCCGGTTAAACGTGAATGAGATTCCGAACTTCTCCCCGGCCGCCTCCATCGCGCGGACGGCCTGTTCCGTGACCTCCGGGCCGATGCCGTCGCCCGGGACCACCGCAATTCTGTAATGCATAGATTTCTCCTCTCCTGGTCCCAAGGGGAAGGGGCGCGGATCCAATCCATAATCCTGCCGCAGCCTGGTTCACCTTGGGAATTCCGATCCCGGGAGGAATCCCCCGGGGTCTGCTGCTTAATTTTCGTGTGTTTCTGATGTTCAGGCCTCGTCCTTTACGCTTCTTCCCTTAATGATGCGAGGAGGCCGCCCGCGTCGATGATCCTGCGGATGAACTCCGGGAACGGGTGCGCTCGGAACTCCTCTCCGGTCGTGATGTCCCGGATCGTCCCGGACTGAAAGTCGACCTCGACCTCGTCGCCGTCCGCAATGGCACGGCTCGCCTCCGGCGACTCCAGGATCGGCAGCCCGATGTTGATCGCGTTCCGGTAAAAAATCCTCGCGAATGTCGCCGCTATGACGCAGCTGACGCCGCTCGCCTTGATCGCGATCGGCGCGTGCTCCCTGGAGGAGCCGCAGCCGAAGTTCTCCCCGCCGACGATGATGTCGCCCTGCTGCACCCGGCCTGCGAATTCCGGGTCGATGTCCACCATGCAGTGGGCGGCCAGCTCGGCCGGGTCCGACGAGTTCAGATATCTCGCCGGGATGATGACGTCGGTGTCGATGTTGTCCCCGTACTTATGGACGCGTCCTCTTGCTTCTTCCATTATTGATAGTCCTCCTGATCTGTTATCCAGTCTTATGTGTATCCCTTGTTGTTTCTGCCCGGGCTGCTGGTCAGGCTTATCATTTGCCTGACCGCGCCCGCGGCGGCAGCGCTTCACACTGCGCTAATTGTTTCCTGTATCCGCCGCCGCTGCGCCGAACATCAGCGCAGGCCTAAAGGTCCTCCGGGCTCGTGATCTCGCCGGTCACGGCGGATGCGGCGGCGACCTGCGGGCTCGCGAGGTAGACCTCCGAGGTGACCGCGCCCATGCGGCCGACGAAGTTTCGGTTCGTCGTCGAGACGCATTTCTCGCCGTCCGCGAGGATGCCCATGTATCCGCCGAGGCACGGGCCGCAGGTTGGGGTGGAGACCACGCAGCCCGCGTCGATGAAGATGTCGATGAGTCCCTCGTGGATGCACTGCTTGTAGATGCTCTGGGTCGCCGGGATCACGATCACGCGGATGCCGGCGGCCTTATGCCGTCCCTTCAGGATCTCCGCGGCCGCGCGCATGTCGGAGATGCGCCCGTTCGTGCAGGAGCCGATGACGACCTGGTCGATCTTCACGCCTTTCGCCTCGTCGATCGTCCTCGTGTTCTCCGGGAGGTGAGGGAAGGAGACGGTCGGGCGGAGAGTGGAGAGGTCGATGGTGTACGTCTTCTCGTATTCCGCGTCCGGGTCCGCGCTGTACTCCTTATACGGGCGGTCTACGCGGCCCTTCATGTACTCCCTCGTGATGTCGTCGACCGGGAAGATGCCGTTCTTGGCGCCGGCCTCGATCGCCATGTTGCAGATGGTCAGGCGGTCGTCCATCGAGAGATTCGATATTCCGTCCCCGCAGAATTCCATAGACTTATACAGTGCGCCGTCGACGCCGATCATCCCGATGATGTGGAGGATGACGTCCTTTCCGGAGACGAACGGCGGCATCTTGCCCGTGAGCTCGAACCTGAGGGCGGACGGGACCTTGAACCAGGCCATTCCGCTCGCCATTCCCGCGCAGAGGTCGGTTGATCCTACGCCGGTGGAAAACGCCCCGAGTGCGCCGTACGTGCAGGTGTGCGAGTCCGCGCCGATGATGGCTTCTCCGCTCGCGACGATGCCTTTCTCCGGCAGGAGGGCGTGCTCGATGCCCATCTCTCCCGCGTCGTAGAAGTGGTCGATGCCGAACCGCTTCGCGAACGTGCGGCAGGTCTTGCACTGCTCCGCGCTCTTGATGTCCTTGTTCGGGACAAAGTGGTCCATGACCAGGGAGATCTTCGATTTATCAAATACGCCGTCGAACCCGGCCTTATCGAATTCCTTGATGGATACCGGTCCCGTGATGTCGTTGGCCAGGACCATGTCAAGCCTGGCGTTGATCAGCTGTCCGGCCTTAACTTCCGGGAGCCCGGCGTGGTCGGCCAGGATCTTCTGCGTCATTGTCATTCCCATTGGTGTTTTCTCCGTTTCTTGTCTGCTGCAGTCCTTCTGCAGATTTAAGCAGATCTAATATATATGTAATTATGTAATAATAATGTGTGTTTTCCTGAATTGTTCGTCCGGTGCCCGTCAGGCCATCAGGGGAGGTGAGGCCGCTGCGGGCGTTGATTTTGTCCAAACCATCCCTGCAGGAAGACTCCCTCCCTGAGGCGTAAGGTACCCGCGATAATAATCCTTACTATTATATAGAAGGAAAGATGCGGCTAGCGAATGAACGGGCGGACCTTGTTCATGCGGTTCAGCGCGCTGACGAGGGCGTTGACGGACGCCAGGATGATGTCGTCGTGGGTGCCGACGCCCCAGAACTTCTCGTCGCTCTCGTCCGCGATGCAGACGTAGGCGGCCGCCTGGGAGTTGGAGTCCGGGCTCAGTGCGTGCTCGGAGTAGGTGACGAACTTGTAGCCGCCGAAGTTGTACGGCGTCTCCCGGAGTGCCTTGCTCACGGCGTCGAGCCTTCCGTTTCCGGACGCGCTGCAGTCGAACTCGTCTCCGGCGATGTCCACGTGCATGTCGACCTTCACGATGCCCTCGCCCTGGTGATGGGTGTCGTCGTCATGGGTGAAGACGGCGGTCTGGATGTCGAGCGGTTTGAAGTCGTTGATGTACTCCTCCCGGAAGAGGTCGAACGTCCGGTCGGCGGAGAGTTCCTCCTGGGTGCGGTCGGAGATGTCCTTCATCATGTAGCCGACCTCCGCGCGCATCGCCTTAGGGATCTGGAAGCCGTGGTCGCGCTCGATCACGTAGGCTACGCCGCCCTTGCCGGACTGGCTGTTGATGCGGATCACATCGCCGTCGTACTCGCGTCCGACGTCGTGCGGGTCGATCGGGAGATACGGGACGGTCCAGCGGTTCGGGTCGTGCTCCCTGCGGTAGCGCATGCCCTTGGCGATCGCGTCCTGATGAGAGCCGGAGAAGGCGGCAAAGACGAGGTCTCCGCAGTACGGGTGCCGCGGCTCGACGGTCATGCCGGTCCAGCTCTCGTAGTTTTCTACGGCGGTCGGCATGTCGGTGAAGTCGAGCATCGGGTCGACGCCGTGGGTGTACATGTTCATCGCGATCGTGATGATGTCGACGTTTCCGGTGCGCTCGCCGTTTCCGAACAGGGTGCCCTCGACGCGGTCCGCGCCGGCCAGCATGCCGAGCTCCGCGTCTGCGACGCCGGTTCCTCTGTCGTTGTGCGGGTGGATCGACAGGACTGTGTTCTCTCTGTGGCGGAGGTTGTGGTTCATGTAGCTGATCTGGCTCGCAAATACGTGCGGCATGGACATCTCGACGGTGGCCGGGATGTTGACGATCGCCTTGTGCTCAGGGTCTGGGTTCCAGACGTCCAGGACGGCATTGCAGACCTCCAGTGCGTACTCCGGCTCCGTTCCCGTGAAGCTCTCCGGGGAGTACTCGAAGCGGATGTTCGTGTCCCTGTACTTCTCGTCCGCGGCGATCTCCTTCAGGAGGCGTGCGCCCTCGACGGCGATTTCTTTGATGCCTTCCTTCGATTTTCCGAAGACCTGCTCGCGCTGGGCGGTGGAAGTGGAGTTATAAAGATGTACGATTGCATTCCTGCAGCCGATCAGCGAGTCGAACGTCTTCTCGATGATATGGCGACGGGACTGGGTCAGCACCTGAATGGTGACGTCGTCCGGGATCAGGTCCTGCTCGATCAGCGCGCGGACGAGCTCGTACTCCGTGTCCGACGCCGCCGGGAAGCCGACCTCGATCTCCTTGAACCCGATCTCGCAGAGGTACCGGAAAAAGTCCAGTTTCTGCTGCAGGTTCATCGGCACGATCAGCGCCTGGTTTCCGTCGCGCAGGTCTACGCTGCACCAGATCGGCGCCTTCTCCACGTGGTCCTTGTTCACCCAGTCGTTGTACTCTGCCGGGACGGGATAGTATCCCGGTCTGTACTTTCTGCAATTCTCCATCATCTGTAGTTCTCCTCTCTTGCGCTTTCATTTGAAGACAAAATCAATCCGTTCCTGTTCAATAGCTCACTGCTGAATCAGCCGGCTCCGCCTGACCCCGCTTCTGAATTCTGGAATTCAGGAAATTCGAAATTTCGAAAATACTTAAGCCTGGTGACTCCGCAGCCCGCCGCGCGGTACCCTGGTTCCGGGAAATGCGTATAAAAAAAGCCCCTTTGCAATTCTCCAATTACAAAGAGACGAAACATACGATTCCGCGGTACCACTCTTCTTGACGCCTGTGATCTGTCGTGATCCAATCCCGATTCAATCTTGATTCAATCAGGATACAGTCCGGATCGATCATCCGATCCGTTTCCGGTTCCAATCCATTTACCGTCTTATTACTGAACGGATCAGACTGCATCGGCGTCCGCTTAATTCTGCCGCTCGGGGGTGAGACATCTGGAGTCCTGGCTGCGGCCTTCTCAGCATCTGGCCGCTCTCTGTACCGCCGGTGTTCAACGATTTATTCCCGTCATCGCTGGCTTGGTGTTCTTCAGTTGTGAGTCCGCCATGCGTCCGATTCCCGTCAACATGAGCGTAAGTGAATATTAACTCAAATATTGGACGATGTCAACAGAAAAATCGTGATTATATTGTGATAATGGACAATGAGCTGCTGCTGGATTTGGTGTACACCGGGATAATACAATATCTTGGAAGTTGTGCATAAAAATCAAAACATACATACAATATTGGCGAATAACATAAAATCAGTGTTGACACAACAGTAAATGGTGCTATACTTTAAATCACATCAACAAAATTTTGATGGACGGAGCGCGGGCGTGCAGGCCGTGGAAAGCCTTCATCGCTGCGGCGGCTTATGGATTGATTGGCCGCAGGCGCACTCCGCAGAACGTTTTACCGCACTTTATTTAAGCTTTGACTTAAGGAGAAACTACTATGGCTATCAAGAAGTATTACGATCAGGACTGCAACTTTGGCGTACTCGACGGAAAGACCATCGCGATCATCGGATTCGGATCTCAGGGACATGCACATGCCGAGAATCTGACCGAGAGCGGTGCCAAGGTCGTCGTCGGTCTGAGACCTGGTTCCAAGCATGCGGACAAGGCGAAGAGTTTCGGTCTTGAGGTTATGGATATCGAGGATGCTGCAGAGGCTGGAGACATCGTCATGATGCTGACTCCGGACGAGCTGCAGGATTCCCTGTATAAAGAGAAAATCGAGAAGCACCTGCACGAGGGCGACGCGCTCGCATTCGCGCACGGCTTCAACATTCACTATAAGCAGATCGTTCCGCCTGCGAACGTCGACGTCATCATGATCGCGCCTAAGGGACCGGGACACATCGTCAGAGAGCAGTATACACAGGGCTCCGGCGTTCCGTGTCTGATCGCGGTCGAGCAGGATGCGACCGGAAAGGCTAAGGACATCGCACTGGCTTACGCTTCCGGAATCGGTGCGGGCAGATCCGGCATCATCGAGACGACGTTCAAGGAAGAGACAGAGACCGACCTGTTCGGTGAGCAGGCTGTTCTGTGCGGAGGCGTCACAGAGCTGATGAAGGCCGGCTGGGAGACGCTGACCGAGGCGGGATACGCTCCGGAGATGGCTTACTTCGAGTGCATCCACGAGATGAAGATGATCATCGACCTGATCTACGCCAAGGGATTCGGCATGATGAGATACTCCATCTCCAACACTGCGGAGTACGGCGACTACATCACCGGACCTAAGATCATCACCAAGGAGAGCCGCAAGGCCATGAAGCAGGTCCTGAAAGACATCCAGGACGGCACGTTCGCTTCCAACTTCAAGCAGGAGTTCAACGCGGGCGGAAGGGCCAACTTCCTCGCGATGAGAAGGATGCAGGCAGATCACCCGATGAACAAGGTCGGAGAGGATCTGCGCAGCATGATGTCCTGGCTGGAAGACTAAGGCAGATAAATCAGAATTGCATTTCAGGTCGGCGGCGTTTTTCGCTCCGGCCTGTTTGTGTATCTGCAGTTTAACGGATCAGGCGCTGCAGCCGCCATGCAGGGTGAACTGCGGTCTATGCCGGTATATAGACCTATACATTTATGCATTCACAATCATAGAGAATCACTTGAGAAAGGAAACAGAATACAATGACACGCAGAAGTGACAACGTGACGAAGGGCGTCGAGAGGGCCCCGGGAAGAAGTCTGTTCTACGCAATGGGATATACCAAGGAGGAGCTGGAGCGGCCGCTGATCGGCGTCGTCTCCGCTTACAGCGACATCGTGCCGGGCCACGCGCACCTGGATAAGATCGCCGAGGCGGTCAAGGCGGGCATCCGCATGGCCGGCGGAACGCCGATCATGGTGCCGGCGATCGGCGTCTGCGACGGCATCGCGATGGGACACGACGGCATGCGCTACTCGCTCCCGAGCAGAGAGCTGATCGCGGACAGCGTCGAGACGATGGCGAACGCGCACCAGTTCGACGGACTCGTCCTGGTCCCGAACTGTGACAAGATCGTCCCGGGCATGCTGATGGGCGCGCTGCGCATCAATATTCCGGCAGTCGTCTGTTCGGGAGGACCGATGATGGCGGGCATGGTGCACGGCGAGGAGACGTCGCTGTCCAAGATGTTCGAGGCGGTCGGCGCGAGGAAGGCCGGGCTCATCGAGGACGCGGGCCTGCTCGACTTCGAGCAGAACGTCTGCCCGGGCTGCGGCTCCTGCTCCGGCATGTACACGGCGAACAGCATGAACTGCCTCTGCGAGACGATCGGCATCGCGCTGCCTGGAAACGGCACGGTTCCGGCGGTCACCGGAAAGAGGATCATGCTCGCGAAGCACTCCGGCATGGCGATCATGGAGATGGTCGAGAAGGATATCAAGGCGCGCGACATCGTGAACGAGAAGTCGATCAGAAACGCGGTCGCGGCGGACATGGCACTCGGCTGCTCCACGAACACGGTCCTGCACCTGCTCGCGATCGCGCGTGAGGCGGGCGTCGAGCTGAGCCTCAGGACGTTCGACGAGATCAGCCAGAAGGTCCCGAACCTCTGCCACCTCGCGCCGGCTGGTCCGACGCACATGCACGACCTCGACCGCGCGGGCGGCATCCAGGCCGTCCTGGCGGAGCTGAACCGCGGCGGGTACGTGGACACGTCCTGCATGACGGTCACGGGTAAGACGGTCGGCGAGAACATCGAGGGCAGGCAGCGCCTGACGGACGAGATCCGTCCGCTCGAGAACCCGTTCATGAAGGTCGGCGGACTCGCGGTGCTCTGGGGCAACATCGCGCCGGACGGCTGCGTCGTGAAGAAGAGCGCGGTCGACCCGGAGATGATGCATCACACGGGCCCGGCGAGGGTGTTCGACTCCGAGGATGACGCGATCGCGGAGATCTACGCGGGAAAGATCAACGAGGGAGACGTCGTCGTGATCCGCTATGAGGGACCTAAGGGCGGACCGGGCATGAGGGAGATGCTGAACCCGACCAGCGCGCTCGCCGGCATGGGCCTGGATAAGACGGTCGCGCTGATCACCGACGGCAGGTTCTCCGGCGCGAGCAGGGGCGCATCGATCGGTCACGTCAGCCCGGAGGCGGCGATGGGCGGAAACATCGGCCTGATCGAGGAAGGCGACACGATCGTCATCGACATCGAGAACGGAAGCCTGAACGTAGAGGTTTCCGAGAGCGAGCTCGAGGAGAGAAGGAAGCACTTCGTCCCTCGCGAGCCGAACGTGCGCACCGGCTGGCTGCGCCGCTACGCGAAGATGGTTGCACCGGCGAGCATGGGCGCGATCATGAACGACGAGGCCTAAGGGCGGGATTGTCGCGCACGCAGCAGATTTTCGGCGGCCATGGGCGGACAGCTGAACATCGAAAAAATTATTATTCCGCGCGGGGGAGAAGGCTCCTCCGCGCTGTTTGCAGTGAACTGAGAACGTTTCCCGGAAATGCCCGGGCGTCAGTCGTTCCATATTGTTATTGAAAATTACTATAGCATGTATTAAAATATAAGAATATTACAACACGTTTATTGGCACTGCGCGAGGCTGATTCCGGAGCGGACCGGGAGATCACTCCGGGGGAACGTTCGGGGATCGGCCCATGCGGCGTTATCCGTTGTATTCTGCGATATGAGAGAAAGAACGAAGGAGTTGTCATTGCATGAAGAGGATCATCTCGGTTTTTAAACACATATACGATCTCAGGATCAACCCCGACACGCATGAAGAAATTTCGGAGAGGCTCTGGGAGGATAACCGGAAGACGCTGATGTTTTTTTCCGGAGTCGCCGGCGCGTGCATGATCATCATGATCATCATGTCGTTCGTCAACGTGGTGGCCTATTCCCATCAGATGCTGTACTTTGCCGCGCTGGTCCTGATGATCATCGTCTTTGTCCTAGCCAAGGTCAGCACGATCACACGGACGCGGAATCTGACGATGATCGGCATGTACGCGTTCATGGGGCTCCTGCAGACGTTTGGCATCGTCCTCGGCACGGTGGAGAGCCCGGACAAGAACGCGGTCACCTTTATCGCGATGATGATCATCCTGCCGGTCATCTTCACCGACCGCCCGATCCGCATGATCCCGTTCATCCTGATCTCGGGCACCGTGTTCATCATCGCCTCCCACCATTATAAGGTTTTCATCATGTATCAGACCGACCTGGTCGACGTCATCATCTTCTCGATCGTCAGCATCATCATGAGTCTGTTTATGACAAAGATGAAGTACGAGAGGTATGAATACGAGGTACAGGTGGCCCTGATGAGCGAGACGGACATGCTGACAGGCGTCAGAAACCGCAACTCCTACGAGCAGAACCTGAAGAAGTACCCGAAGAGGTGCCTCGAGCGCATCCACTGCGTCTTCGTGGACGTAAACGGCATGCATGAGACGAACAACGCTAAGGGGCACATGGCGGGCGATCATCTGCTGAAGGTCGTCAGTGCTGCGCTCAGGGAAGAATTCGGGAAGGAGAACACCTACCGGATCGGCGGGGACGAGTTCGTCGCGTTCGCCGTGGACGAGTCGGATGAGCTGGTCCAGGAGAAGCTCGCCAGGATCCGGCATGCGGTCAGGAAGGGCGCCTGCGACGTCTCCATGGGCTGCTGCGAAGACCGGGCGCCGCGGATCGACATGAAGGATTTGATCCAGCGCGCGGAGAAGCTCATGTATGCGGACAAGGCACAGTACTACCGGGTCGAGGGGAACGACCGCAGGACGCGGAAATAGAAAAATGCGGCGTGAATGCGAATTTTCTATTGCAAAAGTATAAGGTAAAAGTTATAATTATTCCATCGCAAGGAAATTAATTCAAAAAAATGTATAACAATAAATTAATGGAGTAGCGGGGCGGATGCGGTCCTGCGGGAGGTAAAAATGGCTCTGAATTTAAAAGGTAGAAGTTTCTTGACGCTGATGGATTTCACGCCGGAAGAGATCAGATACATGCTGGATCTGGCGCATGATCTGAAGGCGAAGAAGAGAGCCGGCATTCAGGGTCACATGTTGCAGGGAAAGAACATCTGCCTGCTGTTCGAGAAGACGTCCACGCGCACCAGGAGTTCGTTCGAGGTCGCGGTCGCGGACGAGGGCGGAAACGCCGTATTCCTGGACAATTCCCAGGTCGGAAAGAAGGAGAGCATCGAGGACAGCGCCAAGGTACTTGGCCGCATCTACGACGGCATCGAGTTCCGCGGCTACAGCCAGAAGGTTGTCGAGGACCTCGCCAAGTACTCCGGCGTCCCGGTCTGGAACGGCCTGACGGACGACGATCATCCGACTCAGATCCTGGCCGATCTGATGACCATCGAGGAGCACATCAGCAAGCCGCTGAAGGACGTTCACGTGGTCTTTGTCGGCGACGTCAGAAACAACATGAGCTACGCGTGGATGTACGGCTGCGCCAAGATGGGCATGCACTTCACCGCGTATGGCCCGGACGCGCTGATTTCCCAGGTAAACGAGGAGTTCGTCAAGGCCGCAGAGGTCGTCTCCGCACAGACCGGCGCCGTCATCGAGGTCACGTCCGACCCGGCAGCGCTGAAGGGTGCCGACGTCATCTACACCGACATCTGGGCGTCCATGGGCGAGGAGGCGGAGATCCCGGCGCGCGTCAAGCTGCTGTCGCCGTTCAAGGTCACGGAGGAGATGATGGCCTCCACCGGCAACCCGGACACCCTGTTCATGCACTGCCTGCCGTCCTTCCACGACTTTGAGACCAAGATGGCCAAGGAGCAGATGAAGCTCGGCTACGACATCCGCGAGGTGACCGACGAGGTCTTCCGCGGCAAGAACTCTGTCGTCTTCGACGAGGCGGAGAACCGCATGCATTCCATCAAGGCCGTGCTCTGCGCGACGCTGTAACCTTTCTCCCCCGGACAAAGTCGACGCCCAAGGGAGAATCGAAACCCGCAGATCCGCTGATGCACTGCCGCACTGCTGCACTGCGCCGGCAGACCGGGTTTTCTGCGGGAAGGAACTGGTTCAGGCCGGCGTCAGACCGCGAAGACAGGCGGAAACTCAGAATCGCGGCACAGAACCGCACAGAAAAACATACATAAATACAGATAAACAAAGGGGACGGTGAAAAATGACAGGTCATTTTTCACCGTCCCCTTTTTCATAGGCTGAACTTACGATGGCGAGTTCGCTGTCGTCGCGGCGCCCTGTCGATCAGGGATCACTTGTAACTGGGGAAATGGGCGGCACCGGGAGAATCGGCGGAGAAAATACTTGTGAAATTGATTGCCTGTGTATATTGTATTTTTTTCTGTATAGCCGCAAATTTTTCATTTTGGTGGAACGCGGTTTGCGTGATTCAATAATAGCGAAAAACCGACGCACTTACATAACAGGTTCCGATATCTGCTCGATCTTATAGAGTTACCATCATTGTAATTTGTTATGTTGTAGAAAATTCATCTGCTTTTCGCGGTCTTTTTAAGCAAACATTATCCGCAGCGAACCAATGGAGACTTAGCGTTCGACGTATTGTACAAATATACATTCAACTCAATCGTTTGTTCACCGCCGCGGAGGCGTGCAGGGGATATCCGGACCACATCAGGACCTTCTCGCGGACCATTTTCATGCTGCATCAGGCCATTTTAATTTGTCAGACTACTTCACTCACTTTCTGGCGGTGAAAAAGTTCCACCAAGGCGCAGAAAAATACGCATTGCTGAAATTCGGAAAAGCCGTTACACCAAACTTCAAGATTTGACCTCCTATTGAAAAATGAAAGTCAAAATTATCCCTCCGAGGGTATTTCGATAGATGAAATCTATGTGTACTGCATACCGAGACTCTCCTTCGTTAGATCATTTTCTCGCGGCGCGGAGATACAGTATGTTGTATACTCGCCATGGCTATCGTCGCGGCGCGGAAGTCGCGCATTACCATGCATGTGGTAAGCGCTCCTACCGCAGGCTGAACAATCCGCAGATCCTCGCGAGCAGCGCGTCCGGGATCAGTCCGCAGAACAGCCGGTCGACCGTCGAGACGAGGCTCGGCGTCGAGACCGCGTGGTGCCTGCGGAGGGAGGAGAGGGCGCGCGTCACGACCTTCTCCGTCCGGCAGGAGAGGAACGGGTGCTTCGCCTCGCCGGTCGCGACGGAGATGAATTCCGTGTCCCTGACCCAGTACGGGCAGACGGCCGTGACCGAGATGCCGGAAGGGATCAGCTCGATCCTGAGAGCGCGGCTGTACGAATAGAGGAAGGCCTTGGACGCGGAGTAGACGTTCAGCCCTGGGATCGGCTGGAAGCCCGCGACCGAGCAGATCTCGGCAATTCTCGCGCCCTTACGCATGAACGGCAGGCAGAACTGCGTGATCTTCACTGCGGCCTCGTCGTTCAGGCGGACCATCGCGGCCTCCTGCTCCGCGCCGACGTAGCGGGAATTCCCCGATTTTCCGAATCCCGCGCAGTTGACGAGCATCACGATCGAAAAGTCGGAGTCCTTATCGAGCTCCTCGCACTGGAGCCTGAGGCCCTCGAGCGCGGCGTCGTCGGTCATGTCGACGGCCAGGACGCGGGTGGCGATCCTGAGCTCATCCGCGAGCTTTTCTAGGCGGTCGCCGCGGCGCGCAAGCAGCCAGATCTCGTTGACGTCGTACTTCTCCGGGTGGCGGTCGATCTGCCGCGCGAACTCGGCGCCGAGCCCGCTCGACGCCCCGGTGATCAGGGCGACGCGGTGGATCAGGCGGATTCCCGACGTCTGCGGGATGCGCCACGTCTTCTGCGCCCGCGTGCGGCGCAGGCTTGCCTTCTCCGCCAGGTAGATGACGGCGGAGATGATCCCTGCGATGACGGCGATCGAGCCGATCACGGCGGTGATGAAAATCCATATATCAGAAACGATGTTCATGGTTATTCTTCCTCTCCTCAGGTTTTGCTGATTCTCGGCGTATTCCTGTCCCGCTCGGCAAAGGATACGCCCGCACAGATGAATGCCCTGCTGCGCTGACTGCTTGTCCGGCGGCAGCTCTGCATGCGGATCATGCAGGCTGGGAAGTGCGCCGGCGCTTAGGAATGCGGGCAGAGGCGGTTCAACTGCGGCGTATAATAAATTTGTATTATTATACAATAAAATAAATATATCACGTTTCGGTGATTACTTATTCTTATTGTATCATAATTTCCATTACAGTTTGTATCGCAATTGTGTGAAAATTTCAGGACTTGGGCGCGGACGGATTTTCAGCAGGGCCGGCGGGCAGGCGTTGCGGAGATTTTTGTCGCAAAATTGAAATAGGACTAGAACAAGTGTTCGCGATGTGCTACAATGAAAAAAACTGACAGAGGGGCGGGACGACAGCAGTGGAGTATTTAGAGAATTTAAATGAGACGCAGCGGGAGGCTGTGATGAGCACGGAGGGCGTGATCCGGGTGATCGCGGGCGCCGGGTCGGGAAAGACGCGCGCGCTGACCAGCAGGTTCGCGTTTCTGGTCAATGAGATTGGAATTTTGCCGGGGAACATCCTCTGCGTGACGTTTACGAACAAGGCGGCGAACGAGATGCGCCAGCGGATTCACAACCTGACGGGGGACAACGACACGGGGTATATCAACACGTTCCACGGATTCTGCGTGAGCGTGCTGCAGGAGGACAGCCATGCGGTGCAGTACCCGAAGAGCTTCCTCGTGCTGGACAATTCCGATATCGACGCGATGCTCAGCATCATCTACGAGGAACGGGGGCTCACGCTGAGGGACATGACGTTCTCGCACGCGCGGGACCGGATCGAGATGCTGAAGCTGAAGGAGCAGCCGGACTATTATAAGGACATGATCGAGATGTCGCTGGACGTGCTGCACCGGAAGTACATGGATGCGGTCGACCCGATGGACATCATCTTCTACGGCTACCTGTACCAGGAGAAGAAGTGCTTCGGGCTGGACTACAACGATTTGATCACGTTCACGCTGTACATCTTTCAGCAGAACGAGGAGATCCGGACCAAGTGGCAGAAGCGCCTGGAATACATCATGATCGACGAGTTTCAGGATATCGACGAGCCGCAGTACCGGCTGATGAAGGTGCTGCAGGGCTATCACGGGAACCTGTTCGTCGTAGGCGACCCGGATCAGACGATCTACTCCTGGCGAGGTGCGAACGGGCGCTACCTGCTCGACTTTCAGGAGGATTTCCCAGATACTAAGACGATCATGATGATGGAGAATTACCGTTCGACGCCGCAGATCCTCACCGCGGTAAACGCACTGATCAGCAGGAACCGCACGCGGATCGAGAAGGAGCTGATTCCGATGCTGCCGGGCGGCGACCCGGTGCGGTGCTGTCTCGCGGACAACGCGAAGAAGGAGGCGGAGTGGATCGCGGAGCAGATCCTGAATCTGCACGAGAAGGGCGTGAAATATCGGGACATGGCGGTCCTGTACCGCGCGCACTACGTGACGCGTTCGGTGGAGGAGGTACTGCTGCAGAAGAAGATCCCGTACGTGATCTACAGCGGGGTGCAGTTCTTCGGGCGCATGGAGATCAAGGACGCGCTGTCCTACCTCCGAATGATCGTGTATAAGGACGACCTCTCCTTCCTGCGCACGGCGAACACGCCTAAGCGCAACCTCGGGAAGCGCAGGATGGCCTACCTGAAGGAGTATGCGGAGGAGCGCGGATGCACTCTGTACCAGGCGCTCCAGGAGTCGCTGGACGAGCCGGTCATGAAGGGGACGCGCGCGGGTCAGTACGTGGACCTGATCGAGCGGTACGCGGGCAGCTACGCGGGACGGCCGATCAGCGACCTGCTCTCCTCGATCTTAGACGAGAGCGGCTACGAGGAGATGCTGCGCACGGAGGGCAGCCAGGAGCGCCTGGACAACCTCGCGGAGCTCAAGCAGTCGATCTATGACTTCGAGACGTCCTGCGGGGAGGAGACGGACCTGCCGCAGTACCTGTCGCACGTCGCGCTGTTCTCCAACGCGGACGCGGAGACGCAGCAGGATAAGGTGAAGCTGATGACTGTACACGCGGCCAAGGGCCTGGAGTTCCCGAACGTCTTCCTCTGCGGGATGAGCGAGGGAATCTTCCCGTCCCGGAAGGTCACGACCAGGCCGGGCATGGAAGAAGAACGGCGGCTCGCGTTCGTCGCGATGACGCGAGCGGAGCAGCGACTGTTCCTGACGTCGTCGTCCGGCCGCAATCACGACGGCTCTCCGCGCTACCCGTCGCGCTTCCTGTTCGACGTCGGAAGGGAGCATCTAAAGTTCGAGGAGGAGCCGCCGGAGGGGCTGATCCGCGACGCCATGGAGGAGATCGACAGGAAGGAGCGCTGGCTGGAGAACCAGCAGCACACGATGGAGAAGGGCACGCGGGTCCGTCATTCGATCTTCCATGACGGCACGGTGCTGGACATCGACGAGGCTAAACACGCCTACGTCATCCAGTTCGACGAGATCAGCACGCCGCGCTCGATCAGCTTCCGTGCGCACCTGACCAAGATTCAGGAGTGACGGAAGCAGAGTGGAAGCAGGCGCTGCCCGAGCCCCGGGTAAATTCTTTACGGGGTAATAAAATATTTAGTTGGTATAAATCGCATATAATTATAGTTCGCACATAATAAAGAGGCAGCACCATGAAAGCGTTCATCGAGGGGTTCTTTCATTACGTCAACCGGACCGGTTACGACGAGATTTACAATACTTTTTCACCGGAGCACATCCTGATTCTCGCCGGGTTCATCGCCGGGTTCGTCTGGATCGCGAAGGAATCCAGCAGGCAGGGGTCGCAGAGGCTTCTGCGCCGCCTGGAGAAGATCAGCCTCCTGGTGATGGCCGGCGGGCAGCTGACCTATCTGATCTGGTTCGAGATCTCCGGGGCCGGCGGCGACAAATGGCCGCTCTACGCGTGCAGGATCGCCTGTATCCTGCTGATCTTCACGTACTTCGTGCGCTGGATGCCGCTCGAGCAGTTCTCGATCTACACGGCGCTGTACGGAGGGATCAGCTCGATCGTCTACTCGACGCCTAAGCCGTTCGCGTTCCCGCACGTGACGAGGATCGCATTCTTCGCGACCCATATCGGGCTCGCGTACTCGGCGCTCCTGAGAATCCTGAATCACGACGAGGAGATCGACCTGCGCTCGCTCAGGGGTGCGGAGGGGGTCAACGTGCTCGTGATCATTGCGGTGCTGCTTATCGACATCAAATTCGACTGGAACTACATGTTCCTGATGGCGCCGCAGCTTCCGACCGGCTTCATCGGCGGGATCGAGGGGAAGCAGGTGCAGGCGCTCGCGACGATCGGCGTCGCCGCCGTGTACATCTTCGCCCTGTTCGCCGCCTGGCTGTTCGCGGTCTGGCTGCAGGTGCAGTTCAGCTCCGTGCACTACAAGCGGCAGGGCGAGCGGCCGATGATCCGCTGGTCCGCGATGCCGAGGTTCGTCCGCAGGATGGCGGGCAGGGAGACGGAAGAGGACCGGAACCGGGCGAGAAACAGGAGCGGAAAAAGGAACAGCAGAGAATAAAGCATGCGGTACACGATAAACTGCTGCGCGCCCGCACAGCTGCAATTGCACATAGACAACAGAGAGCCGTCCGCCGGAGACGAAGAGACATCAGTGTCTGGTGATTCTGGAGCGGACGGCTGTTTTATTACCTGCTTGCATGGATAAGTCAGGAAAAATTGCATTATTTTGTTATCAGACACATTGACTAATGAATAAATTTGGGTTATAGTAACAAAATGGATGATTTGTTTTACCTTGACTGCACAGTTCTGCGAACTCACATTCTGCCGCAAACGGAGAAAAACGCGGCGGGAGGCAGCGCGGCGGTGCAGCCGCTGATTCATGAAAGCAGGTGATAACTATGATTAATGGTGCTGAAGCAATGGTGAAGTGCCTGGAAGCGGAGGGAATCACGAAGATTTTCGGCTATCCGGGCGTAGCGATTGCCCCGTTTTATGACGGGCTTTTTGATTCCAACATCGAACATATACTGGTCCGTCAGGAACAGGCGGCAGGACACGCCGCGAGCGGCTGGGCGAGGATTTCCCGGAAGCCGGCGGTTTGTGTCACGACGTCGGGACCCGGCGCAACCAACCTGATCACGGCGCTCGCGACCGCGTACGCCGACAGTATTCCGATTATTGCGATCACTGGACAGGTCGACAGTGAGCTCCTGGGCAGGGACGTGTTCCAGGAGGCCGACATCACGGGCGCTGCGGAGTCGTTTACCAAGTACAGATACCTCGTCAAGAATGCGGAGGATCTCCCGCGCATCTTCAAGGAGGCGTTCTATATCGCGTCCTCGGGACGCAGGGGCCCGGTGCTGATCGACGTGCCGATTGACATACAGAAGCAGGAGATCGAGGACTTCGACTATGACAGGATTCAGGTCGACATCCGCGGGTACAAACCGCCGAAGAAGGACGGCAACCCGCAGCAGGTCCAGAAGGTCGTCGAGGCGATCAACCAGTCTAAGAAGCCGTTGATCTGCGCAGGCGGCGGCGTCATCCTCGGAAACGGCGAGGAGCAGGTCCGCGCGTTCTGCGAGAAGACGGGGATCCCGCTCGTTCACACGATGATGGGAATCGGGGTCCTGCCGAAGGCGCATCCGCTGTATTTCGGAATGCTCGGCAACAACGGAAAGCCGTACGCGAATCGCGCGGTAGACCAGAGCGATCTGCTCATCATCGTCGGCGCACGTGTCGCGGACCGCGCGATCGCGAAGCCGAAGAATCTGGAGAAGGGCACGCGCACGATCGTGCACATCGACATCGACACGGCGGAGATCGGCAAGAATCTCGGTCCGACAATTCCGCTCGTCGGGGACGTCGGCGGCATCTTCCAGACGCTGACAAAGGAAAACATCACCGTGGATACGTCTGCGTGGCTGGACAAGCTGCGTGAGATCAAGACGACCACGGTCGACCATAGAAAATTCAGTGACGAATTCGTCAATCCGATTACGTTCGTGAAGGAGCTGTCTGCCCGCATGGATGAAGACGCCGTCTACGTCGCCGACGTCGGTCAGAATCAGCTCTGGTCCGCGGACAACTACATCATGAAGAGCGGCCGCTTCCTGACGACCGGCGGCATGGGAACGATGGGCTATTCCATCCCGGCCGCGATCGGCGCCAAGATGTGCAGGCCGGACAAGCAGGTCGTCGCGGTCTGCGGCGACGGATCCTTCCAGATGGCGATGAACGAGCTCGCGACCGCGCGGGTCAACGACGTCCCGCTGAAGATCGTCATCATGCGGAATCACTACCTCGGCCTGGTCCGCGAGTACCAGTACAACACCTACCACTCTCGTTACGAGGGCGTGCAGCTGTACGACACGCCGCATTACGACAAGATCGCGGCGGCGTATGACATGCAGTACATCTATGTCGACGACAATCAGAAGGTGGAAAGCAGCATCGAGGAGTTCCTCGCGATGGACGATGCCTGCCTGATGGTCTGCGAAGTTGCATCCGAGAATAACGTGAAGTAGGAGGTGCGTGATGAAAGGAATTTTTTCTGTATTAGTTGAAAACCAGTCGGGCGTGCTCTCCCAGATTTCCGGACTGTTCGCCCGCAGAGGATTTAATATCGACTCCCTCGCCGTCGGCGAGACCGAGAACCACGACGTGTCCAGCATGACCATCGTCTCCACCGGGGACGAGCGCACGATCGACCAGATCGAGAAGCAGCTGAATAAGAAGATCGACGTCATCAAGGTCAGGCGCCTTCAGGAGAGAAGCTGTATCTGCCTGGAGATGATGCTGATCAAGGTCTCCTACACGCCGTCCAACCGGGGCTCGCTGTTGGAGATCTGCCTGATCAACGACGCCAGGATCGTCCACATGGGCGCGAAGGATATGATCATCGAGATCCATGCGGCGCCGGATGAGATCGAGAACTTCATCGAGCTCGTCCGCACCTTCGGCATCAAGGAGATCCAGCGTACCGGAACCGTGGCGCTGAAAAAAGATTAGAAAAGGATCAATCAGCAGACCGGCCGAAGAAGCAGATCGGCGGCATTCTGCAGCCTGCAGTGGACAGAAAACAGACAGCAAAAGCGGGGCCGTGACGGAAAGTTTCACAGCCCCGTTATCCTTCGGTATGATCGGGTGTTCCCCGGGAACGTCTTACTTTGTCTGGTCAGAGGCACTTCCGCCTGTCTTGAAGTCGTCCACGCCGTCCTCATCGGTTACGATCGGACCCAGCTTCATCAGCGTGAAGATTCCGGTGCAGTAGAGGGTTCCCTCGGCGTCGGTGACATCAGTCTCGACGACCATGATGCGCTTGCCGTGCTTGACCTCGCGGGACTCCGCGAACAGCTCGTCAACGTCGATCGCTGCCCTGAGGTAGTGGATCGAGCCGTCAACGGTGGTGATCTGGATGCCGTGCGAGCACGCGGCAGAACCGCTGGCGACGTCGCAGAGCGTGAACAGCAGACCGCCGTGCACGGAATGCGTCGGGTTCATCGATTCCTTCGTGATCTTGACGGAGGCCTTCGCGTAGCCCTCGTGCATGTCGATCACCTTGATGCCCTGGCGGATCGAGAATATATTGGTGCGGTTTCTTAGATCCATGATTTCCTGATAAGTCATACCTTGCTCCTTTTGCGTTCAATGTAGAAGGACGCGCCGGGCGCGCCCCTTATTATTAAAACGCAATTTTCCGCAATGGGAAAGAGGGAATCCAGGATAATCCGTGTATACTATGTATACAATTTGGACAAAAATCGCCCGGAACGTCTCGGCATCTGCCCTGATGCCGCCACTGCACCTGCCCTGATGTCAGCACTGACGTCAGCCCTGATCCGGCTGTAATGCCGCAGGCCAGGCCCCGCCGCCGTTGATCTCTGCGTGATGTCAGTGTGATGTCTGTGGTTTCCTATGATCTGGGCACGGAAAATCGCCAAATCAACTGTGATAAGGAATTATTCATGTAAGATTAAGATTTGGCGCAGGTGAAATCTTACGTTTTCGGTGGAAGTTGGGGGTAGAATGCCATATAATAGGACGAGGGCGCACAGAACGGGGGAGTACTATTCTGCTGCGTCTCTTAATTATGGAGTATATAGAATTTTGACACCTGCGGAAGGCGGCCGGGGAATCTGCTGTTTGGCAGAGCCGCAAGTATTCGGAGAATCCGCAGTAGAAAGGCAGCATTTGTAATGAGAAAGACCAAGATCATTTGCACGATCGGACCGGCATCCAACAACGAGAAGACGATGAAGGGCCTGTTCGAGGCCGGCATGAACGCAGGTCGATTCAATTTTTCACACGGAACTTACGAGGATCACGAGAAAAATATCGCGCTCTTCAGAAAAGTCAGGGACGAGCTCGGACTGCCGGGTGCGGTAGTCCTGGACACCAAGGGACCGGAGATCCGCATCAAGAACTTCAAGAACGGAAGCGCGGAGATCAAGGACGGACAGAAGTTCCTGATCACGACGAGAGAAGTTGAGGGTAACGATCACCAGGTCAGCATCACCTACGATAAATTCGCAGAAGAAGTCAACAAGGGGACGCACGTCCTGATCGACGACGGAAAGATCGTCATGCGCGTCGATTCCGCGGAGGGAACCGATGTCGAGCTGACCGTGCTGCACGGCGGCAAAATCAGCGATCACAAGGGCGTGAACATCCCGAACGCGGAGCTGTCCCTGCCGTTCATGTCCGACAAGGATAAATCGGACCTGCTGTTCGGCATCGATCAGGGTGTGGACTACATTGCGGCATCCTTTGTCAGAACGGCGGAGGACGTGCAGGAGATGCGCCACTTCCTGGAGGTCAACGGCGGCAAGGACATCCAGATCATCGCCAAGATCGAGAGCAACCAGGGGATCAAGAACTTCGAGGCCATCCTGAAGGAGGTCGACGGAATCATGGTCGCGCGAGGCGACATGGGCGTCGAGATCGCGTTCGAGAAGCTTCCGGGCATCCAGAAACGCATCATCAGGCGCTGCGTGCAGTCCGGAAAGATCGTCATCACGGCGACGCAGATGCTGGAGTCCATGATCTCCTCACCGCTTCCGACGAGGGCGGAGATCACCGACGTCGCGAACGCCGTCTACGAGGGCACTTCTGCGGTCATGCTGTCCGGAGAGACGGCTGCCGGAGAATTCCCGGTCGAGACCGTCCAGGCGATGAGCCGCATCGCCCTGCAGGCGGAGGAAGACAAGCTGAAGAGCTACTCCGCGCAGAACGAGCAGATCTGGCACGAGATGGACACCAAGGACATCACGAACGCGGTGGGACGCGCGGCGAGCGTGCTCGCACACGACATCGACGCCAAGTGCATCTTTGCCATCACGCAGACCGGATTCACGGCGCGCCGCATGGCCAAGTTCCAGCCGGATATCCCGATTATCGGCGCGACGCCGGACGAGAAGACGTACCATCAGCTCGCCCTGGTATGGGGCGTCCAGCCTCTCAGGACCGAGCAGAAGGCCAGACTCGTCGAGCTGTACCGCCACTGCCTGGACCAGGCGCTGAAGCAGCACCTCGTCAACGAGGGGAACCTGATCGTCATGACCGCGGGCGTACCGATCGGGAGGGCCGGAGACACCAATATCATTCGCGTGATGTACGCATAGATGTACTTGTAAGAGATTTATTCGACGCGATTTTGTGATATACTGGATTCGGTAAATTCTGCGGCAGGGGCCGCAGTCGGTCATGAGTTTAGGAGGAGCGTCAATGGTAGATTTGACTAAATATAAGAATATACACTGCATCGGAATTGGAGGAATCGGCGTTTCCGCACTGGCGGAAATCATGGTTTCCAGGGGATACCAGGTATCCGGATCGGACATGAAGGAGTCCGCCATCACCGACCACCTGGCGTCTATGGGCGTCAAGGTCCAGATCGGACACCGCGCGGAGAACGTGGAGGGCGCTGACTTGATCGTCTTCTCCGCCGCAATCGCGGACACGAACCCGGAGGTCGTCCGCGCGAAGGAGCTCGGCATCCCGATGATTCCGAGGGCGGAACTGCTGGGAACCCTGATGCAGGAGCACACGAACAGCATCGCGGTCAGCGGAACGCACGGAAAGACGACGACGACCTCGATGATCTCGCTGATCATCAGGAATGCGGCTCTGGATCCTACGATCGTCGTAGGCGGAGAGCTCGCGGAGATCGGCGGAAACGTCCGCGTAGGGCACGGCGATTACTTTGTCGCTGAGGCCTGCGAGTACAGGGACAGCTTCCTTCAGCTGCGTCCTAAGATCGAGATCATCCTGAACATCGATTCCGATCACCTGGACTACTTCAAGGACGTGCAGCACATCGAGTCTTCCTTCGAGAAGTTCGCCGGCTACGTCCCGGACGACGGCATGATCATCGCGTACGACGCCAACCCGTTCGTCGAGGAGGCGACCAGGGGCAAGCACAACGTCATCCGCTACGGCTACAACAGCAGCTCGGACTATCACGTGACCAACGTCAGCTTCCGTGACGGATATCCGTCGTTCGACGTCGAGCATGACGGAAAGACACTGGGCCACGTCGACCTTGCGGTTCCTGGTGAGCACAACATCCTGAACGCGACAGCAGCTTTCGCCTGCTGCAATGAGCTCGGCGTAGACACGAAGACGATCACCGACACCCTGAAGAATTTCACGGGCATCCAGCGGAGATTCAACGTCCGCGGCATGTTCGGAAACGGTGTCCGCCTGGTCGACGACTACGCGCATCATCCGACGGAGATCAAGGCAACCCTGACCGGCGCCGAGAAGTTCCCGCATGAGAAGCTGTGGGTCATTTTCCAGCCGCACACCTACACGAGGACGCTTGCGCTGTTCGACGGATTCGCCGACGCGCTGGAAGAGGCAGACGTCATCATCCTGGCCGACATCTACGCGGCGAGGGAGAAGGACATCTACAACGTCTCCTCCGAGAAGCTGGCTAAGGCCATCATCGAGGAGAAACCGGAGAAGAAGGTCCTGTACATGCCGGACTTCCAGGAGATCGCCGACTACGTCAGGAAGAACGCGCAGAAGGGCGACATGGTCATCACGATGGGCGCAGGAGACATCTATAAGGTTGGAGATTTAATTCTGGAGGCAGAAAATAAATAATGAAGTTAGAGGAATATCAGAAGAAAGAGCAGGAGAGGCTTAACATCGCCATCCGCCACCTGGAGAACGGTGTCGACATCGCGGACATCCATTCGGTGTACATCGACGAGTCTGTCGAGATTGAGCCGGGCGCATACTTAGGCCCATGCGTTACGCTTGAGGGAAAGACGCGCATCGGCGCGGGCAGCAGGATCATGCAGAACACCAGGATCGTCGACTCGGTAATCGGAGAGAACGTCCTGGTGCAGAGCTCCGTGATCACGGAGAGCAGCGTCGGAAACGGCAGCAAGATCGGTCCGTTCGCCTACATGCGCCCGAACTCTCACGTCGGAGAGAACTGCAAAATCGGTGACTTCGTCGAGATCAAGAATTCCAATTTCGGCGACGGATCCAAGTCCGCCCATCTGACATACATCGGCGACGCGGACGTCGGCAGGGACGTCAACCTTGGCTGCGGCATCGTCTTTGTCAACTACGACGGCAACAAGAAGTTCCGCACGACGGTCGGAGACGGCGCATTCATCGGATGCAACACCAACCTGATCGCCCCGGTCAGCGTCGGAGACGGCGCGTACATCGCGGCGGGAAGCACGCTGACGCACGACGTTCCGGACAACGCACTCGGCGTTGCGAGGGCACGCCAGAAGAACATCGAGGGCTGGGCGGAGCGCCGCGGACTCTACCGCAAAAATGACGAGAAGTCAGGCGATAAGTAGCATGACAAAGGCAGGACGGAGCGGCAATTCTTCCCTGTGACATTGTTAAATAATAATTAATGGCCCGGGATTGATGAATTACCATTGATAATCTGCCAGAGAAATAATATATTAGAATTAACCCATCGCTGCAGGGGGAAGCTTCGGCGCCTCCCTGCGCGGCTTTCGCCTGCCCTGAGGGCGGCACGGCAGAAAGCAGAAGTAATATAAAGATAATAATATAATGAAATAATAAGCAGATCGGTCTGCCGGACAGAGGGGTTTCTCTCCGGCAGGCCTTTTATGAGGTTGAAGAGGATATGTACATTATTGCAGGATTAGGGAATCCGGGGAAAAAATACGAGAACACCCGGCACAATCTGGGGTTTATCATGATCGACCGCCTGGCGGACCGCCTCGGCATTTCGGTCAACCGGAGCAAGTTCAAGGCTCTCATCGGTGAGGGCCGGATCGGCTCGGAGAAGGTGCTGCTGGTCAAGCCGCAGACGTTCATGAACGAGAGCGGGCAGGCGATCCGGGAGGTGCTGAACTTCTATAAGGTCGACCCGTCGAACCTGATCGTCGTCTACGACGACCTGGAGATTCCGGTCGGCTCGCTGAGGATCCGCCCGCACGGCAGCGCAGGAACGCACAACGGCATGAAGTCGATCATCTACCAGATCCAGTCGGACAAGTTCCCGCGCATCCGGATCGGCATGGGATCCGAGCACATGGGGAACATCATCTCCTTCGTCCTCGGCGGTTTCAGCAAGGAGGAACGTCCGCTGCTGGAGGAGTCGGTCGACAAGGCCTGCGACGCGGCGGAGTGCATCGTCAGGAAAGACGTGAACATGGCGATGAACCGCTACAACACGAAGCATAAGAACAAGAAGAAAAAGAAAGAAAATAAGGATAAGCAGCAGGCTGCCGCAGAGTCTGAGGATACCCCGAAAACCGATGCAGGGAAGCCGGGGAACGCAGAGTCCGCGGGGTCTTCTTCTGCGCGGAATTCAGGCGCAGGTGAGGGCAGGCAGAATGCTGATTCGGAGGCAGAGAATGAGTAAGGCAGGAATTACAGGTATTTCCGGAGTGACCGAGAGCCGCTCCGCTCTGGTCATATCCAGAATAATCGGAAATAACAGGGGGAAGACCCTGATCCTGACCGCGACGCAGAAGCAGGCGGAGAACCTCGCGGATGACCTCAGGTTTTTCCTGAAGAGGGACGTGCTCGTCATGCCGCACGAGGATCAGATCTTCCTGAACTACGAGGCGAGGGCGAACGACCAGCAGATGCAGAAGCTCCGGTGCCTGAAGGCCCTGATGGACCAGGATGACTGCATCGTCGCGGCGCCGATCAGCGCGGCAGTCCGTCATCTGATGCCCCATCAAATTTTGTCGGAAAAGACGATCCGCCTGGAGTACGGGAAGGACGCCGACCTCAAGCAGATCGCGGAGCAGCTCCGGGGCCTGGGATACGAGCGCATGAGCATGGTCGAGGGGCGCGGCGAGTTCAGCATCCGGGGAGGAATCCTGGACGTCTTCACGCCGGACGCGGAAAACCCGTACAGAATCGAGTTCTTCGACACGGAGGTCGATTCCATCCGTACGTTCGACATCGACACGCAGAGGTCGACCGGAAATGCGCTGAAATCGATCACGATCGGGGCGGCGCAGGAGCTTCTGGCAGAACCGGAGCTGTTTAAGAGCGCGGCGGAGAAGGTCGAGAAGGCCTACACCAAGCAGGCGAAGAAGCTCAGCGAGAAGGCGGAGTTCCTCGAGGCGTCGCACCACCTGGAGAATCGCCGCGACCGCCTGGTCGAGTACATCGAGAACGTCTCCAACCTGCAGCTGCTGGGAAATTATCTGCACTACTTCTACGAGGATACAGAATACCTCTGGGACTACATGGGTCAGGGAACGCTGATCGTCGAGGATCCGGACCGAATTTCCGAATTTTTAGAGACCCGTTCCAAGGAGCAGAAGCAGGACTTCCAGACGATGCTGGAGAGGGGGCAGATCGCGCCTGAAGACATGAAGATGATGACCGGGAAGGACGATCTGATGCGCGGATACCGCCATCGCCCGCTCTACATCATCACCCCGTTCCCTAAGCAGGTGAGAGGGATCGGCGAGTACGACGATATCTACGACTACCACTGCCGCCAGGTCCCGTCCTTCAACGGCCGCCTGGAGCTGCTCGCGGACGAGATCAGCGCCCAGCTGAAGAACGGCGTCAAGGTCACGCTCGTCTGCAGCACCAAAGAGCGCAGGCAGAATCTCCGCGAGTTCTTAGACAACAAGGGCCTCGCCTCACGCATCACGTTCGAGGACGGCGTTCTGTCCAGCGGAATGCTCTTCCCGGAGGAGAAATTCTGCTACATCAGCGACCAGGACATCTTCGGCGGGTACAAGTCCCCGAGGCGGCGCAGGCGTCACCGCACCAAGGGCGAGGAGCTGCAGAGCTTCACCGACCTGAAGAAGGGCGACTACGTCGTCCACGAGAACCACGGAATCGGTAAATTCATCGGCATCGAGCAGCTGAACCTCCACGGCGAGAAGAAGGACTACCTGAAGATCAAGTATGCGGGCAGCGACATCCTCTACGTCCCGGTCGAGCAGTTCGACATCGTCCAGAAATACATCGGTTCGGAAGGAACCGTCCCTAAGATGAACAAGCTCTCCGGCACCGAGTGGAAGGAGACAAAGGCAAAGGCCAAGCGCGCCATAGCAGACATGGCTGATGAACTGATCCACCTCTACGCCGAGCGTGAGGTCACCAAGGGCTACGCATTCGGCCCGGACACCGAGTGGCAGCGCGAGTTCGAGGAGAGCTTCCCGTACGTCGAGACCGACGACCAGCTGCGCGCGATCGAGGAGATCAAGGCCGACATGGAGAAGCCGGTCGCGATGGACCGCCTGCTCTGCGGAGACGTCGGCTTCGGAAAGACCGAGGTCGCGGCGCGCGCGATGTTCAAGTGCATCGCGGACGGCAAGCAGGCTGCCATGCTGGTCCCGACGACTCTTTTGGCGAACCAGCACTACTACACCCTGAAGTCCAGGTTCGAGAAGTTCCCGCTGAAGGTCGAGATGCTGTCCCGCTTCCGCACCGACGCCGAGCAGAAGGAGATCGTAAAGCGCCTGAAGAGAGGCGACATCGACCTGATCATCGGCACGCACCGCCTGCTGTCCAAGGACGTGGAGTTCCACGACCTCGGCCTGCTCGTCATCGACGAGGAGCAGCGGTTCGGCGTCAAGCATAAGGAGAAGATCAAGGAGATGAAGAAGAGCGTCGACGTCCTGACCCTCTCCGCGACCCCGATCCCGCGCACGCTGAACATGTCCATGACCGGAATCAAGGACATGAGCACGATCACCGAGCCGCCGGAGGACCGCTTCCCGGTCCAGACCTACGTCATGGAGATGGACGACGGCGTGATCAGAGAGGCGATCATGCGCGAGATGGACAGGGGCGGCCAGACCTTCGTGATCTACAACCGCGTCAGGGGCATCAACCAGATCGCCGAGCGCATCATGAACGCCGTCCCGGAGGCCAGGGTCATCGTCGGCCACGGTCAGATGAGCGAGAGCACGCTGGAAGACGTCATGCTGAACTTCGTCAACCACGAGAGCGACGTCCTCGTCGCGACCACGATCGTCGAGTCGGGCATCGACGTGCCGAACGCGAACACGCTGATCGTCCTGGACGCAGACCGCTACGGCCTCGCCCAGCTCTACCAGCTCCGCGGACGTGTCGGCCGCGCGAGCCGCATGGCCTACGCCTATCTGATGTACCAGAAGGACAAAGTCCTGACCGAAGTCGCAGAGAAGCGCCTGCGTGCTGTCCGCGAGTTCACCGAGTTCGGATCCGGCTTCAAGGTTGCGATGCGTGACCTGCAGATCCGCGGCGCGGGAAACCTGCTCGGCAGCGAGCAGAGCGGCCACATCATGAACATCGGATACGAGCTCTACGCCAAGCTGGTCAACGACGAGGTCCGCCGCATCAAGGGCGAGAGCGTCGCGGAGAACCCGGAGGAGACCACGGTCGAGCTCGCCGTCGCGGCCAACATCCCTGACTGGTACATCCAGGACGAGATCCTGAAGATCCAGATGTATAAGAAGATCGCGACCGTCCAGACCGAGGAGGATGAGGCGGCGATGTACGAGGAGTTCGTCGACCGCTTCGGAGACGTGCCGAAGGAGACGATGAACCTGATCAAGGTCTCCCGCATCCGCCGCCTGGCAGAGGGCGCCGCAGTGACAAAGGTATACGAGCAGGGTCCTTACGTCCTCTTCTCGTTCGACGAGAAGAGTCCTCTGAACCCGATGAGCATCATCCACCTGAACGAGGTCTTCGGCGCGCGCGTCTTCGTCCACGGAGGCGTCAAGCCGTACATCCGCATCCCGCTCGTCAAGCGTCACGAGCTCGAGGACGTGATCAAGCTCCTCCAGACGCTCAGCGAGCCTGTGCCGGCCCCGGTCCTGCCGGGCCAGGGCCAGCCCCAGCCGCGCGCCGGCAGGTAACCTCCCGGCAGAATCCATGGCCGCAGCAGACCAGTCTGCCCTGCAGCTCATCGATTTTGTCCCAGACAACGGCAGAAACACTACTATATATACAATCAATCAGAAAGGATTATAATTATGCTTTTTCGTGATATCACCATCCTGGATGAAAACCTCGACGTCAGGGAGCACATGTACGTCGGAACCAGGGACAAGCGCATCGCCTATATCGGAAGCGAGATGCCGAAGGAGGACTTCGGCGAGGTCTACAATGGTCAGGGCAGGCTCCTGATGCCGGGCTTCTACAACACCCACGCCCATTCCCCGATGGTCCTGATGCGCGGCTACGGCGAGAACCTCAAGCTGCAGGACTGGCTCACGACCAGGATCTTCCCGTTCGAGGCCCAGCTCGACTCCGACGCCGTCTACTGGGGCACGCTGCTCTGCATGGCGGAATCTCTGCGCTACGGCATCGTCTCCACCTCGGACATGTATTACTTCGTCCCTGACATCGCGCACGCGGTCATCGACAGCGGCGCCAAGAACAACATCTCGCGCTCCCTCACGAACTTCGACGGCACGCCGTTCGAGAAGATGGACTCTGTCAAGGAGCTCGAGGAGGCGTACGAGAGCCTGAACGGCGCGGCGGACGGCAGAGTCGTCATCGAGGCCAGCCTGCACGCAGAATACACCTCCGACGAGAATACCGCGCGCGGACTCGCGGCATGGTGTAAGGACAAGGGCGCACGAATGCACGTCCACGTCTCCGAGACCAGGTCCGAGCACGAGGAGTGCAAACAGCGCCACAGCGGCATGACGCCGGTGCAGTACCTGAACAGCTGCGGCATCTTTGACGTGCCTTCCATCGCGGCGCACTGCGTCTGGATCGAGTGCGAGGACTACGACATCCTGAAGGAGAAGAACGTCACCGTCGCGACCAACCCTTGCAGCAACCTCAAGCTCGCGAGCGGCATCTGCGACAGCGCGGAAATCCTGAAGAGGGGCATCAACCTCGGCATCGGCACCGACAGCGTCGCCAGCAACAACAGCCTGAACTTCCTCGAGGAGATGAAGACCCTAGCGATGATCGGCAAAGTCCGTTCCGAGGACCCGACCGTCGTGACGCCTAAGCAGGTCATCTACGCGGCGACCAGGGGCGGCGCACTCGCGCACGGCAGGACCGACTGCGGAATCATGAAGGAGGGCGCACGCGCGGACCTGATCGTCCTGAACACCGACGTCCCGAACATGCACCCGATCCACGATCTGATCAACAACATCGTCTACAGCGCATCCGGCAGCGACATCCTGCTGACCATGGCCGACGGCAGGGTCCTATACCGCGACGGCGAGTACAAGACCCTCGACATCGAGCAGACGATCGCCCGCACCGAGGCCGCCACAGCACGCATTTTAAGCCGTCTCTAGCGACAAAACCCACTTGGGCAGATGGTTTAAAGTTTCTGATGCATTCCGCACAGCATCAGGACAAAATGTACAAGTTTTCATGCGATCATCCCGCCCCGGGGCTTCCATTATCTCCCTTGAAAATCGTGAAAATGGGTAAAATCAGCGGTTTTTGGGCGATAAGGTATTGACAAATAGAAACGTAGATGCGAAAATAACAGAAGTGAATTTCCGTGATGTGAGTCACGACTATGAGGAGGATAATTAGATGAATAAAGCAGAACTTGTTGCTGCAGTAGCAGAAAAGACAAATTTTACTAAGAAAGATGCAGAAGTCGCTATTAACGCATTCCTGTCTACAATAGAAGACGCACTCGTTAAGGGTGAGAAGGTTCAGCTGATTGGTTTCGGCACATTCGACACACGTGACCGCAAGGCTCGTCAGGGCAGAAACCCGAGAAAGCCGGATGAAGTTATCGACATCCCAGCTTCCAAGGCACCGGTATTCAAGGCTGGAAAGGCTCTGAAGGACGCGGTTAACAAGTAATCCCGAGAGATTTTTTTGGTGATGTGATTGCCGGGGCAGAAGAACACCTCATGGCCGCGGAGCCAACGCGTAATTCAAACGGAAAACAACAAGGCTGCTGCATCTCATCCATGCGGCAGCTTTTCTTATGCCCGCATTTCCGACTGCACCAGTCCGCGCGCATTTCCGCCGTCACTGATCTGCCTGCGATTCTGTGGACGCCAGTCCGCGCGCGTTCCTGCCGGCATCGATCCGCCCGCGGATTTGTCGACATAGATCCATACGCATTTCCGCCGGACCGATTCGCGCGCATTTCCGCCGACACCGATCTGCCCGCATTTTGCCGGTGTCGATCTGCCGGCGTTATCTGAGTACGCAGCGTCTTGCAAAGGGCATATCCCCGGCGCGTAGTTTCGCTGCCGGTACTGATCACATCTGCTCTGCAGCTGCTCGGGCACTCCCGTGCCTGGATGCAGAATACTGTGTCCGCTAAGGCGGGATGGGCGGCGTACAGTCTGATCGAATTGTTATTACCATAGAGGAAAGGAACATATGAGAATCGATAAGTACCTGAAGAATTCCAGAATCATCAAGCGCCGCACGGTCGCCAAGGAGGCCTGCGAGCAGGAGCGCGTGACCGTGAACGGCCGCACCGCGAAGCCGGGGACCGAGGTCGAGCCGGGGGACACCGTGCACATCGAGTTCGGCAACAGCTCCGTCACCTTCAAGGTCCTGGCCGTGCCGAACGCGGTCAGAAAAGAGGACGCGCAGACGATGTACGAGATCATCGAATCCGCGTAAAAAGAAATTTAGGATAATGTAAAAAAAGTCCTTGCAATGTCCTTCTAAATACGTTAATATAGAAAAGCGCTCTGAGAGAGCGGGATTGATCCTGCTTCCTGAGATCGCCTATATGCCACGAAATCGCCTCTTGAGCGAATGGAAATCGTAATCATGACTGAAATTCCTCTTGACAAGCGTTTCAAGCTGTGGTAATATAGTGCTTGCTTGTGAAAGCAAGCACGAACATAGAAAACTGCATAGACAGGAAATGTAAGTCAAGACAAAATTTGCA
>CAIFEY010000005.1 GCA_903789635.1 uncultured Eubacteriaceae bacterium
AAATCGGCACCGAACCGGTGCGGTTGATAAGTTCCCATAAAGCGGTCAGCTTCGACTATCGCTCCGGATGCCAAATCCCAAGAATGGCTTGAAATCAAGGCTTTTCAGGCTTATTTACCTTCTACCCTTGACATCAATACGCACGTCTCAACGTGCTTGGTGTACGGGAAGTTGTCAAACGGCTTGACGTACTTCACGCTGTATCCGAGGTACTTGAAGCCGGAAAGGTCGCGGGCCAGGGTCTTCGGGTTGCAGCTGATGTAGACGATCTGCGGGACGCCGTAGGCGGCGATCTTGTTGACCGCGTCAGGGTTCATGCCGGCGCGCGGCGGGTCGACGACGATGACGTCCGGCTTATCCGCGCGGTTTTCCAGGACCTTGAAGACGTCGCCACAGACAAATTCGCAGTTCGTCAGGCCGTTGAGCTCGGCGTTGCGGCGGGCGGCCTCGACGCTCTCCGGGACGATCTCGACGCCGAGGACGGATGCGGCCTCCTTAGCCATTACCTGGCTGATCGTGCCGGTTCCGCAGTACAGGTCGAACACGCGCTTGCCGCGGAAATCGTCGATCAGGTCGATCGCCTCGCGGTACAGGCGCTCCACGGCCTCCACGTTCGTCTGGAAGAACGAGAACAGGTTGACCTGGAATTTCAGGCCGAAGATCTCCTCCATGTAGTAGTCGCGGCCGTAGAGGATATCGAGCTTCTCGCAGGTGACCTTGTCGGCGAGCACGTCATTCAGCGTCTGGGAGATGCCGACGATCGTGTCCTCGAGCGGGAGTGCCAGCAGGCCGTCTTTCCAGCTTTCAGCATCGAACTTTGTCTCCGTAGAGGTCACGATGCTGACGAGCAGCTCGTGCGTGCGGATGCCGCGGCGGATGATGAGGTTGCGCATCAGGCCGGTGTGCAGCTTCTTATGATACTTGGTGTATCCCCTCTCGAGGCAGAAGTCCAGGGTGTAGCGCAGGATCTTGTTGAAATCCGGCGAGACGAGCTGGCACTGGTCGACCGTGACGACGGACATGTACTGGCGCTTCTTATGCATGCCGAGCTGGATCGGCCCGTCCTTCACGAGGTCGCCGAAGGTATACTCCATCTTGTTTCTGTACGCCAGGCGGCAGTCCTCCGGGCAGCCCTCGATCGTGTCGAAGCGCTCCGGAATGACGCCGGCTTCCTCAAAGTACCGTCTCGTCTCCCCTTCCTTATTCTTCAGCTGGTCGGTGTAGGGAACTCCCTGATAGCTGCAGCCCCCGCAGATCTCACTGTGCGGGCAGACCTTTGTCGTCAAAGTCGTCATCCGATTATCTCCTCATCTTCTCGTATGCAAACGTGGCGCGGAATTTAATACTCCGCGTCGCCGTAATATTTCTCGTAAAAATCTCTCTTGAACTCCGTGAAGCGGTCCTCCTCGATCGCCTTGCGGATTCCTGCCATCATGTGGATCAGGAAGTGCAGGTTGTGCTCAGACAAAAGCATTGCGGCCATCATCTCACCCGCCTTGAACTGATGGCGAATGTAGGCCTTGCTGTAATGCCTGCAGGCGTAGCAGTCACACTCGTCGTCGAGCGGCGTGAAGTCCTCCTCGAACTTGGCGTTCTTGATGTTGATCCTGCCGTGCGAGGTCATCGCGAGCCCGTGACGCGCGATTCTGGTCGGCTCCACGCAGTCGAACATGTCGATGTGGCGCTCCACGCCCTCGAACAGGTAGTCAGGCGTGCCGACGCCCATCAGGTAGCGCGGCTTGTCCTTAGGCAGGTACTCGACGCAGTCGTCCAGCACGTCAAGCATGATGTCCTTCGGCTCGCCGACGGAAAGTCCCCCGATGGAATAGCCCGGAAGGTCCATGTCGACGATGCGCTCGGCACTCTCCTTTCGCAGGTCCTTATACATTCCACCCTGCATGATGCCGAACAGCGCCTGGTTCTCCGTGTTGTGATGCGCGTCCTTGCAGCGCTGCAGCCAGCGGCAGGTGCGGCGCATGGAGTCCTCGATGTACTTCCGCTCCGCAGGGTACGGCGCGCACTCGTCGAACGCCATCATGATGTCGGATCCGAGCGCGGTCTGGACCTCTACGGCCTTCTCCGGCGAGAGGAACTGGCGCGAGCCGTCGATGTGGCTGCGGAACGCGACGCCCTCCTCGGTGATCTTCCTCAGCTGGCCCAGGGAGAACACCTGAAACCCGCCGCTGTCCGTCAGGATCGCGCGGTCCCAGTTCATGTACTTGTGCAGTCCTCCGGCCTTGCGGATAATCTCATGCCCTGGGCGCAGGAAGAGGTGGTAGGTGTTCGAGAGGATGATCTCCGCTCCCATCTCCTTCACCTGCTCCGGACGCATGGCCTTGACCGCCGCCTGCGTGCCGACCGGCATAAACACAGGCGTCTGGATGTCGCCGTGCGGGGTGTGCACGATTCCACGTCTCGCCCCCGTCTTCTTATCTTCATGCAGCAATTCGTAGGTTACCGCTGGTTTACTCATACTTTTCTCCTGTAGTAAATTATTTATTCGCTATTATCTGCAGTTCTCGTTCGTTTGCAATTCTCGTTCGTTTTGTAATGCCTCGTCTGGTTTTGCTCATTCCTCAGAGTCCGGATGCTCCAGATCGTCCAGGATCTGCAGGGCCTTCCGGTATTTATCGAGCCGGATGTAATCCTCCTCCGCCACGGAAATCAGGCGGGAAAGGTCCATATTATGGCGCAGGTCGGAGCGCTTGACCGGGATCGCGCTGCGGTTCCGGGCAGCACGGCGGACGTAGTGGTAGTAGTCCTCCCCGTCGCGCTTGGTCATACTCTCCACGATCTCTGCGACGCGCAGCCCAAATCGCCCCGCGATCTCCTCCGTCGTCGCATCGGTGTCCTCGACCGTGTCGTGAAGCAGCGCAGCGGCGATGATCTCCGGGTCAGACGTCAGTTCCGAGGTGAACACGGCGACGGTGACCGGATGCAGAATGTACGGCTTTCCGGCGCGGTCCAGCTGGCCGGAATGCTTATCCGACGCGTAGAGAAACGCGTCCCAAATCAGCTCGATTTCTTCTCTTCGCAAGGCAAATTCCCTTATTCGATGAACATCGCGTCTCCGTATGAGAAGAAGCGGTATTTCTCCTTGACCGCCTCGTTGTAAGCCTCCAGGATCTTCTCCCGGTTGTACAGCGAGGATACCAGCATGATCAGTGTCGACTTAGGCAGGTGGAAGTTGGTGATCAGCGCGTTGACGATCTTCCACTCGTAGCCCGGGTAAATGAAGATCCCGGTGTTGCCGTGGCCTGACTTGACCAGATATTTACCGAGCTCCTCGTCGAGGTAAGCGGCGCTCTCGAGCGTTCTCGTGGACGTCGTGCCGACAGAGATGATGCGGCCGCCTTCCCGGATCGTCTGGTTGATCGTCTCCGCCGTCTCCTCATTGACAAAATACTCCTCGAAATGCATATGATGGTCCTCGATGTTTTCACACTTGACCGGCCGGAAGGTTCCGATTCCGACGTGGAGCGTGACGTAGGCGAGCTTGACGCCCTTCATCTGCGCCTTCTTCAGCAGATCCTTGGTGAAGTGCAGCCCTGCAGTCGGTGCTGCGACCGAGCCGTCGTAATGCGCGTAGACCGTCTGGTACATGTCCTTATCTTCCTCATCGCTCGGACGCTCGATGTACGGCGGGAGCGGCATGTTTCCAATTTCTTCCAGTCTCTCCATGAAGATGCCGTCATAGTGGAATTCGACGATTCTCGTGCCGTCCTTTCCGTATTCCAGGACTTCCGCCTCGAGCTTTCCGTCGCCAAAGTCCACCTTGTCTCCAGGCTTAAGCCTTCTGCCCGGGCGAACCAGCGTCTCCCAGCGGTCACCCTCAATCCTCTTGCTCAGCAGGAACTCGATATGCGCCCCGGTCTTCTCTTTGACGCCGAAAATCCTGGCCGGAATGACCTTGGAATCGTTCATGACCAGGCAGTCCCCCGGCTTCAGGTAGTCCAGAATATCGTAAAAATGTCTGTGCTCGATAGTCCCCTTATCGCGGTTCAGCACCATCAGCCTGCACTCGTCGCGCTGCTCCATCGGCGTCTGCGCGATCAGCTCCTTCGGCAGTTCATAATCAAACTCTTCAATGTTCATCGTCATACTTCCTTTAATTGATAATTGATCGAACTAAACTTTATTCGTTTTTATCTATAATCTATTCGTTTATCCACTAGTCTTTATACATCGACTTGCCCGAATTATTCGTCCTCTTACTCATCCTAATTCTGTCTTATGCCAGGCATAATTTGGTCTTATCGTTCGCCCTTCCGAGTGTCTCCTGGTTGTATCCCGATCGTTTTACGACCGCGTCCTATTCGTCTTCCTCGTCGGATTCAGTGACGTCTCCGGAGTCGCCCGGGAACAGATTGGAAAGACCGAGGTGGTCGTAGGCCAGGCGCGTGGCAACCCTGCCCTTCTGCGTGCGGAAAAGCAGCCCTGATTGAATCAGGTAAGGTTCGTGCGCGTCCTCGAGCGTCACGCGTTCCTCGCCGAGCGACGCGGCGATCGTGTCGATGCCGACCGGTCCGCCGTTGAAGCGCGTGATGATCGTGCTGAGGATCTCGCGGTCCAGGCGCTCCAAGCCGAGCGCGTCGATCCCGAGGGCCTGCATGGCGAGTTCGGTGATCTCTGCGTCGATGTGGCCGTCTCCCTTCACCTGCGAGAAGTCTCGGATTCGCTTGAGCAGGCGGTTCGCGACTCGCGGAGTCCCGCGGGAACAGCGCGCTATCTCCATCAGCGCGTCGTCGTCGATGCCGATCCCCATGATGCCTGCCGATCTCCTGACGATCTCCGCGAGCTCCGCAGGCTCGTACATGTCGAACTTGCAGATAACGCCAAAACGATCGCGCAGCGGCGCGGACAGGCTTCCCGCCCTCGTCGTCGCTCCGATCAATGTAAATCTCGCGATATCCAGCCGGATCGACCTCGCCGACGGACCCTTTCCGATGATGATATCCAGCGCGTAGTCCTCCATCGCGGAGTACAGCACCTCCTCGACGGCGCGGTTCAGACGGTGAATCTCGTCGATGAACAGCACGTCGTTATCATTCAGGTTCGTCAGGATCGCGGCCAGATCCCCGGCGCGTCCGATCGCAGGTCCGCTCGTGACCTTGATCTCAACACCGAGCTCGTTCGCGATGATTCCCGCGAGCGTCGTCTTTCCCAGTCCCGGCGGCCCGTAAAACAGGACGTGATCCAGCGGCTCGCCGCGCAGCTTCGCCGCCTCGATGAATACCTTCAGGTTGTCCTTGACCTTGGACTGGCCGATGAAATCGCCTAAATACTGCGGCCTCAGCGTTTTCTCATTATGCTCTTCTTCAATGGACAGCGGGGATCCCTGCGTGATCCGTTCCTCCATGGTTCTCAGCCCTTCCCTTCTGCTAGAACAGGTTCTTCAGCGCGGCCTTGATATAGCCCTCGCTGTCGAGTCCTTCTTCTTCTACGAGGCCAACTGCCTCTTCCGCCTCTGCATGGCTGTAGCCCAGTGCTTCCAGCGCCTGCACGGCGATCTTGCGTCCGCCCTCGTCAGCACGTTCCTGTGCGGCCTCCTGCTGGTCAACAGCAGTCGGGTTATAGTCAACCTTGTCCTTCAACTCGAGGATGACGCGGTCGGCGGTCCGTTTTCCGACGCCCTGCGCCTGCTGCACGACCGCCGGATCCTCCATCGCGATCGCGCGCTTCAACTCGTGCAGAGGTGCCGCTCCCATGATCCCGAGCGCGGCCTTGGAACCGACGCCCTTGACCGTCGTCAGGAGCTGGAACAGCTCGAGTTCCTCCTGGTTCTGAAATCCATAGAGGCTGACGTCCGTCTCACGCACGGCCATCGAGGTGTACACCTCGGCCTCGTCGCCTTCCTCGCACTTGTACAGCGGAGAATTGCCGGGCAGGAATACCCGGAATCCGATGCCCGCCGCGGTCACAATGATCACGGTCCCGTCCATCTGCGGATGAATGCTTCCTTTTAAATATCGTATCATACTGATTATCTGATCTTTCCCAGTCTGTTTCCGTCTGCCGCAGCCTTTCTCAGATTCTGTTCCGATCCGTTCTGCGCAGTCTTTCCTGTCTGTAAGTTATTATTCTGCTATTCTTCGTACTATTTTTCGTACTTATCTTCGTATCTTCGTACTTCGTCATTCTTCGTATATATCATTCGCGGTAATTCTTTGATTCTATACGATTTTATACGATTCTGCCGGGCGATATCTGTGCGTTTGATGTGGTTTCGTCCAACAATTTTCCATATTAAGCGAAATTCCGTATTTTTGCAACCCTGCGGAGCAAATCCGAGCCCAGGCAAGCCTGATTTTGCCCAAGTAAGCCTGATTTTTCCGGCAGGTCGTGAATCCCCCTGCCCAGGAAATATTTTGTCCGGCGAAATACCGGGCAGAAACCCGAGACCGCAAAAACCAGCACCGACGCAGCGCCCCGCATCTCTAACCATATATAATGTGAGGTTCGCCACGCGTGCTGACGGATCAGATGCCCTTGCGGATACGCAGCTTCTTCTCCGGCTGGCCCTTCAGCATCTGGTCGAGCTTCTTCTTCTGTTTGCTGGAAGCGTAGGCGTGGCCGTGACAGACCGCCGCGGCGACGGCATCCGCCGTGTCGTCCGGCTTCGGGACCTCGTCCAGGTTCAGGATCGCCTTAACCATCTCCTGCACCTGTTTCTTGTCCGCGCGTCCGTACCCGACCAGGCCCTGCTTGATCTGCAGCGGGGTGTACTCGTTCACCTCTAGCCCGGCATTCACACAGGCGAGAATCGCGATGCCCCTGGCCTCGCCGACGTGGATGACCGTCTTGGCGTTCGTGTTGAAGAACAGCTCCTCGATCGACGCCTCCTCGGGCTGATAGATCTGGATGATCGATTTCAGCTCGGTGTACAGATGCTGAAGCCTGTATTCCATCGGCGTCCCGGCGTCCGTCGTAATCGCGCCGTAGTCGACCGCGTGGAAATGATTTCCCTTCATATCTATAATCGCCCAGCCCATAATCGCATATCCCGGATCGATGCCAAGAATCCTCATCTGAAATTCCGCCTTTCTAAAATGTTTTCTTTCCAAACCCCTTGCAAAACTGATGAACTCAGTATATCATAAGAACATACGTTTGTCCACACAGGCGAACAAAGAAACATACTTTCTTGAAATAGTCTGGGCGCAGAATAAATTAATATTCATTTTTTCTCATAACCATGGTATAATCTCTGTATAGTTATACACGACCAGGAGGAAGAATATGCGTTATTCCAGACAAAATAAAATTTTAAACCTGATTAGCAAGTATGAGATTGAGACACAGGATAAACTTGCTGCAATGCTGCGCAAAGAGGGATTCGAGGTCACACAGGCGACGATCTCCAGAGACATCAAGGAGCTCCAGCTGATTAAGACCCTCTCCTCGAGCGGAAAATACAAGTATGCAGTAAGCAAACGTTCTGACGCGCCGATTTCCGACCGTTTTATTAAGATCTTCAAGGAAACCGTCCTCAGTTTCAATGCGGTAAACAACCTGATCCTGATCAAGACACTCTCCGGATGCGGAAGCGCAGCGGCTGAAGCTGTCGACAACATCGGCGTCGAGCACATCGCAGGCACCGTCGCGGGCGACAACACACTGCTGATCGTCGTCGATGACGAGAAGAACGTCGATGAGATTCTGGGACTGTTTAACAAGATGCTGACCGCGAAGAAACAGGAAAGCTAATCCCTCTTACGAACGGACATAAGCTTGACGGATGAATAAGCCTGACGGGATGAAAATACCTGACAGATGGTAATAAGCGAGCCCTAGTCTCACTCCCATCACTTCTGATCTCCCAACCTGAAATAACGGAGAAGCGGAAATGATTGAACACATCAGAATTTCAGACTTTGCCATTATCAAGACTACCGATGTGGATTTTCATCCCGGCCTGAACGTCATCACCGGCGAAACCGGAAGCGGAAAATCCATTATAATAGAAGCGATGAGTCTCGCGCTCGGGGCGCGTGCAGACTCCAGCTTAGTGCGCCGCGGAGCGGACAAGGCCAGGATTCAGATGCAGGCGGAGCTTGACGGCGAGTCGTGCATCATCACACGTGAGCTGAGCAGGAACGGGCGTAATCTTTGCCGCCTGAACGGCGACCTCGTCTCGCTGAGCCAGGTCCAGGAAGCCGCGTGCAGGATCGCCGACATCCACGGCCAGTACGACAATCAGGCGCTGCTCGATCCGGAGCGCCACATGGAGCTCGTCGACGCCTACCGTAGAGAAGAGATCCGCCCTAAATTCCAGGCGTTCACGTCTGCCTACGTCAACTACAAGGCCGTCAGGGGCCGCCTGAACAAGCTCCTGCACGACGAGCGCGAGAACAGAAGGCGTGCAGACCTCTGCCGCTACGAGCGTGAAGAAATCGACAACGCGCAGCTTAGAGACGGCGAAGACACCGAACTCAGCGAACGCATTTCCGTCCTGAAGAACAGCGAGAAGATCTTTCAGGCGATGAGCCTCGCGCAGGAACTGCTTAGCGGCGGCGAGGAAAACGCGGAGGCGATGATCGGACAGGCGGAATCCCAGATCGATTCCGTCGCAGCGTATTCCAGCGAGCTGAAGGATATCTCTGCCCTGCTGAACGGCGTCAGCGCAGACCTGCAGGAGTTGAACGAACGCATCCGCACGGTCATGGACAAGACGGATTTTCAGCCCGGCGAGGTCGACCAGGTCATCAGCCGGATGGATCTGATCGACAGCCTCAAGAGCAAGTATGGAAGATCGATCAAGGAGATCCTCTCCTACCGCGACCGCATCGCAGGCGAGCTCGAGCTCGTCGAGAACTTTGAAGAGCAGAAGGCTGCGCTGGAGAAGCAGACTAAGGAAGCGCTGGACATCCTGAAAGAAAAGACTGCTGAGCTGACTGAGGCCAGGCAGCGCAGTGCACAACAGCTTCAGGAGGCGATCGTCCGCGAGCTGCACGACCTGAATTTCCCGTACGCGCGCCTGCAGATTTCCGTGGAAAAGGCGCCGGCCATCACCTCCTCCGGAGGCGACACGTGCGAGTTCCTGATCAGCACGAACAAGGGCGAGCCGCTGAAGTCCCTCGCAAAGACAGTATCTGGCGGAGAGATCTCCAGAATCATGCTCGCGATCAAGAACGTGACCGGCGACGACGATCAGATCCCGACGATGATCTTCGACGAGATCGACACCGGAATCAGCGGTGTGACGGCGAGCGTCGTCGCGCGCAAGCTGCAGCAGATCGCGAAAAACCACCAGATCCTCTGCATCACCCACCTTCCGCAGATCGCGGCCGCGGCGGACACCAACTACAGGATCTACAAGGACTCCGATGACGACGCGACCTACTCCCACATCCAGCTTCTGAACGAGGAACAGAAGACCGACGAGATCGCACGCCTGCTCGGCGGTGACGCGGTTACCAACCTGACCAGAAAGAGCGCGGAGGAGCTGATCCGGGCGATGAGGCCGCATGATTAGATTAGTGAAGAGATTGCTGCCCTGCACAGGAAGACGCAAAAATGGGACGGAGAAAATGATCATTCATTCTCCCCGCCCCTTTTTTTGTTATCGAAGTTTCACGTTTAGCCGAAACGAACGGAATTGCGTCAGGCCAGCTGCCCGTTATGCTGGGCCCGTTAAATCCTGGCGATGTACAGCTCCAGCGCCGTCCGCGCGTCCAAAAGCCCGCTGACGATGCGGTAGTTGACCTCGTAGATCTCCATCAGCATCTCCTGGAGTTTCCTGCGCGGGTAGCGGCGCGCGTAGTTCATCGCTTTCTTGATACGGTACTCGTTCATCCCGGTGTACTTGCTGATCCAGGAGGCGCTGACGCGTCCGTCGTTTCCGTCGAGGAACTCGCGGATCTCCAGCATCAGCTCGACCTGGCTCGCGATCGCGCCGACGATGGCTCCCGCCTCGTTGCTGTTCTCCGTCAGCTTGTTGTGGAGGATCTGGAAGGCGGTCTTCTTATCGTTTCCGCTGATGCCGTCGAGGAGGTTGAAGATGAACGTGTCGCCGTCCCCTTCGATCATTTCCTCGATGTCCTCCCTGCGGATGAACGGCCCCTGCGCGTGGGCGATGATCTTCTGCAGGTCGTTTTCGAACTGGAACAGGCGGTAGGTGCTCTCCTTGTTGAAATAGCCCGTGCTCTGGACGAGGAAGCGCATGTCGCCGCGGCTGATCTGGAGATTTGCCGCCTGGAAACGTTTGTGCGCAAACGACATCAGCTCGTTCTCACTGAGCTGGTCGAAGGAATACCAGGAGCCCTCCTTCTTCAAGGCTTTGACGGCCTTGGAGCGGCCGTCGATCTCCTTCGCAGAGAAGATCAGGACTGCAGACGGGTTTGGATTCTTCAAGTAGTTCTGCAGCAGCTCCGTGTCGTGATCGGAAAGGCCTTTCACCTGCTTCAGGCGGTTGAAATCCTTGACCCAGATGACGCGCTTCTTAGAGAGCATCGGGAACGTGTCGCAGCTCTCCAGGACCTGCTGCAGATCCGCGGTCTGCCCATCGATGACGGCGCTGTCGATCGCCTTTGCCGCCGGGTTGACGTACGTCTTCATGAGCCAGTTCCCGGCCCAGTTGATCAGATATTCTTCCTCTCCCGAAAAGAGGAAGACACTCTTGGCCGTACCCTTCTTCAATTCACTGATAAACGTCTGATACCCTCTCGTGGGCCGCATCTTCTGGTAACTCATGATCGTCGTTCAACTCCGTTATATTAGATATATTAGACAAAATAATTCTGGTTATATATGATATTGATCTCGATAATACTGGTTCTGCTGTGCGGATTTGTCCAAACCGCTACGACGTCCTGGTGTGGCCGAACAGAGAAAGCAGGATGATGCCGAGAAGGATCATCGCGGTACCGACAAAATCAGCCATGGTCAGCGTTACGCCAAGCGCCACGACTGTCAGGAAGGCCGCGACGACTGGCTCGATGGTCTCGAACAGGCTGCCCTGCACGGCGCCGAGGATGCGCACGCCCTCGAGGTAAGCGCCCTGGGCCACGACTGTACCGAAAATGACAACGCCGATTAAGCAGAGCCAGCCCTTGGTGTCCATGTGGATCGGGGCATCCCAGAAGTGGGAGAACGGACATAGTCCGATTCCTGCGATCAGCATCGCCCAGCCGGTGATCGCGCCGGATCCGAACTCGTCGAGGAGCTTGATCGGCATAATGTTGTAGACCGCGGCGAAGACCGCCGAGCCGATGCCCGCGATCAGGGCCGGGACCGTGATTGCGAGAGAACCGATGTCGCCGTGCGTCGTGATCAGGAATACGCCCACCAGGACGATGCAGAGGACGAAGACTTCGATTTTTGCCGGAACCCTGCGGTCAACGACGAGGTAAAACAGCAGGACGATGATCGGAGCGGACGCCTCCAGGACGGTCGCTGTGCTAGGGTTGGACAATTGAATCGCGATAAAGTAGACCAGCTGCGTCGGGAGCATTCCAAGGAAGGCGAACATTATCTCGTGCATTCCGGACCTACGGTCACGGAAGACGTCGAACGCCGTTCCGCCGCTGTGTGCGAACAGAATCATCAGCGTGATGAGCCCGCCGAACAGAAGACGCGCGGTAACGAGAAGCTTCGCGTCGAAGCCGTTGTGCGTGTAGAGATAGCTCCCCATTACGCCAGAACAGCCCCAAAGCGTCCCTCCGGTCAGCGCCATTAAAACCCCGATTGCCTTATTATTGTGACTACGACTTTGACTTCGATTCTCCATTGCCCAAACCCCTGTAATGCGAACAGAGCCGCTCGATAATGAGACGGCCCTGTAAAATTTCTTCCAAATCGGACGATCTACTGATCTATTGATCCAGTGACCTGGTGCCAAGTGTCTACAGATTCTCTTCCATGAACTTGGAAACTGCCTCGCAGGCAGCATCCTCATCGTCTCCCTCGAATGTGAAGTTGACGGTGCTCCCCTGTTTAGCGCCGAGCGACATTACGCGGAGGGTCTTGGAAGCCTTGACGCTCTTGCCGTCCTTGGCAATCATGATCGTACTGTTGAAGGTCTTGACCAGCTTTACCAGCTGTCCCGCAGGTCTTGCATGAATGCCTTCCGGATCCGTGATTACGTAGCTGAATTCTTTCATTTTCTGAAGTCCTTTCTGATTATAATTCTGTCGGATTCCCGATGTTCTCCGTTTCAAGCTTCTATATGCAGAATGCATACGTTTTCCTGAAGATGTACGGTCTGCCCACGCAAAGGCGCAGGCAGCACACATATTTACTTAACCTATTTTTATTATACACGAATATTATACATGAAAATAGCTGTTTCGACATACTCTATGCGAATTCTTCCTTCTGGACTTCTTCCGGCGGCAGCTTCTTCTTCAGCATGGACAAAATAAACATTGCCACGAAGGAGCCGACCACGAGTGCCAGGAAGTAGAACAGCGGGTTGCCGATTACCGCGATTACCCAAAGTCCGCCGTGCGGTGCCGGGCTCTGGCAGCCGAATGCCGCGGAGAGTCCGCCGGCAAGCGCCGAGCCGACGATGCAGGACGGAAGAACACGTCCCGGGTCAGCAGCCGCGTACGGGATCGCACCCTCTGTGATGAAGGACAGTCCCATGATGTAGTTGACTGCACCGGCCTGACGGTCCGCCTTGGTCCAGCGGTTCTTGAAGAACGTCGTGGACAGCGCGATCGCGATCGGAGGAACCATTCCGCCGATCATGACGGACGCCATGATGATCTTGCCCGTGACCGTGCCCTCAGCGAGCATAGCCGTACCGAAGACGTAGGACGCCTTGTTGATCGGGCCTCCCATATCGACCGCCATCATTCCGCCGACTACGGCTCCCATGATGACCAGGTTCGAAGTTCCCATGTTATTCAGGACGTTGGAAATACCGGTGTTCAGTGCCGCCATCACCGGGTTGATGATCATCATGACCAGTCCGATCATGAACACACCGACCAGCGGATAGATCAGCACCGGCTTGATGCCTTCCAGCGAGTCAGGCATCTTGTCGCAAAGCTTCTCGAGACCCTTGGTCATATAGCCTCCGAGGAAGCCGGCAATCAGCGCGCCGATGAAACCGGCACTGACGGCCGTAGGCGCCTCGGTGATCGTGCCCCTCGAGTATGACGCGAGTGCGACGAGGTACGAGAACGTGTAGCCTTGCTGCGCCAGGAATCCGCCGACAAATCCGACGGCCAGTCCCGGCCGGTCCGCGATGCTCATCGCGATGAATCCGGCAAGCACAGGGAGCATGAAGTTCATGGCAATGCCGCCGACAGTCTTGAAGAATGCCGCCGCCGGGCTGCCCGTGCCGTAGAACGACTGTCCGATGGAGCCCTGGTCGATCAGGAATGCGATCGCGATCAGGATACCTCCTCCGACGACAAATGGCAGCATGTGCGATACACCATTCATCAGATGCTTATAGATGACGTGCCATGCCGATTCCTTCTGCTGAACGGTCTCCGTGCGTGCCGCCGTGCCCTCCAGGACCGGCGCCTTATCATCTAAGATCGTCCGGATCAGGTCTTCCGGCTTGTTGATCCCGTCGGATACCGGAGCCTGCAGGACCTGCTTGCCCTGGAAACGGTCGAGCGCGACCTTCTTATCGGCCGCGATGATAATTCCTTTCGCGTGCTCGATCTCCTCCGGCGTCAAAACGTTCTTGGCACCGACGGATCCCTGCGTCTCCGCCTTCAGTTCGAGTCAGAGCTCCTTAGCCTTCTTGGTCAGAGCTTCCGCAGCCATATAGGTGTGCGCGATGCCGGTCGGGCATGCGGTGACGGCGAGGATGGTCGGGTATTCCGGCTTGGCAGCAGCCGCTGCCTCCGTCTCTTTAGCCTCCTCATCCTCGAGTTTTTCCTTCTCGGTCTTGTCAATGATCGCGAGGAACTCCTCCTTCGTCTTAGCCGCGCGGAGCGCGTCAGTGAAATCATCGTCCATCAGCAGCGTCGACAGGCGGGACAGCACATCGAGGTGCACGTTGTCCTTGGTGTTCGGCGCCGCGATCAGGAAGATCAGGTCCGACGGCTCCTCGTCCGGTGCGCCGTAGTCGACGCCGTCCGGCAGAGTCATCGCCGCGAGTCCAGGTGCGGTTACTGCGTCCGTTTTCGCATGCGGGATCGCAATTCCTTCGCCGATCGCCGTCGTGCTCTCCTGTTCCCTCACTTCGACCGCCTTCTTGTACTTTTCAGGATCATTGATGTTGCCCTCGTTGACCATCAGGGCAACCATCTGATCGATCGCGTCCTGCTTGTCCTTTGCCGACCCGCCGATCTTAATGCCTTCTTTCTTTAACAGCTCTGTGATTTTCATCTCTTATTCTTTCCCCTTTCATCACAGTTGATTTCTTATCGCAAGGATCTCATCCTTCTTCGCGAGAGCATCAGAAAACGCGCTCGCGCTGCCCGCAGAAACACCGAGGCTGAATGCCTCCTGATAGTCCTGTGTCTTCAGGTACCCGGCAAGGAAACCGGCCACCATGGAATCTCCCGCACCGACCGAATTCTTCACGGTTCCCTTCGGTGCGTCCCCCTGATATATCTGTCCGTCCGCAGCCGCAAGGACCGCGCCCTCGCCGGCCATGGAAACCAGCACGTTCTGCGCCCCCATCACCTGCATCTTCTTCGCGTACGGGATCACCTCGCCGCGCGTTTTCAGGTCCGTCTGGAAAATCTCCGACAGCTCGTGGTGATTCGGCTTTACCAGGAACGGATGGTACGGCAAAACCTTCGTGAGCAGTTCTCCCGTAGCGTCGACTGCGGTCATGATCTGCCTGCCCTGCACGCGTTTCAGGATCTGCTCGTAGATATTGTTCGGAAGGCTTCCCGGAATACTGCCCGAGATCACGAGGACATCCCCGGACCCTAGTGTATCCAGCTTGTCAAAGAGCTCCTGAATCTTGTCTTCCGGAATCCCGGGCCCCTGCCCGTTCATGTCGGTCTCCCCGCTCGGCGTCTTCAGTTTGACGTTAATGCGGGAAGTCCCCTCCGGAAGCTCGATAAAGTCACTCTTCACCCCAGCCTCCTCGAGACGGCGGTGAATCTCCCTTCCGGTAAACCCGGCGGAAAATCCGATCGCCGTGCTCTCGCAGCCCAGTTCCTTGAGGACGAGAGAGACATTGATGCCCTTCCCGCCCGGATAGGGCCGCTCGAACGACATCCGATTCACCTCGCCCGGCTTGAAGTCGTCGATGTGAATCAGATAATCCAGCGAAGGATTAAAAGTTACGGTATAAATCATAGCATCCCCACCTTTCCGGAACTTCGGAACCCTAAATCAGGCCCGATCTTCCGTACCAGCTCGCGCACACACTAAAATTGAAAATTCAGAGAATTGCAAACTGCAATAATATCTACAATTCATAGTTATAATACCATTTTTTACTATCTGCGTCAAACATTTCCACTCTCTTGTGTACGTTTATCAATACATTGTTTCCATCTATCCTGATGAATAGATTTTGGCAATTGTCCGTTTTGGTGCGAATGCATCTTCAATGTTTACCAGGCACCTTCCCTTGCCTTAAGCCCGGCCTGCGTCACACAGAACCGGATTAGGTCAGCGGAAAGATCGCTGCGTGCGGCAAAGACCACCGGATACGTCAAAGATCACTGCGATCGCCGCCGTCCCGTCACGGATGCAACACTTTCATCACCTCGCGGACACCTTGCGATAATGATACCCATTTACACCCCTCTATGCAACTCAATTCTCACCAAAAACCGAAATAATTGAACATAATTTTTCGGTTTCCATCAAGTTCTCTGCAAATCCTGACGGGACAGCGACATTGAAATCATATTTGCTGTTAATCCCTCGGAACCCTTGGGACCATAGTACTGATATGGAAGATTCCCTGCTCATCCCTGCGGATCCCGATCGCGCCGTCTAAGTCCGTCCGGTACACCAGTATATCTCGATCCTCGAATTTCTGCAGCACCTCCGACGTCGGATGGCCGTAGGTGTTGTTCTTTCCGACGCCGATAACGGCAATCTTCGGCGAGACGGCATCGATGAACTCGTCGGTGCTGGAATAGCGGCTTCCGTGGTGGCCGACCTTCAGCACGTCGCACTTCAGCCGGTCGGTCCCCTTATACATCTCCAGCATGCCCTGTTCTCCGGCCTCTCCCACGTCTCCGGTGACCAGCATCGTGAAGCCGTTGATATAGACCTTGAAAATCAGAGAGTTCATGTTCTCGTCTTCCTCCTCCGGATCCTGGAACTCCGGCCACAGGATCTCGATTCTGTCGTCCCCGCCCAGGGAATAGACGTCTCCCGCCTTCCCCTGGGTCACGACCGTCCCGACCGGATAGACCTCCTGCAGCTGCTGCAGGCCGAGGTAATGATCCGTGTGCAGGTGCGTGGCCAGCACGCCGTTCAGCCTCCAGCGGCCGTTCTTCAGCAGATAAGGCTCCAGCACCTGTTTACCGATATTTCTTTTAACCGACCCGCCGCCGTCGAGCAGCACCTCCTTCTCGCCCAGCACATGCACGCAGTCCCCCTGCCCCACGTCCACGAGGATCACGTCCGCATCCATAAAATCCGAATGCAGGAAGACTGCGCTCATCACACAAGGCACCATCAGCACCGCCGCGACTGCCGCGAGCATCTTCCCGTTTCCCCTGAGCCGGTGCACCTGCGCGTATTCCGTCGAATAGAAAAACAGCAGCAGATAACCCGCCAGCATCACCGCCGCAGGAAGCGAAATCACATTCACGCAGAATTTCCCTTCCTGCGACAGGACCGCGTTCAGCAGCAGCATGGCCTTGGCCAGCAGCTGCAGCAGAAAACTGATAAACGCGGTCAGCCCGCCCGCCGCCCCGCCGAGCAGACCTGCCAGCACGCCGCCCCCTGTAAAACACGACAGCAGCAGCACGACCGGCATCGCCAGTATCCCCGCCGGCACCAGAATCCCGAGCAGGAAAATCACCGGCACATTGCACAGCAGTGCGCCCAGCGCGACCTGGTTGAACATGAAGGCGCTGTACGGCACCGTCCCGAGCTGCACCGCCAGCGCAGCCGGAAGCTCCGACGGCGTATTCGCAGGCAGCGCCCGGACGAACAGCGGCGTGAAGAACCCGATCGACATCACCGCGAGGAACGACATCTGAAACGACGCCCCGAAGATCGCGTACGGGTTGACCACCGCGATCATCATCGCCGTGAACCCGAGCGCCGTCATCAGGTCGTACCGCCTGGAGCACGCGTCCCCGAGAACTACCAGCGTGATCAGCATCACCGCGCGGATGACCGACACCGCCCAGAGCGTAAGGCACCCGTACAGGCCCAGAAACAGCAGGAGCAGCAGCGCGTCGTGCTTCCTCTTGCGTCCCTCGGTCAGCCGGCGGTACAGCCCGTAGATGACCCCGACGTGCAGCCCGCTGACCGCGAGGATGTGCGCCGTCCCGTTGCTCCGGAAGTCCTCCTTCATCTCATCTTCCATGCTGTCCGTCTTGCCGAACAGCACGCCCGCCAGGAGCTGCTTCTCCTCATCGGGCATCACAAGAGAATCCAGGTATTTCTCCCGGATCTGCAGTATTCCGGACTTCACCCGGTCAGAAGGCAACTTCCGCACCGGAAGGACCGTGATCCCCTTCACGAACGCCGTGTGGCCGATCCGCCTGCTCAGCAGGTACTGCCTGTAGTCAAACGTGTTCGGGTTGCGCCGTCCGTCCGGCTCCTCCAGCTTAGCCGTAAACGCAATCGTGCACCCGATCAGTTCCGCCTCCGCCGGCGCGGACGTCATCCTTCTTCCACCGCCAGTGTCGTCTGACACCCGCGCGGCGGCAGAAGGCGCGCCGGACCCCTCTGCACCGGCTGAAACTGAGGTCCCGCGCGCAGTCCCATCCGAAACCTGTGCATCCGTACTGCCGAACGGCTCCTCCAGCCGGCACAGGATCCTGGTACTGCCCGACTTGGTCTGCGAAACCTCCAGGACCTTGCCCGTCCATTTCCGTTCATGCCCGTCCAACGTCTCTCCCGCGGCCACGGCCTGCGACTGAAGGAAGAACAGGAACGCGCCCAGCAGGAAGGTCAGGACCAGAGCCGCTTTAAACTTTGTCGAACCCACGCCGCGTCCAGCCTCCGACAGCAGAAGCGTCCCGGCGAGCAGGACGCCGGAAAACACGAAAAGCGCGGGGTGAACCGACAGGGTGAAAATGCCGGAAATATAGAGGAACGCGAGCATAGAAAGCTTTCTTCTCATTAGATCTCTCCTAAGACGTCTCATGGATCTATCCGTAGATTTCTCCGTATATTCCGGCCGCCATCAATAAACGTACGTTCATTATAACCAATCTTTGTACCGCGTTCAAGTACAAATATCTGTTTCCGCAAACCTGTTATTTACATCAATTTTCATTGATAATTCAATGTTTTACCGGACTCTGCGATAACTTAACAGGATCCTACTTAAAGAAACATATGTTCTTTATTTTCAAGGAATCGATTCACATCATCTATGCCATGTGTTATAATATGGGGAAGTTATCTTTTATCGAAGTAAATGAAAATCTTAAGTAAAGGCGGTACTTTAATGAGAAGCGATAAATATAATCGTGCAAATGGTCAGTCCGCAGGCACGGCGACGCCCAAAAAGGGCAGGTTTGTTCTTCCGTGGAAGCGGAAGCATAAGATCCTCGATACGATCTTATTCGTCATCCTGCTGCTGATCCTCGCGGTGTTTATATTCGCGGCGGGCTGCATCATCACGGCTCCGAGCATCGACGTCACTCCGAGCAATGTCAGAAGCACGCTTTCCCGCACGACGGTCGTCTACGACTCGAGCGGCAAGAAGGTCGGCAGCGTCTATTCCGGCGAGAACCGTATCTGGCTCTCCTATAATGAGATGCCTAAGAAGCTGGTCAACGCCTACGTCGCGCTGGAGGACAAGACGTTCTGGACGCACCACGGATTCAACATCACGAGAATCTTCGGCGCGATCAAGGAGTCGCTCACTTCCGGCGGGGACGTCAGCGGAACGAGCACGATCACGCAGCAGCTGGCCAGAAACGTCTACCTGAAGAAGACGATGAGCCAGCACTCGATCCGGCGTAAGATCATCGAGGCCTGGTACACGATCAAGCTCGAGCACAACCTGACCAAGAAGCAGATCATGGAGGCATACCTGAACACGATCTACCTCGGATTCAATTCCAACGGCGTAGAGGCCGCTTCCGAGGCGTATTTCAACAAGAACGTCTCCAAGCTGAGTGTCGCGCAGTGCGCCCTGCTTGCCTCCCTGCCGCAGTGGCCGACCCATTACGCGCCGGTCCAGCTGGTTTCCAACGACTCGGTTACGACGGGCACGACCAACATCCTGCACAGGAGCAGCCAGGGAACTTATCTGATGAACGACGCGGCCAAGTCCCGCCGCCTGCTCTGCCTCAAGCTGATGCACGATCAGGGATATATTTCCGATGCGACATATAATGAAGCGAAGTCGGTCAGCCTGAAGGAGATGCTGAACCCTCGCTACACGAGCGGCTCGACGAACAACTCCTACTTCACCGATTACGTCGTCTCCCAGGTCATCAGCGACCTGCAGAAGAAGGACGGTCTCTCCTACTCCGAAGCGTGGGCCAAAGTCTACCAGGGCGGCCTGGAGATCCATTCCACGATGGACAGGACGGCACAGAACGTCATCGAGCAGGAGTTCAAGAACGACGCCAACTTCCCGGCGCCGACCAGCATCAATTACGACTCCTCGGGCAACATCATCAATAAGTACGGATCCATCATCATGTACAGCTATAACAACTTCTTCGACTCCTCCGGAAACTTCACGTTCTCAAGCGGCGAGGCGACCAAGAACTCGGACGGATCCATCACGATCAACAAGGGAAACCGCATCCGCATCTATAAGACGACGGCAAACGGCAAGACCGACTACAGCGTGGAATTCCCGACGATGTTCGTCATGGAGAACGGCTCGCTGTACTCGATCCCGGGCGGATACATCAACATCCCGCAGGACAAAAAGAAGCTGGACAGCTCAGGGAACCTCGTCGTTGCTGCTTCGTTCGTGAAGAGCGCGACCGGACGCCTGATGTTCAAGACGGACGCTGCCGGCTCCATCGTCCTGACCAAGGACGGATACACGCTGAACCAGAAAGTCATCCAGCCGCAGGCGGCGATGACGATCATCGATAATCAGACCGGACAGATCCGCGCCATGGTCGGCGGAAGAAAGATGACCGGAAAGATGCTGTACAACCGCGCGACGGAAACCCGTCAGCCGGGATCCTCCATCAAACCACTCGCCGTTTACGGCGCTGCGCTGCAGCAGAGCTATGAGGAGCAGAAGGAAGGAAAGACGCACAGCTTCGTCAACTACGGCATCGACACCCAGGGAACCGCGGGATGGGGAAATTACATCACTGCAGGCTCCGAGGTCATCGACGAGAAGACGACGATCAACGGCCAGACCTGGCCGACGAACTCCGGCGGAGGCTACAGCGGTGTGCAGACATTCCGCACGGCGATCCAGAACTCGATCAACACCTGCGCGGTAAAGATCTTCCTCCAGGTCGGTACGGACTACTCCTACAACATGGTCAAGAAGTTCGGAATCACCTCCCTGGTCGGCTCCGGATCCTCAAACGACAAGAACGCAGCAGCACTCGCGCTCGGAGGTATGACAAACGGTGTCTCCACCCTGCAGATGGCGAATGCGTACACGGCCTTTGCCACAGACGGACAGCGGGCATCGTCCCCGATCTGCTACACCAAGGTCACCGACAATAACCGCACGATCCTGACCGACTCCACGACCAAGACACGTGTCCTCGATGCCGGTGTAGCCTACATCATGAGGAGCTGCCTGGAAGGCGTCGTCTCCGGCGGAACCGGTACGAACGCCGCTATCTCGGGCGTAACGGTCGGAGGAAAAACCGGTACGACGAGTGACGAGTACGATATCTGGTTCGACGGATTCACCCCGTCCTACTCCGCGTCCCTGTGGATCGGAAACGACACCAACATCGCGCTGAGCAGCAAGAGTGACGCCGCAGCGGCGCTCTGGTCCAGAATCATGAGTCAGATCCCGAATGCAGTTAAGGGCACGTATCCGGATATGCCGTCTGACGTTACACAGGTCGGCGGCGAGTACTACACGACCGGAACTGCAGGCGGTGCAGGCGGTGTTGCTGCCCCGGAGGGAACTACAGGCTCCTCGACAACGACAGAGGAACAGCAGACTACCACGGAGGGAGAAGACCAAAACACCACCGAGGATAATCAGAACACAAACGGAACCACGGACAATCAGAATACGAACCAGAATACGAACGGCGGCAGCACCAACACGAACGGCGGCACCACCGATTCTAATTCCGGAACGAACGGAACTACCGGCGGAAACACCAATACCAGCGGCGGCTCCTCCTCTACCATGACGAACGGGTCGACAGGAACCAACTCCTCGACTTCCGGAACGACCAAGCGAAACGGTGAAAGCCAGTCGAGCTCGGCCAGCCGTTCCGCCGCGAGGACCAGGCAGTATCTGATCATCCCGGACAGCGCCTACCAGGGGCTGTCGGACTCGGACAACGAGATCGCATAATCGAATAATCGCATTACAGATGTGAAACAACAACGGCGCGAATCCCGAAGATGCACTTCGGGATTCGCGTCGTTTTGTTATATGCAGATACATCTTTCACGGCTCTTACGGCTGTGATTGGAGCCAGGACAACATCGGCAAAATATCAACCTTGTATACTGCATATTGTTGCGCAGAAGTGCGATTTCTTCAAGCTGGCGCAACGGCTTTTACTGAATTGCGTAAGACAGCAATAATGACGCTCCTACGCAACAGCTTCTGCACGCCGCTTGAACTTATAGATTTATCGTCGGTGTAAAATATTACGCTCTCGAAAATTCGTCTCGTTTTCACACCATTTTTCAGAAAAATATCGTCCACGGCGATCATGTTTTATACACTATGTGTAAATATACTTTTAAACTGAGCGTTCGTTCATCTTCACGAGCATTGTCGACCGTTCTCGGATCAATTCATGGTGATCGCGGGACGTCGTATAGACCATTTTGATATCAAATATGACGCATTTTAAATTGTCAGACTTCTGCACGCGCTTTTTGGCACCGAAAAAGTTGCGTCAGAGTGCAAAAAGGCACGCTTTGCCAAAGTTATAAATACCCGTTGCGTCAGAATTCAAGATTATCCTTCCTGCACAATGGTTGTAGTCCAGAAATGCCCTTCGGGGTTTTTCCGATAGATTTCATCTATGTGTACTGTATGCATCTAATCCCCCGCGTCCCATTGAAGCCTCCCACCGTCGCACTGCTTCGCCGTATAGAGGCTATAAACAATAAGGGAGGGCTGTGAAAAATGACGAGGCATTTTTCACAGCCCTCCCCTTTCATTAGACTTAATTCAACCGTCAATGGCTATGGGCGGCCGCGTCACGGCATAAGCCGGGCCCCACTAAAGGGTTCTATTTCCTTACCGCCTCCGCAGCCGCGCGCAGCTCCTTCACGTGCGCGCCGAGGTCGTCCGCCTTAAACACGGCGGAGCCGGCGACCATGATGTCGACGCCGGACGCGGACACGTCAGCGATCGTATTAAGATTGACGCCTCCGTCGATCTCGATCTCGTACTTGAAGCCCTCCTGCTTTCTCAGGGAGTCTAAGCGGCGGATCTTGTTCAGCGTGGACGGGATCAGGCTTTGTCCGCCAAATCCTGGGTTTACGGACATGATCAGGATCATGTCGACGTCGGACAGGACCTCCTCCAGTATGACGACCGGGGTGGCCGGATTCAGGGCCACGCCGGCCTTGACGCCGCAGCTTTTGATGTGCTGGATCGTGCGGCTCAGGTGTGTGCAGGCCTCCTGGTGGACGCAGATGAACTCGGTCTTGTCGGTGACGAAGTCCTCCAGGTACTGGTCCGGGTTCTCGATCATCAGATGGACGTCGTACGGGGCGCTCTCGAGCTTGTTCAGGCTCTTCATGACGCTCGCGCCGAAGCTGATGTTCGGGACGAAGTGGCCGTCCATCACGTCGACATGGACGTAGTCGGATCCTGCGCGGCTGATCTCCTCGATCTGCTCGCCTAAGCGGGCGAAGTCCGCGGACAGCATGGATGGTGCAATCTTAATCATTATCGTAATCCTCCTGTTGGTGTTTAAGTAGAATCATGCGGTTTCCAGTATTTTCCACCGCGCTTCGGGACAGCATCAGGATGACGCTGTAAAAGCGGGTTTGGCTTGCGCCTTACTTGTTTTTCCAGTCCTGTGCCTTCTCCTGCAGCTCCTCGAAACCATTCACGTAGGACTGGTAGCGGTCCTCGGAGATTTCTCCGCGCTCGACCGCGTCCCTGACGGCGCAGCCCGGCTCTTTCAGGTGGCGGCAGTTGTCGAAGCGGCATTGACCAATAAAGGGTACCATCTCCGGGTAGTATTGGTCAAGGTCTTCCGGCGCGACGCCGGAGAGGTCGAACGACGTGAAGCCCGGCGTGTCGTAGATCAGGCCGCCCAGCGGGTAGTCGAAGATCTCCACGTGGCGCGTCGTGTGGCGTCCGCGGCGGGTCTTTTGGCTGACGCTGCTCGTCTCCATGTCCGCGTCCGGAACGATCAGGTTGATCAGCGAAGACTTGCCGACGCCGGACGGGCCGGCGAACGCGGTATGGCGGCCGGCAAGCGCCTGGCGCAGCTCCTCCAGGCCCTCGCCCGTCTTGGCGCTGACGCTGAAGAACGGGTACAGTCCCTCGTAGCGGCCGCGGATTTCCTCCAGCTGCTCGGGTTTCAGCAGGTCACACTTGTTCATGCAAAGGATCGGCTCCGCGTCATTCGACTCCGCCGTGATCAGGAACTTGTCGATGATTTCGAACATCGGCTTCGGCTTTTTCGCGGCAAAAACAATGACCACCGTGTCAACGTTGGCAACCGGCGGTCTCGTAAACGCGTTGCGGCGCGGCAGGATCTCCTGGATCATACCGTCACCGTCGCTGTCTTCCTTGCTGATTATGATTTCCACTTCATCTCCGACCATCGGTGTAATTCCCGTCTTGCGGAACAGGCCCCTTCCGCGGGTCTGCACTACGCCCTGTTCGGTCTTGACGTAGTAGAATCCGCCGATCCCTTTAATGATGCGTCCTCTCATGCGATTGATTATCTCCTTTTCATAAAGCATGTGCCGGAAAGCAGTTGATGCCATGCCTCCCGGCGCTGCCCCCGATTCCGGAACGTCCGGCCGGAGGCAGAACCCCCGTCCGGACAGGACCGTGATTTTCCGATTATTTTTTGCGTTTAATATAGTGAGCTTAATTGTCCGCCGCCGCGGAAGACCTGGCGGATGATGACGAGGTCTTGCTGCTGCTTGAGGTCGAGCTGGACGACTGCGTCTGGCTCTTGTCCGACGAGCGGGTGGACGAGCTTGCAGAGTCATCCGTCGTCGAGCCGCTGTCGCTGCTATTGTTATTATTATTGTTATTGTCGTCGCCCGAGTCTGTGGCCGCCTTCGCGACTGTGATCGTGATCGTCGAGCCCTTGTCGGCCTGCGTTCCGGCCTGGACGCTCTGCGAGATGACCGTTCCGGCCGTCGTGGAGTTGCTCTCCTCGTAGGTGACGGAGACATTGAATCCCGCAGCCTTCAGCTTGGCCGTCGCGGCGGATACGGTGAGGCTGGTGACGGAAGGTACCTCGACCTTGTTCTCGTCCTCATTGCTCTCCTTAGGACCCTTGCTGACGACGAGGCTGATCGAGGAGTCCTTCTGCGCCGTGCTTCCCGCACTCGGAGTCTGGCTCATGATCTCGCCCTTGTCGTAGGAATCGCTGTATGCGTACGAGACGTTGCCGAGCTTGAAGCCCGCTGCCTCGATGATGTCCTTGGTGCTGCTGTCGTAGGTCTGGCCGACGAGGCTTGGGACTTCGCCGTTAGCGGAGCCCTTGCTGAGGTTGACCGTGACGGTCGTTCCCTTATCGACCTCCTCGCCCTCGCCCGGATCCTGCTGTGCGACCCTGCCGGATTCCACGTCGTCGCTGTTGATCGAAGATCCCTTCGCGATCTTGAGTCCCAGGTCGCTAAGCGTGCTCTTAGCCTGGGAATAACTCATGTCCGTGACGTCCGGGACGGTTACCGTGCTGCTCTTGGTCAGCAGCTTAGGAATGGCGAATGCGCCGATTACCGCAAGCAGGGCGATCAGGACGACCGCTGTGATGATGCGGCGCGTCTTTGCCGACGATCCCTTCTTCTTGGTCTTGGCCTTGGACGAAGACACCGGGCGCTTCTGCGCCGCCTTGTGGACCGGCTGAGCCTGCTTCTGCTGCGGCTCCTCGCGCTCCATCTGGTTCGCGAACGCGTTCCTTCCCATCATGTTCGTGACGTATTCGATGCTGTCGAGATCATTCAGCATGGCGTCCGCGCTCGCGTAGCGGTTCGTCTGGAACTTGTCGGTCGCCTTCATGACCACCTTCTCGAGCTGCGGCGGGATGCCGGAGACGAAGTCTGACGGCGGTCTGATGTTGTCGTTGATGTGCATCAGCGCGACCTGCACAGGCGTTTCCCCGTCGAACGGAACGCGGCCGGTCAGCATCTCGTACATGACGATTCCTAAGGAATAGATGTCCGAACGCTCGTCGACGTACGCGCCTCTCGCCTGCTCCGGCGAGATGTAGTGCACGGAGCCGATGATCTTGCTCGTCTCCTCCATCGTCGAGTCGCTGATCGCCTTCGCGATTCCGAAGTCGCCGAGCTTGGCCATGCCGTCGCTCGTGATCATGATGTTGTGCGGCTTGATGTCGCGGTGGATGATGTTATGTTTATGTGCGACGCTGAGTGCGGAGGCGACCTGCTTGGTGATGTGGACGACGTCGCGGTAATCCATCGGCGCCTTCTCCTTGATGACCTCGCTCAGCGACTTTCCCTCGATCAGCTCCATGACGATGAAGTGGATGTTTCCTTCCCTTCCGACATCGTACACGCTGATGATGTTCGGGTGCTGCAGTCCGGCAGCCGCCTGCGACTCAGCCCTGAAGCTGTCTACGAACTGCGCATCCTTGGTACATTCCGGACGCAGGATTTTTACTGCTACGAAACGGTTCAGCAGGCGGTCCTTGGCCTTGTAGACGACCGCCATGCCGCCCTCTCCGATTTTATTAACCAGCTCATATCTGCCGACTAGTAGTTTACTCATCCAGGTCTCCCTCCGTTATTTTTATGCAAATAACCGTGATATTGTCGTGGCCACCTCTGTCGTTGGCCTCCCGAACCAGATGATCACAGGTTTCCTCCATGGAATAGTTTGCGTCGAGCTCCTTCTTGATGCCTTCGCTGCCGATCTCGCCGTGAAGCCCGTCCGTAGAGATCAGGATGATGTCCCCAATCTCGAGCGGCTCCTCGTAGTAATCGGCGCGAACCTTCTCGTCAGCGCCGACGGCCCGCATGATGACATGACGCTTCTCATGCACGGTGGCCTGGTCGGCGGTGATGACCCCGGCTTTCAGCAGCTGATTGACGTATGTGTGGTCAACTGTGATTTGCCTGAGCTCGCCCCGGCGATAGAGATAGACCCTGCTGTCGCCGATATTCATCGCGTAGAGGGTGTGTCCGGTGACGTAGGCCAGTGCGATCGTCGTCGCCATGCCCTTGGTCTCCGCCTTCTCATGCATCACCTCAAGTATTTCTTCATTCACCTTGTCAAAACAGGAGCTGAAGTATCGTTTGATCTCGGACATGTTGACGGCGCCTTCCAGGCTGTGTGTCTGGACGAACCTCGCAATCCCCTGAATTGCGGTCTTGCTGGCGATTTCGCCGGCGTTGCTCCCCCCGACCCCGTCGGCCACCATGTATACATGATAGACCGGCATAAGTCCGCAGGCGTCCTCATTATGGTCCCTCGTCATCCCCTGATCTGTCTTGGATGCCACTTCCATATTAATTAAATATTCCTCCTCATTATGCAGAAATAAAAGCCGTCGGTTCCGTCCAGGTTCGGCAGAAGCTGACGCTCCGCTTCCTTCAGGAACTGACCTTTCTGCCGGCGGATGAATTCCTCCGTCACGGCCTCATTTTCCACTCGGTTGATCGTACACGTGCTGTACATGATCCTTCCGCCCGGACGGACGAGCTCCGCGCTTGCCTGCAGGATTGCAAGCTGCTTTTCTGCGAGCTCTCTGCCGGAATCGGCGAGTTCTCTGTACCGGATCTCCGGCTTCCTGCGCATGACGCCCAGCCCGCTGCATGGGACATCGCAGATCACGGCATCCGCCGTCTCCTTGAGTTCCCCTGCCTCAGCCGCCGCGTCGCGCACCGCGGCTTCGATGATGCTTAAACCCAGACGCTTAGCCTGCGTCCTGATCAGCGGAAGCTTGTGCTCGTAGACGTCGAACGTCAGGACCCTTCCCTGATTCTGCATCATGATCGCCGCCGCCATGGACTTTCCGCCCGGCGCGCCGCAGACATCGATTACGGTTTCTCCCGCTTCAGGCGCGAGCATAGAGACCGCGGCCGCGGATGACGGATCCTGCACGTAGAACCAGCCCTTTCGGAAGTCCTCGGTATCGAGCAGTCCGCCCCCTTTCACGGAAAACATCGGAAGAGAATCGGAAAGCCCGTCGAGCGCGATCGGCTCCGCGGAAAGCGACTGCCCCGCGAGGGACGCCTTCAGCTCATCCGCAGAAATCTTAACGGAATTTCCCACAACACAAAAAGGAGGCTTCTCCTGCTGCGCGCGCAGAACCTCTTCTGCCGCCTCCGGTCCCAGTTGACCGATCCACAGACGGACGATCCACGGGAGTACGGAGTACCGCGCGGACAGGCGTTTCACAGGATCCTTCTCCTGCTCCGGCTGCCTCAGGCTGTCTCTCTTTCTGGTCAAATTCCTCAGCACCGCATTCACGAATCCCTTCTGCGGGCGGCATACAGTCGCCGCGAGTTCCGTGCAGCCGTTCACCGCGGCGTAGTCCGGAACCGAATCCATGAACAGGATCTGGTACGCACCCATGTGCAGCAGGATGTTCACCTGCGGTTTCAGCTTCATGTATCCGTGCGTGACCAGCTGCTTCAGCAGATAATCGAGGTACATCCAGTGCTGCTCCGTCCCGTAGACGAGCTCCCGCACGAACGCCGGGGAATCCGCATGGCACTTCTCCATCTGCTTCCCCACCTCTAAATTTGCATAAGCCTGATCCTTCACGACGCGCATCAGCGTCTGGAATGCTGCTTTACGGTTTCTGTCCATTCTCTCTCCTGTCACTTTTATTTCTATCACTCTATTATAGCAGAAAACTGGCCGGTCAATTGTATTTTGACCGGCCAGATCCTATTTTTTAGATTTTTTTAGATTTCCTTCATAAACGTCCGCTGACCATCAGCACCCGTGTGCACCGCAGGGAAAAGCGGGGATTTTGTCTAGTTCTGCAGACCCATCGCCTTGCCTTCCGTGATCATGTAGTTGATCTCGGAGGTCGCGCAGAGCTTCTCGGTCTCCATGTCGTAGATTCTGCCGTACATGTTGCTCATGCGGCGGCCGATGTGGGTGATCTCGATGTCCACGCGGAATTTTTTACCGTTCATCGGACGGAGGTACGAGGTCGACAGGCTCGTCGTCGTGACGAACTGGCGCCCGACCACCAGGCTCAGCAGACCGCCGGCGTAGTCAAAGATCGCCGCAATCGCCCCGCCGTGCACCCCGTCGTACGGGTTGGTGAAGCACTCCTTCGATTCAAACAGGAAACTGGCGGACTTCTTCTCGACGTCGCAGTCTAAGAACTTCAGGTCCAGCAGCGAGTTCATCCGTTTCGGACTGATCACTCGGTTGATATTGATCGCCTTCTTGATCTCCTTTGCGTATTCCTCGTTCGTCATAGCCATTTCTAACCTCCGCGCTCTCAAGCGCTATTTCTTCAGTTCCTTGTTAAACACCGTCCCAGGCTCTGCCGCGTGCCCGCGCAGGAAGTCCGCCGCCTTGACGCGTTTCTTTCCCGGCATCTGCAGCTCGGTGACCCGGAGGATCTTTCCGCCGCACGCGATGTCGATTCCGTCGTCACTCGCCTTAAGCAGCGTCCCGTCCGGCCTGCCCGCCGGAGTGTCCAGCGCCTCGGCAGCCCAGAGCTTGATCCTGTCGTTTTCCTTTTGACAAAATACACCCGGCCATGGATCGAACGCCCTGATGCGCCGCTCCACCGCCGCCGGGTCCTCATCGAACCCGGTGAAGCCGTCCTGCTTCCTGATGATCCCGCACTTGGTCGCCTGAGACTCGTCCTGCGGCTCGTACACTGCGGTCCCATCCTCGATCGACGGCAGCGTCTTCACCAGCAGGTCCGCGCCCATCTGCGAGAGCTCGTCGAACAGCTGTTCGAAATTCTTGTGATCGACCGGCGTCTCCGCCTTGCTGATCATGTCTCCGTCGTCCAGTCCCGGGCCGATCTTCATGATCGTGACGCCCGTCTTATCCATTCCCTGCAGGATCGCGTGCTGGACCGGGGATGCCCCACGCAGCTTCGGAAGCAGTGATCCGTGGACGTTGAAGCAGCCGAGCCGTGGGATGTCCAGGACGTCCTGCCGCAGGATCTGCCCGTAGGCGACGACGATCAGCGCGTCCGGTGCGAACGCCCGCATCTTCTCCTTCTCTTCCTCCGCGTCCTTAAGCTTCTCCGGCTGCAGGACCGGGATGTTCAGTTCCAGCGCGGCCTCCTTGACCGGGGAGAACGTGACCTTGCCGCGATTTCTTTTCCTGTCCGGCTGCGTGACCGCGTATCCGATCTCGTGGCCGGCATCCGCGAGCGCGCGCAGTACAGGAACCGCAAAATCCGGCGTTCCTATAAAGATGATCTTCATTACTGCTCCTGTTCCTCCGCTTCTCTCTCCTCGGCTTCCCTCTTCTCCGCTTCTTCCTCGACAGTGTGGATCTCGATTGCCTTCTCGGTGAAGAGGATGCCGTCCAGATGGTCATACTCGTGGCACATGACGTCTGCGTCGAATCCCTCAAAGTCGTACTCGACCGGATTTCCGTCGAAGTCCAGACCCTTGATATGGATCTTCTCCGGGCGCTTGACCGTGCCGAAGTATCCCGGTACGCTCAGGCATCCCTCCGTGCACTCCTGCTCGCCGGAAGTCTCCGTGATTTCCGGATTGATGAAGTAATAGACTCTGTCCGGCTCCGGCTCCGCGACGAACATGCGGCGCAGGATGCCGACCTGCGGCGCGGCGAGTCCGACTCCCTCGCTCTGACGCATCGTCTCCAGCATGTCGGTCAGGATCATGCGGATGTGGTCCGTCACCGCCGGTACCTCGCGGCAGGTCTTTGCCAGAATCGGGTCTCCATCTTTTACTACGTTTCTCAATGCCATCTGAAATAATCTCCTTTATATTAGAATTATATTTTAACGTTATTATCCCATCATGATCGGATGATGGACCCGCGGTAATCCGAACCGCAGTTACCCTTATTTATTCCCACCTGAACACATCGTCAAACTCCGTCGACCAACAGCCGGCAGCGCCGCGGCGTTCGCCGCGGGCGGTCTCCCGGAGGGCACTCACGCCTGCCGGCAGGGCGGCTGTGTTTCTGCGGGCATCTTCTTTGCCGCGGGCGGAAACGCGCCCGGACATCAGGCAGGAACTAGTACGAGCTGTACGCGTTCACGTCGATCAGCATGGTGCAGTCGACCTTGTGCTTTAAGATCAGCCGGTTGAAGTACCGCAGGTAGTAGATGTACTTGTTGCGGCTGCCGCGCGGAGCCTTGACCATGATGTGGTAGCGGAAGCTGTCCTTCCCCTTGAAGTTCATGCTGAGGCGCGGGACCAGGATTTTCTTAGCGTTCGGGAGACCGGCCTTCTCCAGGTAGGCCTTGCAGCGCTCCGCCATCTCGATTGCGACCGCCTCGCTCTCCGAGGTGAACGCCGCGATGATCAGGTCGGTGTACGGCGGGTAGTCCATGAACTTCCGAACCATGATCTCCTGCTGGAAGAACCCCTTGTAGTCGTGCTCGGCGGAGGCCTTCAGGGCGAAGTTCTCCGGAGTGTACGACTGCACGATGACGAGCCCGCGCTCGCTGCCTCTGCCCGCGCGCCCCGCGACCTGCGTGACCAGCTGGAACGTGCGCTCCGTAGACCGGTAGTCCGGGATGTTCAGGCTGACGTCCGCGGAAATCACGCCGACCAGACCGACGTTGCGGAAGTCCAGACCCTTCGCGACCAGCTGCGTGCCGATCAGGATCTTGGTCTCTCCCTTGGAGAAGCTGCGGATGATCCGGTTGATCTCGGTGCGGTTTTTGGCGGTATCCAGGTCCAGGCGCGCGCACGGGTAATCCGGAAACTCCCTCGCCGCGGCCTCCTCGACCTGCTCCGTCCCGACGCCGAAGTACTTGATTCTCGGGCTGCCGCAGGACGGGCACTTGTCCGGGAGCGGGAAGCGCCTTCCGCAGTAGTGGCAGACGGCCGCGTTCTCCCTCTTATGGTAAACCAGGGAGATCCCGCAGTCCGGGCACTGCAGCGATTCGCCGCAGTCACGGCAGGAGATGAACGTCGAGTAGCCCCTTCGGTTCTGGAACAGGATCACCTGCTTTCCCGAAGCGAGCGTGCCGCTCATGGCCTTGAGGAGCCGCTTGCTGAAGATACCGGTGTTGCCGGAGCGCAGCTCGATCCTCATGTCCACGAGCTCAACCAGCGGAAGCGGCGTCTTGTTGTAGCGCTTCTTCAGCTCGATCAGGGTGTAGACCCCCTCGCGCGCGCGTTCGTACGACACGACGGACGGAGTCGCGCTTCCCAGGATCAGGACGCCCTTGCTCGCCATCAGCCTCTTCACGGCGACGTCTACGGTCTCGTACTTAGGGGTCTGGTCCGACTTATACGTCGACTCGTGCTCCTCATCCAATATGATCACGCCGATGTTCTCCAGGGGCGCAAAAACGCCGATCCTCGCCCCGACGGCGATGTGTGCCTCGCCCTTCCTCAGGCGCATCCACTCGTCGAACCGTTCGCGGCCGGTCAGCTTGCTGTGCAGAACGGCGATCTCGTCACGGTCGAACCTGGCCAGGAGCCTCCGGACGATCTGCTCGGTGAGCGCGATCTCCGGCACCAGCAGGATGGCCGTCTGCCCCATGTCCAGGGCGTGCTGGATCACCTGCATGTAGACCTCCGTCTTGCCGGAGCTCGTGACGCCGTGCAGCAGGAAGATTTCCCCTTTGCCGGCGTCCATGGAGGACTCGATTCGGCCGACGGCGGAGGCCTGCTCATCAGTCAGGGCCTTGACCTCCTGGCCCTCTCCCTTTGTCTTCGCATAAGGACGCTTGGACTTTCCGGGGCGCGCGGCCTTGCCGGGCGGGATGAAGCAGTGCAGGGCGTCGTAGTATTTGATCCCGTATCGCTGGCGCATCCACTCCATCGTCTTCACCATCTCCTGGTTCAGCCGAAGGTCCGGATCCTTCTCGGCGACCTCCTTGATGTGCGCGGAGGAGAGGTCTTTAGACGGCTGGACGCCGGTCTCGATGACCAGCGCCCGTTTAAGTCTGTTTCCCTTTCCGAACGGCACCTGTACGATGTCGCCGACCTCGATGTCACCGTCCGCCGCGTAGGTGAACGGCTCGTCGGTGTGCCAGCTGTTCTGGTCCAGAATCAGGTTTACATACTGTTTGCTCATGTCTACAGCAGATCGATTCCGTTCTCCTGGCAGGTCTTGATCATGTCCTCCGGCCAGACGCTGACCTGAACCTCGCCGATATGTGCCTTGCGCAGGAAGTACATGCACAGGCGGCTCTGTCCGATTCCTCCTCCGATGGAGTACGGTAGCTGGTTGTGCAGGATCGCCTGCTGGAACGGCAGGTGACGCTTCTGCTCGTCGCCGGACATCGTCAGCTGACGGTCGAGCGCGGCGGCGTCGACACGGATTCCCATGGAGGACAGCTCGAACGCCCTGCCCAGGATGTCGTTCCAGAGGAGGATGTCGCCGTTCAGCTCCCAGTCGTCGTAGTCCGGGGCGCGTCCGTCGTGCGGCTCACCGGAGTTCAGCGGTCCGCCGATCTTCTCGATGAAGACCGCGCGCTTCTCCTCGCAGATCAGGTCCTCCCTCTCCTTCGGGGTCTTGCCCGGGTACATGTCCTCGAGCTCCTGCGACGTGATGAAGAAGATCTCGTTCGGAATCTCGTTCTGAATATCCCTGTAGAGGCGGTTGACATAATCGCTCAGGTTGCGGATCGCATTGTAGATCGTCGTGACCGTCTCGTGCAGGTAGTTCTGGTTTCTCTCCTCGACCGTGATGACCTTCTCCCAGTCCCACTGGTCGACGTAAATCGAGTGGAGGTTGTCGAGCTCCTCGTCCCTTCTGATCGCGTTCATGTCCGTGTAGATGCCGTGTTCAGGCTCCACGCCGTACTTTCCGAGCGCGTAGCGCTTCCACTTGGCCAGCGACTGCACGATCTCCACGCTCTTCTCGTCCATGTCCTTCAGCGTGAAAGACACACGGCGCTCCACGCCGTTCAGCGTGTCATTCAGTCCGGAATCCGGGTCGACAAAAATCGGCGCCGACACTCTCCTCAGCTGCAGACCGTACGCCAGCTCCTGCTGGAAATAATCCTTGATCTTCTTGATCGCACGCTGCGTCTCGACAGGGTCCAGGATCGAATGATATCCCTCAGGGATAATTAACTTTGACATCTCTATTCCTCCATGTATTATGACAAAAATCAAACGCGCAAGCCAGCAGCCGACCTGCCGTACTCCGCGTCTTCCGCAGTACCGGTTCCGCCTTTGTCGACAAAGTATGCCCAGACTCGCAGCAACTCTCTGCCGCCCGGCACACGCCCGCCTCACTCAGGCAGGAAAATCAGTCCTGCGCGCTGTGTCTCTTTTCTTCCCTCTCCCGCATGGCCTTCGCCTTCCGCTGCTCCTCGGCCTGCCGCTTGGAATACACGCACCCGCAGTAGTTCTGCCGGTACAGCCCGTACTCCTCGGACATCCTGGTGCTGTTCAGAAAACCGTTTTTCTTCTTGAAGTCCATGTCGAGGAAAGACACCCCCTCGACCTGATCCGCGAGCGCCTCCGCGATCCCCGAGATCAGCGGATAGTTCTTATGCGGGCTCACCGTGAGCGTCGTTGTGAAAAGCGGAAATCCATGCTCTTTCGCGTACTTCACCGTCCCGGAAAGCCGCTGGGTGAAACAGACCGAGCAGCGTCTTCCGCCCTCCGGCTCGTTCTCCAGCCCCTTCACCATGCGGAAATAGGCATCGCGGTCCTGCTCGTAATTCCCTTCTGCGAACCCGACCTGCTCGTCCTGCCCGTGGGTTTCATTCCACTCCTGCAGGAACTTGATCTGGTTCTCCTTACGCCGCTCGTACTCCTCCGTCTCCGTGATTCCCGGATTGTAGAAAAATACGGTGATCGCATAGTCGCCTTCCTCACACAGCCTCTTGACGCAGGCCGTGCTGCACGGACCGCAGCAGCTGTGCAAAAGCAGTTTTTCCCTCATGCTGTCCCCTTCCTTCGCTTGATGATGTACGGAAACCATTATACCATACTTGCCAATTGAAAAAAAGACGAGGCGGTGCGTGCGCAGACTCAGTCCGGAAACGATGGTGATCGATACCGACGAGTTAAAAGCCATTTTCCGTGTACCGATCCGAGAACAATAGTTAATAAAATGGCCTCCAAAATCCACATGACAAAAGGTTTTCGAAAATCTTCATATTACATTGTTTAATCGCGATTATCTAACTCAAAAACGGCGCCCGAGTCTTCCGAGGCTAAACGCTGGAAATGCAGGTGCCGAAGCTGCCAAAGCCGAACGCTGAAAATGCAAGCGGTGAAAATGATCCCATCTACGAGCACAGCGGTTAAACCGCCGCCTGTTCTGCAGGCTTTGCGGGCATAAGTTCTCGAATGCCCCGCGAATGTGTTACAATGATGCAATATGCAGTACAAGAAAGGATTCACCATGACCGAGAAGAATATCGAAACCCACCTCTCCCCATCCGCCGTCTGGAACGCCGACGTCCCGCCGTTCACCGGCGTGAGAAAGACCGTCGACGGCGACGAGGCCGCAGAGCGCATGAACACCATCAACTACTGGCTCAAGCAGCGCTTCCACCACAAGATGATCAAGCTCTCCTTAGACGGAGGCTTCACCTGCCCGAACCGCGACGGCACCAGGGGAACCGGCGGATGTACGTTCTGCAGCTCGACGGGAAGCGGCGAATTCGCGAGCGACATCGCGTCCCAGCTCGACCTGCTCCACGAAAAATGGCCCAGGGCCGGCTGCCTCGCCTACTTCCAGAACCACACGAACACCTACGCGCCAGTGGATGTCCTGCGCGAGCGTTTCCGGAAAGCGCTGGAGGACCCGCGCATCGAGGGCCTCGTCGTCGCAACCCGCCCCGACTGCCTGCCGGATGAAGTCCTCGACCTGCTCAGCGAGATCGCGGAACATCACTTCCTCTGGATCGAGCTCGGCCTGCAGACGAGCAAGCCGGAGACCGTCCGCCTGATCAACCGCTGCTACGGAAACGACGAGTACACAGGCGCGATGCGCCGCCTGCGGGAACGCGGCATCCACGCCGTCAGCCACCTGATCCTGGGCCTCCCGGGCGAGACCCGCGAGGACATGTTCCGCTCCCTTAACTTCGTAAAGGAAAACCACAGCTGGGGCATCAAGCTCCATCTCCTGAACGTGACCAAAGGCTCGCGCCTCGCCGAGGACCTGCCAGACTACGAGCCCTTCCCGTCGATGGAGAGCTACATCTCCCTCGTCTGCGACATGATCGAGCAGATCCCGCCCGAGATGGTCATCCACCGCCTGACCGCCGACGTGCCGCGCCCGCTTTTGATCGCCCCGTCCTGGAGCTTCCGCAAGCGCACGATCCTGAACGGCATCAACGCCGAGCTCAGACAAAGAGATTCCTGGCAGGGAAAATTCCTGGACTGATGGGCGCCGCGTCAACATCGCCGCGCAATGAATGCCAGCGCCGTGGAGATATAATCTAACGACAGCGGATCCAGGGATACAGTACACATAGATTAGATCTATCGAAATACCCTCGGAAGGATATTATTGACTATCGATTTTCAGTAAGAGGTCAAATTATGAAAAGAGGCTGCGTTTTTTCACAGCCTCTTTTCGTATTCTTTATGTTCTATTTTGTGTTCAGCTGTTAAACAGCCTCGGGTGCGTGCCCGCGCTGCGGGCCCTGTTTTCCGCGGCTGCGCGGCGGCCTGCGCCTGCCCTACTGCGCGGTGATCGTGATCATGTAGGTCCTCGTCTCGCCGGAGGAGGAGGTGCAGACGATCGTCGCCGTCTGCTGGGTCTGGCCGTTCATGCTGACCGACATGTTTCCGGTGACGGTGGCGCCGGTCTTGCTCGCGGCAGCCGCGTCGATCGTGACGGTGTCCGTGCTGCCCGCCTTCATGTCGAACTGCGTCGAATAGTTCGTCGTGTCGGAGGAGATCAGGACCGTCCTGGTGCCGTTGACCGTGACGGACAGGGACTTCAGGTAGTAGTTGTTGTCTAAGTTGAAGTTCATCGCCGGGCTTCCGCAGGCCGATGCCGGCATGTTGCTGTATACCGGAATATCGAACTCCAGCGGCTTCTCGAGCACATTGTTGGCGCTGTACGAGTTATAGGAGCTGGCGGCGGTATTCACCGAAGCATAAACGGCGGACATGTAGATATGGGTTCCGACACTCGCCTGTCCGTTCAGCACGTTGAAGTGCTCCAGGTAAGCGGTGTACTGGTTGTTGTTGATGAAGTTCTTGGAGAGGAACTGAGCGCCTCCCGTAATCGCTTTCTCGAGCGTCGTCCAGCCCTGCGCCTTGGCGTACGCGATGCCGTTGGAGGCTCCGCCCGTGGTGGAATCCGATGCGCCGATGTTGAAGACGTTGTAGGCACCCTGGCTGCCGTCAATCAGAGAAGTCGTGGTCCCCTGCTCGGCGATTGCCTTTGACGCGAGGTAGACCGGGCTGACGTTGTACGTCTTTCCCGCCGCGACGAACATATCCGCGACGCCGGACTTCTTCAGCACTGAGTTCCGGTTCAGGATCGTCTGCACCGTGTCCGCATCCTGGTAGGAACGGTAATTGTTGCCGAGGAACATGAACACGTTCTTGTCGGTCATCCAGTTGCGCGGGTTCATGTAGTACTGGACCGTCTTAGCGGAGGCCGCGACGAACGCGGAGGAATCCTTAGGCGTGTAGGTGCCGGTCAGGTAATTGAAGCAGCCAGGCTCGACGGAGAAGTATGTCGCAGGGAAGGCTCCCGTCTGGATTGTGTTGGTTCCGGAGTTAGCCATCATTCGAGTGACTGCATCGCTCCAGTCCAGGTTGGTCAGCGCCGGAGTGAACTTCCACGTCGGGTGTGCGGCGTGCAGAGCCTGCAGGTACGGCAGGTACGAGCTCGGGAAGCCGTCCTTGGTGATGTAGCTCGTCGTATCCGTCGTAGTATTGTCGGTATCCGTATTTGTATTGTCGTTGTCGGTGTCCGTGCTCGAGGAGGTGAACTTCAGGAAGGAACCCTTGACGTAGACGTTCTTTCCGCTGACAGCTACACGGTACCAGACGTCGGATTCCGCGGATCCGCCCGTTCCGAAGCTGCGCAGCTTGGCCTTGATGCTCGCGCCGTCAGCGACCTGTCCGCTTTTGGCAAAGCTCGTTCCCGGCCCCTTCCTCGTGTTCAGGCCGCCGGTCGCGTCGACAGTAACCTTGACCGCGTTCGGATAGCTCAGCGAGATCTGGTCGCGGCGGACGTAGCCGTTGACGTTGGACGCGTAGACCCAGCGCCTGGCTGTCTTGGTGCTCTTGGAGGAGGTGAACGTCTCCGAGGTGACCGTCAGCTCAGCGCCCTTCTTCAGCGTCTTGATCGATGCAGCAGAATTGGATGCCTTCTGGCGAACGACAGCCTTTGACGCCGTGACCTTGCCCGTGCCGTTTAAGATCGGTGTCGATGTCGTCGCGTTTGCATCCGGGTTTACCGCCGTCTTGGTGCTGTCATTGGTGCTGTCGTTATTATCCGTGTTCGTGTTAGCATTCGTGCTGTCGCCGGAGGACGGGTTCGTGAACGTGACGTATGACGCCGTGACGTAGGCGTTCTTTCCGTTCGCCTTCACGCGGTACCACTTGCTGCCGTCCGCCGCCTTGACGCGCTCACGGACGTAGAGGGACGTGCCCTTCTGCAGCAGCCCCAGGCTGGCGAAGCTCGTTCCGGCGCCCTTCCGAAGCCGCAGTGCATCAGTCGTCCACGCCGCTTTCTTGGCGAGTGTGACCTTTGTCAGATCCGTGCGGATAAAGCCCTTCAGCGAGGACACGTAGATCCAGCGGGTCTTCGCCTTGGTGCTGGACGCAGACGTGAACTTCTCGTAAGAAATAGTGTATTTCACGTTCTTGTTTACCGTGGCGAGCTTCTTTGATGAGGTCGAGGCGGATTTTCTTACCGCGGTGCCGTCTGCCTTGACGACGGCCTTCGCCGGGACGCTTTTCCAGGTGCTTGCGGCAAAAGCCGAACTGCCCAGAGCAGGAACTCCGCTGATGAGCACCATCGCCGCGGACAGCGCCGACACTGCCGTGCGCTTCAGGAATGTATGACGGGCGGAAGTCGTCCCGCCATTGTTTCTGTTTTTGTTCAGATAACTCATGACTCTCCTTTTCCTAATCTTTGTATAACTGCATGAATCATGCCGATCATAAACTTTGCATCTTTTTTCCGTGAACACGCGTGAACCGAAGAAATAATTTCACCGATCTCAACATATTCGTATGATCCATTATCGCATGGATTCTGATAAATATCAAATTTTCAGATCGCTCACGAAGTCTGAAAAACCGCGGAAACATCCCGAAAATTGCCCTTTTCATTGTCAAGATCGTTAAATTATTCTCAGAAAAATTGAAATTAATTGTTTACGCACAAGAATGTTGGATTGAAAGTTGTGCGAACCTATATTATAATTACAATCGTAAACTAAGCAAAGGAAAGGTTGAGACCATGAAAAATCCGTACAAGACTCGTGAGGGAGGGGCAACCGTTACGGTGTTTGCACCGTATGACTGCGGAAACCACTGCCCATTCTGTATTAATAAAGGTGAATACTCCGATACAACCGGATTCAGCAAGGATAAAATTATCCCATCCATCAAACTCATGGATGAGATCACGCCGAACTGCGACTTTGTCTTCACTGGCGGCGAGCCGTTCGCCAACCGCGCGGCCCTGCAGGAGATGCTGGACCAGATTCCAAACACGCACCGCGTATTCATCAACACTACACTGCCGACATTTGACGGCCAGACCGAGCAGGATCTGATCGACTTCACCGAGAAGAACAAGGATAAGATCACCTGCATCAACGTCTCCAGACATCTGGTCAAGTACGTAGAGGAAGGTGCGGACGATCTTCTGTCCCGTCTTGCTGTACGCACACGAGTAAACTGCGTCCTGTATAAGGACTACCCGGCAGCGCGTCTCCCGGAGTACCTGGAGCGCTGGATCCCGTACAACATTCCGGTCCAGTTCCGCTTCGACTACACCGCGACAACGCCGGAAAACCTCTACGACCGCGAGGGCGACCCAATCCTGGCCGACCTGAACAAGATCGCGGAATACAAGGGTCTCGACGGATGCCGCATGCGCTGCGGATTCCACTACAACTATAAGGGCCTCACGCTGACCTACCACAAGACGCTGCCGTACTCCACCATCGTCGAGAAGGACAAGGAAGACGGCAAGACCTACGACATCCTCTACGACATCATCATCAAGCAGGACGGCGAAATCCGCTCCGACTGGGATGAATCTGTCCTCGATGTCGACGCCTACAGAAACGTGAAATTCGAGCCTTACGACCTCCGCGTCCTGGAGGGCGAGGTAGACTCCCAGTTCTAGTTTCGCGTCCCCTGCCGCAGGTCAGGCTTAAGAGTCCGCCCAGCAGGGCAAAACCCCAAACTATCGATCCATACGGGCTGTTTCAGGATCGTCCGGCGCAGTGCCGTGACCTCCTGAACCACGCCCGTTTTTCATTGTTTTTCGCCATCCCGCAGTGCACGCTCCCCTGCACCCTCCGTGCATTTTCCACGCATTAAGACGCATTCCGACTCATTCCGATGCATTTCCATGTGCGCTAATGCATACCCGCGAGTGCCGATGCGCGCCCATGAGTTCCCAGGCGCAGTCCCGCACTGCCCACGCGGCAAAGTCCACCCAGCCCCGCATCTCATCCGCCCCGCTGGTTCTCGGAATCATCTCGCGCTGTAAACCGACACGCGTTCGCATAAACGGCCCGACCCCGCATCTCACCTGCTCTGCTGGTTCTCGGAATCATTTCGCGCTGCAAACCGACACGCGTCCGTTATAATCACAAGCGTACGCCGATCTACCAGCATAGTTCAACTGCCGCGCGGTTCGATGCCAGGATGATTCAACTACCGCGCGATTCACTGCCGGAACAGTTTACTGGCTGCGCACTTCGCTGCTGACATTATTATCTTGCAGCGCGTTCCACGGCTGGCAAAGTTTCAATGCCGCCCCGCCGGGGCATCTAAAAAACAGCACAGCAGTACACAGCCGTGCCTGCATCCAGTATACAATCTTACTCTCAACGATACGCGACAGCACGCAGCGCGGCATGGGCGTGAATCCAAATCGGTAACGAAGCACACAAAAATTCGCAATTCCATGAATCGACAAACGGCTGCATGTCGCGCACACAATTCCGCGAATCGACAAACGGATCGACGCCGCGCCCGCAATTCCGCGACTTGGCGAACGCAGTAAGAAACCTATCATCGCAATTATTAAAACGCCCGGCAGCCGCCGGCAAGAAAGGAGAACATTATGTCCGAAAAGAAAACCTACGACGCGAGGCTCCGAAGTCTCAAGCGAAACAAGCTCCTGACCGCCCTCACCTCCTCGGTGATCGGAGTGGTCCTCCTGCTCCGCCCGCAGACGAGCCTGCAGCTGCTATGTAAATTCATCGCCGTGATGATCCTGATCACCGGCGTCATCATGCTCCTCCTGTACCTGATGCAGAGGGAGACGGCCATGAAGGTTCACCTCGTCTCCGCCCTGATCCTCAGCGCGGTCGGCCTCTGGATCTTCCTTCGCCCGAACGGCCTCATCGCCATCATCCCGACCGTGATCGGCATCATCATCGCCGTCGACGGAATCGCCAACCTCGGCGAGGCGATCGCGATTTACCGCCAAAGCATGAGCCGCTCACCAGTCATGCCGATCATCCTGGGCATCATCACGATCCTGCTTGGTCTGGTCCTGATCTTCAAGCCGGTCGGCGTCGCCGCGATCATCACACAGGTCATCGGCGCGGTCACCCTGTACAACGGCATCTCCGACTTCCTGATCGCCATGCGCATCCACCCAGTCATCGTCAACCCGCCGGCCCCGGACGCGCCGCACGCGGCAGGCGGTGCGGACAGCGCGGACAGCGCAGACGCCTCGGACACGACGGGCGGCACCGGGACTGCAAACTAGTACGACCGATCAGCGCCCGCGCAGATTACTTAATGAAGCAGTCTGAACGCGGCGCGGACGGCGCCGGTCTACAGATCGGATAAATCGGAAAGGTCCTGCAAACGCTCCGCGCCTCGATCAATTCGTATGGAAGGCGGCGCGAGGCAAAGCCGGTTCTGGTGATCAGAGCGCGCCGGCAATCTCCGACTTTATTATTGAATAACTGAAATAACACTGACTGACCCCGGAGGCGACGCGCCTGCCGGGGTTTTCCTTTGATCCTGTTGGTTGGCCACCCACCCTAAGAACAATTTTTCCAATTCTTTCATCTTGCTTCGGACAGAGCAGATCCTTCCCTGGGGCTCCGGTGCGGACAGAAAATTCGAAGTCGGAGTCTGCGGCGCAGTGCAGGTGACAGATGCACCGCCAGGGAAAAAAGGAAGGATGACATGGAGGATACCGGGGGTAATTTGTGTATACCCCATGTACCACATACTGGTAGTTATGATAACTGGAATGCTATCTTTGCGCCGTTCTGTCGGAGAAAATTCATACATAGGAAATCAATCACCTTTGTATACTGTATCATTTTGCGTAGGAGCACGATTTCTTCATCTTAACACAACGGCTTTTACCGAATTGCGTAAGGCCGTATTTATGACGCTCCTACGCACCAGCATTTTAGGTCCTTATAATCTTATAGATCTACCACCCTTGTAATTTCCTGCGCGCTCTGAAAACCACTCGATTTTTGCGCCCCTTTCCGACAAAATATCGTCCCCGGCGATCAAATTTTATACTCAGTATACAAATATGCATTTAATTTGAGCGTTTGTTCCCCGTCGAGGATGCTTCAGGATCATCTCGGGATCACTTCTTGGAAATCTCAGGACCACTTGCGGACCATTTTGATATCAACTGTGATATATTTTAAATTGTCAGACTTCTGCGCACGCTTTTTGGTATCGAAGAAGTTGCGTCAGAGACCGGAATAATGCGCATTACACAATTTCGGAAATGCCGTTGCGTCAGAATTTAAGATTTGTCTCCCTGCCAAATAAAAAACGGCCGCGATGTCCAAGGGAGGGTTTTCCTATCGTTATTATCTATGGATGCAGTATCCCGCCACCCTCGTTGATCATCCCAGCATCGGCGGCACTGGCGATGCTGTAGATGCCGGCGGCACTGGCGATGCTGAAGATACTGGTGATGCCGGCGGAGCTGTCGATACCGGCGATGCTGGTGATGCCAACGATGCCGGCGGTACTGCCAATGCTGGCGATGCCGATGATGCCGACGGTGCCGATGATGCCGGCGATCCTGACAATGCCGGCAGTACCGGCGGCACCGCCAGCAGAAGAAGACAGGCTGTGAAAATGACTCCGCATTTTCACAGCCTGTCTTCAGTATATTATTCGCTTCTATGTTTCTGTAATGTATTGGCTTGCCGTGGCGGCTGGCGATGCACTACTTGGTTACGACGTAGAGTGCCTTGCTCCAGCTGCTGTAGGCGCCGCTCTTGTAGGCGCGGATGCGGACCTGGTAGGCCTTGCCGCTGCCGAGGCTGGTCAGCGTGCGGACAGCACTGCTGTTCAGCTTGTACTTCTTCCACTTGGAGGTGCCGTACCTGCGGATGCCGATCTGGTACTTCGGGGAGCCGGAGACCTTGACGGCGGTGAGTTTCAGGCCGCTCGTGAGGGCGCTGTATTTCAGGGACGGAGTCGACGGCTTTACCTTGTAGGTCAGCGTGATGCTGTCTTTGAAGTTGCCGGTGCCCGTCAGGGTCAGCTTCTTCTTGCCGATGGTCTTCAGGCTGCCTTTGGTCTTTGCCGTATAATCGGTGCCCGGAGTCAGTGTGAGCGGCTGGGTGGAATTATCCGCCGTCAGGGTCAGGGCCAGCTGGCTCTGCTCCTGGGTTTTGCCGTTGTAGATGAAGTTCTGCAGGCCGGAGGTCTTGACCGCCTTGAGGCTGGTCGGCTCGATGACGTAGGATGCGTTCAGGGTGCCGGTGTAGTTGTTGATGCCTCGCAGGATCAGGTTGTATGTGCCGGCGTTGATGAATTTATCGCTCTCGGCGCAGTAGACCTGGAAGTCCTGGCCCTGGGTCAGTCCGTCCGCGCTCACGGTCGGCTGCTGTTCGGTTCCGTCGTAGGTGGAGGTCTCGACCTTCACGTCGGAGGATTCCAGTGCCCTAGGGATGATGCTGAACGTCTTGGTGACGGAGCCCTTGACCATGCTGCAGCCCCTGACCTTCATCGTCGCCGTTCCGACGTTGACATTGTTCGAGCATGACACGGTGTAGTCCGTTCCCTCCTGGAAGTTGGAGACCGTGACTTCCGGTTCCTGTGCGGTGCCGGTGTATGCGACCTTGGCGCTGGTCAGCTTCACCTTGGAGGAGCTCAGCGTCGCCTTCTTGATCGTGAAGGTGCGGGAGACCTTTCCAGTGTAGTTGTTGCAGAATGTCGCGGTGAGTGTGCCCTTGGTATTGTCGTTGACTGCACTCAGTGTGTAATCGGTGTTCTTCTTAAGCTTGACGCCGTTCAGTTTAACTGCGGCGTTCGGGACGATGACCTTGCCCGTGTAGGTCTTGGCAGAGATCGAGGAGATGACTGCGGAGGACGCGTTCTTAGGCTTGATCTGGTACGTCGTCTTGACGGTTCCGGTGTAGGATCCGACGCCCTTGACCGTAACCTTTACGGTTCCGGCGTTGGTCTTGCTTCCGGAGGTCGTCACAGTGTAGCCGCTGTAGATGCGCTTTCCGTTCTTATCATAGACGGCAACTGTCGGGCTCTGGGATTTTCCGGTGTACGTCTTATCGGAGGCCGTGACCTTGCCCAGTTTGATCTTTGTCGTAGTCGTGGTCGTCGTTGAGCTCGAACTGCTGGATGCGTTCGAGGAACTCGAAGTTCCAGTGTAGCGGAGCACGCCGTCCCAGCTGATTCCGGACACGCCGTTGTAGTACGGAGCGACGCTGACTTCCGTTCCCGTCTGGTCGCCCGTTTCCGGATGGCCGCGGTCGGAATGCGCTGCCGCCGTCATGCCGTTTCCGATGTACAGCTCCGTGTGACGGTCGCAGTCCAGCAGAATGTCGCCGCGCTGCAGAGTCGCAGGCGGAACGCAGTTCAGCGTGATGCCGAGCTGGGCTGCCGGGATCCAGGTGAATCCGGCGTTCGTAAAGCTCTGCTGCATGCTCTTGGTCCCAACGAAACCGCTGAAGCTGAATCCGCCGCCGTTCATGAAGGCGCTGACCACGAATGTACCGCAGTCATAATCCGGTCCCCAGCGGGACGTGAGTGAATAACCGTGTGAGTCGTCGTTAGCCGTCGCGATCGCCCACTGGACAGCGGCTTCCACGCGTGAAGGGATCGTATCTGCGCGTGACGGCGACGCGGCACCGATTCCAAAGAGGATCATCAGCGCCAGCATGACTGCAGGCAGCAGTCGTCGAAGCGTAAGTTCTTTGATCTTCATAATTCTCACAATATTTCATTTCCATTACAAAAACTGTTACAGACAAAATTCAAAAAGTAAAGGATCACCGACCATGCCTGATGCTCGCCTGCCTGCGCGCCTCCGGCATTCCGCACCCGGGAAATTCACCACCGAGTAAAATAAGTGGTAATCTTTTCCAAAATTGAAGTACGTACAGCAACCCAACTTAAGAATTTTTATGTATATTTTAACATACCGACGGGAGAAATCAATATATTTAAGGAAAGTTTTTCATCTTAAGTTCGCAAAGTATTGAAAACAAGCCATTCTATAGTATACATTGTCGTATTACTGTAAACCAAATAAAGCTGAATAATTCCTTCAGAAAATTAATAAATATGTACTCTGCGACACTAAAACCAGCGAAAAAAGGACTCATTCCCGCCCCTCCGCCGCGCGGCTGCGCGGTCGGAGGGGCGGGAATGAGTCCTTTATATTTCTTTTTTATTATTATTCTTATTGGCTGATCGAATGCCCGATCTCGGGTCGAAGCGAATGCGTCCGCCGGTTTCCGAAGATCCCGGCTTTCCGGCAGCCAGGCTGCGTGGCTTGGACGTTCGGATTTTGTCGCGGGAGCACATGCGGCCGAAAGCCCGGGAAGGATTAACGGAAATCCTCTTCTTCCTTCTCCTGTGGCAGGCTGAGGTCGATGCCGCGGACCTGCTTTCTCAGCGGGAGGACGCTCTTAGGATTGACGGAGAGTTCGTCGATGCCCATGCGCAGGAAGGTTTCGGTCAGCTCGAGGTCAGCGCCGAGCTCGCCGCAGATGCCGCACCAGATCCCGTGACGGTGCGCCGCCTCCACGGTCATCTGGATCTCCCTCAGGACGGCCGGGTGGTGCGTATCGAGGAACGGCTCGAGGTGCGCGTTCTGGCGGTCGATGGCCAGCGTGTACTGGATCAGGTCGTTCGTGCCGATGGAGAAGAAGTTGCACTGGCGCGCCAGGTCGTCGGCGATCAGCGCGGCGGCCGGCGTCTCGATCATGATGCCGATCTCCATGCTGCCCATCTCCTGCCCCTCGTTCTTCAGCTCGGTTCTGCATTCTTCGAGGATTTCCTTGGCAGCCATCAGCTCCTTCAGGCTCGTGATCATCGGGAACATGACGGCCAGGTTGCCGTAGGCGGAGGCACGCAGGAGCGCGCGCAGCTGCGTCTTGAAGAACTCCTTCCTCGTCAGGCAGATTCGGATCGCGCGGAAGCCTAACGCCGGGTTGTCCTCCGGGTCCAGATCGAGGTAGTCGACCTGCTTGTCCGCGCCGATGTCGCAGGTGCGGATGACGACCTGCTTAGGGGCGAGCGTCTCGAGCGCGCTCTTATACGCCTGGAACTGCTCCTCCTCCGTCGGGCTCTGGTCGCCGTTGAGGTAGACAAATTCCGAGCGGAACAGGCCCACGCCCTCCGCGTCGTTGTCCTGGACTGCCTGCAGGTCGTCAGGTCCGCCGATATTCGCGTAGATCTTGACCGTCGTTCCGTCAAGGGTCTTGGATTCTTTGCCGACGAGGTCCTTCAGGAGTTCCCTCTCCTTTCTGTCCGCCTCGCGCCGCTCCATCATCATCTCCAGCGTCTCCTCGGTCGGGTCGACGTAGATGCACGACTGGTAGCCGTCGACGATCGCCGTCTTGCCGTCCCAGTCTTCCGAGATGTCCTGGACCTGAATCAGCGCCGGAACGTTCATGCTGCGGGCCAAAATCGCCGTGTGGCTCGTCTGACTGCCGCCCTTGGTCGCAATGCCCTGCAGGAGGTTTTTATCGAGCTTGACGGTCTCTGAGGGCGCCAGATCGTCCGCGACGAGAATGAACGGCTCGTCCGGGGCGAACCGGCTGCTGTCGATCCCGAGCAGGACGTCCAGAACCGCGTTCTCCAGGTCGTAAATATCCGCGCTCCTCGCGCTCAGGTACGCATCGTCCATCTCTTCGAACACCTGCGCCTGCGCCGTGAACGCCGCGCGCACGGCATATTCTGCACTTCGCTGCTGATCGCGGATGATGTCCTCCGTCTCCTCGATCAGGTCCTCATCCTCCAGCATCATCGCGTGCACCTCGAAGATCGCCGCGTTTTCCTCGCCAGCCGTCTCCTTAGCGCGCTCGTACAACTCGTTCTGCTCGTCGATCACCTTCGCGACGGCATCCTCAAAACGCTTTACCTGAACGTCCGTGTCCTCGTGCCGCGATGTGTCGATCTTCCGCTCCGGCTGCTTCAGCACACGGATCTTGGTGATCGCGATTCCCTTTACGATGCTTTTTCCGGTTGCTTTTACCATTTTTTCCTCCGCTCTGCAGCGTCTCAGTATGTTTCATCACTGATTAACTGATTAACTTTTCACTGTATTTTTCTCTTACTGCCATTATACATGCGTTAGCGGCTGCGAACAATGTTTTGGGGGAATTTGTGGGGGGCGGGACAAAGCGCGAGCCGGGCCGGGCGGACGGCCGGGGCTGATGGGGACCCGCGCCGGCACGGGCGTCGGGCGGGCAGGTGCGGGCGCGGGCTGTATATGGCCGTTCTGCTGGCATCCGGGGCATTCCGTCACACGTGCGCACTTGATCTCTTACGTGAATTCTATAATTTACATATTTTATATCTTGTCTACCACATGTTTCTACTGATTTTAACATTTTGCTTAAAAGCCACTTCTCTCCCCTGCCCCGACGGAAATTCGCCGGGGTGATGGCAGACCGATCGTATATGTGCATTTCACTATGGTTTACCGTAATTATTATTTGTTCGCACTGCAGCTTTCTCCATTTTTCATTTTTTCCTTTCACAGTGTGATCTTTTACCAAGCTCAGCTTTCCTTTTCTCGTCGGATCGGCTAAGGAAGGAATCTGCCTCCGCTCGCGCGTTCGCAAGTTTCCTTCAATTGTTTTCACCGCGCACTCTAATTGCCTGGCTGCCGCGCCAGCGGTGCGCCCTTCCCGCACGCTTCCATCCTCGCCTGCCATCAGGGGATCTTCTCCGGTTGGGATTGGGAACTTGGGCGGGTGGATTTTGTCTGAAGAAGTTTACGGGGACCGAGAGGTATAGTAGAATCTAAGGAATGGATTGTCTGCATGGACGGGCAGATGCCCGGTTCAGATCATATGGGCGGAGGGCCTGAAACTGGGGAGGAACAGAATGAGCAGTATCAGAGATGAGGTCGAGGAGTATTTTCTCGCGAAGTACCCGCACGTCGAGGCGGAGGGCAGGAAGGCGTTCACGCTGCACTGCGGCGGGATCTACATGGTGGACCCGTATACGCCGGACGAGGACGACTTCCTCGAACTTCTGGGTGCGGACACGATGGAGGATTTCATGGCCGACAACTACAATCGGGGCCGGGCGTTCCAGAAGCTTTTTTACGCCACGCCTGAGGATCTCGCTAAGGACATGGAAATTTACGAGTATATCGCCCGCGTAAATGAGATGGAGAATCCTGACGATCCGGACGCTCTGCGGGAGGCGGCGGAGAATTACTTCCTCGCGATCTATCCGGCGGCTGACGTCCCGGGCGAGAAGGCGTTTACGATGCCGAACGGGCAGATCTACACCGTCGGCACGGGGACGGCGAGAGACATGAACTTCATCTTCCTGCAGCACGCGAAAGACCTTGAGGCGGCAAAGGCGGGCGATTACGAATTCAGCACGCCTCTTAACATCGACAAAGAGCTGATGGCAAGCATGGCGATCAGTAAACTTGAGATGCTCGAATACATGGACTGGAATCAGGAACCGCTGGAACTCATGGACCTGAAGACTATCCGCCAGAAGGTCGAGGACTACTTCCTGGCAAAGTACCCGAATATCAGCGTGCCGGACGGCGCATTTAAGATGCGCACGGACAAGGTCTTCACGGTCGCCAAGCAGCGCCGGAAGGAGGACAGGTTCATCTTCTTCAAGACCGCCGAGGACGTCTACGCGGCCTACGACGGCGAGTTCAAGGCGGAACGCGGAAACCGCAGGCTGCTCGTCGGCTGTTACGAGACGCTCGGCGAACTCATTTACGCCCTCGAGGAGCAGGAGCTGTTCCTCGAACACATGCAGCTGATGAGTCAGCAGATAAAGGCAGCCAGAGAGAAGGACCCGCTCATGGCACTGCTGGGGCTCTTCTAAATTCTGTCCGGTCTGTCGGCCGCTGTTTGTCTTCCGTCTTTTGTCGTCCACTTTTTAGCCGCCTTCTAAAGATTACGACTTTTCAAATCCGGAGTTTTCATTTATCATGTTAGATAAATGATAGACAATCTGTACGCGCAAAGCGTACTGTCAAACGAGGGAAAAGCGAAGGGAAATTATGTCAGAGAATAAGAATCTAAAGGAAACGATCATCGAGGCCGCCTGGGAGCTGTTCTACGAGAAGGGCTACGAACAGACGACGATCAACGACATCATCGGAAGAGCGGGCGTGGCAAAGGGCTCGTTCTACTACTATTTCCGCAGCAAGGACACGCTGCTCGACACCCTCTCCGACATGCTGGACAAGCGCTACGCCCTGATCGAGCCGGACATCATGAAGATCGACAACGCGTTCGACCAGCTCATGGAAATGAACCACCGCATCCACGCCTACATCGGAAAAAACATCGACTACGGCCTCCTCGCGAACCTCTATGCGGCCCAGCTCACCAAGGAAGACAGCGGCACCCTCTTAGACCAGAACCGCTACTACTTCAAGATGCTCACCCGCATCATCACGGAGGGTCAGACAAAGGGAGAAATTACCACAGACGAGCCTGTCTCGCAGATCGTCCGGCTGTACAGCCTCTGCGAGCGCGCCCTGATCACCGACTGGTGCATGAACAACGGCAGCTACGACCTCGGCGAGTTCAGCCGCCAGTACATGCCCGTCCTTTTCGCGAAATTCCGCGGCGTGAACGCCTAGCGGCGGCCGGCAGCCGACTGCAGAATTGCGATAACGCGCGTCGGAAATGCCGGCGCGGCGCTATGAATGATGCCGCCGCGGGCGGCGGTCGACGCGGGTGGCGGAAACTGACTGCGGATTTGCGATAACGCGCGTCGGAAATGCCGGCGCGGCGCTATGAATGATGCCGCCGCGGGCGGCGGTCGACGCGGGTGGCGGAAACTGACTGCGGATTTGCGATAATATCATGCAGGATCAGAATTATGTAAACCAATTTCTAATGGGACAGCGATGGATTCGAGAGAATTCCGCGCTGTCCCTATTCTATTGCGCGCAATTTCCTCGGTAAAACTGTGAAGATTCGCTGCTGTAGAATGTTATTTTTTTAATTATGTTATTTTCAAAACCCCCTCCCATTTTTTAACGGTTGTGCGCAATTTTATCGCTAACTTCCAAATTTTTCATCGAAAAATCAGTGCATGACCACCGATTTCGGAGCCGTTTCTTGCTTTTCAGTGCTTGTATTCTGATATTTTTACATAATATAAACATTATGATCGCGAATATGCCATCTGTTTTCAAATGACACGGCTTGGTTGTCAAACCAGTGTACATATTCATGTACAATTTTTAAGAAATTGCCCTCCGAAATGCGATTGACAAAACTTTTTAAAATTTTTTCATTAAATAGACACTAATCCTGATCGACAAAATTTCGGCGCGCCGTGGGCGGGCCAATCCACCTCTTCGCATGCAGTATACACGCACAGGAGCCCTTGGCCGCATTGTACGGGCGATGGAATCGCAATCGTGCTATCGATACCTCCAGATAACAGTGGATATTGTATGCGCCCGCGATGCCGCCCTTCTCACCAGTGTTCCACCCGCAGAAACTTCTGACAGTTGCCTTTTTTCACTTGCAATTTCCCCCGTCATACCTTATGATATTTTTATATCAATTAGAACGCGGTATAAACTTAGTTCTAAACGTTTAACCAAGTGCGCGATTTTCGCGGAATCGAAATCTCGCATGCGCAGGCATTGCGGAACCGTTGTAATTCCAATGGTTATCGTAATCGAAATGTCATACGCGCGAAGATCGCGGAAACGCGGAATCATTGTCAATTGGCAGCGGCCGGCGGCGTAAGCTTTATACCAGCAGCGACTGCCAGCGAAGACAATAATCGGCAACGCTCGGCGGCGATGGCCACAGACTGGCTGACGCGAATGCAAATGCAAGCAAACACAAGCAGCTGCAAACAGTTACGAGCAGTTACAAACAGCTATAATCACCAACAGTCAGGAATGGAGAGCAGCAGTGAACGTGATCACGAACATTCAGAAATATTCCATCCACGATGGGGACGGCATTCGGACGACCGTTTTTTATAAGGGGTGTCCGCTCAGGTGCGAGTGGTGTCACAACCCGGAAACGCAGCGGTTCCAGGCGGAGCTGCAGTTTGACCGGGAGAAGTGCACGGGATGCAGGCGGTGTCAGGCTGCCTGTCCTAGCGGCGCGATCTCGTTCGACGAGCCGGGGGCGAAGGCAAAGACCGATCCGGAGCTTTGTCAGCTCTGCGGCAGATGTGTCGACCGGTGCGTGAACGAGGCGCGGGAGATCATCGGCGAGGAGAAGCCGAACAAGGAGCTCGTCAGGGAACTGATGAAGGATCAGATTTTCTACGAGCAGTCCGGCGGCGGCGTCACACTTTCCGGCGGTGAGGTCATGGCCCAGCAGGACTTTGACAAGGTCGTGGACCTGGCGAAAAGACTTTGCCGAAACGGCATCGCGGTGAACATCGATACCTGCGGCTATGCGCCGTATGAGAGGTTCAGGAAGATTTTGCCGTACACGGACGTGTTCCTGTACGACGTGAAGGTCATGGACCCGGAGACGCACAAGCGGGTCATCGGCACGGACAACGCGCTGATCTTAGAGAATCTAGCGAACCTGAGCCGCGACGGGGCCCGGATCTACCTGCGCATCCCGACGATCCCCGGGATCAGCGGCACGGAGGAGAACATGGCGGCGGTGATCGATTTTCTGAACAGCAACGGCATCCGCCCGGCGCAGATCAACCTCCTGCCCTACCACGACACGGGAAAGGGAAAGTACGCCAAGCTCGGAAGGGAGTATCCGGGCGGGGAGTGCGAGGTTCCGAGCGACGACCTGATGGAGAAATTTGTTAAGCAGTTCCTGGATGCAGGATTCCAAAATGTAGTAATTGGAGGATAAACAGCATGGATAAAAGCAAGATGACGGAGCGCGTCCAGCGGCTCCGCGAGATGACCACATCAACCCCGGTGCACATCGACCTCGAGAGGGCCAAGATCGAGACGGACTTCTACCGCGAGAACGAGGGCAAGTATTCGATCCCGGTCATGCGCGCACTCGTCCTGAAGGAGTACTTCAGCAAGAAGACGCTGTACCTGGGCGATGACGAGCTGATCGTCGGCGAGAAGGGAATCGACCCGCAGGCGAGCCCGACGTTCCCGGAGCTTTGCTGCCACACCGTAGAAGACATGCACATCATGAACGACCGCGACATCGTCTCCTATAAGGTTAAGCCGGAGGACATCGAGCTGCAGGCTGAGGAGATCATCCCATACTGGCAGGGAAAGTCGATGCGTGACAAGATCCTGGAGCGCATGACGCCGGAGTGGAAGGAATCCTACGAGGCGGGCATGTTCACCGAGTTCATGGAGCAGAGAGGCCCTGGCCACACCTGCGGAGGCGACCGCATCTGGACGCACGGATACGCGGAGTACAAGCAGGAGATCCAGGAGGCGCTCGATAACCTCGACTTCCTGAACGACATGGAGGCATTAGACAAGGCCGAGGAGCTGAAGGCCATGATGATCGACTGCGACGCAGTCATGATCCTGGGCCAGCGCTACCACGACCTCGCGATCGAGAAGGCGAACGCGGAGACCAATCCAATCAGAAGGAAGGAACTCCTCCAGATTGCGGAAAACTGCGCAGTCGTCCCGGCACAGAAGCCTAAGACGTACTGGCAGGCCCTGCAGGCGTACTGGTTCACCCACCTCGCCGTAACCTCCGAGCTGAACCCTTGGGACGCCTTCAGCCCGGGCCGCCTCGACCAGCACCTGTACCCGTACTACGAGCAGGACGTCGAGGACGGAATCCTGGAAGACGACTTCGCCCTGGAGCTCCTGGAATGCCTCTGGGTCAAGTTCTACAACCAGCCTGCCCCGGTCAAGGTCGGCGTCACGCTGAAGGAAAGCGGAACTTATACGGACTTTGCAAATATCAACACCGGCGGAATCCGCCCGGACGGCCGCGATGGCGTCAACGACGTCAGCTACCTGATCTTAGACTGCATGGACGCGATGCAGCTCGTTCAGCCGAACTCCAACGTCCAGATCAGCCAGAAGACCCCGCAGCGCTTCCTCAAGCGCGCCTGCGAGATCTCGAGAAAGGGCTGGGGCCAGCCGGCATTCTACAACACCGACGAGATCGTCCAGGAGCTCCTGAACGCAGGAAAGACCCTGGACGACGCGAGATGCGGCGGTTCGTCCGGATGCGTCGAAACCGGCTGCTGGGGCAAGGAAGCGTATATTCTGACCGGCTACCTGAACATCCCTAAGATCTTCCAGCTGACCCTCTACAACGGATTCGACAACGTCAGCGGCAAGCAGCTCGGCCTCAAGACCGGCTATGCAGCAGATTACAAGACGTATGAAGAGCTGTACGATGCGTTCAAGGCGCAGCTGAAGTACTTTGTCGACATGAAGGTCAGAGGAAACAACGTCATCGAGAAGCTGTACGCGGAGGAGATGCCTGCCCCGTTCCTGTCCATCGTCACCGACGACTGCATCAAGAACGGCAGAGACTACAACGCAGGCGGCGCGCGCTACAACACGAGGTACATCCAGGGCGTCGGCATCGGAACCATCACGGACTGCCTGTCTGCGATCCGTTACCATGTCTTTGACAAAAAAGACCTGACCATGCAGGAACTCATCGACGCGATGGACGACAACTACGAGGGCCACGAGGACGTCTTCCGCATGGTTCACGACCGCTCCCCTAAGTACGGAAACGACGACGATTACGCCGACGGCATCATGCAGGACGTCTTCAAGACCTACCGCGACACCGTCACCGGCAGAAAGACCGTCTGCGGCGGAACATACCACATCGACATGCTGCCGACCACCTGCCACGTTTACTTCGGCGAAGTCCTGAATGCAACGGCGAACGGACGCCTTGCCCACAAGCCGGTTTCGGAAGGAATCTCCCCGGAGAAGTCCGCCGACACCAACGGCCCGACCGCCGTCATCAAGTCCTGCGCCAAGATGGACCACTGCTCCACCGGCGGCACCCTGCTGAACCAGAAGTTCACTCCTAGCGTCGTCGCGGGCGAAAAGGGCCTGGACAACATGGCGAGCTTGATCCGTGCATACTTCGCGATGGACGGCCACCACATCCAGTTCAACGTCATCGACAAGCAGACCCTGCTCGACGCACAGGCACACCCGGAGGACCACAAGGACCTGATCGTCCGCGTTGCCGGCTACAGCGACTACTTCCACAACCTCGACAAGGCCCTCCAGGACGAGATCATCGAGCGTACCGAGCAGTCGTTGTAGGCTGTTCAGGGAATTTAGATTTAGGTAGTTCAGGGCATTTCGGGCAGTCCCCTCCCCGCTCCCGTTCGTCTTCGACAAAGTTCGGACGGAACAGGAGGGGCATCCGCCCGGCCGCCCACTCGGCTGATGGCCAGCTGAGAAAGCCGTAAACAGGAACACCGAACGGGAATCAGGGAAAACGAAGTTCGGAAACTTTATACGTACGCTGCCGCTGTAACTGTTCAAAAGAACACAAGACAGAATTACATAACAATACTATATTAACAAGACAACATATTTCTATTGAATATATACGTTGAGGAGAAACATCGAATGAAATTAGGATTTATCGGATGCGGAGTAATGGCAAACGCCATGATGGGCGGAATCATCAAGAACGGGCTCTTCAAGCCGGAGGACATCTGGGGCGCTGACCCGGTCGAGGCCGGCCGTCAGAAAACCAAAGAGGCCAACGGCATCAACGTCACGGCCGACAACCTCGAGGTTCTGAAGAACTGCGACGTCGTGTTCTTCGCGGTCAAGCCTCAGTACTACTCAGACATGATCGACGGCATCAAGGACCACGTCCGCGAGGGCCAGCTGTTCATCAGCATCGGCGCCGGCAGAACGCTGGATTACCTGGCAGACGCCTTTGACCACAAGCCGGTCAAAGTCGTCCGCGTCATGCCGAACACCCCTGCCCAGGTCGGCGAAGGCATGTCCGCAGCCTGCCCGAACGAGTACGTCACCGACGAGGAGGCGCAGCTCGCACTGAAGATCCTGCGCGGCTTCGGTAAAGCCGAGCTGATGCCGGAGAACCTGTTCGACGTCGTCACGGGCGTCAGCGGAAGCGGCCCGGCCTACGTCGCGATGTTCATCGAAGCGATGGCAGACGCCGCAGTCCTCGGCGGCATGCAGCGCGCAGCCGCATACGAGTTCGCCGAGCAGACCGTCTACGGTACGGCAAAGATGCTCATCGACACAGGCCTCCACCCTGGCGTGCTGAAAGACATGGTCAGCTCCCCAGCCGGCACGACGATCGCCGCCGTCCGCACCCTGGAAGATATGGGCCTGCGCACAGCCGTCATCGAGGGCGTCACCGCCTGCACAGAGAAATCCATCGAGATGCAGAGCGCGAAATAGCGCAATCGCTGCCGTCGGCACGCGCCATGCGGCGCCGCAGAGCCTCCGGCCACTGCAGACCCCGCATGATCAGCGACCCATCGCCGCAGACAGCAGGCGCCCACGCCGATGATCGTGCGCAATAAAACGAAATCACGCGTAATTTACGCATGATAGTATACTCGCCGCCCCCGCGGAACTGCAAGGTTTACTGACTCTCCTCCTTGCGCGCGGGGGCGGTTTGTTTGAAGGAGGGCGGATGCTTAATGCAGTCGCTCTCACGACTCGCGAGCTGGCAGCAAGCGAGAGTGATGAGGACTGCTTATGCTGTTGCGGCCCAAGAGAGCGAGTTGAAAGCGATGCTCGATTGGCCAGCCGCAAGTCGTACGGCGATGCTCGGATCCGGGATTATACTGCGGCGACGGCATTCATGCGCTCGCCGCGAAAAGGGAGAAATCGTCCTCCGCTGACGCGTTCGTCCGATTTCTTTGATTTTTTCGCCGCGCACCCTTAATGCTGGGATGGCACGCGGCTAGCGGCCCGCCGGCCCCTTTGAAATCTGGGGTTGGGGCAGCGGGCCGAAGGTACGCAGCCTCCCGTTGGTCGGCTGCGTGCGATGCGTTCCCGCAGATGAGCATCGCCCTCCGGGATGCCGGGATTGCCCTCCGGGATACCGGACGGCCCTCGCGGGTCACTGGAATGGAAAATACTGGGGCGGCGGATACTGGGGGATGATAAAAGTATACAGGATACTGCACGTACATATAAACAAACGCAATTTATTCCCCATCCTGATCAGTCTTCAAAATCCTACCTGTTCAGTAGTATTTCTTACTTTTCAAGATTGTGTCTCGAAACAAGAAGGATCACAAAATCTTCTTGGATATCTTAAATTTCGCTTGAAATAAGAAGCGCCTCTTCCGGCAGATGATCCGCCAGTGCTGCGAAAACCTTGCGGCGAGGGATCTCATATACCACATATGCTGTCAATTAGAACGCTCGATAGCGAATCCGCAGTCTCTGCACGTTTCAAGATACGAATTATGATTCACACCCCTCTCACCGCACAGCTCTCCCGGCAGCCCAATAGCAAATATGCAATATACGCGGCCGATAATTTTCTGACAATTAAATATCGTGCCGATCAGACAGGAAAGACACTTCTTATCTATCGAATTAAATTTAATATCCACGAAGATTCCGGAGATCTTCTTACTTATTCGGATTTCGGACGAAAAGAAAGAAGTATATGCGCCCGGGCGGCCGTGCCCATTACTGTTATGAGCCGCCGCGCCTCTTTCCTCAACAAGGCGCGCCGAAACAATCAAAGGAATTGAACCAAAGCGACAGCGACGTTCAATTCCTTCCTTCGGCCGGCCCGCAGCCCCAGCAAAAGCGGCCGGCCGCTCCGATCATGGAGAATGCGAAACCGGTCGCGCCAGCGACACGGTTGAGTCATTCTCCCACACTGCCGCACGAAGTGCGGCAAAGACAAATTGGAGAATTCGATGATGTCGCATCTGTGACAGCATCGAATTCTCTCACCTACTTTGACAATCCCCGGAACGCGGTCGACACCCGGAGACCGCGTTCCAACCATTTCCGACAATCCCGATTCCGAGCACTGCCGAGGAATCGGCGACCATCTCCCCTTCCCTCAGCATCTCCTCACCGTCACCAATCAATCACATCCCCCGCCAAACAAAAAAGCAAAACACGGATACCCGAAGCAAGCGACTCCGCAGTGACAGTGACAATTCCGCGAAGAACGACAGCAGGATTTCGTTGGAGCTGCACTCCATATTAGTGCAGCTCCCGAAATCCTATGAGTTCCAAGCAATGGAATTGTCTGTCACGAGGACCTAGCGCGCTTCGGATGCCCGTGTTTATCCGCCTCGACCAATCAAGAATCCCCCGCCAACCAAAAACAGAAAACACGGGTGCCCTCAGCGAACGATTTCGCAGCGACTGCAAACAATTCTACACCGAACGAGAAAAGGATTTCGTCGGAGTTGCACTCATTTTAGTGCAACTCCCGAAATCCCTTGAGTTCTGAGTATAAAATTGTCTGTCACGAGGACCTAGCGCGCTTCGGGTGCCCGTGTTTCTCGGGGAGCTGCCATCGTCCGTATTCCGCGAACCGCTGGTGCCCGTGTTAATTATCGCGGTTTGCAAATATCTGCAGCAGGAACACGAACAAGTTGATAATGTCGAGGTAGATGTCGATCGCGCAGTCCACCGCGTTGTCCGCAGTCTTAGGGTAGATCTGCGAGCGGAACATGTCGAAGCCGATGTAGAGGCTGAAGATGACCGCGCCGGCGATCGAGTAGAACGAGTACATGGCCGGGATGAACCACGTCAGGATACCCATGACGATCAGTCCGATCAGGGCCGCGAACAGGAATCCGCCGATTCTGGCGAAGAACTTAGGGAACGCGGTCGATGCGCAGACCATGACGATCGTGATCACGCCCGTGTACCAAAACGCGGAGACCACGACCTGCGAGCTCAGCCCGCCGTACGCGGTGACTAAGATCGTTACCAGGACGCCCAGCGGCACCACGATCAGGTTGTAGCCGATGAAGCTGACGAACGCGCTCTTGGACTTTGCCGACATCAGCGATCCGGCGATCACCAGAACCACGTAGCCGATCAGCGTGCCGATCGGTCCGATCGCCTGCACCAGTGCTGCGGCAGGAAAGTACTGACACATCAATACGTTGACAAGCAGCCCGTACAGGATCGTTCCGCCCATAATCAGATTATATTTTCTGTCCGAGACAATCGCTTCCGGCGGCGCAAAACAGTTCAGCCGCTCGTATTTGCGTTCTGAAGACATACTGTTATTCAATTTTCTCACTCCTTTTTCACAGTTATACCGTTGTAATTATTATACCCTGACATGGTTGTTAATTGTGAACAACTTAAGGAGTTTTCTTACGTGACAAAATTCACCCTTCCAGACAAATCAACCCTTTCTGCCGCTGAAACTGCCGCAGACCGCCGCCGCGGCGCCGATACCCCGGATGCCATCAGCCGCCGCAGTAAAACAGGGCGGGGATCAGCCCCGCCCCGAGATGTTTAGATTTGTATTTGTGCACAGGTAATCTTTGTCAGAGAACCGGTGACTGGAATGCGGCAGCGCCGCGGCTTGCCGATTACAGCTCCCTGGAGCGCTCCGTCGCCTGGACGACCGCATCGATCACGCTGAAGCGGAATGCGCCGGCCTCCATGGCCTCGACGCCCTCGATCGTGGTGCCGGCCGGGGATGTGACCATGTCCTTCAGCTGGCCAGGGTGCATGCCGGTCTCGAGGAGGAGCTTGGCTGTTCCTAAGACGGTCTGGATCGCGAACTTGGTCGCGACGTCGCGTGTCAGGCCTTCCTTGACGCCGCCGTCGGACAGCGCCTCGATGAACATTGCGGCGTAAGCCGGGCCGCCGCCGGAGAGGCCGCAGATGGCGTCGATGTCGTACTCCTTGACCCACTCGACGATGCCGATGCTCGTGAAGAGCTTGGTCGCGAACTCCTTCTCCTCTTCCTTCAGGTCGTTCTCCTGGCAGAGTGCGAACGCGCCCTCGAATACCAGTGCCGGCGTGTTCGGCATGATGCGCAGGATGCGCGGGGTGCCCTTGGTCGCGTTCTGCAGGCGCTCGATGCTGGTTCCCGCGACGATGGACAGGATGGCCTTTCCGTCGAGGGCGTCCTCGGCCTCAGCCAGGGTCTGCACGTACTGCTGCGGCTTGACGGCAAGCAGAACGATGTCGCTTGCTGCGGCCAGGTCTTTGACGGAACCGACCGTCTTCAGTCCGAAATCCTCGGCAGCCTTCAGTGCCGGCTCCTTCGGGTCGTAGACCAGGACGTCCTCCTTCTTCAGGACACCCTTCGCAGCCGCGCCCTTGACGATGGCGCCTCCCATGTTTCCGAATCCTAATACTCCAAATTTCATTGTCTTGTCTCCTCAATTAATCTTTTAATTAAAAATATATTGTTTTATTTATAATTTAAATCCTTGTCCCAAATCAGCATTGTCATCGATAAATGAACCGGACCGTACAATGTATTCAACATTCGTAATTCCCAGTGTCGCGCCGGCTGTACGGCAGCCCGTCTGACGGCTTGGGTTCTGTCCCCTCTGCCGAGTTCGGACTTTGCCGCAAAACCGAACGCTACGCGTGCTGGAAGTCTGCAGGCTGATAGTTCTTCAGCGGGGTGAACTCGTCCTCGCCGAACAGGGCGATGTAGTCCTTCTCAGCCGCAGAGATGATCGCGTCGGCCTGGTCCGGGAGTTCGCTACGAATTACGGAACTGACCGTCCAGTAGATGTGCGCCGTGTGGAACGTGAAGTCCTTCATGGCCGAGGTGCCGAGCTCCTGCTTCTTGGCGGCGAGCTTGGCCTGGTCGTCCTCGCTGAGCGGCGTGCCCCAGTCGAACTCGCACCGCTTTCCGCCCCAGCTCATCGCGTCGCCCTGCGGCGTGCAGGTGAAGTCGGACTGGAAGCCGTCGTAGACCGCGGCGTCGACGTTGAGACAGTACTCGCGTCCATACGGCAAAAGATCGTATTTCTTCCACGCGTCACACCACGCGCATTTACTGATGTATGTCCGGAAGGTCGGCTCGTTCCTGACCGTCCCGAACTCCATCTGCCCCGCGTAGTCCGGTTTCCACTCGCCGTACGCCTGGTTCGTCCAGAGCTCGATCGGGTCGCCGTTCGCCGCTGCCCTCTGAGCCATGCGCTGCCCGCGCTCGTTTCCGTAGCGGATCATGCCCTTCTGGATGACCTCGTGCGCCCGGTCGCGCTGCTCGTCGCCGAGCGCGAGGAACGTGTGCTTGCTGAGCAGGGCGAACATCACCGCCTGATTTTCAATTCTAAGCATCCCATACTCCCTTCTAATCTTGTAGGTTTTATCGTATTATACCATATCCGCGGTCAGCCCGCATTACCTGTAACGAACAATCCGTGTATTTATGGGAGACCCGGCTACTTCCGCAGCAGTTCGAGCTCCTCCGCCGGCAGATCGGCAGGCTTTCCGAGCATTTTAGCGACGTACAGCGTCTTCGCGATGTTCTCCGCCGCCTCCGCGAGCGAGTACGCCTCCCGCAGGTTTTCGCCAAAGGTCAGCAGCCCATGGTTCGCCAGCAGCACTGCCGGATAGTCCTTCAGGCACTCCGCAAATTTCTCGTAGATGCGCGGCGTCCCCGGCGTGCCGTACGGGATGCACGGGATCTTCTTAAACGTCAGGTTGATCTCCGTCAGCGCGTCCGACTCGATGTCCATCCCGTTGATCGCAAAAGCCGTCGTAAACACACTGTGGTTGTGCACGATCGCCTTCACGTCATCCCTGAGCCGGTACACCTCGAGGTGCATCATCAGCTCCGACGACGCCTTCAGCCCGTCCATCTTCTTCAGGATGTTCCCCTCCAGGTCCGTCTCGATGATCAGCTCCTCGGTCAGGTCCGGCTTAGCCACGTGCGAAGGCGTGATGTACACCCGGTCGCCGACCCTCGCCGACGCATTCCCCTCGTACATCGTCACGATGCCGTTCTCATACTCCTGATTGACCGTCTTTATGATTTCCGTTCTGATGTCTGCCATGCTGTTCCTCCTTCTCTCCCCGGACAAAGTTCTAACCGATTCTGTCTGCTTCCGTCCTGCTGACCGCCGCTGTTCTCCATCCGCATGAACCACTGCCCATCCAACCGTTCGAGGATAGACAAAGTTCACGCGGCAAGGTCCGCAGTGAGCTGCCGATAACCCCATTATATCATGTCGATGGAACCGTTTCTTTCCAATTACACCAATTGCGTCAATTCACGCTGAAAAAATGGGGCTGTAAAAAAACGCAGCCCCCTTTCAATATGCTGGAATTACGACGACGGCCCGGAATTTGGGAATTTCCATGATAGTTCGCCATTTTCCCAGGCACCACCGGAAATTTGGGAAAATGGCCGCCTATAGACTCAAATTCCAAACCGCCTGCGAAGAAATCCGGAATCAATATACTCTATAGGGGTATGCAAGGTGCGATGGTCATCGATGGATGATGGAAGCACCGCCGCCACTGTCGAAAAAAATAGACGACAAAATGACGATATTGTGCGGCGAATTATGAATTCTATCCAGAATGACAGCGGCGGTGCAGTCGATTATTGAGGGTGCGATGGTCATACTGATGACTGTGATCGTCGGCAATGACGGAGGCGCCCGCTGGATTCGCTTAGCTGTTGGGAAATACAAGATTTCGGCGCCGTTTTCCCTAACTTTTTTTGCACTGTTGGGAAGATGGCCAGTGAATGGGCAATATTCCCAACTGCGGCGCGCCATACCCCATTTATCCTGGCGGAGGAATCGCAGTCGTAATCTCGCCGTCGTGATTCCAATGTATGGAAATGGGGCTGAGAAAATGATCCTGCATTTTTCACAGCCCCTCCATTTAGATTAGATTCAGAAAACTACACACTCCGTCCCATCTGATACGCCTCGTCCATCGCGCGGGTCGCGAGCACCTCGCCCTTCTGCCAGACGCCCTCGCCCCAGACGATGCCGCGGACGGTGTTCCCGAGGCCCTCGAAGATGGCCTTCAGGTCGTCGGCCGTCCTGGTCAGGCCTTCCTTCATGTCGTGGCCGGTCACGATGACGTAGACGTCCTTTCCGCCCAGGTCCTGCCATCTCGGCAGCAGACGGTCGATAAACGTCTTCATCTGGCCGCTCATCGTGAGGAAGTAGGTCGGGGACGCGAGGACGACGGCGTCCGCCGCCTGCAGCTGGTCCAAGATCTCCTCCATATCGTCCTGCTGGACGCACCTGCCCGTCTTGAAACATGCGTAGCAGGCGCGGCACGGGCCAATCTCCCTGTCGCGCAGGGAAACCTTCTTCAGCTGGTGGCCTGCCTCCGCCGCGCCGCGCATGAACGCGTCGCAGAGAAGCTCAGAATTGCCCTTGGCACGGGCGCTGCCGTTGATAATCAATACATTCATAGAATTCCTCTCTTTATTATCTTTGCGATATTTCCCTATAATATTCTGTATTTCCATTTTACCTGATTTGGTCCTGCATGAACAGGAACTTCCGATCCTAGAGGCTGGTCAGGACAGGGTTGTTCAGGTAGTCGTAGACGCGGCGGACTTCACTGATCTTCCTGGTATCCAGCATGGATGGCTCGTTCTGGTCCAGAGCTGTGATCTTTGTCATCTCCTCATCGGACAAAGTAAAGTCCCAGATGTCCAGATTCTCGGCCATGCGCTCCTTATGAACGGATTTAGGAATTACGACAATGCCCTGCTGCACATTCCAGCGGAGGATCACCTGGGCAGGGGTTTTTCCGTGGTTTTCAGCGATTTCCTTCAGCACAGGCTCGTCAAACATGCCCCGGAGTCCCTCTGCGAACGGCGCCCAGGCTTCCGGCTGAACCTGCAGTTCCTTCATCAGCGCGAGCTCCTCTGCCCTCTGATAATGCGGGTGGTGCTCGATCTGGTCGACCATTGGCTGAATATTCACGTTATAGCTGAGGTCGAGCAGCCTGTCCGGCAGGAAGTTGCAGACGCCGATCGCGCGGATCTTTCCCTCGTTGTACAGTTCCTCCAGCGCCCGCCACGAGCCGTAGTAATCCCCGAACGGCATGTGGATCAGGTAGAGGTCCAGATACGTCAGGCCGAGCTTCTTCAGCGAGGTGTCAAAGGCCTCCATGGTCTTCTCATATCCCATCTGCTCGATGTACGCCTTGGTCGTAATGAACAATTCACTCCGCGGGACTCCGCAGTTCCTGATCGCTCTGCCGACCGCCTCCTCATTCTGATAGGAGCTCGCCGTATCGATGAGACGATAACCGGCCTCGATCGCATCCAGAACCGCCTGTTCACAGGAATCCTCCGGAATCTGGAAGACACCGAATCCTTCAAGCGGCATTTTTACACCATTTCTCAATGTGATTGTTTCCATCTCGTTCTCCCTTCTGATCATTCTTCTTTACCATGGCCATTGTATCGCCTGTCCCCTGCAATGTCCAATGCCTATCGATTATCCGAAAATATGCCCGCAGGACATAGCAATGACCGCAGAAAATTTCCGACGTTCGCGTCATTAGCGCGGCGCAGAAACTTCTCTGTATTCTCGCGCGGTGCAGAAAACCCGGCCGCAGGAATTCCTGCAGCCGGGCCCATTGCATTTGTCTCTTGATAAGTTCTGGGTTTCTGTGAAGGCTCCCAGTGCCTGTATGAACGATTTACCGCTGTCCATCAGCCCCGTGCCCGCTGAGGGCGAAGGTTGACGGGGAGGTTCGGATTTTGTCTGAATACACTCCCGCGGACGGCGCCTCAGTCCTAGCTTCTCATCGACTCGATGATGGAGTCGGCGAGGGCTGCAAAGTCGACGTTCTGGTCTTCCTTCGCGTGGGAAGCGACGGTGACGCGCTCGTTGAGCACGGTGATGGTCTTCATCTGCTGGTCGAGGAATTCACGCATCAGGTCTCCGGAGCGGATTGCCCAGGAGCCGTTCTCGATCAGGGCGAAGGTTCTGTTCTGAACGTTCAGGGCCTTCATATCCTCGAGGAAGTCGAGCATCGGCGGGAAGATTCCCAGGTTGTAAGTGCAGGACGCGAGGACGACGTGGCTGACGCGGAAGACTTCCGAAATCAGGTAGGAAACGTGCGTGTTCGAAACGTCGAATACGGAGATGTCCTTGACGCCCTTCTCCGAGAGCTGAGCGGCGAGTGCCTGGGCAGCCTGCTCGGTGTTGCCGTACATGGATGCGTAGACGATCATGACGCCCTTAACCTCCGGCTCGTAGTTCGCCCAGTGGGTGTACTTGTCGAGCAGGTAGTCGATGTTGCTGCGCCATACGAGTCCGTGCAGCGGGCAGATGAACTTGATCTTATCGAGTACCGGAAGGGCCTTGTTCAGCAGCTTGCGGATATGCGGTCCGTACTTGCCGACAATGTTGGCCAGGTAACGGCGGTTGGAGTCGATCCAGTCGCGGTCGTAGTTGACCTCGTCGCTGAACATCTTTCCATCCAGAGCCTTGAAGGATCCGAACGCGTCTGCGGAGAACAGTGCGCCGTTGGTCAGGTCCAGGGTGATCATCGCCTCCGGCCAGTGAACCATCGGAGCCTCGATGTAGGTGACGGTGTGATCGCCGAAGCAGGTCGTGTCGCCTTCCTTGACGGTCGTCAGCTTGTGGCCCTCAGCCTCGAATCCGAACTGCTTCATAAAGATATAGCCCTTCTCGGTGCTGATGATCTCCGCGTTCGGATAGCGGCTCAGGACAGCCTGCAGGGAGGCCGCATGGTCCGGCTCCCAGTGGTTGACGACGATGACGTCCAGGTCTCTTCCGTCCAGAACGTATTCCAGGTTCTCCATCATCTGACGGCAGCTGTCCCAGTCTACCGTGTCGAACATGACGGTCTTCTTGTCCAGGAGCACGTAGGAATTGTAGCTTACGCCTTCCGGAATCGGATGGATGTTCTCAAACAGCGTCAGTCTGTGGTCGTTGACGCCGATCCAGTATAAATTATCTGTCACTTTTCTGACGATATGCATGTAATACCTCCTTAAGATTGGAAACCAGCCGGTTGGCAGTTCAGTCCTTCGGATGTTCGGACGCAAGGGCGTTCCGTCGATTCAGCATGTCATTAGATTCATGCCGGCTTACTATCCTCGTACTGGTTTCCTGTATTCCTTACGATTCCTGAATGGTTATGCTTCCTGGAAATTGCTCTTCGGCTCTGCGCAGTCCGGGCAGGTCCAGTCTTCCGGAAGACGCTCGAACGTTGTTCCCGGCGGGATGTCTGCTGCCGGATCACCCTTCATCGGGTCATACTCGTAGCCGCAGCCGTCGCAGACCATGATCTTGTAAGGCGGTTTCTCCTTCTTCGGCGTCGGTCTCTTGATCTTCTTCATCGGCGGTGCCGGCTTCTTCTTACCGGTATCCAGTGCCTTGGTCAGGAGCGGCAGGATCTCGTTCACGTCTCCTACGATTCCGTAGTCGCAGTTCTTGAAGATCGGTGCGTTCGCGTTCTTATTAATCGCGACGATCGTGGATGCGTCGATGATGCCCTTCAGGTGCTGGATCGCGCCGGAGATTCCGCAGGCGATGTAGAGGTTGCCGCGGAACTTCTGTCCGGACATTCCGACGTAGCGTTCAATTGGTACGTACTGCAGGGTCTCTGCTACCGGTCTGGATGATCCGATCGCAGCGCCGGCAGCGGCTGCCAGGTCCTCGATCAGCTTCATGTTATCCTTGGAGCCGATTCCCTTGCCCGCGGAAACAACACGCTCTGCCTCTCCGATCGGGGTATCTGCCGGGATTCCGACGGTGAAGTCGTAGCCGTCCGCCTTCAGGTTTTCAACCAGTGCGTCGACCTTCTCCTGTGCGGTTCCCTTCTTCATGACGATCTTCTTACGTGGTCCGGTGACGTTCGATGTCGAGGACGATGCTAAGATCGGTGTCTCCTTCTTAGGCGGTTTGCCCAGGATATGCGCGGAGATGACGACACGCATGATCTCGTTGGTGCCCTCGTAGATCTGTGTGATCTTGGCATCACGGTAGAATCGCTCGACGTCCATGCCCTTCAGATATCCGTTTCCTCCGTAGATCTGAACGGCTTCCTGAGCGACATGCAGTGCCGTGTCGGATGCGAACTGCTTCGCCATCGCGGCCTCCATGCCCTGCGGAATGTGCTGATCCTTCATCTCGGCAGCGCTGTAAACCAGCATTCTTGCTGCGCGGATGTTCGTTGCCATGTCGGCGATCTTGAAGCTGATTGCCTCCTGGAACGCGATCGGCTTGCCGAACTGTACACGATCCTTGGCGTAAGCCATGCAGCTCTCGTATGCCCCCTGAGCAATTCCGAGCGCCTGACCGGCTACTCCTACACGGCCGCCGTCCAGCGTCTCCATCGCGATCTTGAATCCCTGTCCTTCCTTACCGAGCAGGTTCTCCTTAGGAACGATGACGTCCTCGAACAGCAGCTGTGCTGTCGCAGAGGAACGAATTCCCAGCTTATCGTAATGATCTCCGATCGTAAATCCTTCCCAACCACTTTCAACGATGAACGCACTGATGCCTCTGGTCCCTATTCCAGGGGTCGTAACTGCGAAGATGACGTATGTGTCAGCCTCTCCGCCGTTCGTAATGAAGATCTTCTCTCCGTTCAGCACGTAATGGTCGCCTTCCAGAACAGCAGTGGTCTCTGTACCACCTGCATCAGAACCGGCATTCGGCTCAGTCAGACCGAAAGCGGCCAGCTTCTCGCCCTTTGCCAGCGGAACCAGATACTTCTTCTTCTGCTCTTCCGTTCCGAATGCGTAGATTGGCCAGCTTCCCAGTGAGATATGCGCAGAAACGATAGTTCCGCAACCGCCGTCACAGCGTGCCAGCTCCTCGATCGCGATCGCATAGGACATGATATCCATACCTGCTCCGCCGTATTCCTTCGGGAACGGCAGTCCGAGCCAGCCCTTCTGTCCAAGCTTGGTGATCATCTCCCGCGGGAACTTGTTCTCTCTGTCCCACTGAAAGGCGTACGGTTTAATCTCTTTTTCAGCAAAAGCTCTTATCTCTTCCCTGAATTTCTCATGCGCCTCGTCAACTCTGAATTGCATAGCAGTCCTCCTTTTTCTGAAAATTTTATATCCTAATCATAATTCTTCGCGGCCTGCCCGCTGAGGCAGGCACCGGACCCTACAGCCCGGGACTCCCGTGAAGAAGGTCGTTAATGGTGATCTTCCGGAGTTCGGTGTCGATCTTATCCTGTACAACCATCAGCCCCTCGTGCACCTGGCAGAGACAATGCTTCTTCTCCACCCAGTCACACTGGTAGCCCGGCGTCAGACACTTTCTCAGATCGTGCCGGTTCTCCAGAACATTCATCAGATCCAGCAGAGTCAGTTTATTCAAGTCCCCCGTCAGCCTCGTTCCGCCGTGCACACCGCTCGTATTCTTCACGATGTCGGCATCCCTGAGCTTCCTGAGGATCTTGTAGGCAAACTTCAGAGGAATGTTCTCCTCCTCGCAGACGGACTTCACCGGATGAATCTGCCCATCCTCCAACGCTCTGATAATTCTGATCGCATAATCCGTCTCGTTCGTAATCATGTCATCCCTCCATCACTCTGATAACTTGAGTATATAATCATTGACTTAAAAAGTCAACAATCTGGAAGGATTTGGTTTTGAAAATTTTACAATCAATAACCTCCTTTCACGTATCAATATCCAGTACACGCAACACCGCACGTGCCAGCCCAAATCCACTCTCCAAGCCGATCATGCCGAATCTGAAATTTTAGTGTTCTTTGTATATTCAGATTTATTATAACATTTTTGTCTGCCTATAGCCATAGTCAGTAAAAAACTCGTGGTTAAATTTACCATTGTTTTACTTCATAGACAATCCACCGCTGCTCGCCCCTCTGCGGCAAAGTAAACGCGGCCTGGGAAGATGTCCGGGATCGCCGCAACGAAATAATCTATCGACGGCGGGTCCCAGTATGCAGTACACATAGATTTAATCTATCGAAATATCCGCGGAGGGATAATTTCGACTTTCGTTTTTCAGCAGGAGGTCAAATCATGAAGTTTGGTGTAACGGCTTTTCCGAATTTCAGCAATGCATCTTTTTCTGCGCCTTAGTGGAACTTTTTCACCGCCAGCAAGCGGGTGAAGTAGTCTGACAAATTAAAATAGACATGATGCTGCATGATAATGGTCCGCGAGCAGTCCTGATATGGTCTGGATATCCACTGTAAGTGTCCGCGGCGGTGAATAGGCGCTCAAATTAAATATATATTTGTACAAGGCGTCGAAAATCAGCCCCTCTATGAGCCGCCGCGGAAGATATTTGGGCTGAAAAGACCGCGAAAAGTACGTGAATTTCTGAGAGCATAATAACTTACAACATTAGTAAATCCATAAGATCAAACGGTCCTCAGAATCTGTTATGTAAGTGCGCCGGTTTTTCGCTATTATGGAACTCCGCAAATTGTGTTCCACCAAAATGAAAAAATCTACGACGCTGCAGAAAGCAATACAATATATACGGACAATTAATTTCCCAGGTGCGAATCTCCCTCGAAATAGTTTCCGCCCATATTTCAATTCCTTTATTTTACTATTTTGCGGAGTATCCTGTATCCAACCCCCTGCGCCATTCTGGTTCCAACCTGGTTTCAGAAAAAAGCAGAAACCGGACACGTGCGTCAGCAGCGAAGTCCGGTTTCTCTCAACGTTTACATTATTTACTTTACATTATATATACGTACTTGAGCTATCTTCCCCCAGCACGCGAGCCCCCTATTCGTTCACGCGCTTCTTAGCCTCGCCGGCGCGGGCCATCTCGTAGCCCTTCGCGGTCGCCTGCGCCTTCTCGGCGTCTTCCTTCGCGTCGATCTCGGCGAAGTGCTTCTCATTCTCAACCCAGTCCGGGTACGGCTCGCGCATGTGTGCGTCGAGGTCGAAGCCCTGCTTCTTCAGCCAGGCCTTTCTGCCGAAGAAGAACGCGTACCAGACGACGTACCAGGCGATGATGATCGCGATCATCACCCTGTTCAGAGTGATCACCGTGGAGAACAGCTGCCAGAGGCATACCGCGACGCCCAGGACGGTCATGACGATCATCACCGGCTGCGACATCTTGAAGCTCGCGTGGCGGTAGGAATGCGGATAGAGCTTCCTGACCTTCAGCGCCGGGATGAACAGGATCAGCAGGCAGAACAGGTTCAGCAGCGAGTATGCGGTCAGCAGCGTGCCGATCGGCATCTCCGTGACGACCAGCAGAGCGGATACGACGGCCATCATCCAGACGGTGTTGACCGGGACGTTGTGCTTGTTCCTCTTTCCGAACCACTTCGGCATGACCTTGTCGTCCGCGGTTGCGCTTCCGACGTGGCCGCTGGCGATGAAGACGCCGTTCAGTGAAGTCAGGATCGCGAAGATCGCGCCGGCGATGATGAAGTAATGGTAAACCCATCCCGGCAGGACGATGCGCGCGATGTCGAGCAGCGAGTCCACCTGGTCCATCGGCAGAACACCGATCGTAATGATGCTGACGAGCATGAATACGATGCAGCATGCACCGGTTGCGACGATGAATGCGCGCGGAACAGTCTTGCCCGGGTTCTCGATCTCGTCCGGGTAGAACGCGATGCTTATGCCTCCCTGCAGGCTCGCACTCAGCAGCGCTACGGCGGATCCCATGGCGACGAGCGTCATGTCCTTAGGCGCGATGACGGATCCCACGGAAACCAGCTGCGGGTCCAGATGCGGTGCGCCGAGCGCCATATAGATGAACAGCGCGACGAACAGACAGACGACCATGATGTTCTGCACAACCGCATTGGTCTCCACGCCGAACGACGTGATTGCGGCAAAGATCAGCAGGGACGCAATGGCGAGCACCTTCTGGTCGACATTGATGTACACCGACGCGTACTGCGCGAACACGCCTGCCAGCGCAGACAGAATAAAGACGTAATTGAAGCCGTAAATTACCTGCATGTAGCCGATCGTCGGGTTGACGATGCGCGTTGCATGCATATATAAGGTAAACGGGGCCGGCAGAGTGGAAATCGTCACCATCTGCGGCAGGTAGCACACGATGATCGATAAGAATGCGACAAAATAAGCCCATTCAATACCATTGCCTACGACTGCTGCAGCGGCCGGAATCGTTCCGAACACACCCGCTCCGACAATCGTCCCAATTGCCAGACATACTGCCGAGAAAAAACTTATCTTCTTATTATTATCACTATCCATGACACACCTCCTTTTACGAATAGTAAATAATTTCCTTAGTGACTCAAGTATAGCAGTACAATCTGACAGCAAAATGGTTCCGATTTTCGTACATGATTGTACGAAAATCGGAACCATTTACTCTTTCGCGTATTTAGAGATCAGGTTTATGTACTCTTTTTCAAGCATTGTGAGGTTTCGGTCTTTTCTCTTGATCCAGCCCAGCTTGCCGATCATTCCGTGCCCGGAAAGACGAATAAATCGATAATTTGTCGGCGCGTATAGTTTTTCGTAGATTTCTTTGTCATTTGTCTCAATCATGTATCCGTCGGTTTCCTCGACGATCTTCAGCGCGCAGGATAAATCGCTGACCTGAACATCCGCCCTCTGCATGTCCCTTCCCTCCAGGAATCCGCTCATGGCGTTCTCCGTGTGCGCGGAGTAGTTGACGATGTACGGGTAATCCGTCAGCTCCGAGAGCTTGACCGACTTCCTGGACGAGGCGTACAGCGGGTTCTTAGGACCGACGATTGCGTACATCTGCCGGTTCATCAGTGGGTGGAAATCGAGGTTCGTCCCCTCCAGCTTCTTCTGCGTAATCTCCTTGCTGTCGTCGAAGATCGTGATGATGCCGATGTCGGCCAGGCCCATGTCCACCTTCTCGATGACCTTCATCAGCGTGTTCTCGTCCAGGTCGATCAGAGGGCGCGGGTCCTCGCAGCGCCGGAACAGCTCGTTCACCGCCAGGAGCCCAGAGGAGCTGTACATGCTCGCGATGGAGAGCTTTGGGCGTTTGTTGATCTTCGCCGCCTCCTGCAGAAAATCGACCTTCTCGATGATTTCCTTTGCCTGATAATAGACCTCTGCCCCGTACCTGGTCAGCGCGATGCCGCCCGAGCTGCGCGTGAACAGCACGTCCCCGAGCTCGTTCTCCAGACTCTTCATCGAGCTGCTCAGCGACGAACGCGCCGTGAACATCTCCTGCGCGGCCTTGTTCATGCTGCCCGCTTCCGCAATCTTTACCAGCTGCTTCAATTGTTCTAACTTCATTCACTTACCCACCAATCTAAAATGTAAAAACGATCCCCCGATTACCTCCTCATTCATTTTAAAATTCAGTCGTCATTTAGTTGAAAACACGTAATCTCTATTACACAAGCGCCGCGCATCCCCATGTACGGCATCCCAAACCCCAGGGCAATTGAATAACCCGCGCGTAATCACGCAGGCTGTTCATTAATAATCCTCATATTAGTATATCATAAATGGTAATTTGGGGCTTGCTAATTCCGCCCCTCAGATGTTATACTCTCTTCAATTGAACACTTGATGTTTCCTGCGCCCCCGGGTGCAGGGGGAAAGGCATTGGACCTTGTTTCGTTAGGGCCGCGCGAGCGGAGAGACAGGGTTCAATGCCTTTTCTATTAACACCAGTATTTCAGTGAAACCGTATTTAATCATAAACTAGCCCGCCGATGATGCCGATCTGGATGATCCGATTCCGACAGACCCAGGTAAATCCAGGCAGATCCCGGATCCGACAGTTCCGTCAGTTCCGGCGGCGGAATGCGCGTCATCAGGCGCAGAAAGACGAGGTACCAGATGAATTTTGTCTACAACGACGTGAAAGAAGCCTACGAACGAATCCGCCCTTACGTCAGAAGAACACCGCTCGAGGAATCGTTCTCCCTCGGAGACGGCGAACGCCGCTATTTCTTCAAACTCGAGTCGTTCCAGCGCGCCAGGAGCTTCAAGATCCGCGGGGCGATGAACAAGATGCTGTCGCTGAGTGGCGAGGAGCGCGCGCGGGGCGTCGCCACGATCTCCTCCGGAAACCACGGCAGCTCCGTCGCCTACGCCGCCTCCCTGCTCGGAATTTCCAACGCCGAGATCATCGTTCCTAAGTCCACGCCGCAGAGTAAGATCGACAAAATCCACTATTTCGGCGGAAAAGCCCTCCTGATGGGTGACGATTACGACCAGGCGCACGAGCTCGGCATGAGCTGGATCGAGGAGCACGGCCTGACCTTCATTGACGCCTACTACGACGACCCGCTGATTTACGCCGGCCAGGGCACGATCGCGATCGAGATCCTGGAGCAGAACCCTGAGATCGACACCATCGTCGTCCCGATCGGCGGAGGCGGCCTGATCACCGGCATCGCCACCGCTGCCAAGGCCATCAAGCCGGAAATCCGCGTCGTCGGCGTCCAGACGGAGGCCTGCCCGGCCATGGTCAAGGCTTACGAAGACAATATTTTCTACGACACCTACCCTTCCGCCCCGTCCCTCTGCGACGCGCTCGTCGGCGGCATCGGCGCCCTGAGCTACAAGCTGGCGAAGGACGTCGTCGACGACTTCATCGTCGTTTCCGAGGACACGATCGGCCGCGCCGTCAGCCTCATGGCCAAGGAGGAGAAGTACATCGCCGAGGCCGGAAGCTGCACCACGATCGCCGCCGTCCTCGACCACAGCGAACGCGTCGGCGGACAGAACGTCGCCCTCGTCATCTCCGGCGGCAACATCGACGGCAAAGTCCTGACCGAGCTGCTGAACAAGTATTAGCCGCCTGCGGCCAATATCCGCATCCCCTGGAGTTTTAGTATCTCCTGGAGTTTAGTACCCCATCGACTTGATCTTTGCCTTCACACTCGACGCCGAGACATCAGACGAGAAGCGGACGCCGGTCTTCCACTTGCCGGTGCCCGCGAGGCGTGCGAGGTGCCTGGAGCTCGCGGAGATGCCTGTCGCGCCCGAGGTGCAGAACGGGATCACCGTCTTGCCGGTGAAGTCGTTGGCCTTGACGAATCCGTTGATCGGCCACGCCGCGTCGCCGAACCAGATCGGGTAGCCGATAAACACGGTCTTGTAGGACTTCCAGTTCTTCACCTTGGTCGACTTCAGCGCGACATTCTGCAGGCTCTCGTCCGCGTGCTCCTTATTCACGCGGCTGCTGTCGTCGTTGTAGTCGAGGTCACTCTCCGTGTACTTCTTCTTCGGGTGGATGAAGAACGTCTTGGCGCCGGTCTGCTTCGCAATCGCTTTGGCCACCTTGCGCGTATGCCCCTGCGCCGAGAAGCAGACGACGAGGACCTTGCCGGTTTTCTTCTTTGCCGCAGACCTGGATGATTCGGATGAACTCGAGGCATCGGAGATCGATCCGCAGGCAGTGAGCATCGCAACAGCGACAACCGCCGCAAGGAGCACGATCAGCAGGCTCTTGATCTTAGATTTCGATTTCGATGTAGATTTCATGATTCAATCCCTTCTTCCCATTTGCATTGCGTATATTATGTATATTGTGATAACAACAATTCTATTATATCCCCCGCGTATATTCCCGTGCGTCCATCCGCCGGACTTCGACGCGGCGTAATATATTCTGAATATTACGACTTAACCTTGCGGCTAATTATTGACCTTGAGGAGATATCCATCGTAATTCGCCAGGTGCTTGTACAGGCTTTCTTTGACCTCCCAGACCGCGACGTACGGCTGCTCCATGTAAAAATTCCCCTTTTTCTCATAAAACAGCACGGCCCTGCTGTCCTTCTTCGTATAGAAGTTCACCCTGAGGAACGGCTTGACCGATGGGCTGTCGTCGTTGGAATAGCGGATCTGCAGTCCGTCCGCGCGGCGGATCTTAGCGGTGAGGTCCGCCGTCTCCGCGTCCTTCACCTGCACGACGCGCGTGACCGCCCCCTTCTCATTCACGTGCTCGATCTCGATCCGGACTACCTTCTTTGCCTTCGGCAGGCTGACCTCCTTGGTGGTGTGATCGACCACCTTCTCGGTTCTTCCGCATCCGACAAAGGCGAAAAGCGCAAGCAGCAGAAGGACTGCTGTCAGTGCGGCCGTGAGCCTTTTCACGGAGTGCGCGCGCGGAGTCGGTCGGTTCGGGTGTGTGTGCATGGGTACCTCCTTGTTCGCTGAAGAGCGGAAATTATTACTCTTACCGTTTAATTATACCTGGCCATATCTGCTGGCGCAATCGCGCGGATGCGGTCTGAATAAACGCAGGCAGATTCTAAGTTTCTATGATAGTACGCATCTCATGTTTAATGTGCTGAAACTAATATGAAGAGTTCGTATCGCCCCGCGGCCGTTCACTGAAACTGAAAAAAGAGGCTGCGAAAAAATGAACGAGCATTTTTCCACAGCCCCTGCCGGAGAAGTCATTTTCTATTCTGCCGCAAGGCTTACAGATCAGCGGCGGAGTCAGCGCCGTCAATCGCGCCCGGCTCTGTGCCCAGGTTCTTTACTTTGGCCGCGGCCTCTTCCGCTCTGGCTCTGCGGCATCCGACCAGGTCGAATACCATGAAGAAGCCCATGACTGCCGTCAGGATCAGTTCCAGGATTGTCTCGTTCATTCTTCCCTGCCTTCCTTCTTCTTCCTGCTCTCGGATATCTTGGTCACGAGGGTGGAGATTCCGATAACTGCCGCCGCGTAGATAAACTGAATCAGCACGGCCTTAAGAGCAACATCCACAAACATAATATACGCCTCTTTTCTGCACGGTACTACGCATTTCCCACGGCTTTTTCCTGAAGATATATCTTATACGCCTCGGAGTTATGCCACTCCTCCGACTTGAAGTACGCCGGCCTGCCCTCCGTCACCAGGTTGCCGATCACGAGGATCAGCAGGGAGATGGCGACGATGATGTAGGAGATGTGCACGTTTCCCATGTGCAGGGCCTTGGTCATGTTCGGGAAGAAGGTCCACAGTGTCGCCATGATCCAGCTCGCTACAAAGGCCAGGATGCCGACCTTATTGTTCCGCTTCCACCACAGCCCGAAGACGAACAGGAAGAAGACCGGAATCATGAAGGAGTAGATCCAGGTGAACATATTGACGATCGTCGGAAGGGTCTGCGCCATGCAGAAGGTCACGACGCCGCCGACGCCGATGAATACGCGGATGTAATGGGTCTCCTGCTTGTCGGTCATGTCCTTGATGTAGAACTCCTTGAGGAAGTCAACGGTGATGACCGTCGCCGGTCCGATCAGGAATCCGCCGTAAGAGGACAGCAGTGCCGCAGCGAAAGCGGCGAACAGGATGGCGATGAACCAGCTCGGCAGCATGGTGATCAGCATCTGGGTCGTGACCAGCTTGTTGCTGTAGGACGCGAACTGCGGCATCGTCCTCGCGGTCATCGCGATGCAGATAGAGATCGCGCCGATGATGACGTTCATCGGTCCGACGAACCAGGCGATCCTCTTCAGCGCCTTCTCACTCTTGGCGGAGGCCGCCGTCTGAATCGTCTGCTGTCCGCAGCAGTGCGCGAAGAACGGCGCGATCAGGATCGGGATGCCGACCTGCAGGAAGTGATGCTCCCCTCCCGTGAACTTCAGGAAGTTCGGGTACATGCGCGGGCGCGCCGCATAGTACGCCTGCACTGTGTCAAAATTGAATCCCGGCAGCGTCTTGAGCACGAAGAACAGCGCGCCGAACATGCCGACATACAGGATGATGATGTTGATCTGGTTCAGCATCGCGACCTGCTTGGTGCCGCCGAAAATGATGTAGCAGAGCCCGACCACACTGCCGATCAGCACGGTCAGCTTGAGCGGAAACCCGGTCATCGACGAGATGATGATGCCAAGCGCCTGCGTCTCAAACGACGTTACCGCCCAGCCCACGGCGATGTTCACCGCGGCGATCAGCACCGCAAGCTCCTTGCAGTACAGCGTCGTCGCGATCTCACCGGTCGTGGTGATGCGCATCCGCCTCGCCCAGCAGTACATCGTGACCGCGCCGAGCGCCATCGCAAATCCGTTGGCCATGACGTGCCAGATCTGCGTCTCTCCCAGGGTCAGGCAGCCCTCCCAGGTTCCGGTCAGGTGCCCGGAGCCGAGCAGTGTCAGGCAGATGGTCGTTCCCACTGCCCATGTTCCGAGGCTTCTTCCTCCGAGCGCGAATCCCTCCTCCTGCTGCGCCTGTGTCTTCCGTTTTCTTCTGATGAGCCAGCTGACCAGGCCGATCGAGATCGCCTCGTACAGGATGACTACGATAATTACGCCTATCTTCATCCGACTTCTCCCGTGAATAATTCCTACTATAATAATAGGTTCATGTTGTTCTTCCTTAACTATTGCTGCATGCGATACTGCTTCCGTCCGCTGCCGTTTGTAATCCAGACTCCTAGACCGACCGTCCCTCGCTGCGCTCCTTTGCGATCCTCGCTTCCTCGCGTTCGTCCAGGGAGTCCGCGTAGGCCTGCATGGCATCCAGAAGCTTCTTCTTATTCGGCTGCAGGTCGACGTAGAAGGAGAACGGTGTCGTGTTCGGTGCGGCAAAGACCGCGATGTCGTTCTTCAGGAGCGACAGCATCGTGATGAACTCGTGCACGTTTTCCCGCTCGCCGGCCTCCTGAAAAATGCCCTTCTCCCGGTCCTCGTACAGCGGTGTTCCCGGCAGGATGGACACGGAATTCAGGTACAGGATCGTAGGATGCAGCTGATTCAGCACGTCAGCGGTTTTCTTGGCCGCCGCTTCGCCTTTGCCCCTGCCGGAGAGTCCGCCGAGGAAGATCAGCCGGTACGTCATGCCGGCAGCCTCGAGCTTCCTGCAGCCGTCCACGATGTCCTTTGCCGTGTAGCCCTTGTTGACATAGGCGAGCGCCTCGTCGTCTCCCGTCTCAAATCCGATGACCAGATCGTCCAGGCCTGCCTCGCGGATCGCCTTCATCTCCTCCACGCTCTTTCGCGTCAGATCGTCGACCCTGGCATAGGTGGAGACACGCGCGTTCGGGAATGCCTCCCTGGTGAGTGAAGCGATCTCGATCAGCTTGTCCGTGGCAACCGCGTACGGATTGCCCCCGTTCAGCCAGATCCTGCGGGCGCGTGGGTAACTTTCCCTCGCCTCCTGAATGTCGGCTCTGATCTGCTCCATCGGTGCGACGTAGAACGGATAGCCGTCATAGAAATTGCAGAATGTGCAGCTGTTATGCGTGCATCCGACGGTGACTTCGATGTATACACTGTCCGCATCCGTCTGCGGACGTACGATTGGTCCATGAAAATGCATATTTACTCCTTAGTAAAGAGGCCCCGGGGATGATCCGCAGGGCCTCTTCATCAATTACTGCTGTGCTTTGCGGTTTTGCAGGACAAAGATGAGTACGATGACAAATCCAACTGCCGGAACGATGAAGGAGAACTGCAGGCTTGCGAGGTCTGCCACCTTTCCCTGAATGATCGGGAAGATCGCTCCGCCGACCAGAGTCATGGTCGCGAATGCGCCGGCGTTCTCGGTATACTTTCTCTCTACGTTCGCGACGTTCGTTGCGTACAGAACCGGGTAGATCGGTCCGAGCAGGATATTGATCGCGAGCAGGCAGAATACCGGGATATTGGACGGTCCGAACATGACGCCTAAGAGTGCGACGACGCACAGGGTCAGGTAGACGCTCAGCAGGTTGTATTCCGTTACGCCCTTCTTCAGCAGCATGGATACGATGAATCTTCCGATGAAGAAGATCACGTAGGAAATCATCATGTAGTTGGTTCCCTGGGCCTCCGCCATGTTCGGGTTCAGGTCCAGGACTTCTCTGATCAGGAACGACCAGATGGTCAGCTGTGCACCGATTCCGCAGAACTGTGCGAACCAGCCCCATACGAACTTCCTGTTCTTCAGCAGTGCCTTGACGGACTCGAGTGTGCCAGGAGCCTCCTCGCCTTCCTTGACCTGCACCTTGCAGGACGGGTATTTCTGAACGGCGATCAGGATCAGCAGGACGATCAGAATGCCCGCGATGATCATGTATGGGACGATCGTGTGCTGCAGCTCGGCCAACTGGAACTTGTGGAGCTCTGCCTTGGACAGGCCCTCCATCTGGTCGCTCAGTCTGGTCACGGAGGTGAAGATCAGCAGTTTTCCGAGGAGGATTCCTGCGATATTTCCGATCGGATTGATCGTCTGCGCGATCATCGCACGGAGTGTCGATGCCTCCGGATTACCCATCATGACGACGTATGTGCCGCAGGACATCTCCAGCATGCCCGCGCCGATTGCCATGACGAAGATGCACATCAGGAACGGCAGGTAGCTGCCGGCGAGAGACGCCGGGTAGAACAGCAGCGAGCCGCCTGCGAACAGGGCGATGCCGAGCACGATTGCCGTCTTGTAGCTGTACTTCTTGATGATCATGGATGTCGGGATCGACACTAAGAAGTACGCGCCGAAGTAGGCGGACTGGATCAGTGCGCTCGCGACGTTGGAGATGACGAATACTTCCTTGAACTGGGCGATCAGTACGCTGTTCAGCGCGACTGCCGTGCCCCAGATGCCGAAGAGCAGTCCGATCAGGATAAATTTCCCCCATGGGGTCCGGTCCAGATAGCCGTCCGGCCTTTGCACAAAACCTTGGTTTTTCATTGTATAATCCTCTTTTTCTTATCTTGACTTTATACGTCCAGACCCGCTTTATAGCCTTCGCGGATCGCGTCCAGTGCGTTGCCTCTGTGGAGAGCTCCGCCTGCGTAGAGAACCTGCGGGACGACGTCCTCAAGGACGTTCTGCAGCTCGGTGTTGGAGTGGAGTCCTACAGCCGTGACGATCGCGTCGAACGGTCCGATGTTTTTCATTTCCTCGCCGACCTTTACGGTCATGGATCCATCCTCGTTGATGGTCTGTACCGCCGTGTTGGTCAGCATCTCTACGTTGTGCGCCTCATATGACTCGTACAGGAATTTCTTCATGCTGTCCGGCTCTTCTCCCGCGATCACCGGCAGCATCTCGACGATAGTGACCTCGTTATTATGCGTAGCCAGGTGGTTGGCCGTCTCCGCACCGACGAGTCCGCCTCCGATGACGGCGATCTTTCCGTTGATGTCTTCCTTTCCGAGGAGGACGTCATTGGCAGCGACGACGAAGTCTCTGTCCTTGCCCGGGAACGGCGGAACGAAGGCGTGGTATCCGGTCGCAACGACGACGGCATCCGGCTTCAGCTCCTCGATCATCTCCTTAGTTACCTCGGTGTTCAGCTTGACCTCTACGTTAAGCTTCTCCATCTGCGTGATCTGCCAGCGGATGAAGTCGATGATCTCTCCCTTCCAAGGCGGAATGGAAGCGATACGGTAAAGTCCGCCGATGAAGTCTCCCTTCTCGAGTACGGTGACCTTGTGGCCTCTCTGCGCGAGGACGATTGCCGCCTCACATCCTGCAGGACCGGCACCGATGACGATGACATCCTTCTTGTCCTTCGCCTCTTCAATCTTCCACTCGTCCTCCATGACGGTTCTCGGGTTCAGCGTGCATCCGCCGTGCTTGGCCGGCACTGCGTCGATCTGGCCGCTGCATCCCTGCAGACATGCGATGCACTGGATGATGTCCTCGTACTGTCCTGCCATGGCCTTATTAGGCATGTGCGGGTCGGCGAGGGAGGCACGTCCCATGTAGCACGCGTCGGCCTTTCCGCTCTTGATGATTGACTCAGCGACGAGCGGGTTGTTGATTCTTCCGACGGTGGTTACCGGGATATCGACGACCTTCTTGATCTCGCTGGAATACTTGGTCAGCCAGCCGTGGCCCATGACCGCAGGCGGTACCTGCATGTACCAGCTCTCGTATACGCCGACAGAGACGTTCAGGGATGTGATTCCGGCCTCTTCCAGGATCATCGCCATTGCCTTGGTGTCCTCGATGTTGGTTCCGCCCTCGACCTGCTCCTCTCCGGAGATCTTGTAGTCGATCGGGAAGTCGTCGCCGCACTTGGCCTTGATGTTCTTGATGATTTCAACCGGGAAACGCATCCTGTTGATCAGGTTTCCGCCGTACTTGTCGGTACGCTTGTTGGAATAGGAGGAGGTGAACTCCGTGATCAGGTAGCCGTGTCCGCCGTGAATCTGCACGCCGTCATAGCCGGCCTTCTTGGCGCGGAGAGCGGCGTCGCCGAACTTCTCGATCAGCTCATCGACGTCCTCTGTCGTCATCTCGTGAGGCATGGACTTCTTTACCGGGCATGGGATCCTGGACGGCGCCCAAACCGGCTGTCCCGTGATCCACTCCTGTGTCTGGCGTCCGCCGTGGAAGATCTGTGCGAACATCTTGGCGCCTGCGGCGTGAACGCGATCGGTCGCCTGCTTGTGGGAAGCGATCTGCGCGTCGTCCCACAGTCCCGGGATGAACTGGTAGGTTCTTCCAGTTGGATCTACAGCGCAGTCCTCGGTGACGATAAGTCCCCAGCCTCCCTTAGCCTTCTCCTCGTGATAGGCGATCCACTTCTCGGTGACGGTTCCGTCCTCGTTGCAGCAGTTCATGACCATCGGTGATACGATGAAGTGATTCTTAATCTCGACTGGTCCTAACTGAAGCGGTGAAGACATGATTTTCAGCATAGTCATATGTTTCTCCTTCTTTCTTCCTCACTATTTCTCTAATTTCTCTTTTATCTTCTCTTGTTTCTCTTAGCTGTCTCTTGTCTTGTCTCTTTCGATTCTCCTCAGGCAGCCGCAGCACGTGCGGCCGCCCGATTCGCATCATCTATGTTCAGGATTTCGGTTGTTTCGCGCTCCTGTTTTCTTTGTCTTCCCTGACTAGTTCAGGATGTTCTCGTACTTGGTTCTGTAATAGTGTCCGAGCTGGTCGGCGGTCTTGATCGCGTCGAATACGACTCTCGGCGTTACCGGAACGACGGTGTTGTGGATAGTCTCGCCTTCCTTGCATGCCAGGGTTGCCATCTTCATGACGTCCTCATCGGAGAGATCTGCCATGCCGAGCTCCTCCAGCGTGACCGGCAGTCCCAGATGGATGCAGAAGCGGCAGAATTTCTCGATCTCTTCGTCCTCCCAGGACTCCAGCGCGAGCTGTCCCAGGATGCCGAATGCGACCTTCTCGCCGTGGAAGTAGTCGTGGGACGCAGGGATTGCGGTCATCGCGTTCTGGATGGCGTGGGATGCGGCGCTCTGGTTGCTCTCGAATCCGACCCCGGAGAGGAGTGTGCTCGCCTCGACGACCTTCTCGACAGCCGGCGTTACCGCGTGTGCCTTGAAGGCGAATGCTGCCTGCTCACCGTACTCGTAGATCGTCTCGTAGCAGAGGTCTGCAATCGTCTGGGAAACGACCGTGTGCTTGCCGCCCAGGAAGTTGTCGACGTTGGCTGCGTTAGCGGTTGCCGCCTCGTAGTAGGTGGACAGTGCGTCCGGCATGCCAGCCAGGTTGTAGCGGAGCGGCGCGTGGACGATGATGTCCTCATCGACCAGGACGACGTTCGGGTTCTTGTCCAGGAACAGGTGGTAGTCCCATACCCCGTCCGGATGATAGATGACGGAGAGTGCGCTGCACGGAGCGTCCGTCGCGGAAATCGTAGGACAGGAGATCATCGGAGCCTTGTCGAAGTGAGCGGCTGCCTTTGCCACATCCAGGGAAGTTCCTCCGCCGATGCCGACGTAGAGGTCGCATCCGTTCGCCTTCGCGTTCTTTCTGAGCAGGTTGAACGTCTCCTCGCAGCAGATGCGCGGGCTGTCCTTGCCCAGGATCTCTACATAGTACTTGCTCTCGTCGCCGCCAAAGCTCTCCTTAACAATCTTCAGGATGTCCTCCGCGATGTCCGGGTCTACCAGGATCGCCGGCTTGCTGCCGTGAATTGCCGTGTACTTGGACAGTTCCTTCAGTACTCCCATGCCCTGAATGTATCTCGACGGGCTTCCAAAAATCTTTTTCATGTCAGTTCCTCCTCGTGGAAAATTTCTTTGTTGGATAAATTCTGTTAAGATATTAACCTAACAACAGTCCCAAATCTATTCCCGGAACTTGCATTACGTATCTGCGATCTTGCGTTCTTGCTTCATTGAAATTCAGCCATTCCTTTACACCGGCTTTACGATGAGTCAGGTTTCTTGCATTCGTAGGTATCCGATCTTGTGGATTCCGCGGCAAAAAATCCACGAAAAAAAGAGTCTCACCTGGCTGCTGCCCAGATGAAACTCCTTTACACGTTCGTTATTCTGTATTATCGATCTGTGATATCGATCTGCATAATCGATTTACTCGGAAGGCTCCTTCGACCGGATCAGGCTGCGGAACTCGCTCGGCGTATGCCCGGTCTTGCTCTTGAACACGGAATAGAAGTACTTGAGGCTTGTATACCCGCACTCCGTCGCGATCGTCTTGATCGGCGTGTCCTCGAACGCGAGGCGCTGCTCGGCCATCCCCATGCGCCTCAGCTGGATGTACTGGTTCACCGTGTAACCGATTTCCGACTTGAACTGGTGGGCCAGGTAGTAAGGGCTGACAAAGAACGTCTTCGCCACGTCGTTCAGGCTGATCTGGTTCTGGAAATTCTTATCGATGTATTCCATCACCTCGGAGATCTGCCTGGTCGGCACGATCGCCGATCCAACCTTCATCCTGACGCCGTGCTCCCTCGTCGCCGTCAGCACGATGGAGAGGAACGTCCTGAGCGCGAGCTGCACGCTCTCCTCCTCTTCCCCGTCTTCCCTGTGCTGCCTCTGAATGAACAGGAACAGCTCCCGCAGGACGCCCATGACCTCCGGCGCGTGAATGACCGGCACGATATCCTGCGCGATCATCGTGTTCGGCGGAAGCCCCGGGACCTGCACGCCCGAAACGCCCATGGACAGCTCGACCAGGTCGTTGACATCCGTCGCCGTCTCCTGATGGATCCGTCCCGCGTTCTTGATGATAATGTCACCCGCGGCGGCCGTGTACTCGCCCCTGCGGTACTCGATCGTTTCCGTCCCGCTGCAGATCAGAGATACCTCCAGGAAGTCGTCGTGCCTGTGCAGCGGAAAGATGTATACGCCCGTGCTCTTCTGGATGTCGTTCAGGAACAGGAACTCGATCTTAAGCTCTCCCTCCGAGAATACTAAACCTTCCATTCCATTGATTTCACTCAATCGCAGTCTCCTTTCCCTCTCCAAGTCACGCCGCGGTGACTCCTGCCACCGCCTGGTTATATCTTTAACTATATGCGATTGCCCTCCGGAAAACAAGCAAAAACCGGGCGCACAATCTTCCGATTATTTCCCGGTCTGCGAATTAAGAATGTGTAATTATCCAAGATAATTAGAACCTCTCAGGCTTATTCAACATTATTCAATGTTATTCAGCATCCTTGAACATCACTCCGCATCGCCCAGCGTCTTCATGCACCACGCGAACGCCCGCGCCGTCCTGAGGTCCGGGTGCTTAAAGTGATTTCCCTTGTTCCATTCCAAGGTGACTGGGATGCCTCGTCCTCTGAGAATCCGCTCCTGCTCCTTGATGCAGTCTCCAACCGCTGCCATCAGCTGGTTACACGTCTTCTCCTCGCGGTCGCCCAGGCTCAGGTAGACCGCGCGTACGCTTGGACAGGTGGACTTTGTCAAATCCATCCACCCCGGAAACCACACCGACGGCGACGCGGCCGCGATCGCCGCGAACGACCGGCTCCGGTGCCCCGCCCACAGCGCGAACAGCCCCGCCAAAGAATACCCGCCTATCACCACCGGCACCTGCCGGGAAACGCCAAGCCGCGCTGAGACGCCCGGAATCAGCGCATCCTCGACGAACGCGAGCGTCGCCTCCGCACCGGCCCCGAAGTCCTGGTCCCCGAAAACCGCCGGCGCCTCCCACGGCGACAGGTCCACGTTCCAGTCGGAAACCTTGAACGCCGCCAGCACGAACGGCTCTCCCGCCTCATCCGCGATCGCGTCCGCCTCGCTGTCCAGCACCTCAAGGTCGTGATCGTCCACCGCCTGCACGAGCAGGAACTTCGGGCCGCGCATGTTCAAGCCGGCCGCTGCGTCATCACCGCGGCCAGCCGACGACGCCTCCGAAGCATCGCCTGCCCCCGCATCACCCGGATCCCCGGCAGCACCTGGACCACCGGCAAGCCCCGAGTCTGCGGGGGTGCTCGTGTATACTGTGCACGCGACGTTGTCTATCATAAAATGTTCTTTCTTCATTTTTTCACCTTTGCCGTAAAGCCAGCGATCGGCCCGAGGCTGAAGTTGAGCCCGGACCGACCGTTGGTTAGATTCATTATGAGCAATAGTTGATGATATAGGTTTAAGGAGTGCATACTATCCCTATTCGAAACTCTCTATTAGGAACTTTTAGAAACTCTGATGCGGCATTCGCGAATTCGGATTTTCAGATTTTGCCTTACATCCCGCTCCGTTCCGAACGATGCTGCCGCACGACCACCAGGACGTATACCGCCACGATCACGGCGTCCGGGATGTAGATCCAAAGGTCCAGCAGTCTGTAGACCCCCATCAGGTTGATCAGCGAAAGCACGAACACCGCCGCATACGGAATCCACATGAGGACCCTCCCCAGCGCCCCGCGGAAGCAGGCCGCATGCACGATCGTGATCACCCCGAGCAGCCAGCAGCCGCCAATCAGCGGCGAGATCAGCCTGTTCGCAAGCATTGCCTGCACAAGCGTCTGATCCACGTACTGTCCGGGTCCGAACACTAAGAACGCGCATGCGACAAAATACACCCACGCAATCACGTCAAGCGCGACTGCTGTATTCCTGGCCCACTTGGGAGCCCTGACCTCCGCTGCCATGTCCTTACCTCCGAGAAACTGCTTAAGAATGCCGGTCCGTGGGTGCCGAACGCCGCGGAATCGGCGAATTATGCGGCTCCGGCGACTCCGGCGACTCCGGCGACTCCGGCGACTCCGGCGACTGATTAAATCACATAATTCCGTTCATTTCCTACCAATATCATACAGGAGGAGCGGGTTTATGTAAATGTATTTCTACTGTATTAATTTAATTTAAGCACGTCCGAGGGCTCGAAGTATGACTGGGACTTAATGTGAGAGAATCCTCCGCTGATCGCGTCGGATTCTCCTATTTTCTTTGCCGCCTGCGGCGGCAGGGTCGCCAGTTCCCTCCAGAGGTCGGGAACTGGATTGTATTATAAGGAAGCCGCGGCTCACATCATGCTCGCCGCGGCCTTGATTTTATGGCCAGCCGGCCCCTTGAAAAGCTGGGATTGGGGCCGCGGGCCGAAGGTACGCAGCCTCCCGTTGGTCAGCTGCGTGCGATGCGTTCCCGCAAAGGAACATCGCCCTCCGGGATGCCGGACTGGCCCCTTCGGGATTCTGGGTCTGCCCTCACGGGACACCGAGATGGAAAACACCAGCGTGTCGGATACCGGGGAATGGCACATGTATACACCATGCACCATTTACTGGTAATTTAACAGCTTGATGAACAAGACGGCATTTTTTTCGGTGAACTTTTCTCAGAAAAACTCCCTCGAAAATCCAGCCTCCGGGCTCGGCAGTCTCGGGCCGCTTTTTTGGTTCTGTCAATGCGAATCAGGGGCGATTTTATGAAGAAATCAAAAAAATTTCTGTCAAATCGTCCCGAAGAAGATAATATGAATTTTTGTACGTCGATCTGTACACAAAAACACCGTGAACCGTTCCTCTCTTCCCCATCTTGATGTCCAGAGTGCATCTGTGATATCAACATCCGAATGTAGCTTTAATCGAACCTCAATTTATCAGAATCTATCATCACAATGTCAATATTTACCATTCGATTACAGCGATTTCTGACGCCGATACTCATTATCGTTAATCAGCTTGTGCGCAATCGTTCCGAAATCGCCGATCTTCACACAATAACATAATTAAATTTTTAACATTCCCGAGAACAGGATTCTTCACCGTTTGACAAAACCCCGCAGGTCACGTTGACCTCATTTACGCTATCACTACCGGGGTGTTCGAACACCCCGGTATCCCGGAGGGTAGCGCGGCGACCGCATTTCCGCCATCAGTCCCAGTGTTCGAACAATCCCAGTGTCCCGGAGGGTCAACGCCTTGCCCGGAGGGCAGCGCGGCGACGGCTTTTATGTTATCATTTACATCGCGTCTCTTATTGTTGACCGCGCCGCGCCCTCTGTTTTTTGCAAGCCCTTTTTCCATAAAATTGCAAAATGAAAATGTAGGTTT